>NZ_BAAAQD010000015.1:0-347672 GCF_039531485.1 Dactylosporangium maewongense | reverse complement strand
CTGACCATCGTCGACGGCGGCGCGTACGCACCGCTCGTCGACGCCATCCTCGCCGCGCTGCCGAGCTCGTGGTACACCGACGATCCTGACTACGTCGACTCCTGGTACACGCTGTCCACCGCCAGCAGCGGCCGCCTCACCGGCGCGGCCGGCAACGGCTGGATGGACGTCACGCCGTACTTTGTGCAGCCGCTGTAACCACCTGCGCTGCGGTACAGCATCATGCCGACATCGTGACAGGACGTCACGTCCACCCAGGTCAGACACCGTTGCCGAGTACAGACGGCCCACACCAACGCGTCAAAGGGCGCGCTGGTCGGCGGTCTGATCAACAATCGTCGCGTGACCGGCCGGCCCGGGAATGAGCGGCTCCCGGGCCGGCCGGGCCTCACGTGCCGTACACCTGGAACGTGAACAGCGAGTACCCCGCCTTTCTGGTGCCGCGGGCGGTGCCGTAGACGCGCACGTACTGCGCCGAGGCGTTCAGGCCGGTGTTGTCGTCCTCACCGCCGTTGCTGTTGGTGATGGTCCGGATCGTGGTCCAGGTGTTCCCGTCGGCCGAGGTCTGGATCTGGTAGTTCTTGCCGTACGTGGTCGCCCACACCAGCCGGACCCGGTTGATGGTGTGCGTGGCGCCGAGGTCGACCCGGATCCACTGCGGGTCGGAGAACGCGCTCGACCACCGAGTGGTGGAGGAGGCGTCCACGGCGTTCGAGGCGGGGAAGGAGGCGTTCTCCACGCTGGACGCCGTGGCGGGGTGGTTCAGCGCCAGGTCTGGTGGCGGAGCGCTGACCGAGCAGTCGCCGGTGCCCTGCGCGGCGTAGCGGATGCCGCCGAGCAGGTGCGTGCGGTAGTTCGCCTCGGTGTAGCTGGCCTGGGTGTGGCCCATGCCGGTGTAGAAGGATCGGCCGCCGTCGTAGGCCCGGCACCACGAGATGGGATGGTCGCCGCCCATGGTGCCGCCGCTGTAGGTGGACTCGTCCAGCGTCGCCAGGACGTGCACCTCCGAGCGGGGGTTGGTCTGGTAGTTGTACCACTCGTCGGTGCGGCTCCACGCGGCCGGCAAGCCGACCGTCGACGGGTGGGTGGTGTCGGCGATGCGGACCGTCGCGGTCTGGATCGCCGGGTGGCTGGCGAAGTCCGCCCCGACGAGGCCGCCGTACCAGGCCCAGCCGTACTCCGTGTCGGCCGCCGCGTGCACGCCGACGTAGCCGCCGCCGGCGCGGATGTAGTTCTCGAACGCGGTCTGCTGGGTCGCGTCGAGTACGTCGCCGGTGGTCGACAGCCAGATGACGGCTTTGAACCGGGCGAGGTTGGTCGCGTTGAACTGGGTGGCGTCCTCGGTGGCCTCGACGGCGAAGTTGTTCGCTGTGCCCAGGTCGCGGATCGCCTGGATGCCCGTGGGGATGGAGTCGTGGCGGAATCCGGCGGTCTTGCTGAAGACGAGCACGGTGAAGTCCGGCGCCGCGTGGGCCGGCACGGCGGTGAGGCCGAGCGCGGCGACCACGATGGCGACGCAGAAAGCGAGTCTGCGCAACATGATCGGTGGTCTCCTTCTAACCGGTGACGAACGTGAAGCTGTCCAGGTCGAACAGCGCGCGCTTGCCGTTGCCGGCGAACGTGACGTACAGCGAGGTCGTGCCCGCCGGCGCGCCGCTGATCGTGCCGGTGACGGTGGTGAACGTCTCCCACGACCCGGTCACCGGGACGGTGGCCGAGCCGATGATCGTGCCGGTCGCCGAACCCGTCCGGAACTGCAGCCTGCCGCCCGCCCCGGCGGACGACACCCGGGCGGTGAACGAGATGACGTTGTTGAGCTTGTACGGGTCGAACTGGATCCAGTCGCCGTTGTTGATGTCGCCGACGGTCATGCCGCCCTCGGCCGTGGTCCTGCTGAACTTGTTGATGCCTGACGAGGTCTTGTAGTGCTCGGCCTGCCGGTGTTTCGGCTGCAGGATGTTCTGCGCGTGGGTGGTCAGGCCGCCCGTGTCGGTGTACGACGCGTCGAAGATCGGGAAGATGTTCGCCGCGTCGTCGTGCTCGCCGTCCACCGGGATCGTGATCGTGCCGGAGCAGCCGTTCTGCGAAGTGATCTGGTGGGCGTGCTGGTCGTGGCCGAGCACGTACGCCATCGTCACCTTGGCGCAGTCGATGGTGCCGTCCTCCGGGTCGGTGACCGTGACGCTCCACGGAACGCTCTCGCCGAAGTCAGCCAGCTGCCCGGAAGCGGGGCTGTTGACGATGACCGTCGGGGCGGTGTTGCCGACACTGATCGGCACGCTGGCCGTGCCGGTGGCGCCCTGCGGGTCGCGCACCGTCAGGGTCGCGACGTAGTTGCCGTTGGCGGTGTACGTGTGTGCCGGGTTGGCGGCGGTCGAGGTACCACCGTCACCGAACGCCCACGAGTAGGTCAGCGCCCCGCCGTCGGGGTCGCTGGAGCCCGCCGACGAGAACGTCACGGCGAGGGGTGCCGCGCCGGATGTCTTGTTGGCGCCGGCCACGGCGATCGGCGCACGGTTGCCGCCGGTGCCGACGTAGTCGTAGCGGTACACCGCCGAGTTCGCGTCCCCGTTGAAGTAGCCGGTGCCGTAGTCCAGGACGTACAGCGACCCGTCCGGGCCGAAGGCCATGTCCATGACCTGCTTGCCGTTCCACGGGAAGTTGTCGATCGCGCCCGGCGAGCCGTCCGCGTTGACCACGATGGGCTTGATCCAGCCGCGCCCGAACTCGCTGGCGAAGTACTGCCCGTCCAGGCTGGCGGGGAACTTCGTGGTCAATGGGTTTGCGGCGTCGTACCGGTAGACCGGGCCGCCCATCGGCGACTCGGAGCCGCTACCGAAGGCCGCAGGGGAACCGGCGTCGCCGGCGTAGCGGATCCAGGCAGGCTTGGCCGCCGGCAGGGTGGTCAGGCCCGTGTTACGGAAGGAGTTGTTCGTCGGGCCGCCGCCGCAGTTGTACTTCGGGCCAGTGGCGTTGGTCGCGAAGTTCCACTCGTTGTACGTCTCGGTGGTGGTGTTCGTGCCGGTGCAGTACGGCCAGCCGTAGAAGCCGGGCCCCGTGATCCGGTCGAACTCCACCTGACCGGACGGGCCCCGGTTGGCGTCGGTCCTACCCGCGTCCGGCCCGTAGTCGCCGAGGTAGACGATGCCGGTCGCCTTGTCGACGCTCATCCGGAACGGGTTGCGGAAGCCCATGGCGTAGATCTCGGGCCGGGTGTTGGCGGTCCCCGGCGCGAACATGTTGCCGGCCGGGATCGAGTACGTCCCGTTGGCGTTGACCTTGATCCGTAGCACCTTGCCGCGCAGGTCGTTGGTGTTGCCGGCGGAGCGCTGAGCGTCGTAGGCGGGGTTGCGGTTGGTCCGCTCGTCGATCGGCGCGTAACCGGCCGACTCGAACGGGTTGGAGTCGTCCCCCGTGGACAGATAGAGGTTCCCGGCCGCGTCGAAGTCGATGTCGCCGCCGACATGGCAGCAGATGCCGCGGCTGGTCGTCACCTCCAGGACGGTGACCTGGCTGGCCATGTTCACTGTGTAGTCGGCGTTGAGCGTGAACCGGGAAAGGCGGTTGACCCCGGTCCAGGTGGTCCAGTCGGTGGCGGTACCGGTGGCGGGCGCGTCGCCGGCGGGAGTGCTCAGCGGCGGCGCGTAGTAGAGGTAGATGTAGCGGTTGCTGGCGAAGTTCGGGTCCGCGGCGACGCCCTGCAAGCCTTCTTCGTCGTGCGTGTACACGGCGATGCTCGCGATCACCGATGTGTTGCTGGCGGCGTCGGTGCGGCGCAGGGTGCCGTCGCGTGCGGTGTGCAGGACCGAGCGGTCCGGCAACACCGTGATGGCCATGGGTTCGCCGGTCTCCGCCACGCCCTTGGCGAGCGTGACCTGCTGGAAGTCGGCGGGGTTGATCGCCGCCGCGGCCGGGGTCGCCGGCGCGACGAGGACGCTGAGTCCCGAGGTGACCAGAAGCAGGGCGGCTGCCATTGGCCGCCATCGAACGATGGGCTGATTTCGTTTCACTTGTGCCCCTTCCTGACCGAACTAGCCAGGCAGGGCGCGCGCCGACGCGCCGCAGCCGAGGGTGCCGCGATGTCGGCCTATGTCATCGAGCACGCCTTGACGTCCGCGCCGACGGATCATCGAGAGAGCTTTCTCAAGCCGTCCGTCCACATTATGGGACTTTGATCAACGTGTCCAGATGTTTCGATCCAGCTGGCCGAACTTCTGCCGTTTCGGCCCAAAAGGTCCAGCCGGGGTTGTGCGGAGCCGGGGACGACGGTTGCGGATCAATCAGGCTCAAGCAGCGGTTGAGACCGATGCGCGGGCTACGGACCGACACGACAGCACAGGTGATCGCCGCCGGTCACGCCTTTATGCAGAACCTGCGGCGCCGGCACTACGAACTTGCCGTCGACGCCCCGTCGGCAATGCGGGTCGCTGCTGCGTTTGCCGAACTCGTCAGGGCGATCTGACCTCGAAACGGCGATGAGTTCGACGCGTCCATCGATCCCTCAACGCAACAGCGCCAGCTGGAGTACCAGCCAGCCGAACTGAACAACCCCCGACCGGCCTACAGCGACGTGACTCACCGGAACGGTGAGGCAAGCATGATATGCGCGGCAGGCCCGTCGGCTGCCCGTTCGGCGAGCGTTGTGGTGGCGATGTCGGCGGGTAGGACTTCGCCGAACTTGAGCCCGGTGGCCGCTTCATAGTCGATCTCCGGTGCAGGAAGCCGGTGGGTGTCGATGAGCTCGAGTAGCTCGGCCAGCGTCGGTGCCTCACGTTGAAGTACTCGATCGACAGGCCGAGCGTGCGGCGGGCTTCTTCGATCCGTTCCCGGGCGTTGCAGGTGTGTCGGACGCCCCACCGGGCGTGCGCGTCACGCAACGCGAACCGTTCGGTGTTGCCGCACACCGGCCGCCACGGTGTGACGACGACCTGGAACTGGCTGGACCCGTCGTGGCTGTTCAGCACCACGATGAACGGGATGATCTGGTCCGCGACTCCGGGTGCGTCGACGGTGACGGTGTTCGGCAGGCGCATGCAGATGAAGACTTTCCGGCCGCCGCGCAACGCCCCGGCCGACTCCCAGAGCACGTCGTGCCGGTCGACGAGCTCCTGCAGGAACGCGAATGCGTCCTCGTTCTGCAGCACCTCGTACTTGCTGCCGACGACGCCGAGCCCGGCGCCGGTGTCGCAGCGTGCGGTGACGAAGCGTTCCGGCAGCGTCCGAGTCGGGCCGTCGACGCTGTTACGGAACTCGACCGGTCGTCGTGCCACGGTGAAGCCAATGCCACCAAGCTTGAGGACGAGATCGACGTCGGTGGTGCCGCCGAGCAGGGGCGACGTTTGCCGGTGCCCGGCAACCGCGCCGGCCCGAGGTTTGCCGACCGCTGGTGGTGTATGCCGCCGGCCGCTGGCCGATGCTGGGGATTCTTCGGTACGGCACCGGCGCCGGATCGTGGAGAGGAGCGGCATGTCGTCTCAGCCGACCGGACACGACGGTCCCGGGCTCGTGGGGCACGCCCCGGACACGGTGGCGGTGATCGGAGCGGGCATCGTCGGCCTGTCCACCGCGTGGTTCCTGCAGGAGGCCGGTGTCCAGGTCACGGTGTACGAGCGTCGCCACGCCGGTGCCGGCGCGTCGTGGGGCAACGCGGGCTGGCTGACGCCCGGGCTGGCGGCGCCGCTGCCCGAGCCGGCGGTGCTGCGCTACGGGCTGCGGGCGGTGCTCAGCGCCCGGTCGCCGGTGTATGTGCCGCTGCGCGCCGACCGACATCTGCTGCGGTTCCTGACATCGTTCGCCGCACACAGCACCGCGCGGCGATGGCGGCGTGGCATGGCCGCCTATGTACCGCTCAACGAGCGGTCACTGGAGGCGTTCGACGTGCTGACGGCCGGCGGCGTGGCCGCGACGACGACCCAGGCGGCCAACTTCCTGGCCTGCTATGCCCGCGAACGCGACCGGCGAGGGCTGCTGGCCGAGCTGGAGCAGATCCGCGCCGCCGGGCAGGACGTGCGGTTCCATCCGGTGCCGGGCCTGCGGGCGCGGGTCATCGAGCCGGTGCTGACGGACCGCGTCGAGGCCGCCGTCCAGATCTACGGACAGCGGTATCTGGACCCGCCACGGTTCGTCGATGCGCTCGCGACGGCGGTGCGTACGCGTGGCGGGCAGGTCGTGGAGGGCTGCGATGTCCTCGATCTACGGACGGAACCCGGGGGCGTCAGCGTGGTGTGCCGGTCCGGACATCAGGACCGGCACGACGCCGTCGTGGTCGCCACCGGGGCGGCGTTGGGGGAGTTGACCGCCCGTTTCGGGGTGCGGCGGCCGGTGCAGGCGGGGCGGGGTTACAGCTTCAGTGTGCCGGCGGAGCAGCTGCCGGGTGGACCGCTGTACTTTCCCGCGCAGCGCGTGGCGTGCACGCCGTTGGACGGCCGTCTGCGGGTGGCCGGGATGATGGAGTTCCGGCGCCCCGGCGATCCGCTGGACCCGCGCCGGATCGCGGCCATCGTGGATGCCGTGCGGCCGTTTCTGCACGGGGTACACCTCGACGACCGGCGCGACGAATGGGTCGGTTCGCGCCCGTGCACCCCTGATGGCCTGCCACTGGCCGGGGCGACCGCCGCTCCTCGGGTGTTCGTGGCGGGCGGCCACGGGATGTGGGGCGTCGCTCTGGGCCCGGTCACCGGGCAGCTGATGGCCCAGACGATCCTCAAGGGTGAGGCCCCGCCGCAGCTGGCTCCGTTCGACCCGCTGCGGTAGCGGGGTACGGCAGGTGCGGCGGGACGATCCCGGTCGAGTGGCTCGGGGTGCTCCCGCGCGCCCTGCCGGGAAGCAGCGCCAGGGCTGACCACCGTGGGAGGCCACACCGACCGGGATCCGGTCGGTGTGCCCGCCGGGCGGAACACCGCCGGTCGCGGTCAGCGTGCCGGCGGGCCGGCCGCCGGCTTCTGATCGCCGGTGCCGTCGGTGTTGACGATGTCGAAGATGCCGAGCAGGCCGGCCAGGGCGATCGCCTCGTCGCGGTTCAGGGTGAGGCTGCAGCTGGCATCGGGATCGTCGCTGCTGCTGTGGATGAGGTCGCGGCGGCTACTGGCGTGGTGGGTGATGACTCCCACCCGGCGACCGGTCGCGCTGGTGAAGGTCCGGCAGGTTCCGATGCCGGGTAGCGAGATGCGTTCGATGTCCATGAACAACTCCGAGGGTGTTGGGAAGAGTTCGCGTAGCCGTCTGCTACGTGAGGACGGCTGTCCGGGTCCCGTCAGCCGGTGAGCAGCAGCCGCAGGCCGGTGAGCGTGGCCAGCGACGGATCGGCCGGCATGGTGACCGACCGGCCGGTCAGGCCGGCCAGCTGGCCGGCGATTCCGGGCGTCATGGCCCCACCACCGGTGAGCAGCAACCGGTGCCGTCTGCCGCGTGGACGGTGCAGGCGTCGCACGCAGTCGGCGATCGCCGGGATGAGGTCGACCAGGCCGGTCTCGTCGACATGGTGCGCGGCCACGACACTGCCGTCGGCGATGCGTGCGATCTCGGTCCGTCCCGACCCGATGTCCACCACTACCAGATCGGCGTCGGTGTCCGTGGCGTCTGGCCGGCAGGCCAACGCTGCCGCCAGGGGTTCCTCCACGGCGGTCACGCGTCCCCCGACGCCTTGGCGCGCCGCGGCGACGAGCATGGTCCGCTGGCGCGGGGTGGCGGTGGCCGGTACCCCGGCGAGCACCCGCAACGTGGGATCGGAGGGCAGCCCGAGATCGGCGACGAGCAGCCGCAGCATCTGCACGCAGGCGAAGAAGTCACGCACCACTCCGCCGCGGACCGGCCACGTCACGCTGCTCCCGTCGGCGGGCGAGGCGAGCGAATCGGCGGGCGAGGCGAGCGCGGCGTGCCCGGCGACGAACCGGTCGCCCTCGAGCCGGGCAAGGACCGTGGGTGCGGTGATCGCCGTGCCGGTCGCCGGCGTCCACAGCCGGACGGTCGACGTTCCCAGGTCGAGAGCGAGACAGCGTTCGGCGTACGCGCCCGGGGTGGGCATGACCATCACCCCAGCGCCGGTAGCGCGAGCGGCGACCGCGATCGGCGACCGGACATGGGGGGACGGGGTGCCTGCGGACAGGGTCTATCACGGAACGTGGTCATGGTGCTTCCAGATCACACGGGGCGGCGTCACGCTCGGACGCTGCGCGGCGGGCGGCTTCAGACGGTGACCGCGCGCCGCGGCGGTGCCCGGTCCGCTGACCATGCCGGAACACATCCCGGGACCGCACGCCGGGCCAAGCGGAACACGATGCACAGTCCGATGTCCCGGGCGGCCTCGATCGCGACCAGAAGCACGGCCACCAACGCCAGCATCGACAGGGCGGAGCGCCTGCCGATGCCGCCGAAGCCGCACCCGTCACGCATGCCGGTCACCATAGCCGTTCGCCGCGACCACGACCATCGCCCTGCACGGTCATGTCCGGTGCCGGACTCCGCCGGGCCGGATCAGGCGGGCGCGGCGGCGGACCTGGCGGGTAGCTGGTGCAGGGCGTCGACCAGCGGCCCGAGCTCGGGCAGTTGACCGGCCTCGGCCAGGGTGGTGGCGAGGACCTCGTCGTGGGCGGGGCGGGCCTGCTCGTACAAGGCCCGGCCCGCGGCGGTGAGCTCGGTGTAGATGCCGCGGCGGTCGTCCTGGCACAGCACGCGGGTGAGCAGGCCGCGGTCTTCCAGCCGGTTGACCAGGCGGGTGGTGGCGCTGCTGGACAGCGCGGCCGCCCGGGCCAGCTGCTGCATGCGCATGTGCCAGCCGTCCTGGCGGGAGAGGGCGTCGAGCACCGTGTACTCCACGACGGACAGCTGGTGCTCCGTCTGCAGCGCCTTCTCCAGCGCCGCGTCGATGAGGCCGTGCAGCGCGGCGAGGGTCCGCCAGCCCTGGGCGCGGATCTCGACCGCGTCGTCGCCGATGCCCATGTCGCCTCCCGAGTCCTACGGCGATTCTAGACGCGTACGCCGATAGTTGCAGACGCCTGGTTTGTGGGCCACGGCACGCTTGCGCCGATATACGGCGCGTGCAAGTGTTGAGTTGCACGCGCTGGTAGTTGCAAGCGCGCTGTATTGCCGCTACCTGGAGAGCCAAACATGTCTGCTACGACGCAGCGCCTGCCCCTGGGGCTTCTCGCCCTGGCGATCGGAGGCTTCGGCATCGGCCTCACCGAGTTCGTGATCATGGGCCTGCTCCCGGAAGTCGCCACCGACTTCGGGGTCACCGAGTCCGCCGCCGGCTGGCTGATCTCCGGCTACGCCCTGGCGGTCTCCGCCGGCGCGATCGGCCTGACCGCCGCGGTCACGCGGTTCAACCGCAAACATGTGCTCACCGGGCTCATGGTGCTGTTCATCGCCGGGAACCTGACGTCCGCGCTGGCCGGCACCTACTCGGTGATGATGGCCGGACGCGTCGTCGCCGCCCTGTCCCACGGGGCGTTCTTCGGCATCGGCGCCGTCGTCGCGGCCGGTCTCGTCGCGCCGGCCCGGCGGGCCGCCGCCATCGCCATGATGTTCACCGGTCTGACCGCCGCCAACGTGCTCGGCGTCCCGTTCGGCACGTTCCTGGGCCAGCAGCTCGGCTGGCGCTCCACGTTCTGGGCCATCACCGGGATCGGCGTCGTCGCGCTGATCGGCATGGCCACCCTCGTCCCGGCCGGCACGAGCACCGCGACCGCACCGGTGAGCCTGCGCCACGAGATCCGGGCCTTCGCACACCCGCAGGTCTGGTTCTCGTTGCTGATCACCGTCCTCGGCTTCGGCGGCATGTTCGGTGCGTTCACCTACATCGCGTACACGCTCACCAAGGTCAGCGGGTTCGCCGCCGGCACCGTGCCGTGGCTGCTGGTCCTCTTCGGCGCCGGCCTGTTCATCGGCAACAGCCTGGGCGGCAAGGCCGCCGACCGGTCCGTGACCAGGACGCTGACGGTCGTCCTCGCCGCGCTCACCGCCGTCCTGGTCCTCTTCGCGCTCACCGCGTCCAACCAGGTGCTGACCATCGTCTCGCTCGCGCTCATGGGCGCGTTCGGCTTCGCCACCGTCCCCGGCCTGCAGATGCGCATCATGCAGTACGCCGGGCAGGCGCCGACCCTGGCCTCGGGAGCCAACATCGCCGCCTTCAACGTCGGCAACGCGCTCGGCGCCTGGGTCGGCGGCGTCACCATCGGCGCCGGACTCGGGTACACCTCGACGCTGTGGGCCGGAGCGGCGCTCAGCTTCCTCGGGCTGCTCGTGCTGCTCGCCGCCACCCGGCACGCCACGTGGGGCGGCCGTTCGCCCGTGCAGCCCCAGCCGGTCCCGGCGGGTCGCCGATCCTAGTTCCGCTGTCCCAACGGTGGATCGGTCGGCTCGGCCTGGTGCGCGCGGCGGCGTGATGCCTCGACGGCGGCCACCGCGGCCGCCACGGTCGAGACCAGCCGGGGATCGAAGGGGTCGGGCAGCAGGCGGTGCGGCCCGAGGATGTCCTCGCCGACCCAACCGGCGAGGACGTCGGCCGCGGCGAGGAGCATCGTCGTGGTGATCCGCGGTGCGCCGGCGTTGAGCAGCCCGCGGACGATGCCGGGGAAGGCCGGCAGGCCGGTGACCTGGTTCGGGTGGTCAGGGTGACAGCTCGCGGTCACCGCCGTCGATCCAGTCGTGGGCGGCGGCCCGGCCAGCGCGAACACCACCGGCGGCGCCTGCATCGTGTCCACCAGCCGCCGGTCCAGCTGCCCGTCGGTGTCCAGGCCGATGACGGCGTCGGCGCCGGCGACGGCCTGTGCCGGGCCGCCGTGCAGTCGTCGCGGGCTGGTGCGGTCCGCCGGCCAGGCGGCGTGCTCCGGCAACGCGTCGACATCGGGGCCGGCGATCGCCTGCCCGGTGCAGACGGTCACGTCGCGGGCGCCGGCGTACAACAGCAGCCGGGTCACCGCATCGCCGGTCACGCCCGCGCCCAGCACGGCGATGCGGGCGGTGCGCAGGTCCTTGCCGGCGACCCGCAGCGCGTTGCGCAGCGCGGCCAGCACCACGACCGGGGTCGCGTGCTGCTCGTCGTGGAAGACCGGGACCTCGAGCGCGATCCGCAGCCGGCGCTCGAGGTCCCGGCATCCGGGTGCGGCGAAGCCGGTGAGATCGATGGCCCCGAACGTGGGCGCGATCGCCCGGATGGTGGCGACCAGGCTGTCGGTGCTGGGGGCGTCGCCGGTGCTGACGCAGATCGGCACGGCGTCGATGTCAGCGATGCCGGCGTACAGGGCGGCCTTGGCCTCCAGCAGCGGCAGCGCCGCGACCGGCCCGACGTCGCCGACGCCGGGCAGGGCGCTGCCGTCGCTGATCACCGCGATGCGGTTGGGGCGGCCGGTCATCTCGGCGGCGGTGTCCGGCCGCGCGGCGATCGCGGCCGCGAGACGGGCCGCCCCATGCGTGTACAGCGATGCGAGGTCCTCCGCCGAGCGGGCCGGGTCACGCGGCCGATCCCCATCTGAGGCCTTCATGAATTGCAGAGTTTATCAATTCTGCGACTCCAGTGGATCGGCAGCACGATCCACCGCGCCCGTGGGGTCCGCGGGCGAGTGTGCGTGCTGCTCCTGCAGGTGCACCCGGGCATGCGCGATGGCGGCCGGGGTGTCGGGGAAGCGGGGCAGCTCGTCGGCGACGCCGAGGGCGGTGAGCACCTGGTCGTGGTGCGGGGCGATGCCGGACAGCAGCACGGTGATGCCACGGCGGCGCAGCCGGGCGATGGCGTCGCCCAGCACGTGCGCGCCGGTCGCATCGACGGTCGTGACCCGTGACATGCGCAGGATCACCACCCGGACGTCGGCGACGTCGGACAGCTCGATCAGGAAATGGTGGGCGGCGGCGAAGAACAGCGGGCCGTCGAGCCGGTACGCGACGATGTGTTCGGTCAGCAGCTGATGTTCTTCGTCGCTGTGGTCGGTGGTGTCGAGCGGGACCTGTTCCAGCCGCACGCTGCGGGCCACGGCCCGCAGTGCCAGCACCACGGCGGCGCCGAGTCCGACCACGACCGCGGCGACGAGGTCGACGGCGACGGTGACCGTGAAGGTGAGGGCGAGCACGAGCGCGTCGCCGCGGGTCGAGCGGGCCAGTGCCAGCAGCGCGCTGGCCTCGACCATCCGGACCGTGGTGGCGAGCAGGACGCCGGCGAGGGCGGCCAGCGGAATGCCGGCGACGAGCGGGGCGGCGACGAAGATGATCGCGGCCAGGACCGCAGCGTGGGTCAGGGCGGCGAGCCTTGAGCCGGCGCCGGCCCGGACGTTGACGGCGGTCCGCGCGATCGCCGCGGTGGCCGGAATGCCGCCGAAGACCGGGCTGACGAGATTGGCCAGGCCCTGACCGAACAGTTCCCGGTCGGGGTCGTGATGCTGGTCGACGCTCATGGCGTCGGCGACCGTGGCGCAGAGCAGGCTCTCCAGCGCGGCGAGGGCGGCCACGGCCAGCGCGGAAGGCAGCAGCCGGGCGAAGGCGTGCGGGTCGAGGAAGTCCAGCGACGGGGCGGGCAGGCCGGCGGGCAGCGTGCCGATCCGGGCCATGTCGACGTGCAGGACCACGGCGAGGACGGTCGCGGCGGCGACCGCGATGAGCGACCACGGCAGCTGCGGGCGCCACCGACCCCCGGCCAGCATCGCGGCGGCGACGCCGAGCGCCGTCAGCACCGGCGCCGGCGCGGGATCGGCGACGAAGCGCAGCACGGCGTCGGCGGCGACTGCCCACACCTTCGCGCCGTGCGCGTCGGCGACGCCCAGCGCGGCGGGCACCTGCTGGAGCGCGATCACCACGGCGATCCCGGCGGTGAACCCCTCGATCACCGGGGTCGGCAGGTACCGCACATACCGCCCGAGCCGGGCCGCCGCCAGGGCGATCAGGATCGCGCCGGCCATCGCCCCGACCATCAACACGCCGCCCGGCCCGAAGGCCGCGACGACCGGCACCAGCACGACGGTCATCGCCCCGGTAGGCCCGGACACCTGCAGGTTCGAACCGCCGAAGACGGCGGCCACCGCCCCGGCGACGACAGCGGTCACGAGCCCGGCGCCGGCGCCGAGCCCGGAGGAGACGCCGAAGGCCAGGGCCAGCGGCAGCGCCACCACGGCGACGGTCAGTCCCGCCAGCAGGTCCCGCCGCGGGCCGCGGCGCGCCGCCGTCCAGTCCGACCGCCGGGGCAGCAGGTCGGCCACCCGTGCGGCGGAGTGACGGACAGCCTTTGCGCGGACCGTCATCCCGCCACCTCCGTCAAGACCACGCTGCCGATCCGAAGACTTTATCAGTTCATAAAGTCTTCAAGTCGATGGTCATGCCGTACCGCGCCGAGCGCATCCGCCCGCCGGTGGAGCCCCGCCTGCGACGGCGTTGCCCGTCCCCAGCGGCTGATAGCCTTGCTGTCATGGCACAGGGGGGAGGTGGACGCAGCATGTCGGTGCCGCTGTATCAGGCGAAGGCAGAGATGTTTCGCACGCTCGGCCACCCCGTGCGCATCCGCGTGCTGGAGCTGCTGCAGGACGGGCCGCGCCCGGTCCGCGACCTCCTGGACGAGATCGAGGTCGAGGCATCGAACCTCTCGCAGCAGCTGTCCGTGCTCCGGCGCGCCGGGTTCGTCGCTTCGTACCGTGAAGGCCCCCTGGTGATGTACGCGCTGAGCACCCCCGACCTGGCGGAGCTCCTCGCCGTCGGGCGGAGGATCCTCGGCGCCGTGCTCAGCGATCGCGACGGCCTGCTCGACGAGCTGCGCGCGCACTCGCAAGAGACGTCCGGGTAGCCACCGCACATCCGCACACCTCTGCGTGGCTGTCGGCTGCCCGTCGTCATGAAGGTGTGATAAATTGAAGAAGTCTTCAATTCGCTCGGCTGGCATCCCCGCGGATGGATGAGGTTCAGGCCGACTCGCCGGGGCAACGACGCGCACCTGGGAGGTCGGGGGCCAGCATGCCGGCAGCGCAGCGGACAGCCTGGGACGCCTACCTCACCGTGACCGGCGGGCTGCTACCGGCCGTGGGCGAGGAGCCGATTCGCGGGGCGACCACCGGCTGTGAGCTGCGCGGGTTCGTCGTGCGGATCGAACGGTACGCACCGCTGTGGGGTGCGGACGGTCCGATGCTGCTCGCCGCGGTGCGCGCGGCGCAGGCGCTGCACCAGCGCGGCGATCGGACCGCCCTCGCCGATCTGCTGCGGGCCATGGCCGATCGGCTGTACCTGATCTCGGCCCGCCCCCGCCCGTCACGATGTGAACCCCGCGCACGCGAACGCGGGCTCCGCAACGAGGGCGTGTACGGTACAGCGCCACCGCACCGGAGAGGAGAGGCCCATGGGTGACAGCACCACGGGCCGCCCGAGACACGCCTGCGGCAGACCCGATGCGGCGCGCATGCCGTCCCATACTCCATGACCAGCGACCGCCGGCCGACGAAAGAACGACGCACATGCCCCACGACCAGGATCTCGCCGCGGCCTACGAGCTCATCTACACCGTCGCCGCGGGCAAGGACTACCAACGCGAGGCCTACGACATCACCGACCTGATCCGGCGGCGCAACCCCGCGGCGGACAGCCTCCTCGACGTTGCGTGCGGCACCGGGCTGCACCTGTCCCACTTCCGCCACAGCTTCGCGCACGTCGAGGGACTGGAACTCGCCGAACCGATGCGCAAGGCCGCCGTCGATCGTCTCGACGGGGTCGCGGTGCACGTCGGCGACATGCGCGACTTCCGGCTCACCCGGACGTTCGGCGCGGTCACCTGCCTGTTCTCCTCCATCGGCTACGCGCGGTCGGTGGGGGAGCTCAACCAGACGCTGACCTGCCTCGCCGCACATCTGGAACCCGGCGGCGTCCTGGTGCTCGAGCCATGGTTCACCCCGAGTCAATGGATCTCCGGACCTGTCGACACCGGCACGGCCGCCGACGGCCGGCGCCATCTCACCAGGATGTGCGTGTCCCACAACGCCGGCACGACGTCGACGCTGACCATGCACTACCTGCTCGGCGAGCCGGACACCGGCATCCGGCACTGGAGCGAGGAGCACACCCTGACGCTGTTCACCGACGAGCAGTACCGCTCCGCGATCCGCCAGGCCGGCCTCCGCGACGTGCAGTGGATTCCCGGTACGCACGACCGGCGACCACGCATCAGCGCGGTCAAGCGCCGCTGGGCACGGCCGTCCATTCCGCGGCCCGCAACGTAGACGCTTGACGGGACGCTCTGGAGCGCATGCCGGCACCGCCGCTGATCTGCGCTTCGGCAAGATCGTGCGCCGGGTGAAGGACTGCGGCGGCGTTGACATGGGTCGGCGCATCGGGGCAATATGGCCGTACAAATGCCTAGCTTGTCCGATGGAGGCGACATGAAGGTTCCGACGGGCCCGCCGGGCGTTTGCTGGCCGACACGGTGATAGGCCCGCTGGAAGGCATCACCGTCGTCTCGCTCGAGCAGGCCGTGGCGGCGCCGTTCGCCACGCGGCAGCTGGCCGACCTCGGCGCGAGAGTGATCAAGGTCGAGCGGCCCGGCTCGGGCGACTTCGCCCGGCAGTACGACGAGACCGTGCGCGGCATGTCGTCACACTTCGTCTGGCTCAACCGCTCCAAGGAATCCATCGGACTGGACCTGAAGTCCGAGCACGGGCGCCGCGTGATCCATGCGCTGGTCGACCGGGCCGACGTGTTCGTGCAGAACCTCGCCCCGGGAGCCGCCGACCGGCTCGGGCTCGGCGCCGCGCAGCTGCGCGCCCGGCACCCCGGACTGGTCCACGCGTCGATCTCCGGCTACGGCGCCGGAGGGCCGTACACCGAGAAGAAGGCCTACGACCTGTTGGTGCAGTGCGAGGCCGGCCTCGTGTCCGTCACCGGCACGCCGGAGGACCCCGCCAAGGTCGGCATCTCCGTGGCCGACATCGCCGCCGGGATGTACACCTACACCGGCGTGCTGACCGCGCTGATCCGCAAGGGCCGCACCGGCGAAGGCGCCACGCTGGAGATCTCCATGCTGGAGGCGCTGGCGGAGTGGATGGGCTTCCCCATGTACTACGCCCGGTACGGCGGCACGCCACCCGTGCGCAGCGGCGCCTCGCACGCGGCCATCGCACCCTACGGGCCCTTCGACTGCGCCGGCGGCGAGCGGGTGTTCCTCGGCATCCAGAACCAGCGGGAGTGGGTGGTCTTCTGCGAGAAGATCCTCGGCCGGCCGGAGCTGGCCACCGACGAGCGGTTCGCCACCAACAGCCTGCGCGTGGCCCACTCCGGCGCGCTCCGCGCGGAGATCGTCCGGGTGTTCCGGGACCTGGAGGCCGCCGAGGTCATCGATCGCCTGGAGGATGCCGGGATCGCCAACGCCCGGCTGCGTGACATGGCAGGTCTGGTGGAGCACGAGCAGCTGGCGGCGCGCGACCGCTGGCGGCAGGTCGGGTCCCCGGTCGGCCCGCTCATGGCGCTGGTGCCACCGGTCACCATGGACGGTCACGAACCGGTGATGGCACCCATTCCGGCCCCGGGCGAGCACACCGAGCGGATCCTGGCCGAACTGGGCCTGGAGGGGACGGGGGCGCCGGCGTGAGCCACGGCGAGATGACGCCGACCCGGTCCGGTGCCGCGCACGCCCTGGCCTGCTGGGCGGCGGCGCTGGACCCGGGCGCCGAGGAGCTGGCGCTGGCCGATCGGTCCCTTGTGGACACCGTGGCCGTCGGCCTGGCGGCGCACCGGGAACCGGTCATCGGCATCACCGCGGACCTGCCGGAGGAGGCGCGCTGGGCGTTCGCCTGCCACATCCTCGACTTCGACGACCTGCACATGCCGTCGACCTCACACATCAGCACCGTCTGCGTCCCGGTCGCGCTCGCCCTCGGCGGCGGCGCCCGGACCTATCTGGCCGGCGCGGGGGTGATGGCCCGGCTCGGGATCGCCCTCGGCTGGCCGCACTACTCGGCGGGCTGGCACGCGACCACGACGTGCGGCGCCCTGGGAGCGGCGGCCGGGGCCGCGGTCGCCCTGGGGCTGGACGCCGGCGGCATCGCCCGGGCCATGGCACTGGCGGTGCCGGCCGCCGGGGGCGTCCAGCGCAGCTTCGGCACCGACGGCAAGCCGCTGCAGGTCGGGTTCGCCACCCACGCCGGGGTGCGGGCGGCGCGGCTGGCCGCCGCCGGGGCCAGCGCGGACCCGCGGGCCGTCGACGACTGGCTGGCGCTGCTGGGCGGCTCGCCGGACCGCTTGACCATCGACGGGCCGACCGTGCCCGGCGGGCTCGCCGTCAAGCTCCATCCCTGCTGCTACGCACTGCAGCGCCCGATCGGTGCCGCGGCCACGCTGCGCCCGGCCGTGCCGGATCCGGCGGCGATCCGGCGCATCGTCGTGCGCACTCCTCGGGCGACCGTCCAGCCGCTGATCCACCACCGGCCGGACACCGGCCTGCAGGCCAAGTTCAGTCTCGAGTACGCGGTGTCCGCCGCGCTGCTCGACGAGCACGTCGGCTTCGCCGCGTTCACCGACGACGCGGTACACCGGCCGCCGGTGCGGCGCCTGGTCGACCTCGTCGAGACCGAACTGACCGACGGCGGGGACCACCTGCTCGCCGGCGAGGTGGCGGTCGAGGCGCACACCGACACGGAGGTGCACCGCGCCGCGCTCGCTTACCCGCCCGGGTCGCCGCAGCACCCGCCGCTCGACGGCGCCTTCGCCGGCAAGGTCGCCGACTGCCTGGCCGGCCTGCCCGTGACGGCCGCCGACATCGCCTGGGACCGTGCCGCGGATCTGCTCCGCGCGCACCTGGGCGTCTGAGAAGGGCTGTCCGGATCTCGGCGGGACGTCCACCTACCGTCTCGTCGCGCCGAAGATCAGAACGCGGCGATCTCAACGTGCGGTGCGGCGCAGCCGGACCCGGTACGTGTAGTGCCGCGGCAGGAAGTAGCTGATCGCCAGCTCGACCGGCGTGCCGTTGGCGGTCGAATACACGCGGTCGACCCTGAGCAGCGGCTCGCCGACCCCGCAGTTGAGCACCTTCGCCAGGTCCGCGTCCGCGGCGACCGCCGTGATGCTCTGGTCGGCCTCGACGACCGGATCGTCGAACAGCGTGTCGATCAGCCCGACCACGGTCAGCGTGCTGGTGCGTCCCGCCGCCGGGAGCTCGGTCGACTGGAGCAGGCGCTTGCCGATGGTCGGGGGGACGTACACGGTCGTCACGCAGAACGGTGTCTCGTGGTGGCGGCGCAGGAACGTCATCGAGTAGACGAAGTCGCTCGTCAGCTGCAGGCGGCCGGCCGCGTCGATGTCCGCCTGATGCCCGAGCGGATGCACGATCTCCATCTCGGTGTCGATCGACAGCGCCATCAGGTCCTCGATCGACCCGACCTGGCGGAGGTACTTCTCGTCGGGGTCGCTGACGAAGGTCCCGCGGCCGGGCACGCGGGTGACCAGACCCTCGTTGACGAGTTCGAGGAACGCGCGCCGGACCGTCTGGCGGCTGACGCTGTAGGTGGAGGCGAGCTCGGCCTCGGTCGGGAGTGGGCGTCCGTCCTTGAACTCGTCGCGCAGGATCGCGTCGCGCAGCTCGCGTGCGAGCGTGCCATACGCCGCTTCGTTGCCGCCTGTGCGTCGAGCCAAGCGAGGATGCCAATCTGCTCGGGGCCGTCCCTGGCTTGGCGGGGACGGCTGGTGGCTGCGCTGACCGTGAACTCAAGGCCACATGGCTGAGTGCCTTGCTTCGCCCGCGTGGCACACAGCCTAGCGCATTTGTACGGCCATATCGCAGCGGGGCCCCGAGCGTGCGGGTCAGGTGGCTGGATGGGAGTCGAGGGGGTTGGTGGCGATCCGGGTGGCGACGTCGGTGCGGACGGAGGCGCCGGCGGGGCTGTCCGGCTTGCGGGCGGCCTGGTCCTGGAAGCAGGCGAGGAACTCCGCGCCGAAGCCCAGGCGCGGGTAGCGGGCGAGCAGGTCCGTCCGGGAGTCGGGCGGGAACGCGTCGGCGTGCCGGCCGGCGACCTCCCAGCTGCTGGCGACCTGGAGCAGGTGGGACTCTGGGTCTGCGGCGGGCGAGACGTCGCTGTGCATGTGCTGGACGATGATCTCGGCGGCCCGGGCGGCGCGGTGGGGTGGCCAGCCGGATGCCACGGCGAAGGTCCAGGCCATGTGCCCGCCCGCCTCCTCGAAGGGCAGGTGGTGGCTGTCGAACGGCTCGGTGAGGCCGATGTCGTGCAGCAGCGCCGCGACGTACAGCAGCTCGTCGTCGAAGGCGATCCCGCGGGCGGTGCCGTACGTCGCCGCCCAGAGGTAGGAACGGACGCAGTGGTTGAGCAGGGCGGGCGAGTAATAGCGGGTGGCGACGGACAGCGCGGCCGCGGTCGTGGGTGTCTCCGGCGTCATGCGCTCAGCTCTACCGCGGGGACGGCGGCGGGTCGTCGTCCTGTCAGGGTGAAGGGCGGCGGGCAGCGCCGTCGAAGTCGGACGGGGCCGTGTACCCGCGGACGTCCCGCGGCGCGCCGCGCGCGACGAGTAGCCGCGACCGGATGATCCGGATCGCCTCCGCCTTGCGGTGCCGGGCGCGGCGGTCGTAGGGGAGGCCCACCCCGATCCCGGTCGGCAGGTGTCTGATGTGGAGCGTCGACCTGGTTTCGCCGGCGCGGCTCGGGCCGCGGACGCAGTACAGGTCGACGCGGAGGTCCTCGTCGGCGAGCGCGACCGGGTCGTCGTCCTGCGCGAGGGGCGACACCTCCACGAGGGCGTGGCCGGTCCGCGTCCGTCCATGGTCGAACGGGTCGGCGGCGGTCATCGCGTGCCGGCCGTCCTCGCCGCGCAGCAGGCCGTACGCGTACGGCGCGGCGAGCACCAGCGTCGCCTCCCGCAGCCCCGCGACGGACGCGTGGTGCTCCGTCACGACCTCGGTGGGCAGGCCGTGCAGGTCCGCCCACTGCCGGTACATCCGCAGCAGCGCCTCGGCGAGTGCGGTCGAGGCCGGGTCGTCGGGTGCCGCGGCCCGGACGAGCACGACGGCGCCGTGCGTGTCGTAGGCGCCGTCGAGCCGCATGCGGACCTGCACGGCGGCGACGGCGTCGCCGAGGGCGGCCAGCTCGCCGGCGAGGTCCGCGAGGACCGCCGTGTCGTCCTCCGCCAGGGCCATCGCCAGCAGCGCGGTGACGTCGGCGAGCCGGTCCCGCACGGCGGCGGCCCGCCGCAGCTCACCGGCGACGAACGCGAGCCGGGCCGTGACGCTCCGACCCCGGCCGGGATCCCTTCACAGGTCGGGCGCGGCGGCCTCGTCCTGCAGGTCACGCTCGAGCCGGCGGAGGCGGTCGAGGCCGGGCTCGGCCGAGGCGAGGGCCGCGTCGAGGCGGCGCACCTGCCCGGCCAGGTCATCGGCGGTCATCGGATTCCTTCCGTGGATACTCCGGCCTTCAGGCCGGGGAGGAAACGGAACTCCTGCGGAGCAGGGCAGGGGAAGCCGATCGGCCGCCAAGGCGGATGGGCGTTTGCCTGTGTGTCACCGCAAGGTTCACCGTCTAGGCCGTTATCGTGTGGGCCGTGTCCGGGACTGTGAAGCGGGCGTTCTAGTACCGCTTCTACCCGACCCCTGGGCAGGCCGCCGAGCTTGCTCGGACGTTCGGGTGTGTCCGGCTGGTGTACAACCTGGCGTTGCAGGCCCGGACCGAGGCGTGGACGCTGCGCCAGGAACGGGTCAACTACCACGCCACCAGCGCGATGCTGACCGCGTGGAAGAAGACCGAGGAACTGGCGTTCCTCAACGAGGTCTCCTGCGTGCCGTTGCAGCAGGCGCTGCGCCACTTGCAGGTGGCGTTCACGAACTTCTGGGCGAAGCGTGCCAAGTATCCGACGTTCAAGTCCAGGAAGCGGTCGCGCCGCTCGGCGGAGTACACGACCAGCGCGTTCCGCTGGCGCGACGGCCGGCTCACCCTGGCGAAGATGACTGAGCCCCTGGACATCGTGTGGTCCCGGCCGCTGCCCGTGGGGGCTTCGCCGTCCACGGTGACCGTGTCCCAGGACACCGCCGGCCGCTGGTTCGTCTCGCTGCTCTGCGACGACCGGGTCGAGCCAGTCCCGGCCACGGGCGCGGTCGGTGTCGACGCCGGACTGGATAGCCTGCTCTGCCTGTCCACCGGGGAGAAGGTCACCAACCCCAAGCATGAGCGCCGGGACCGGGCCGCGCTCGCCCGCGCCCAACGCAACCTCGCCCGCAAGGAGAAGGGCTCCGCGAACCGGGTCAAGGCACGGCTGAAGGTCGCCCGCGTCCACGCCCGGATCACCGACCGCAGGCGTGACCACCTGCACAAACTGAGCACTCGACTCGTTCGTGAAAACCAAACGATCGTGATCGAGGACCTGACCGTGCG
Source organism: Dactylosporangium maewongense (assembly GCF_039531485.1). Lineage (NCBI taxonomy): Bacteria > Bacillati > Actinomycetota > Actinomycetes > Micromonosporales > Micromonosporaceae > Dactylosporangium > Dactylosporangium maewongense. The sequence goes on along the minus strand of NZ_BAAAQD010000015.1, from coordinate 326,349 downwards.
CAACATGATCCGAAACCACAGCCTGGCTCGCGCCGTCTGCGACGCGGCCTGGCGGCAGTTGCGCACCATGCTCGAATACAAGGCCGGATGGCACGGCCGCACCCTGGTCGCCGTGGACCGCTGGTTCCCGTCGTCCAAACTGTGCTCGACCTGTGGTGCACTCGCTGAACATATGCCGCTGCACGTGCGGTCGTGGACCTGCCGGTGCGGCACCGTCCACGACCGCGACGTCAACGCAGCCCGCAACATCCTCGCGGAGGGGCTCTCCGTGATCGCCTGTGGAGGCGGTGTAAGACCTCAACGAGAGTCCTCTCGGACGAGGCAGTCGTCGGTGAAGCAGGAACCCCCTGGGGTGACCCAGGGAATCCCCGCCCTTTAGGGCGGGGAGGACTGTCAAGGCGTCCAGCGTACGGCGCGGCCGCACAATACGGTTGCCGCCCGGCGCCGGTCTTGTGAAGTTGGGGCGTGACCTCCGACCCGGAAGACGCCGGCCCAGATGCCATCCCGATGCCGGACCGGCGGCTCGTCGACGCGGGTGTCGTGCGGCGGCTGGTCGCCGCGCAGTTCCCGCAGTGGGCCGGCCTGCCCGTGCGGCCCGTCGCGGTCAGCGGCTGGGACAACCAGACGTTCCGCCTCGGCGACCGCATGTCGGTGCGGCTGCCGACCGCGGCGGAGTACGCGCTGGCGGTACAGAAGGAACACCGCTGGCTGCGAAGGCTCGCCCCGCACCTGCCCTTGCCCGTCCCCGCGCCGCTGGCGATGGGCGAGCCGGGTGAGGGGTTCCGCTTCCACTGGTCGGTGTACGGGTGGATCGACGGCGACCCGGTCGGCGCCGACACGGTCGCCGACCTGACCGGGTTGGCGGCCGACCTGGGCGCCTTCCTGGTCGCGCTGCGGCACGCCGACCCGGCCGGTGGCCCCGAACCCGGGCTGCACAACTGGTTCCGCGGAGGTCCGCTGCGGGTGTACGACGCGCAGACCCGGCGCGCGGTCGAGGCGCTCGGCGACCTGGTGCCCCGCGACGCCGTCACCGCGATCTGGCAGGAGGCGCTGCGGGCCCGGTGGGACGGCGCCCCGGTGTGGTTCCACGGCGACATCGCCCCCGGGAACCTGCTGGTGCGCGACGGTGCGCTGGCCGCCGTCATCGACTTCGGCACCTGCGGCGTCGGCGACCCCGCCTGCGACACGGCGATCGCCTGGACGGTGCTGTCCGGCGCGAGCCGCGCAGCGTTCCGCTCGGCGCTCGGCACCGACGACGGCACGTGGGCCCGGGGCCGGGGCTGGGCGCTGTGGAAGGCGCTGATCGTCTACGCCGGTGCCCTCGACGCCGACCCCGCGACCGCCGCCGAGGCCGGTCGCGTCATCGGCGAGGTGGTCACCGAGCACGCGGAGTCAGGCCGCTGACCGGCGCGCCGAGACCTTAGTGATCTCCCTACCGGATCTGCCGGAGTGTTGCCGGTGATCTCCGGCGGCGCGCGGTGCACCGGCCGGGGCGCGGAAGGGACGGGTCCGATGACGACGCACAGCATGCGCCTGCCCGACGGCAGGACGGTCTGGAGCCTCAACCGGAGCGAGACCGAGTACCTGTACCGGGAGATCTTCGTGGACCGGGTGTACCTGCACCCTGACGGTCTCGACCTGCCGGACTCGCCCGTCGTCGTGGACGCCGGCGCGAACATCGGGCTGTTCAGCCTGTTCGCCGCGGGGCGGTGGCCGGGCGCGACCGTCCACGCGTTCGAGCCGGTGCCGGAGGTGTTCGACGTGCTGTGCCGCAACGCGTCCGGGACCCCCGGCATCCAGACCCACCAGCTCGCGCTCGGCGAGCACCCGCGGCACACCAGGATCCGCCACTACCCGCAGTACACCATGATGTCCGGCATCGACGCCGAGCCCGAGGCCGACCGGGCCCTGGTCCGCGCCTACATCGAGAACACGGCCGCGGACCTGGACGAGGAGCTGCGCCAGGTGGTCCTGGGCCGCCTCGACGAGATGCTCGACGGCCGGTTCGAGCAGCGGCTCGTCGACTGCCGGGTCGACACGCTGCCCAACGTCGCCGCGCGGGCCGGCCTCACCCGCATCGACCTGCTGAAGATCGACGTGGAGGGCGCCGAGCTGGCCGTGCTGCGCGGCCTGGACGAGGCGACCTGGGATCTGGTGCGGCACGCCGTCGTCGAGGTCGCGTCGCCCGGCGGTGAGCTGGCCGAGGCGGAGAAGCTGTTCGCCGCGCACGGCCTGCGGACCAGCACGGTGCAGCTGCCCGAGTACCGGGGGACCGCGCTGTACTTCCTGTACGCGAGCCGCTGAGGTCAGCTTTTGCAGCCCGAGGAGCCGGTCGGCTCGCCGTACTTGACGACCTCCATGACGACCTGGGTGTCCTTCGCGGCGGCCGTGCCCGGCTTCGGGGACTGCGCCACGACCAGCCAGTTGCGGTCCAGGACCTGCCGCCGGCCCTGGGTGGTGTGGTCCTTGGAGGTGGTGCGGTAGCCGGCGTCGCGCAGCTTATCCTGCGCCTCCTGCAGGTTCATGCACATGACGTTGGGCACGGCGCCGGCGGCGCCGGAGCCGCCCTCACCGTCGGACGGCTTGCGCACGCGCAGGGTGAGCTCGGTGTTGGCGTGCACGGTCGTGCCCTCGGCCGGGGACTGCGCGGCGACCACCCAGTTCTTCGGGTCCAGCACCGTGCGGTCCTTGCCGGTGTCGTCGACGAGGTGGACGTTGCGCAGGCCGAGCTGGTTGAGCGTGCGCTGGGCGTCCGGCAGGCGGTCGCCCTTCAGCTTCGGCATCTTCGCGTCGAACGCCGAGGCCTTCGGCGCGGCCTTGTTGCCCCAGTCGTGCTCCAGCGGATGCAGGGCGCAGGACGCGAACGTGCTCAGGGTCAGGCAGCCGTTCGAGTCGAACTTGACCACGCCCCAGGTGATCGCGGCGATCGCCGCCCACTCGAAGATCCCGCCGAGGAGCTGGGCGCCGACGAGCCGGCCGCCGGCGCCGAGCATGAACGGCGGGTCGGCGACGACGGGGTACGCGACGCCGGCCGTCCGGTGCTCCACGACCAGGCGGACGGTGTTGCCGTGCACCTCGTAGTGCGACGGCACCAGCTTGCCGTCGGCGTCGTACGCCCACGACGGGGGGATCGCGCCGACGGTCGCGTCCTTGGACTTCAGCACGACGCCGGCCCCGGCGGGCACCGGGGTGGCCCCCGACACGGCGGTGTCGAACGACACCGGCGCGGCGGCGCTCTTGACGACGTAGAAGATGCGGGCCGCCTCCGGGGCGAGCACCTGCTCGGCGACGTCGGTGCCGTCGACGGCGTCGCGGAAGACGACGACACCCTTGGCGGCGGAGCCGCCGCTGCCCTTGCCGGCGCTGCGCGCGGTGAGCTCGACGGCGCCGTCGCGCAGGACGATGCCCTGGCCGAGGTCGTCGGTGACGCGCGAGGACGCGGCGCTGCGCGAGACGGACAGGCTGTGCTGGTCGGCCTTCACCGGCCGGTCGCCGGACTGGTCGAGCACGTCGGCGAAGCTGCGGGGCGGCTTCGCGTAGGCGGGCACCGAGTTCGCGCCGCCCCGGCCCTGCTCGGGTGTGCAGGCGCTGGTGGTGACGAGCGCCAGGCACACGGCGACGATCAGGAATCGACGTCGTTCGCTACGACCCATGGACGCAGTGTGCCTGACGCCCGCCACGCGAAGCTACCGCCCGCGCACGGACGGGTGTGAATGACTGGTGAATGCACCAGTCAGGGGAGGTCGACCACCAGCGCCGCGTAGGACAACCCGGCGCCGAACCCGGTCAGCAGCGCCGGTCCGCTCGGCGCCGGTCCGCCGCCGGTGAGCATGGTGTGCAGCGCGAGCGGGATCGACGCCGCCGACGTGTTGCCGGTGTCCACGATGTCCCGGGAGACCCGCACCGTGTCCGGCAGCCGCAGCGCCGCCGCGAGCTTGTCGATGATGCGCAGGTTCGCCTGGTGCGGCACGAACGCGGCCAGGTCGGCCACGTCGAGCCCGGCCGCGCCCACGGCGGCGAGGGCGGTCGGCGCGACCTGCTGGATCGCCCAGCGGAACACCTCCTGACCGGCCATCCGCATGGTCGGCCAGAACTCGGGCTTGTCGCGGACCGCGAGCCAGGAGTCACTGTGCGCGATGAGACCGCTGCGGGCGCCGTCGGAGCCCCACACCACCGGCCCGATCCCCGGCAGCGCCGCCGGGCCGACCAGCACGGCACCGGCGCCGTCACCGAACAGGAAGGCGGTGGAGCGGTCCTTGGGGTCGATGATGTCGGTCATCCGCTCGGCGCCGATGACCAGCGTGTACCCGGCGGTCCCGGCCCGCACGAGCGCGTCGGCGACGGCGAGACCGTGGCAGAACCCGGAGCAGGCGGCGCCGACGTCCAGCGCCGCGGCGGACCCGGCGCCGGCGCGATGCGCGATCTCCGGCGCGATCGGCGGCGACTGCTGCAGGTTGGACATGGACGCGACGATCACCGTGTCGACCCGCTCGGCCGGCACCCCCGCGAACGCGAGCGCGTCGCGGGCGGCGGCGGCCGCCATGCTCGCGACGGTCTCGTCGGGCCGCGCGTGGCGGCGCGTCACGATTCCCGACCGTTGCCGGATCCACTCATCGGAGGAGTCGATCGGCCCGCAGACCTCGTCGTTGGTCACGATCCGGTCGGGCCGGTACGCGCCGACGCCGAGAAGACGAGTGCCACCTGGCGGGCGGCTGGTCAGGACGGCAGGCATGTAGCTCCTCGGTCGAATGCGGCCGTCCGGGTGGCGGATCGGCCGACGGTCAGGCCCGCGCGGTCGCGCGGCTACCCGGCGTGCGGCGTCGCGGGCGCGCGGCGAGTGCGCCGTCCGGTGACGGTGGCGCCTCGTCGACGTCTGCAGGTGGGAATGGCAGCAGGTCGGTGTCGTGCACGCCCATCCCGTCCTCGATACGGTCGGCGATCTCCACGCACCAGTCGGCTTCACACTCGAACCAACGCAGGGCCCGCTCCAGCTGCCATTCTACGTGCTCCGGCCGATCGACGGTGCGATCGTCGAGGTCCCGGCGTTGCTGCTCGGCGAAGGACCACAAAATGCCTGCTCGGGTGCGCAGCGCCGTCACCGCCTCGGCCCGTGACAGCGACGGCAGGAAGGACAGCGCGGACAGGAACGGGTCGCTCGGCAGCTGGTACTGCCACCAGTACCGCCGCAGCAGCACCCGGAACTCGCGGACACCCGCGGGCGTGGTCCGGTAGGTGGTGCGCTCGGGCCGGGCGCCGCTGCGCTCCGTCTCCACCGGCTCCAGCAGGCCCTCGGCGGTGAGCTTGCGCAGCGCGTGGTAGACCGAACCAGCGGGGACGCTCATCGCCGGTCTTCCGTCGTACGCCAACAGACCGCGGCGGATGTCATGGCCGTGCACGGGCTGGAGCGACGACACCAGCCCGAGCACCATCAGTCGCATGGTTGACACCGGCGGAGCATAGCCAGCACGGCGTGACGTGAGAGCGGATCACGAAAGGTGTGGCGTGACGCCAGAACCTGATCATCGACTCGCCGCGGCCCGCAGCGGGGTGAGGAGCCCGGCGGCGACGATCGCCAGGAACGATACTCCTACCGCGATCAGCGGCCCGTGCACCCCCGCGTGCGCCACCGCCGACGTCAGCACCAGCGCGCCGACCGGCCCGAACGCGTGGTGCACCATCCAGAAGCCGGCCGTGACCCGGCCCAGCAGGTGGTCGGGGGTCACCGTCTGGCGCAGGGAGGCGGAGCTGATCCCCGCCATCGTCTCGCCGAACGCGAACACCACCGCCGCGACCAGCACCACCACCAGGTGGTACACCAGGCCGGCGGCGGCGATCGCGACCCCGCAGGCGAGGTACGCCGCCAGCCACGCCGGCCCGAAACCGACCCGGCGGCGGACCGCGGGGGTGATCACCGCGGCCACGATCGAGCCGACGCTGGCGGCACCGAGCAGGCCGCCGACGACCCGGTCCCCCTGACCGAGGTCGTGCCGCACGTAGTAGATGAAGACGTCCACCAGGCCGAGGCTGAGGAACGTGACCGGGGTGTACAGCAGGGTGATCGCCCGCAGCACCGGCGTCCGCCACAGGAACCGGACCCCGACGGCGAGGTCCCGCCACACGGCCGTCGGCCGCCCGGCGATCGGGTCCATGGCGGGCCCGCCGGTGGCCGGACGGAGCCGGATCAGCAGCAGCCCCACCACCGAGACGCCAAACGTCACCGCGTCCACGGCGACCGCGGTCACCGGGCCGGCCAGCGCGGCGACCAACCCGGCGGCCATCGGCCCGAGCACGAACCCCGCGCCGTAGGTGGCCTGCAGCCGGCTGTTGGCGGCCGTGATCTGCTCCCGCGCCACGATGTTCGGCACCGCCGCGGAACAGGCGACGTCGAACACCATCTGGAACACGGCGGCGACACCGATCACCGGGTACAGCAGCCACACGTGCTCGCCGGCGGTCCACCACACCACCGGGACCGCCGCGTAGAGCAGCAGCCGGGCCAGGTCGCACCAGATCATCAGCAGCCGCCGGTCGACCCGGTCGACGAGGACACCGGCGAACAGCCCGCTCGCGACGGTGCCGGCCCCGGCGATGCCGGTGATGAGACCCATCTGCGCCACCGAACCGGTCGCGTGCAGCACCAGCAGCGGGATCGCGACGAGGGAGAACGAGCTGCCCAGCGTCGACAGCGCCTGCACGGCCCAGAAGATCCCGAAGTCGCGGTTGTGCCGCAACGGCACCGGCGTGTGCGTGTCGCTTCCAGACAGCGTCATCAGCCCTGTTCCGTTCGGTAACCGTTCGGTGGCCGACGATACCGGCGCGGTGCGGCGGGCGGGCTAGCGATTCGCCCAGTGTTGCCGCCGGCGACTTGAGCGGGGTCGGCGGCTGGGGTCTGATGACGGCATCGCGACCCGCCGGGCCAGGGTGACGGCCCGGCGGGCCGCGAGGTGCCAGGCCGGTCACCTGCCACGGGCGGTGGCCGGCCGAGCCAATCGCCGCTGCGCCGCGGAGGCCACCCACGGAGAGGTCCGGACACTGTGGACGATCGCCAGCCGCAGACGGCGCAGACCGACCCGGTCCTGCGGATGCTCGAAGTCCACTCGCGGGTGATGGGCCAGGCCCACGCCCTGCTCACCGGCGCCTACCCGGTGCCCGCTCCCGCCCTTGTACCGCCTGCGCCCGCGCTTGTACCGCCGTTGCCCCAGCCCGTTTCTGTACCGGTGCCGGTACCGTCCGTGCCCGCGCCGGCCGGTGGGCCGTATGCGCTCAGCGCGGCGCAGCGGGACATCTGGTTCCTGGACCAGATGGGCGCGGACCACTCGCGCGCCTACAACGAGTCCGTGATGATCGTGATACGCGGCCCGCTGGACGTGGCCGCGCTGCGCCGCGCGCTCACCGACGTCGTCGCCCGCCACGACAGCCTCCGCACGGTCTTCGCCACCGACGGCGGCAGCCAGCGCGCCCTGCCGCCGTCCGCCACCGACCTGCCGCTGGTCGACCTCACCGCCGACCCGCAGGGCATCGAAGCGTGGCTGCACGAGCGGGCCGGCGACGCCTACGACCTCGCCGCGGGCCCCCTGCTCAGGGCGCACCTGCTGCGCCTCGCCCCGCAGCTGCACCACCTGCACCTCGCCGTGCACCACAGCGTCATCGACGGCTGGTCCTTCGGCGTGCTCATCGACGAGATCCTCGCCCTGTACCGCGACGGCACCGGCGCCGCCCTGCCTCCGGCCCCGAGGTTCCGCGACTACGTCGAGCACCTGGAGCACCGCCCGGCCGACACCGAGTACTGGGACGAGCGGTTCGCCGGCGGGTTCCCGGTGCTGCGGCTGCCGTCCGACCGCCCCCGTACCGCGAGGACCGCCCGCGCCGGCGGCCGCGTCGAGCACACCGTGTCCGCGGAGGTGTCGCAGCTCGTCGCGACGGTCGGGCCGAAGCTCGGCTGCACCCCGTTCACCGTGCTCTTCGCCGCCTACGCCGGGCTGCTGCACCAGCTCAGCGGCCAGGACGCCCTCGTCGTCGGGGTGCCGCTGGCGCAGCGGGACCTGCCCGGCGGCACCCACCTCGTCGGCAACTGCAGCACCGTCCTGCCCGTGCTCAGCCGGGTGCCGCTGGACGGCACCGTGCAGGCGCACCTGCGGGCCGTGCAGCGGGCCCTCGCCGAGGACTACCAGCACCCGGGCTTCTCCGTGCAGGCCGTCCGCGACCGTCTGCCGGTCACCCTCGCGCCGGGGGAGCGGATCTTCGGCTCGTTCTTCAACCTGGACCGGCCGCTGCGGATCCCGACGGTGCCGGGCCTGGACCTGGCGCTGCTGCGCACCACCCGCCGGTTCGCCAAGGCGGACTTCGAGGTCGACATCCTCGCGATGCCCCGCTCGTACATCATCACCTGCGAATACGACGCGGAACTGTTCGACGAGGGGACGGTCCGCGACCACCTGCGGCGCTACGAAGACCTCCTCCGGGACCTGCTGCGGAACCCCGCGGCGCCGGTCCGGCCGCTGCTGATCCCCTGTGACAACGCCGCGCCCGCCGCCGAACCGGAGACGCTGCCCGGGCTGTTCGAGGCGCAGGCCCGGCGGACGCCGGACGCCATGGCGCTGATGTCGGGCGACGAGGTCCTCACCTACGCCGAGCTCGACGCCCGCGCCGACCGGCTCGCCCGGCTGCTGCGCGACCTCGGCGCCGGCCCCGAACGCGTCATCGCGCTCGCCGTGCCCCGCTCGACCGACCTCGTCGTCGGCGCGCTCGCCACCGGCAAGGCCGGTGCCGCGTTCCTGCCGGTGGACACCGAGCACGCCGCGGACCGGGTCGCCGCGCTGCTGGACGACGCCCGGCCGGTCGTGGTCCTGACCGTCGCCGCGGCCGCCGGCGTGGTGCCGGCCGCCCCCGGCCGGCACGTGGTCGTGCTCGACGACCCGGGGGTCCGTGCCGGCCTCGACGCCGGCGCCGGCCGCGTCGACGAGGCGGAGCGCGGGCTGCTGCCGGCGCACCCCGCGTATGTCATCTACACGTCGGGGTCGACCGGCCGGCCCAAGGGCGTCGTCGTGCCGCACGCCGGGATCGTCAACACCCTGCGGTGGTGGCAGGGTGAGCAGCCGCTCGACGGCCGCGACCGCACCATGCTGAAGACCCCGCTGACCTTCGACCCGTCGGTGCACGAGCTGTTCTGGCCGCTGTCGGTCGGCGCCGTCCTCGTCGTCGCCGCCGCCGACGGGCACCACGACCCGCGGTACCTGGTGTCGCTGATCCAGCGGGCCGGGGTCACCTCCGTCCAGTTCGTGCCCAGCACCCTGCGGGAGTTCCTCGACGAGCCCGGCGCCGGGGCCTGCGCGACACTGCGGCACGTGCTGTGCGGCGGCGAGACCCTGCCGATCGGCCTCGTGCGGCGGTACTTCACGGTGCTGGACGCGCCGCTGTACAACCTGTACGGGCCGACGGAGTCGTCGATCGAGTCGACGTTCTGGCCGTGCCGCCCCGACCCGGGCACCGCGACCGCCCCCATCGGCCGGCCGGTCACCGGCGCGCGCCTGTACGTCCTGGACCGCGACCTGCGCGATGTCGGCCCCGGCGCGGTCGGCGAGCTGTACATCGCCGGTGCCGGACTCGGGCGCGGCTACCTGAACCGGCCCGACCTGACCGCCGCCGCGTTCGGGCCCGACCCGTTCGGCCCGCCCGGCACCCGCATGTACCGCACCGGCGACCTGGTGCGCCGCGACGCCGCCGGCGACCTCGAGTTCATCGGCCGCGCCGACTCGCAGGTGAAGGTCCGCGGCGTCCGGGTCGAGCTCGGCGAGGTCGAGGCGGCGCTACGGACGCTGCCGGAGGTCACCGACGCGGCCGTGCTCATCCGCACCGTCGGCCCCGACGAAGGCGGGGACCGGCAGCTGGTCGCCTACCTCGCCGCCGACCCGGCCGTCGCCGAGGACCCCGCGGCGCTGCTGCGGCGGCTCAGCGCCCTGCTGCCCCCGGCGATGCTGCCGGCCCGGTTCGTCGCGCTGCCCGGCCTGCCGCAGCTCACCAGCGGCAAGACCGACCGGCAGGCGCTCGCCGCCATGCCGCTGGAGGCGGGTGCCCGCAAGGCCGGACGCGCTGCCGGTACACCAGCGGAACAGCGGATCCTGCACCTGTGGAGCGAACTGTTCGGCCGCGACGACATCGGCGTGGACGACGACTTCTTCGCCCTCGGCGGCCACTCGCTGCTCGCCACGCGGCTCGTCGGCCGGGTGCGGTCCGCGTTCGGGGTGGAGATGTCGGTGCGGGCGCTGTTCGAGGCCCCGACGGTCGCCGGCGTGGCGCGCACGGTCTCGGGCGTGGCGCACACCGCCGGCACTGACGTCTCGGACCGGCCGGTGCCCGCGGCCGTCTCGGACCGGCCCGCGCTCGTCATGGGTGAGCGGCCCGCCGCGGTGCCGCTGTCCTACGGGCAGCAGCGGCTGTGGTTCCTGCACCGGCTGTTCGGCGCCAGCTCGACCTACAACATGGCCATGTCGCTGCGGCTCACCGGCCCGCTCGACGTCGCCGCGCTGCACCGCGCGTTCGGCGACCTCATGGCCCGCCACGAGACGCTGCGCACGACCGTCGAGGACGCCGACGGCGGCGCCCGGCAGCGGATCGCGCCGCCCGGCACGCACCCGGCCGAGGTGACCGTCGTCCCCGTCGCACCCGACGGCATCGCCGCGGCAGTCGCGGCCGCCGGCGAGTACGCCTTCGACCTCGCCGCCGAGGCACCGATCAGGGTGTGGGTGTTCGCGGCCGCCGCCGACGAGCACGTCGTCACCGTGGTCGTGCACCACGTCGCCGGCGACGCCTGGTCGATGGAGCCCCTGGCCCGGGACCTCGCCGTCGCGTACGCGGCCCGCCGCGACGGGCGCGAACCCGGCTGGGCGCCGCTGCCGGTGCAGTACGCCGACTTCGCCGTGTGGCAGCGCCGCCTGCTCGACAGCGAGGCACCACGACAGCTCGCGTTCTGGCGCAAGGCCCCCGCCGGGCTGCCCGTCGAGCTGACCCTGCCCGCGGACCGCCCCCGCCCGCCGGAGCCCAGCTACGACGGCGCCGTCGTCACGTTCGACGTCCCGGCCGCCCTGCACGCCCGCCTGGAGACGCTCGCCCGGGCCGGCGACGCCAGCATGTTCATGCTGCTGCAGGCGGCCCTCGCGGCGCTGCTCACCCGGCTCGGCGCCGGCACCGACATCCCCGTCGGCAGCCCCGTCGCCGGGCGGATGGACCCGGCCCTCGACGACCTCGTCGGGTTCTTCGTCAACACCCTGGTGCTGCGCACCGACACCTCCGGCGACCCCACGTTCACGGAGCTGCTCGGCCGCGTCCGCGACTGGAACCTGGCCGCCTACGGCAACCAGGACCTGCCCTTCGAGCAGCTCGTCGAGGCGCTGAACCCGCCCCGCGTCGCGGCCCGGCACCCGCTGTTCCAGGTGATGATGTCGCTGGAGAACACCACGCCGGTCGACATCACCCTCGACGGGCTGACCCTGCGCGAGGAGCCGCACCCGTCGACGACCGCGAAGTTCGACCTCACCTTCTCGATGCGGGAGCGCGGCCCGTCCGCCGGCATCGAGGGCGAGCTGGAGTACAGCATCGACCTCTACGACGAGCGGACCGCCCGGCTGCTGGTCGAACGGTTCCAGGGCGTGCTCGCCGCCGTCGCCGCCGACCCCGCGCTGCGGGTCGCCGACGTGCCCGTGCTCGCCGCGGGCGAGGCTTCGCTGCTGCTGGCCGCCGGCCGCGGCGCCAGGGCCGGCGCCGACCGCGCCGGATCCGTGCTGGCAGCCATCGCGGAGCAGGTGCGGCGGGTGCCCGACGCGCCGGCGGTCACCGACGGCGCCGCGACCCTGAGCTACGCGCAGCTGTGGGAGCGCGCCGGCCGGGTCGCCGCGGCGGTCCGGGCCGCCGGCGCCGGGCCCGACGGCGTCGTGGCCGTGCTGCTGGACCGGTCCGCCGACACGGTCGCCGCCGTGCTCGGCGTGTGGCGGGCCGGCGCCGCGTTCACGGCCCTCGACGTCGACTGGCCCGCGACGCGGCGGGCCGGCGTCGTCGACGCCGCCGCGCCCGTCGCCGTGCTGACGTCCCGGGTCCGGCTCGCCGACGTCCCGCCGACCGCGGCGACCGTGCTCTGCCTCGACGACGCCGCCGGCTGGTCCACAGTGGACGCCGCTGCCACGGTGCCGGTGGACGCCCTCGCCTACGTGCTGTTCACCTCCGGCTCCTCCGGCCGGCCGAAGGGCGTCATGGTGCACCACCGCGGCCTGCGGGCCGTGTTCGACGGCTGGGTGGCGGCCTACCGGCTGCCGGAGCGGGTCACGTCGGTGCTGCAGATGGCGGCGTTCGGGTTCGACGTGTTCACCGGGGACCTCGTGCGGGCCCTCGGCACCGGCGCGCGGCTGGTGCTGTGCCCGCGCGAGACCCTGCTCGACCCGCCGGCGCTGCTGTCGCTGATCCGCCGCGAGCGCATCGACTTCGCCGAGTTCGTGCCCGCGGTCGCCCGGGCGCTCGCCGCGCACGCCGAGGCCGTCGGCGCCCGCCTCGACGGGCTGCGCCTCATGGTGGTCGGCTCCGACACCGTCTACCGCAACGAGCTCGCCGCGATGCGCGACCTGCTCGGCCCCGCCGCCGACGTCGTCAACTCCTACGGCCTCACCGAGGCGACGATCGACTCGACCTGGATGACGGTCGACGCCGCCGGGACCGGCGACCACCGCGCGCTCATCGGCGCCCCGTACCCCAACGCCACGGTGGTCGTGCTGGACGAGCGGCAGCGGCTGGTGCCGCCGGGCGTCCCCGGCGAGCTGCACGTCGGCGGCGATGCCGTCGCCCGCGGCTACCTCGGCGCCGCCGGACTCACCGCCGACCGGTTCGTGCCCGACCCGTTCGAGCCCGGGCAGCGGCTGTACCGCACCGGCGACGTCGTGCGGTGGCGGCAGGTCGGCGACGGGCCCGTCCTGGAGTACCTCGGCCGCGCCGACAACCAGGTCAAGCTCCGCGGCTACCGGATCGAGACCGGTGAGGTCGCCGCCGCCGTCCGCGAGGTCGCCGGCGTCGACGCGGTGGCTGTCCTGGCCCGCCCGGGCCCCGGCGGCGGGGACCGGCTCGTGGTGTACCTGGCCTCCGGTCACACGCCCGCCGACGCGCCGGTGGCGCACTGGCACGCCGCGCTCGGCCGGCGGCTGCCGCGGTACATGGTCCCCGACGGCTTCGTCGTGCTGCCCCGGCTTCCGCTGAGCGCCAACGGCAAGGTCGACGAGCAGGCGCTGCGGGCCCGGCCCGACGACGAGATCACCGTCGCCGCCGGCCCGTACGCCGCCCCGCGGACCCCGCTCGAGCAGCAGCTCGCCGACGTGTGGGCCGAGGTCCTCGGCGTCGAGCGGGTCGGCGCCGACGACGATTTCTTCGCCCTCGGCGGCCACTCGCTGCTGGCGATGCGGCTGGTGGCCCGCACCACCGAGAAGCTCGGCCTCGACCTGCCGCTCGCCACGCTCTTCCGCCACCCGACGGTCGCCGCCCTCGCCGGCGAGCTGGCCGCCCCGTCGGCGCCGGTGTCGGCGTTCGCGACCGCCGGGATCACCCCCGTGGCGCGCCACCGGTTCGCCGACGGCCCCCGCCCGTGACCGCGACGGTCCCGGCGGCCGGCGCCGGTGCGGCCTTCGCGTGCCGGGCGTCGCTCGCGCAGGACCGCATCTGGTTCTTCGAGCAGCTCGTGCCGGGGACCGCGACGTACAACCTGGGCGGCGCGGTCGACATCGACGGCACGCTGCACGTCGGTCACCTCACCGAGGCGCTGCGCGTCTGCGTGCGGCGGCACGAGGCGCTGCGGACCTGTTTTGAAGGCACCGACAGCGGCGCGCGGCAGATCGTCCACGAGACCGCCGAACCCGACCTGCGCCACGCCGACCTCACCGGCCTCGACCCCGCCGCCGCCGAGGCCGAGGCGGACCGGATCGTCGCCACCGAGGTCGCCCGGCCGTTCGACCTCGAACGGCTGCCGCTCGCGCGGTTCGTGCTGCTGCGGCTCGGCCCCCGCCGGCACGTGCTGACGCTCACCTTCCACCACATCGTCACCGACGACTGGTCGCTGGGCATCTTCACCCGGGAGCTCGGCACCGTGTACACCGCGCTCAGCGCGACCGTCCCGCACCGGCTGCCGGCGCTGCCCCTGCAGTACGCCGACTACGCCGCCTGGCAACGGGAGCTCGTCGAGCAGGGCGCCGTGCGGGAGCAGCTGCGGTACTGGCACGAGCGGCTCGACGGGGCGGCCACCCTCGCCCTGCCCACCGACCGGCGCCGCCCCGCGGAGGAGTCCCACCGCGGCGCCGGGGTCCGCCTGGAGCTCGACCCGGCCCTCGCCGACCGGCTGCGGGGGCTGAGCCGCGGCGAGGGCGTCACCCTGTTCATGACGCTGCTCGCCGGCTTCACCGTCATGCTCGGCCGCTGGGCCGGGCAGACCGACGTCGTCGTCGGCACCCCGATCGCCAACCGGCCCCGCCGGGAGCTGCACGACATCGTCGGCCTGTTCGTCAACATGCTCGCCCTGCGCACCGACCTCGGCGGCGCGCCGACGCTGCGGGAGGTGCTGCGCCGCACCGCCGCCACGTGCACCGCCGCCTTCGAACACCAGGACGCACCGTTCGACCACGTCGTCGCCGTCGTCGCCGGGGACCGGGCCGCCGGGCGGCACCCGCTGTTCCAGGTGCTGTTCCAGGTCCTCGAGGACGACCTGCGCGGCTTCAGCCTGCCCGGCGCGACCGTCCGCGCCCGCGACGGCGCCGGGCACACCGTGAAGTTCGACCTGTCGTGCACCGTCGTGGACACGGGCCGGGCGCTCGTCGCCGAGCTGCAGTACGCCACCGACCTGTGGGACGAGCCGTCGGCGCGGCGGATGCTGGACGCCTGGGTGCGCGTCCTGCGGGCGATGGCGGCCCGCCCCGACATCGGCGCCGACGAGGTGCCGCTCATGTCGGCGGCCGAGCTCACCGACGCCGTCCAGCGGTGGAACCCGCCGGGGCGCACCGCCGGGGTGACCCTCGACGCCGGGTTCGCCGAACAGGTCGCGCGGCGCCCGGACGCGGTCGCGCTCAGCGGCCCGGACCGTCGGTGGACCTACCGCGACCTCGACGCCGACTCGGACCGGGTCGCGGCGGCCCTGCACGCCGCCGGGGTCGGCGCCGACGACCGGGTCGGCCTGCACCTGGACCGGTCGCCGGAGCTCGTCGTGGCGATGCTCGGCGTCCTCAAGGCCGGCGCCGGCTACCTCGTGCTCGACCCCGCCCTGCCACCGGACCGGCTGCGGCTCCTGGCCGCCGACGCCGGGATCCGGGCGGTGCTGGGCACGCCCCTCTCGGAAGACGTCCCGCTGGTGACGCCGTCCGCCGCGCCGTCCGGTCCGTCGTCCGACACAGCGTCCGGTCCGTCGGCCGCCGCGCCGTGGCGGTCCCGCGGCGCCGGGCATCCGGACGGTCTCGCGAACGTCGTCCACACCTCGGGGTCGACCGGCGAGCCGAAGGGCGTCGCCGTCACCCACCGCGGGATCGTCAACCTGGTGACCGGCGACCACGCCCCCGTCACCGCCGGCGACGTGGTGCTGCTGACCGCGAACCCGTCGTTCGACACCACCACGTTCATGGTGTGGGCGGCGCTGCTCAACGGCGCCCACCTCGCCGTCGTCCCCGCCGGCCGCCCCCTGGACGCCGGCACGCTCCGGGCGGCGATCGTCGAGCACCGGGCGAGCGTGGTCCGGCTGACCCCGGCGCTGTTCCACCTGGTCGCCGACGCCGACCCGGCCGCGTTCGACGGCGTCAGGTGCCTGGTCGTCGGCGGCGACGTGCCCGACCCCGCCCGCATCCGCCGGGTGCTCGCCGCCGGTCCGCCGGGGTCGCTGGTCAACGCCTACGGACCCACTGAGATCACGGTCACCGCCACCGACCACGTGGTCGGCCTCGATCTCGCCCGGCTCGACCTCGACGGCGACGTGCCGATGGGGCTACCCGTCGCCGGGGCCACCGCGTACGTCGTGGACCGGCACCTGCGGCCCGTCCCCGTCGGCGTCGTCGGTGAGCTGCTCGTCGGCGGCGCGGGCGTCGCCAGGGGATACCTCGGCCGGCCCGACGCCACCGCCGACCGGTTCGTGCCCGACCCGTTCGGCGCCGAACCGGGCGGCAGGCTGTACCGCACGGGCGACCTCGTGCGCCGCCGCGCCGACGGCCGGCTGGTCTTCGTCGGCCGCGCCGACCGGCAGGTGAAGCTGCGCGGCCACCGGGTCGAGCCGGGCGAGATCGAGGCCGCGCTGCGCCGCCTCGACGGGGTCGCCGAGTGCGCGGTCAGCCTCGTCGAGGTCGCCGGCGCCCGGCGGCTCGTCGCCCACGTCGCCGGCGCCGCCGGACTGGACGGTGCCGCGCTCCGGGAGGCGCTCGCCGGGCAGCTGCCGCCGTACCTGGTGCCCGCGCACATCCTGGTGCTCGACCGGCTGCCGCTGACCCGCACCGGCAAGCTCGACCGCGCCGCCCTGACCGTCGTCACGCCGGCCGGCACCCTGGCCGGCTCCCCGCGGCGGCCCGCGCGCGACGACCGCGAGCGGACCCTGCTCGGCATCTGGACCGAGCTGCTCGGCGTCGCCGGCCTCGGCATCGACGACGACTTCTTCGCCAACGGCGGGCACTCGCTGCTCGCCGCCACCGCCACCGCAGCGGTCCGGCGCGCGCTCGGCGTCGAGCTGAGCCTGCGGGAGCTGTTCCAGCACCCGACCGTCGCCGCCCTCGCCGCGCTCCTCGACGGGCGGCCGAACACCACCGTCGACACGCTGCCACAGGACGCCACCACCCGGCCGCCGCACGAGCGCGCCGAGCTGCGCCTGCGGGCCTGGCGGCGCGGCATCGCCGACCTCGGCGACCCGCCCGCCGACCCGGCGCCCGCGTCCGGCAGCCAGCGGGCGATGCTGTTCCTGGACCGTTTGGCCCCGAACGGCACCGCGTACCTGACGACCGCGCACACCCGCCTCACCGGCCCCCTCGACGTGGCGAGGCTGCACGCCGCGCTCACCGCGGTGGTGCACCGCCACGAGGTGCTGCGGACCGTCCTGCGACTGCACGACGGCCACCCCGTCCAGATCGTCCTGCCGCCGGGGCCGGTGCCGCTGCCGGTGCACGACCTGACCGCCCTCGACCCCGCCGCCGCCGAGGCGGAGCTGCACCGGCTCGCCGCCGCAGAGGACCCGTTCGACCTCGCCGCAGGTCCCCTCGTGCGGGCCCGCCTGGTCCGGCTCGGCGACGACGACGCGGCGCTGCTGCTGACGTTTCACCACGCCGTCGTCGACGGCTGGTCCATCGGCGTGTTCGCGGCCGAGGTCGCCGAGCACTACCGGACCGGCGCCGCCCCGCCACCGCCGGTGCCGCAGCACGGCGAGTACGCCCGCTGGCAGCACGAGTGGCTGGAGGGACCCGCCGCCCGGGAGAGCCTCGCCCACTGGCGGCGGGAGCTCGCCGGCGTGCCGGACGCCCCGCTGCCCTACGACCGTCCGGGCCCGGCCCCGCTACCGCTACGGGCCGGCACGCACCGGTTCACCATCCCCGCCGGGTGCCTCGACAACCACGACGCGACCCCGTTCATGGTGCTGGCGGCGGCGCTGCACGTGCTGCTCGCCGGCTGGACCGGCCGCACCGGCGTGTGCTTCGGCACGCAGGTCGCCAACCGGCCGCACGACGAGGTCCGGGACCTCATCGGCTTCCTCGCCAACGTCGTCGTGCTCCGCGGCGACGTCACGCCGGATGTGACGTTCACGAGTCTCCTGGCGCGCACCGTTTCGCGGTCCCTGCAGGCGTACGAGCACCAGCAGGTGCCCTTCGACGCGGTCGTGCGCCACCTCGCCCCGGACCGGCCCCCGGGCGGCAACCCGCTCTTCCGGGTCGCGATGACGCTGCACAACACCCCGCCGCCGGTGCGGGAGGCGGGCCCGCTGCGCCTGGACCCGCTCGACGCCGGCGCGCTGGCGCACGCCCGGCACGAGCTGGAGCTCGACATCCGCGCCGACGGCGGCGGGCTGCGCTGCGACGTCACCTACGCCGCGGACCTGTTCACGCCGGACAGCATCGAACGGCTCGCCGGCACGTACCAGCGGATCCTGCGAACCGTCGCGGCCGACGCCACCGTGCGGGTCCGGGACCTCCTGCCCGCCGATCCCGTCCGCGAGACCGTCCGGGAGGTCGTCGCCGAGGTCCTCGGCCGCCCGGTGGACGAGACCGCGGACTTCTTCGCCCTCGGCGGCGACTCGCTCGGCGCGGTGCGGGTCCTCGACCTGATCCGCGTCCGCTGCGGCGCCGACGTGCCGCTCGCCGCCTGGCTCACCGGCGGGCCGGCGAGCGTGCTGCGCCTGGCGCGGCTGGCTTAGCAATTTCCCAAGCTCAAAGCCGGTCCAATGGTCAGGGTCGGCGGTGCCGCACGCCAGGCGCACCACCCAACGACACGCACCGAGCGGCACGGCACAGGAGGCCTACGTGATCACAGCCGGGCTCAAATTCACGCAGAGCGGCGGCATCGCCCTGATCGACGGCGACCGTCTCGAGTTCAACATCGAGATGCAGAAGCTGGACAACAACTCCCGGTACAGCAACTTCGACGACCTGCAGCTGGTGCCGCGCATCCTGGCGGACCACGGCTACCAGGTGTCCGATGTGGACCACTGGGTCGTCGACGGCTGGGACGGTGCCCGCAACGGCCACATCAAGGTGCAGACGATCGCCGGCGCCGTCGACCTGACCGTCGCGCCCTACCGGGAGACGCCCGCCGTGCCCGACCCGGGCCGCCCCGCCCACCGCGGCGAGCTGAACATCGACGGCACCGTCCGGCCGTTCACCAGCTTCGTGCACGTCGCCAGCCACCTGTCCGTCGCCTACAGCACCAGCCCGTTCGCGGTCCGGCAGGAGCCGTCGATGGTGCTCGTCTGGGACGGCGGCTGCTTCCCGCGTCTGTACTGTGTGGACGGACGCGGCCGGATCGAGCCCGGCGGTGAGGTCTTCCCGCTGATCGGTCACACGTACTCGATGGCGTCGCAGCACTGGGGCCCGTACGCGCGGCGGGACAAGTCCCGCAACGTCGACGACCTGTCGGTGGCCGGCAAGCTGATGGCGTACATCGCCTACGGCAAGCCGAGCGACGCGGTGAAGGGCGTCCTCGCCGAGCGGTTCCACGAGCACTTCGAGGCCGACACCGACCGGGTCCGCAAGTACCGCGCGGCCATCATCGGCTGCGGCAGCAACGGCGAGCCGTCGCACGGCTACGTCCACGCGTTCCTCGACGACGTCGCCGCCGACGTCGCCCGGCTCGGCGTCAGCGACGACGACGTGCTCGCCACCGTCCACGAGTTCCTCGAGGAACTGCTGATGCACCGGGTCACCGCGAAGATCCGGGCGTGGAAGGGCGACGAGCCCTGGAACCTGTGCTTCGCCGGCGGCTGCGCGCTGAACATCAAGTGGAACAGCGCGCTGCGCGGCCACCCGATGATCAAGGCGATGTGGGTGCCGCCGTTCCCCGACGACTCGGGCTCGGCGATCGGGACCGCCTGCGCGCACCTCGGCGTCACCGGCGGCCTGCGCGCCATCGACTGGCACGTGCGCTCCGGCCCGCGCCTGCAGCCGACGCCGCAGATCCCGGCCGGCTGGTCCGCCGCCCCGTGCACCCCGGCGGAGCTCGGCCGGCTGCTGCACACCACCGGCGAGCCGGTCGTCGTGCTCAACGGCCGGGCCGAGCTCGGCCCGCGGGCCCTCGGCGGCCGCAGCATTCTCGCCGCGCCCGTCGAGGCGGCGATGAAGGACCGGCTCAACGAGATCAAGCGGCGCGAGCCGTTCCGCCCGGTGGCCCCGATCTGCCTGGAGGAGCACGCCCCGGAGGTCTTCTCGCCGGGCACCCCCGACCCGTACATGCTGTTCGAGCACGACGTGCGCCCGGCGTGGGTCGAGCGCATCCCGGCCGTGCTGCACCTGGACGGCACCGCCCGGCTGCAGACCGTGAGCCCGGCGCAGGACCCCGACCTGACCGAGATCCTCCGGGCGTACCACGAGGCCAGCGGCGTCCCCGTGCTCTGCAACACGAGCGCGAACTTCAACGGCAGCGGCTTCTTCCCCGACGCCGCCACCGCGATCGGCTGGGACAAGGTCGACCTGGTGTGGGAAGAGGGCACGCTCTACCGGCGAGCCACGTGACCGCGCCGTCCACACTGCCGCCGGCCCCGCTGCCGTCGCTGGACGACGCCGCGCTGCGGCACGTCACGCAGCTGCTGGACGAGCTGCGGGGGACCGTCCAGGTCGCCCGGTGCACCGGCACCGCCGGGCGGGTCGACCGGATCGAGGACGCCCTCGCCCAGGCGCGGGCCGTGTCCGCGACGCTGCGCACCGCTTTGATCAGCGCCCGGGATCAGTCCGCAACCCCCTCGGACTGACCCCACCGGCGCACAGCAACGGGCCGGCACCCCGACTCCTCCCGTCGGTGGTGCCGGCCCGTTGGCCGTTCTACTGCGCGGCGCGGGCCGCGACGGACTCGCGCAGGCTGCGCGGCCGCAGGTCGGTCCACACCTCGCCGATGCGGGCGAGGCAGGCGGCGCGGGTGCCGACGGTGCCCTCGTCCCGCCACCCGGGCGGGTTCGTCATGTCCGACGGCATGATTGAGTACTGCTCCTCGTCGTTGCGCACCACGCGGAAGGCGTCGTTCATGGGAGGTTCCTCTCTCAGACGGCCGCGTCGGCCGGTGCGGACAGCTCGGCGATCAGCGCCGCCTCGACGACCGCGGCGAACGCGCCCGCCGTCTGGTGGTCCAGGACCGCACGGACCGGCACGTCGATCTCCAGGGTCGCCTTCAGGCGGGCGATGAGCTGGGTGATGAGCAGCGAGTGCCCACCGAGGTCGAAGAAGTTGTCGTCGAGGCCGACCTGGTCGACCCCGAGCAGCTCCGCCCACGTCGCGGCGATCGCCTTCTCCGCGGCCGTCGACGGCGCCACGTACGGTGGGCGGGCCGGCCCGTCGTCGCCGGGCTCCGGCAGCGCGCGGCGGTCCAGCTTGCCGTTGGCGGTCACCGGCAGCTCGTCCAGGGTCATGACGTGCGCCGGCACCATGTACGCGGGCAGCAGCGTGGCGACGTGCTCGCGGATGTCGCGCGGGTCCGGGTAGACGCCGGGCTCCGGCACGACGTAGGCGACGAGCTGCGCGTCCGCGCGGGCGCCGTGGACCGCGGCGACGGCGGTGGCGATCCCGGGCAGCGTCGCCAGGGCCGCCTCGACCTCGCCGAGCTCGATGCGGAACCCGCGGACCTTCACCTGCTGGTCCTGCCGGCCGAGGAACTCGATGGTGCCGTCCGCCCAGTACCGGGCCCGGTCACCGGTGCGGTACAGCCGCGCGCCCGGCCGCCCCGACAGGTGGTCGGGGACGAACTTCGCCGCGGTGAGCTCGGCGTCGCCGTGGTAGCCCAGAGCCAGGCAGTCGCCGCCGATGAACAGGTCGCCGGGGGCGCCGACCGGGGCGGGCCGCAGCGCGGCGTCCAACACGTAGTAGTGCGCGTTGGCGATCGGGCGGCCGTACGGCACGCTCGTCCACGCCGGGTCGACGGCGCCGACGGGGAACGAGTTGGACCAGATCGCCGCCTCGGTGGCGCCGCCGAGCGCGACGATCTCGCAGCCGGGGAACGCGCCGCGGACCGCGTCCGGCAGGGTCAGCGGCACCCAGTCGCCGCTGAGGAACACCAGCCGCAGCCGGCTGGCGGTGGTCGCGGCGCGCAGCGCGAACAGCGGCTCCAGCTGCTGCAGCGCCGCCGGGGCGGAGTCCCAGAAGGTGATCGGCTCGCTGTCCAGGACGGTCAGCAGCCGCTGCGGGTCGCGGACCTCCGCGTCGGAGGCGACACGGATGCTGCCGCCGGCGGCGAGGACGCCGAAGACGTCGTACACCGACAGGTCGAAGCCGAGCGAGGTGACGAACAGGACGCGGTCGGCGGGACCGACCGCGTGCGTCTCGTTGACCCAGTCGATGAGGTTGACCACCGGGGCGTGGGTCAGCACGACCCCCTTCGGCGTGCCGGTCGAGCCGGACGTGAAGATGACGTACGCGACGTCGGTGTCGACCGCCCGGCGCGGTGCCGGGGCGTCTGCGGCGGGCTCGGCGAGGGCCCAGGTGTCGTCGGGGCCGAGGCCGGGCGCGCCGAGCCACAGCACCTCACGGACCGCCGGCACCGCCTCGGTGACGGCGTGCACGGTCGGCAGCGCCGCCGGGTCGGTGAGCACCACCGGCACCCGCAGCGTCCGCAGCAGCCCCCGGATGCGCTCCACCGGCTGCGCCGCGTCGACGGGGGCGTAGGCGGCGCCGGCCTTGAGCACGCCGAGCAGCGCCACCACGGTCTGTACTGTCCGGGACAGGTGCAGGGCGACGAAGTCGCCGGGGCCGACCCCGGCCGCGGCGAGGCGGCGCGCGAGGCGATCGGCGGCGGCGTCGAGCTGCGCGTAGGTCAGCCGGTCCGCGCCCTGCAGCACGGCGACCGCGTCGGGGGTGAGGGCGGCCTGCCGCTCGAACAGCTCGTGGATGCAGCGGCCGGCCTCCCGGCCGGTGGTGGTCGCGTTCCACTGCCGCACCGCGCGGTGCCGCTCGAACCCTGACTGCGGGCCGACGTCGCGCAGCCGCGCGGTGACCGGCGCGGCGGCGACGGCGGCGAGGAGCTGGCTGGCGTGCACCAGCAGCAGCCGGACGTCGGCCTCGGTGAGCAGGTCGGCCGGCGCGCTCAGCCGCAGCCGCCCGCCCGGCCCCGCCAGGTCGGCCTGGAGCAGCACCAGGTCCGCCGGGTCCGGCACCGGCCGGCCGCAGCGCACGAGCGACGTGCTGTGCGGCAGCTGCGAGGCGGGAACGCCGGCGTGCCGGACGTTGGCCGCGTACTGCTCGGCGGCGTCGCGCAGGTGCGCCGACAGCAGCCGCGCCGGGACGGGACGGACGCGGACCGGCACGGGCTCGGTGGTGTCGCCGTCGACGAGCGCGCCGTGCACGACGTCGTCGGCGCCGGCCTGGACGGCCAGCAGGAGCCCCCACGCGGCCACGACGAGGTCCTCGGCGCGCAGCCCGAGGCGCCCGGCGGCGGCGGTGAGCTGCGCGGTCTGCGCGGGATCCCAGGCCACCGACGCGGCGTGCACGGTGCCGGGCCGCCGGACCTGCCGCTGCGGCGTCAGTGTCGTCGGCTCCTCGAAGCCGTGCAGGAGATCCCGCCAGTACTGCTGAGCGGTGGGTAACATCAGTCAGTCTCCTCGTCCGTGAGTTTCCTCAGGCCGGTGGCGATGCCGAGCAGGGGGTCGAGGACGACCGGACCCCCACCGTGCGCCCGCCGCCAGCGGGTGACCAGATGCATCTCGGTGCAGCCGGCGATGACGCCCTGGCAGTCGAAGCGGTCCGCGAGGCGCTCGAAGCGCTCGACCAGCTCCGCGCTGACCGGTTCGCGTTTCAGCCGGTAGAGCAGGTAGTGGATCTCGTCCTGGGCGTCCGGCGGCGGGACCACGACCCGGTGCGCGACCGCCGGCCAGTGGGCCGACCGTTCGAACGTGCGGGCCTTGCGGGTGCCGGTCGTCGCGAGCATCAGGAACCGCCCCTCGCCCGCCACGTCCAGCTCGGCGAAGACCGCGTCGACGACGGAGATCAGCCGGGCCCGCAGGCCGGGGTCGAGCCGGTCGATCAGGTGGTGCGCGGTGACACACGTCATCACCACCCGGGTCGCGCCGAGCCGCACGAGCGCCTCGATGCGGTCGGAGACGAGCCGGGTCAGCTCCTCTGTGTGTCCGGACAGGATCGCCTCGGTGCGGTCCGGCATCGCCGGGTCGGAGTCGAGCAGGCAGCGGGGCAGCTGCTGCTCCGCCGCCGGCGCGACCTGCTCGACAGCGACCTCGTAGACGGTCTGCAGGAACGCCGCCGAGGCGAGCGGGCCCATGCCCCCGAGGACGCCGAGGACCGGTGCCGCTGTCACCACAGGGTGTGCAGGCACGCGAGGAGGCTGCGGGCCTCGACGTTGAGGCAGTTGCCGAAGCGCAGCAGCGTCATCAGCTGGTGCACGGTGAGCCACATGAAGTTCGGCGGCGGTGTCACCGGGAACGTGTCCTCGACCTCGATGACCTGGTAGCGGTTGAGGGCGTGCAGGAAGCGGCCGCCCTCCTCCGACAGCCACGTGTCGAAGCGGATCTGCCGCTGCGGCGCGTCCAGCACGTAGTCGAGGAACTGCGGCCGGTGCGCCGTCGGCAGCGTCCGGAAGGTCTGCGGCGTGCAGTGCAGCGTCGGCGCGGCCTCCACGATGTCCAGCGCGCCAGCGGCCGGCCGGGCCTGCAGCAGGACGTGCAGCACGCCGTCGATGCGCCGGACCAGGAACGCCAGCCGGCCGGGCGCCGCCGGCCGCAGCAGTGGCTGCATCCACGCGCCGACCTCGCGGTCCTTGGCGCGCACGTCGACGCCGACGATGCTGAAGTACCCGCCGGACAGGTGGGCGATCTCGTCGGCGCCGCGGTGCCAGCCGGCGGTGTCCAGCAGCGGGATGCGGCGCTGGGTGAGCTCGAAGCGGGCCTTGTTCTCCGTCAGCCAACTGATCGCGTCGGTCACCGTGTGTACGGCGGATGCCTCCGGGTCCAGCGACCGGATCAGCGCGGACCGGAACGGGTCGTCGCCGCCGGTGTCGGACTCCGGCCGGGCGAACGGCATGATGGACAGCACCGTGCGGGCGTCCATGTTGACGACGTCGTCGAGCGCCAGCAGCTGCTGCACCTGCCCGACGGTCATCCAGCAGAAGCCGGGCAGCACCTCGATGTCGTCGTAGGCGTCGGCCTCGACGACGATGTTGCGGTTGCGCTTGTGCAGGAACCAGCCGCCCTGCTCCGACTGCAGCGAGTCGGCGACGACCCGCCCGCGCCGGGGCGCGACGAAGTGCTCCAGGTAGGGGATCGCCCGGCCCTGGTGCACCCGCGTGTAGTTGCTGCGGGTCGCCTGCACCGTCGGGGACAGCTGCACCAGGTTCCGGTTGCCCGGCTCCATCTTGGCCTGCATCAGGCAGTGCAGGACGCCGTCGAACTCCTTGACGAGGATGCCGAGGATGCCGATCTCGCGCTGCACGATGATCGGCTGCGTCCACGACGGCACCCGGAACGGCTGCAGGCCGACGTGCAGCCCCTCGATGGTGAAGAACCGTCCACTGTGGTGCACCAGGTTGCCGGAGTCCTCGGTGAACCGCCAGCCCTGCAGCTTGTCGAACGGGACGCGCTCCACGGCGTACGACTGCAGCTCCCGCTGCTCGCCGAGCCAGCGCAGGCACTCGTCGGTGGACCGGAACCGGCCCTGTGCCGTCGCCGACGCGGTGAACCGCTCGGCGAGCGACCCGCGGCCGTCACCGGCTCCGGGCTGGTCTCGGCGCAGATCCAGCAGTGAAGATGCTCGAGTCACGTGCCACCTCCTCGGTGCTGCCGTCGCACGGCTGCAGGGCACGGCGTGGCGACGATCTCCACCACGCCGACCGCACGCTACGACGCCGCCGCGCGCGTGGCTGTGGATGCACAGCACGACTGGTCGTCTTCACAGTCTTGGCCGCCCGCGGCGGCCCGATCCGGGCCTGCTCTAAGGAATCCACCAGGACCGGCGCTGTTAGAAACGGACCCATGAGCGTTCGGGGCCGTGCCTCCAGGAAACCGGTGTCGGCCAGCGACCGCTGGTGGCTCGCGCACCCGGACACCATCTCGCCGGTCATCCAGACCGTCGTGGAGGGGGCCGGGTCGATCGACGCCGACGCGCTGCGCGCCGCCGTCACCACGGTGGCCGCGGCCTGCCCCGACACGGCCCTGCGGTACACCCGCAAGGCCTGGCTCGCCGGCGGCACCCCGCCGCGGGTCCGGGCAGTCGGCGGCACCGCCGACGGGGTCGCCGTCGCCGACGTGGCCGCCCTGCACGACCCGCTGCCGACGCCGGACGGCGCCTGGTGCGAGGTGCTGTACTGCCCGGGCGACCCGGCCGCCGTCGTCTTCCGCGCGTCCCACGCCGTCATGGACTGGCCGGGGATGGCGCTGTGGATCGCCGACGTGTTCCGGGCGCTGCGCGGCGAGAAGCCGCTCGGCGCCGCCGACGACCTCACCGAGGACGACGTCTTCGCCCGCTTCCCGGCGCCGGAGCAGAAGCCGCCGAACCCGAAGATCGAGTGGACGTCGCCGCTCGGCCAGCCCGCGGGCGAGAAGCGCACCGCCTGGGCCCGGCGGACCGTCGACGGCTACCACCGCGGCCTCGTCGCGCAGGTCGCCGCGGCGCTCACCGCCGCCTACGACCTGCCTTCGGCGCGCTTCGCGGTCGCGTTCGACCTGCGCCGGCACGTCCCCGGCGTCCGCAGCACCGGCAGCCTGTCGCAGGTCGAGCTCTTCGACTGCGCCGCCGGCGAGCCGTGGGAGGCGTTTCACGAGCGGGTCCTCACCGCGATGGCCGAGGGCCGCGAGGTCAGCGGCCGCATCGAGTCGGGCCTGCTGAAGCTGCCCCGGCCGATCCTGCGCTCGCTGGTGAAGGCCATGGAGAAGAGCCCGCCGGAGAAGCGCCGGTACGCGTCCGCGACGGTCCTGGCGCACCTCGGCCGGATCGAGCCGGAGCAGCTCTGCACGGACGGGTTCGAGGCCCGCACCCTGTACCCGGTGCCGCTGCTCACCGCGGCGAGCCCGCCCGACCTGAACCTCGTCGAGTGCGGCGGCCGCACCGAGCTGACCCTGACCTGGCGCGACGGCCCAGGCAGCACGGAGCGGATGCAGGCCGTCCTCGACGCCGTCGCCGAGGCCCTGTCACCGGAAGAGATCCGGCACTGGGACGGCAACGCGACGGACGCGACCGGTACGCCCGGCGACCCGGCGACCGTGGTCCAGCGGCTGCGCCAGGTCGTCGCGAGCCGGCCCGACGCCGAGGCGCTGCGCTGGCCCGGCGGCCGCCTCACCTTCGCCGAGCTGGACGCCCGCTCCGAGGTCGTCGCGGCCCGGCTGCTGGAGCTCGGCGCCGGCCGCGGCTCGGTCGTCGGCCTGCTCGCGGACCGGTCGATGTGGGCGATCGCCGGCATGTGGGGCGTGCTGAAGGCCGGCGCCGCCTACCTGCCGCTGGACGTGCAGCACCCTGATGCCCGCCTGGCCGGCCTGCTCGCCGACGCCGGCGCGCGGGTCTGCCTGGTGCAGGGCGAGTACGCCGAGCGGCCCGTCGCCGGCCCCGGCTGCACCGTCGTACGGCTGGACGAGCTGGCCACCGGCGGGGTGCCGCCCGTCGACGTCACGCCGGCCCCGGGCGACCTCGCGTACGTCATCTACACGTCCGGCTCGACGGGCCGGCCGAAGGGCGTGGAGATCGAGCACGCCGCCCTCGCCAACTACGTCGACTGGACCACCGACCGCTTCGGCTGCGGCCCCGGCACCGCGTTCGCCGTGTTCACGTCGCTCGCCTTCGACCTGTCCAACACGGCGTTGTTCACCCCGATGCTCGCCGGCGGCACGCTCGTGCTGGTCCCGGACGAGCCCAACCACCTCACGCTGCGGCACCTGCTGGAGCACTCGGGCGCCGACACGCTGTCGCTGACCCCGTCGCACCTGGACCTGATCGGCCAGCTCGACGTGCGCCCGGCCGGTTTCAGGGCTCTCGTCGTCGTCGGCGAGCAGCTGCGCTCGGCGGTCGCGGCCCGGGCCCGGTCGATGTTCGGCCCCGGCTGCCGCGTCCTCAACATGTACGGGCCGACGGAGGCGACCGTCGGGCTGACGCTGCACGAGTGCGGCGAGGCCGACGACGCGGGCCCGGCGGTGCCGATCGGGCTGCCGATGGACAACTGCACCGTGCACCTGCTCGACCCGCAGCGGCGCTTCGTCGCGGCGGGGGAGACCGGGGAGATGTACCTCGGCGGCGCCCAGCTGGCCCGCGGCTACCGCAACCGCCCCGACCTCACCCGCGAGCGGTTCGTGCACCTCGCCGACGGCACCCGCGTGTACCGCACCGGCGACCTGGCCCGCGTGCGCCCCGACGGCGAGCTGGAGTTCATCGGCCGCTCCGACGACCAGGTCAAGGTCAACGGCTACCGGATCGAGCCGGCCGAGATCGCCGAGGTGCTGCAGCGCCACCCGGCGGTGCGGGCCGCGGTCGTCGTCGCCCGGACCCGCCCCGGCGCCGAGCACAAGCAGCTGTACGGGTACGTGGTGCTCGAACCCGGCGCGGAGGCCGCCGACTGGGACGCGTTCCTCGGCGAGCACCTGCCGCGGTACATGGTGCCGACCGCGACGACCGTCATCGACGCCGTGCCGCACAACGCCAACGGCAAGGTCGACGTCGCCGCGCTGCCGGACCCGCTCCATCAGGAGGCGGCGCTGCCGGACCCGCTCCGTCAGGAGGCCGCGCGGGTGGCCGCGACGGACGACGAGGTGCAGTCGGCGGTCGCCCGCATCTGGGCCACGACGCTGAGCCTCGGCGACACCCGCCTCGACCCCGCGGCCGACTTCCACCACCTCGGCGGCAACTCGGTGCAGCTGCTCGCCATGCTCGCCGGGGTGTCCCGCGACGTCGTCGGCGCCGCCGCCGAGCGGGCGTTCATGGCCGAGCTCGGCCGCATCATCCGCGAACCCACGCTGGCGCGGGTCAGCGACATCGCCCGCCAGGCCCGCGACGGGGCACTGGTGCCCGCGGCCGGCTGACCGATCCACCCACCAGCACGACCGGGGAGGCACCATGACCGCACTGACACTCAGCCGTGACAACGCCAGGGGTGCCTACATACTCACCGGGCCCGACGGGACCGTGCTCGGCTCGCTCGCCGCCGACCGCCGCTTCCGCCACGGCGAGACCGTCACCGCCGCGGGCAGCGTCGCGGTGCACAGCGGCGGGCTGCGCCGCCGCTCGGCGTGCGCCGGCGACGAGGACGCACCCGTGCTGCGGCTCGACCCGGACGGCAGCGTCGTCCCCGGCCTGCCCGGGGCGCGCTGGGAGGTGACCCGCGACCGGACCCGGTTCACCGGCACGCTGAGCGCCGCAGGGGTGAGCGTCGTCGTCACCGTCCCCGCGGGCGGCAACGGGCCGCTGGCCGCCGACGTGCGGGGTGAGGTCCCCGGCTGGGACCTGGTCGTGCTCACCGCGGCGTTCGCGCTGCTGGCCCGCCGCCGCGCCGACACCATGCTCACCGCGGCGCTGGTCAGCGTCGCCACCGGCGGAGCCGGCCGGTGACCGCGGACGTCCGGGACGCGGTGACGGCGCCCGCGGACACCGGCTACCGGCGGGCCGTGTCGGCGACCGACTGGTGGTTCGTCGCGCACCCGCGCCGGATCCCGCCGGTCATCCAGACCGTCGTCGAGGGCACGGGCACCGTCGACGTCGCGGCGCTCACCGCCGCCGTGGCGGCCGCCGGTGCCGCGAACCCCGGCAGCCGGCTGCGGCGGCAGGGACAGTGGTGGGTCGACTCCGGCCGCGCGCCAGGGGTACGGGTGATCGACGGCTGCACCGGTCCGATCGCCGATGTCGCCGCCCTGCACGACCCGCTGCCGACGCCGGACGGCGCCTGGTGCGAGGTGCTGTGGTGCCCCGGCGACCGCCCGGCGCTGGTGTTCCGCGCCTCCCACGCGGTGATGGACGGCCGGGGCAAGGCGATGTGGATCGCCGACGTCTTCCGGGCCCTGCGCGGCGAGCCCCTCGCGGGCGCCACCGGCACCGTCACCGACGGCGACGTCTTCGACCGGCTCGGCATCACCAACGCCGAGAGCAAGCCCGACGTGTGGTTCCCGTCGCCGCTCGGGCGGCCGGGCCGCGGCCGGCGCACCGTCTGGGCCAGGCGGACCGTCGACGGCTACCACCCGGCGCTGACGGCGAAGGTCGCGGCCGCGCTGCGGGACGCGTACGGCCTGGACACCGCGCGCTTCGCGGTCGCCTTCGACCTGCGCCGGCACGCGCCGGAGACCCGCACCACCGGCAACCTGCTGCAGACCGAGCTGTTCGACCTCGAGGCCGGCGAGCCGTGGGAGGCGCTGCACGAGCGGCTCCTCGCCGCGATGGCGCAGCGCCGCGAGGTCACCTGGCGGCTGGACCCCAACCTGCTGAAGATGCCCGTCCCGGCGCTGCGGACCCTGATCCGGTTCATGGAGTCCGGCCGCAAGGACCGGCACGCGTCCGCGACCGTGCTGTCGCACCTGGGCCGCGCCGACCTCGCCGAGCACTCCACCGCGACGTTCGAGGCGCGGACCACGTACCTGCTGCCGCTGCTCGCCGCGGTCAGCGCGCCGGAGGTCAACACCGTCGAATGCGGCGGCCGCACCGAGCTGACCCTCACCTGGCGGGACGGCCCGGGCGTCAAGGAACGCATGGAGGCGGTCCTGGACGCCGTCGCCTCGTCGCTGGCACCACCCGCGCCGCGCCCCGCCGTTGTGGACGCCGCGCCCGGTTGGACCGTGGTCGACCGGTTCGCCGAGGTGGTCGCCGCGCATCCGGACGCCGTGGCGCTGCGCTGGCCCGGCGGCTCGATGACGTTCGCCGAGCTCGACGCCCGCTCCGACGTCGTCGCGGCCCGGCTGGCGGCCGGTGGCGTCGGCCGCGGGGCGGTCGTCGGGCTGCTCGCCGACCGTTCCATGTGGACGATCGCCGGGCTGTGGGGCGTGCTGAAGGCCGGTGCGGCGTACCTGCCGCTGGACGCCGGGCACCCCGACGCCCGCATCGCCGCCCTCCTCGCCGACGCGGGCGCGGCCGTGTGTCTGGTGCGCGCGGCGGACGCGGCCCGGACCCCGGCCGGCTGCACCACCGTCGTCCTCGACGACCTGCCCGCGGACGGTGCGAACCCCGTCGCGGTGAAACCGTCCGGCGGCGACCTGGCGTACGTGATCTACACATCCGGCTCGACCGGCGCGCCGAAGGGCGTCGAGATCGAGCACCGCGCCCTCGCCAACTACGCCGACTGGGCCGGCCGGGTGTTCGCCGTCGACGAGGACACGCACTTCGCGCTCTTCACCTCGCCGGCCTTCGACCTGCCGAACACGGCGCTGTTCCTGTCGACGCTCGCCGGCGGCACCCTCGTGCTGGTCCCCGGCGAGCCCAGCCACGTGACCCTTCGGCACCTGCTGGAGGAGTCCGGGGCCAACGCGCTGAAGCTCACCCCGTCACACCTGGACCTCATCGGCCGCCTCGACGTCGCCCCCGCCGGCTTCCGCCTGCTGGTCGTCGGCGGCGAGCCGCTGCGCCCGGCCGTCGCCGCCCGCGCCAAGGCCCAGTTCGGGTCCGGGACCCGGCTGTTCAACCACTACGGGCCGACCGAGGCCACCGTCGGCTGCGTCGTGCACGCCCACCACGCCGGGCGCTACGACACCGCCACGGTGCCGATCGGCCGGCCCGCCGCGAACTGCGCCGTCCACGTCCTGGACGCCGACCGGCGCCCGGTCGCCGAGTGCGGGACCGGCGAGCTGCACATCGGCGGCGCCCAGCTGGCCCGCGGCTACCGGGGGCGGCCCGACCTCACCAGCGAACGGTTCGTGCGCCTCGCCGACGGCACCCGCGTCTACCGCACCGGCGACCTCGCCCGGGTCCTGCCCAGCGGCGAGATCGAGTGCCTCGGCCGGGCCGACGACCAGGTGAAGATCGCCGGCCACCGGGTCGAACCCGCCGAGGTTGCCGCGGCCCTGGAGGCGCACCCCGAGGTGCAGCGGGCGGTCGTCGTGGCCCGCCCCGCACCGGCCGGCGCCGGCAAGGTCCTGTGCGCCTACGTCGCCGCATACCCGGGCACCGATCTGGAGGAGCTGCGGGCCTTCCTGGCCGGGTCGTTGCCGCGGTACCTGCTGCCGGCCTCCCTGCACCGGGTCGACGCGTTCCCGCAGACTCCCAACGGCAAGATCGACCTGTCGGCGCTGCCTGCGCCGTTCGCCGGGGCCGCGACCCTGAACGAGGACGCCGACGACGTCCGCGACGCCGTGGCGAAGGTGTGGGCGAAGGTTCTGGACGTCGACCCCGGACGGATCGACGGCGGCACCGACTTCCACCAGCTCGGCGGCGACTCAGTACTGCTGCTGGCCATGCTCGCCGGGGTCTGCGACGAGGTCGTCGGCGCCGCCGGGGAGGCCGCGTTCATGGCCGAGCTCGGCCGCATCATCCGCCGGCCGACCCTCGACGGGGTCAGCGCCGTTGCCCGCGAAACGCTGCAAACGACAGATGAGGGGGCGCCGTGAGGCCGCTCGGAGAAAGCCCGGCGATCGAGGTGCGCGGGCTGCGCAAGCTGTACGGCGAAACGGTCGCGCTGCACGACATCGACTTCGAGGTCCACCGCGGCGAGATCTTCGCCGTCCTCGGGCCCAACGGCGCCGGCAAGACCACCACCGTGGAGATCCTGGAAGGGTTCCGCCCGCGCGACGGCGGCACCGTCGAGGTCCTCGGCCAGGACCCGTTCCGGGCCGGCGAGGAGTGGCGGGCCCGCATCGGCGTGGTCCTGCAGACCACCGGCGAGTTCGAGGACCTCAACGTCGGGGAGGTGGTGCGGCACTTCGCCCGCTACTACCCCGACGCGCAGGACCCCGACGCGCTCATCGACCGGGTCGGGCTGACCGAGAAGCGCGACGCCCGCGCCTCCAAGCTCTCCGGCGGCCAGCAGCGCCGCCTCGACGTCGCGCTCGGCATCATCGGCCGGCCCGAGGTGCTGTTCCTCGACGAGCCGACGACCGGCTTCGACCCGCAGAGCCGGCGCGACTTCTGGCAGCTGATCCGCGACCTGGCCGCCGGCGGCACCACGATCGTGCTGACCACGCACTACCTGGAGGAGGCCGAGCAGCTCGCCGACCGGGTCGCGGTCATCGCCGGCGGCCGCATCGTCGACATCGGCGTGCCGCAGACCCTCGGCGGCCGCGACACCGAGGCCACCGTCGTGTCGTGGATGGGCCCCGACGGGCCCGAGACCGTGCACACCACCACGCCCACGAAGTTCGCCGCGGACCTGCACGCCAGGCTCGGCGGGGAGGCGCCCGGGCTCACCGTGCACCGGCCCAGCCTCGAGGACGTCTACCTGCAGATGATCGGCGCCGCCGGTACCCCGGCCGCTGTGACTGCCGCTGTGACTACGGAGGACCGATGACCGCCCTGACCGCCGCACCGGCCCGGCGCCTGCCCCGCGCCCGGCTGCGGCGCATCGTCTCGCTCGGCCTCTACCGCGGCCAGCTGGAGCTGCTGCAGTTCTTCCGCGGCACCGAGACCGTGGTGTTCTCCCTGCTGTTCCCGGTCTTCGCGCTGGTCATCTTCAGCTCGATGTTCGACGGCGAGATCGCCCCCGGCGTCACCTACAGCGACTACCTGGTGCCCGGCATCATCGCGACGGGTCTCATGGTCACCGGCTTCCAGACCCTGGCCATCTCGATCGCGATCGAGCGGGACCGCGGCGGGCTGAAGCGGATCGCGGCCACCCCGATGCCCCGCTCCGCGTACTTCATCGGCAAGGTCATCATGGTGCTCGTCACCAGCGTCGTGGAGACCGCGGTGCTGATCGCGGTATCGGTGCTGCTGTACGGCACACACCTGCCCGGCACCGCCGACGCGTGGTTCACCTTCGGCTGGGTCAGCATCCTCGGCGTCACCGCCTGCGCCCTGTGCGGCATCGCGCTGTCGTCGCTGCCCCGCAACAGCCGCTCCGCGCCCGCCGTCGTCGCGCCGTTCGCGTTCGTGCTGCAGTTCATCTCCGGCGCCGCGCTCGTCTTCACCGACCTGCCGGCGTGGCTGCAGTGGGTCGCGTCGGTGTTCCCGCTCAAGTGGATGTGCCAGGGCCTGCGCTCGGTGTTCCTGCCCGACAGCTACGCCGCCCACGAGGCCGCGCACAGCTGGCAGCTCGGCTGGGTCGCAGTGTCCCTCGGCGGCTGGGTCGTCCTCGGCACGATCCTTTGCCTGGTCACGTTCCGGTGGACGAAGACCCGGGACGGTGGCTGATGGCGCACATCGCCTTCTTCACCCCGCCGTCGGCGGGCCACCTCAACCCGACCCTCGGCCTCGCCGCCGAGCTGCTGCGCCGCGGCCACCGCGTCACCTACGCCACCACCGCCGAATACGCGGCCCGCGCCGGCGAGGTCAGCTCCGACGTCGTCGAGTACCAGGAGCGTTTCGCCGGCGACTTCCGCTCCTTCCAGTTCTCCGGCCGCAGCCTCGTCGACGCCATGGCCGCCAGCCTCGCCGAGACGGAGGCGCTGCTGCCGGTGCTGCGCGACGCGTTCCCGCACCCGCCCGACGCCGTCGTCTACGACAAC
Source organism: Dactylosporangium maewongense (assembly GCF_039531485.1). Lineage (NCBI taxonomy): Bacteria > Bacillati > Actinomycetota > Actinomycetes > Micromonosporales > Micromonosporaceae > Dactylosporangium > Dactylosporangium maewongense. Next base: position 292,121 of record NZ_BAAAQD010000015.1, on the reverse strand, counting down.
GCCGCCTGGTGGGGCCGGCTGCTCGCCGCCGAGTGGAAGACCCCGGCCGTGCAGGTCTCGCCGATGCTCGTCTCCAACGACCACTGGTCGATGAGCGAGCGGTACACCAAACTCAGCGCCCTGCAGCCGCGGCTGTGGCTGTTCCTGGCCCGCCTCGGCGGCCTCCTGCGCAAGCTCGGCACCGACGTCACCGCGAAGCAGCTGCTGACCGGCGACGGCGCGCCCCGGCGGGTGGTGTTCATCCCGCGGGAGTTCCAGTTCCGCGGCGAGACGTTCGACGACACCTACCGCTTCGTCGGGCCCTGCCTGTTCGAGCGCAGGTTCCTCGGCACCTGGGAGCGCACCGACGACCGCCGGCCGCTGATCCTCGTCACCCTCGGCACCATCTACAACCAGAACCCGCAGTTCTTCCGCACCTGTATGGACGCGTGCGCGGACCTCGGCGGGCACGTCGTCATCGCCGTCGGCGACGGCGTCGACCTCGACGCGCTCGGCACCCCGCCGCCCAATGTGGAGCTGCGGCGGTTCGTCGCCCAGCTGCACGTGCTGGAGCACGCCGACCTGTTCATCACCCACGCCGGGATGGGCAGCACCATGGAGGCGCTGTACCACGGCGTGCCGATGCTCGCCGTGCCGCAGATGGCCGAGGAGCGGGCGAACGCCGACCGGATCGCCGAGGTCGGCGCCGGCCGGGTCCTCGCCACCGACGGGCTCACCGCGCCGGCGCTGCGCGCCGAGATCGAGCGGATGCTCGCCGACACCGCGATCCGGCGCCGGGCACTGGAGCTGCGCGACGCCACCCGGGCCGCCGGCGTCGCGGCGGCGGCCGCCGACTGCGTCGAGGCCTCGCTGCACGAGGCAGCGGCTCTTGAACCATCGAACTGAGAGGACAGGCCCCGCATGACCGCAGCCCAGACCGAGCCGCAGCGCGTGGCGCTGCCGGACGACGGCCGCCTCGTCGCCGTCACCAACCCGCAGGACGTCCTGGTCTGGCCCAGCCTGAGCGAGGACTCGCCCTACGCCGACGGCATCGCCGGCCTCGGCGCCGGCGACGTCGTGATCGACGTCGGCGCGCACATCGGGCTCACCGCCCTGTACTTCACCGACAAGATCCCCGGCGTGCGGGTCCTCGCCTTCGAGCCGGCCCGCCGCACCAACGCGTGCCTGGCCGACAACGCCGCCCGGCTGATGCCCGGCGTCCGCGTCTTCGACGTGGCGCTCGGCGCCGAGCCGGGCACCGCCGAGCTGACGTTCCTGCCCAACCACACGATGATGGCGACGATCGTCAGCGACGACGCCGACGACGACCGCAACATGACCGCGGTGCTGCGCAACTTCGGCGTCGACGGCGAGGCGAGCGAGCAGTTCTGGCGGGAGTTCCGCGAGGGCGCCGAGCGGTACGAGGTCCGCGTCAGCACCCTCGCCGAGGTCCTGGACGAGGAGGGCATCACCGACGTCGGCCTGCTCAAGATCGACGTCGAGCGCGGGGAGCTGCCGGTGCTGCGCGGGCTGCGCGCCGAGCAGTGGGCCGGGGTCCGCCGGGTCGTCGCCGAGGTGCACGCCGTCGACGGCAACCTCGACGCCGTCGTGGAGCTGCTGCACGCGCAGGGCTTCAGCACGAAGGTGTTCCAGGAGGACGTCTTCGTCGGGGGCAGCGTCCACATCGTCTCCGCGGCGAGGCCGGGCGCATGACGGTCCGGTTCGGCATCCTGGGCTGCTCGTCGGTCGCGCGGCGGCGCAGCATCCCGGCCCTCGTCGCGCACCCCGGCGCCACTCTCGCCGCGGTCGCCAGCCGCGACCCGGAGAAGGCCAAGGCGTTCGCCGCCGAGTTCGGCTGCGACGCCACCGGCTACGACGAGCTGCTGGCCCGCGACGACGTCGACGCGGTCTACCTGCCGCTGCCGACCGCGCTGCACGTGCCGTGGGGGCTGAAGGTCCTCGCGGCCGGCAAGCACCTGCTGCTGGAGAAGCCGTCGGCGACGTCCGCCGACGGTGCCCGCGAGCTCGTCCGCGCCGCCACCGAACGCGACCTGGTGCTGCGGGAGAACTTCACGTTCCCGCACCACGCGCAGCACGCCACGGTCGCGCGGCTGCTCGCCGAGGGCAGGCTCGGGCAGCTACGGTCCTTCAGCGGCGCGTTCTGCTTCCCGCCGCTGCCCGCCACCGACATCCGCTACGACGCCGGTCTCGGCGGCGGCAGCCTCCTGGACGCCGGGGTCTACCCGATCCGCGCCGCACAGCTGCTGCTCGGCGACGACCTGACGGTGGCCGGCAGCAGCCTGCGCGTCGACGGCCGCACCGGCGTCGACGTGGCCGGGCACGCGCTGCTGGTCTCCACCGCCGGGGTCCTCGCCGACGTCAAGTTCGGCTTCGAGCACACCTACGGCGCCTCGTACACCCTGTGGGGCAGCGCCGCCCGGCTCACCGTGGACAAGGCGTTCACGCCCGTGGCGACCTGGCAGCCGGTGCTGCGCATCGAGGAGCAGGACCACAGCGAGGAGCTCGTCCTGCCCGCCGGCGACCAGTGGTCCGCCGCGATCGCCTCGTTCACCGCGGCCGTCACCGCCGGCCACGGCGCCGGCCACCCGGCCGAGGCGGCCGGGCTGCGGTCCATGGTGCGCACCATGGAACTCGTCGAGGACGTCATCCGCGCCGCGAAACGCGTTGCGGCTTAAGGGTTCTCCTAGAGATCGTCGTCGGCGCCGCTGCGACCTGCGACGGCGCACCATACTTCGTCTGCAGAAGTCGACGCCGCCGCACGGACGTGCCGCAGCGGCGGCCGGGACGCGACTGGTGTCGCTCGCCGGCGCGGCGAAAGGGAGGCTGACTTGCCGTCCACCGATCAGAGCCCCACGTTCCGCCGGGCGGTGTCGCCCGTCGAATGGTGGATCGCGGCGCACCCGCGCGGCACCGTGCCGGTGCTGCAGGTCGCGGTCGAGGGCACCGGTGCGCTCGACCCATGCCGGCTCGCCGCGGCGGCCGCCGCCGCATCGGAAGCCTGCCCCGGCACCCGCCTGGCCCGCAAGGGCCGCGAGTGGGTCGACACCGGCCGGCCGCCCGCGGTCCGCACCGCGAAGGCCGGCGGGGTGCCGGTACACCGGCTGCCGGAGCTGCAGGAGCCGCTGCTGCACCGCGGCGGCCCCACCTGCGAGGTGCTGCACGTCGAGGGCCCCACGCCGGCGGTCGTCTTCCGTGCCTCCCACGCCGTCATGGACGCCGGCGGGGTGCTGCTGTGGGCGGGCGACGTGTTCCGGGCCCTGCGTGGCGAGCCGCTCGTCGGCGCCACCGACACCGTCACCGAGGTCGACCTGCTGCCGCCGCTGACGCAGAAGCCGACCCCGCCGGGGCTGCAGTACCCGGCGCTGCTGGGCGGGCGCGCCCCCGGCAAGGAACGCCGCACCCTCTGGCTGCGTCGCAGCGTCGACGGCTACCACCCCGGGCTCATCGCCCGCTTGGCCACCACGATCGCCCCGCTGTGCGGCGACGGCGACGCCCAGTTCGCGGTGCCGGTGAACCTGCGCCGGTACGCCCCGCAGACCCGCTCGACCGCCAGCCTCTCCCACAGCCTGCCCTTCACCGTGCCGGCCGGGCAGGACTGGGAGGCGACCCACGAACGCCTCCTCACGATGCTCGCCGAGGAGCGCGACGCGCAGGCCCGCCTCGACCCGGCAGTGCTGAAGATCCCGCAGCCGGTGCTGCGGCTCATCAACGGCGCCCTGGAGAGCAAGGCCACCAAGCAGAACCGGTACCCGTCGCACGCGTCCCTCGCCCACCTCGGCCGGGTCGACGTGGAGGAGTTCAGCACCGCCTCGTTCGCCGCGACCGCCCTGTACTCGCTGTCCAGCAGCCCCGCCGGCGGGCCCGTCGAGCTCGACGTCGTCGAGTGCGCCGGGCACACCGAGATCATGCTCAGCTGGCACGATGGGCCCGGCATCGAGGAGAAGGCGACCGCGCTGCTGGACCGGATCGAGGAGGCCCTGTCCCCGGCGGCGCTGCGGGCGACGACCGCCGCTGTGCCTTCGACGCCCGGCACCGTCCTGCCGGCGTTCGCCGCGCCTTCGGCGCTTGGCACCGTGCTGCCGGCGTTCGCCGCGCAGTGCGCCGCCACCCCCGACGCGCTCGCCGTCAGCGGCCCCGACGGCGACCTCACCTACGCCGAGCTCGACCGGCGCTCCCGCGTCGTCGCCACCGCCCTGCGCGACCTCGGCATCGGCCGGGAGGACGTCGTCGGGGTGCTCGCCGACCGCACCGCTGACGCCGTCGCCGCGATCTGGGGTGTCGTGCGGTCCGGCGCCGCGTATCTGCCCCTCGATGTGCAGCACCCCGACGCCCGCCTCAACGACATCCTCACCGACGCGGGCGCGCCGGTCTGCCTCGTGCAGCGCCCGCACGACGCGCGCGCCGTGGTTCCGGACGGCTGCCGCACGGTGCTGCTCGACGAGCTGTCCGGCGAGCCGCCGGCCGGCTGGACCGAGCCCGCCACCGAGCCCGGCGACCTCGCTTACGTCATCTACACGTCCGGCTCGACCGGCCGGCCCAAGGGCGTCGAGATCGAGCACGGATCCCTCGCCAACTACGCCGCCTGGGCCACCCGCTCGCTCGGGGTCGACGCGTCGACCCGGATGCCGCTGCTCACCTCGTTCGCCTTCGACGTCTCGTGTACGTCGCTGTTCCTGCCGCTGCTGGCGGGCGGGTCCGTGCTGCTCCCGCACGGCGAGCTCAACCACGCGACGCTGCGCACGCTGCTCACCGACGGCGCGCCGACGGTGCTGACGATGACGCCGTCGCTGCTGGAGCTCATCGGCGAGCTCGACGTGCGCCCCGCCACCGTGCGGGTCGTCGCCGCCGCCGGCGAGGTCCTGCGCCGCAGCGTCGCCCTGCGGGCCCTCGACATGTTCGGACCCGAATGCCGGGTGATGAACCTGTACGGCCCGACCGAGGCCACCATCGAATGCCTCGCCCACACCTTCGACCCCGGCACCGACACCGCGGCCGGGGTGCCGATCGGCGTGCCGCCGGACAACTGCACCGCCCACGTCCTGGACGCCCAGCACCGCTTCGTCGCCCCCGGCGAGGCCGGCGAGCTGTACGTCGGCGGGGCCCAGTTGGCCCGCGGCTACCGTGGCCGGCCCGACCTGACCCGGACCCGGTTCGTGCGCCTCGCCGACGGCACCCGCGTCTACCGCACCGGCGACATCGTCCGGGTCACCGACACCGGCGTGGTCGAGTTCCTCACCCGCGCCGACGACCAGGTCAAGGTCCTCGGCAACCGGATCGAGCCGGCCGAGATCGCGCAGACCCTCGAGGACCACCCGTCGGTCAGCCGGGCCGCGGTCCTCGCCCGCAGCCGCCCCGGCGGCGACCACAAGCTGCTGTGCGCCTACGTCGTCGGCACCGCGCCCGACCCGGTCGAGCTGCAGGCGTTCGTGGCCGAACGGCTGCCCCGCTACATGGTGCCCGCCACCGTGACCGTGGTCGCGGAGCTGCCCCGGACCGTCAACGGCAAGATCGACGTGCGGGCCCTCCCGGACCCGTTCGCGGGCGCCGACGAGCCCCCGGCCGACCACTCCGACCGCGACGACGTCACCCGCGCCGTCGCCGCGATCTGGGCCGCGACGCTCGGCGCCGACCCCGACCGGCTCGCCGACGACACCGACTTCCACCAGTTCGGCGGCGACTCGCTGCTGATGCTGTCGATGGTCGCCGCCGTCTGCCGCGACGTCGTCGGCGCCGACGCCGAGCCGCTGTTCATGGCCCGGCTCGGCGAGATCGTGCGGGAGCCGACGATCGCCCGGGTCGCCGCCATCGCCCGCGCCGCCCTCTCGCCGACCTCCACCGGAGTGACGCAAGAACCGGCGACGCGGCTCGGCGCAGAGCTGCCGGCCGAGGCCGTCAGCGCCTGACGCCGGACCCCGACCGACCACCCAGCGCCGACCAATCACCGTGTGCCGCCCGGCCGTCGGGCGTCCGCACGCTGTCATGAGGAGCCGAGCGAGATGGCGAACGAGGACAAGCTCCGCGACTACCTCAAGCGCGTGACGGCCGACCTGCGCCAGGCCAACCGGCGCATCCGCGAGTTCGAGGAGCGCGACCGGGAGCCGATCGCCGTCGTCGGCATCGGCTGCCGGTTCCCCGGCGGCGTCACCGGCCCCGACGCGCTGTGGGACCTCGTCGCCGGCGAGCGCGACGCCGTCGGCGGCGTGCCGCTCAACCGGGGCTGGGACTTCGAGCGCATCTACGACCCGGTCCCGGGCCGCGCCGGCCGCACGTACGCCCGCGACGGCGGGTTCCTGCACGACGCGGACGCGTTCGACGCCGGCTTCTTCGGCATCTCCCCGCGCGAGGCCCTCGCCATGGACCCGCAGCAGCGGCTGCTGCTGGAGACCACCTGGGAGGCCCTGGAGGACGCCGGCCTCGACCCGTCCCGCATCCGCGACACCGAGACCGGGGTGTTCGTCGGCGCCAGCCACCAGGGCTACGGCGCCGCCACGGAGGGCGCCCCCGACGGCGTCGAAGGGCATCTGCTCACCGGCGGCGCCGCCGCCGTGCTGTCCGGGCGGCTCGCCTACACGTTCGGCACCCGCGGCCCCGCCGTCACCGTCGACACCATGTGCTCGTCGTCGCTCGTCGCGCTGCACCTCGCCGTCCGCTCGCTGCGGGCGGGGGAGTGCGGCATGGCCGTCGTCGGCGGCGCCACCGTCATGGCGGTCCCGCAGTCGTTCATCGAGTTCTCCCGCCAGCGCGGCCTGGCCCCCGACGGCCGCTGCAAGGCGTTCTCCGACGACGCCGACGGCACCGGCTGGGGCGAGGGCGTCGGCGTCCTGCTCCTCGAACGGCTCTCCGACGCCGTCGCGCGCGGGCGCCGGGTCCTCGCCGTCGTGCGCGGATCCGCGGTCAACCAGGACGGTGCCTCCAACGGTCTGACGGCCCCGAACGGTCCGGCGCAGCAGCGGGTCATCCGGGCCGCCCTCGCCGACGCCGGCCTGGAGGCGTCCGATGTGGACGCCGTCGAGGCGCACGGCACCGGCACTACCCTCGGCGACCCGATCGAGGCCGAGGCGCTGCTCGCCACGTACGGGCAGGGCCGCGACCCGCGACGGCCGCTGTGGCTCGGCACCCTGAAGTCCAACCTCGGCCACACCCAGGCCGCCGCCGGGGTCGCCGGGGTCATCAAGGCCGTCCTCGCGATGCGGCACGGCGTCCTGCCCCGTACCCTGCACGTCAACGCCCCGTCGTCGAAGGTCGACTGGTCCGCGGGCGCCGTGCGGCTGCTGACCGCCGCGCAGCCGTGGCCCGCCGTCGACCGGCCCCGTCGCGCCGGCGTGTCGGCGTTCGGCGCCAGCGGCACCAACGCGCACGTCGTGCTGGAGCAGGCCCCCGCACCTGCGGACGATCTGCCTCTGGCGCCGTCGCCGCCGGTGCTGCCGTGGGCACTGTCGGCGCACACCGCCGAGGCGCTGCCGGCGCAGGCGGCCGCTCTCGCCGCGCACCTCGCCGGCCATCCCGACCTCGACGCCGCCGACGTCGCCCGGACCCGGGCCACGGCCCGGGCGCACCTGGAGCACCGGGCCGTCGTCCTCGGCACCGACCGGGCCGCCCTGACCCGCGCCCTGGACGCCCTCGCCGCCGGCCTCCGCGACCCGGACGTCATCACCGGCACCGCCGACCTCGAGGCCGCTTCGGCCATGCTGTTCACCGGTCAGGGTGCGCAGTGGTCGGGGATGGGCCGCGGTCTGTACGAGGCGTTCCCGGTGTTCGCTGCGGCGTATGACGAGGTGTGTGCGCTCGTCGAGGTGGATGATGCGCGGCTGGATGAGACGCAGTGGACGCAGCCTGCGCTGTTTGCTGTTGAGGTCGCGGTGTACCGGTTGCTGGAGTCCTGGGGGCTGCGACCCGATCACCTCCTCGGTCATTCGATCGGTGAGCTGGCGGCGGCGCACGTTGCTGGGGTTTGGTCCCTTGAGGACGCCTGCAAGGTGGTCGAAGCGCGGGGCCGGTTGATGCAGGCGCTGCCCACGGGTGGCGCGATGGTGGCGATCCAGGCTTCGGAGGAGCAGGTCCGGGCGGCGTTGGTCGAGGGTGTTTCGCTGGCCGCCGTCAACGGCCCGGACGCCGTGGTCGTGTCCGGTGACGAGGAAGCCGTCGCAGCGGTAGCCAATGGGTTCGTCAAGACGCGTCGGCTGAAGGTGAGTCACGCTTTCCACTCGGCGCGGATGGACGGGATGCTCGACGCGTTCCGCGAGGTCCTGAACACGGTCACGTTCAACCCGCCGCAGATCCCGATCGCGACGACATCGGTTGGTGAGGTGACCGACCCGGAGTACTGGGTGGGGCAGGTCCGGGGGACGGTCCGGTTCGCCGACGCCGCCGATCGTCTCAAGCAGAAGGGCGTCACACGGTTCCTCGAGGTCGGGCCCGACGGGGTACTGTCGGCGCTGGTCGGCGGCATCCCCGCGATGCGCAAGGGGCGCGACGAGCCCGCCACCCTCATGGCCGCCGTCGCCGCCGCGCACGTCGCCGGCTGGTCCCCGGACTGGGCCGCGTTCCTCCCGGGCCGGCGGGTCGAGCTGCCCACCTACGCGTTCCAGCGGGACCGGTTTTGGCTCACCCAGAACCGCCGCGACTCCACAGTGGACGGCTGGCTCTACCGCGAGACCTGGAAGCGCCTCTCCACGACCGGAGCGGCGCTCGACGGCACCTGGCTGCTCGTCACCCACACCGGCGACCAGGCGCTGCACGACACCCTGACCCGCGCCGGCGCCACCGTCCGGACGCTCACCGTCGCCGAGCACACCGACCGGGCGGCGATGACCGGTCTCGTCGCCGCCGTCGCGACCGGCCTCACCGGCGTCGTGTCGACCCTCGCCGCGTCCGCGACCCCGTCGCCCGGCCCGGCGCCCGTCACCGCCGGTGTCGCCGACACCCTCACCCTCGTGCAGGCCCTCGGCGACGCCGGCATCGGCGCGCCCCTGTGGTGCGTCACCGGCGGCGCCGTCAGCACCGGCCCCGGCGACCACGTCCGCGACCCCATGCAGCGCGCCGTGTGGGGCCTCGGCCGGGTCGTGGCCCTCGAACACCCCGACCGCTGGGGTGGCCTCGTCGACGTCACCGGCGACCTGTCGCCGGTGCCCGGCCTCCTCCGGGGCACCGAGGACCAGGTCGCGGTCCGCGACGGCGCCGTCCACGCGCGCAGGATCACCCGGGGCGCCGGCGGGGCACCGGCCGGCTGGCGGCCCCGCGGCGCCGCGCTCGTCACCGGCGGCACCACCGGCCTCGGCGCCCAGACCGCCCGCTGGCTCGCCGGGCACGGCGCCACCCACCTCGTCCTGCTCAGCCGCCGCGGCGACGAGGCGCCCGGCGCCGCCGCGCTGCGCGACGAGCTCACGGCCCTCGGCGCCGGGGTCACCGTCGCCGCCTGCGACGTCGCCGACCGGGACGCCCTCGCCGCCGTCGTCGAGGCGGTCGAGGCCGAGCACGGCCCGATCCGCACCGTCGTGCACGCCGCCGGCGTCGGCGTCCTCGGCCGGCTCCGCGACACCACCCCCGCCGACCTGGCGGCCGCGACCGCGGCGAAGCTCGGCGGCGCCGCGAACCTCGACGCCGTCTTCGACCGCGACACCGTCGACCGGTTCGTCATGTACGCGTCCGTCGCCGGGGTCTGGGGCAGCGGCGACCACGGCGCCTACGCCGCCGCGAACGCCTACCTCGACGGGCTCGTCCAGGCCCGCCGCGCCCGCGGCCGGGCCGGCACGTCGATCGCGTGGGGCATCTGGAGCCCGGAAAGCGGCGGCATGGCCCGCGCCGACGTCCGCGCGTCGGCGAACTGGCACGGCATCGAGTTCATGGACCCCGCCGCCGCCCTCGACGCCCTGCACCACGTCCTGGACCGCGACCCGGCCACCGCCGTCGTCGCCGACGTCGACTGGGCCCAGTTCGCGCCGCTGTTCACCGCCGCCCGGCACCGCCCGCTCATCGCCGACCTGCCCGAGGTCGCGTCGCTGCTCGCCCCGCCCGCCGCGCCCACCACCGGCGGGGTGGACGCCCGGCAGTTCGGACTCGGCGCGCTGGAGGACCTCGTCCGGGCCGGCGCCGCCGAAGCCCTCGGCCACCGGGGCGCCGACGCGGTCAACGGCACCCGCTCGTTCCGGGACCTCGGCTTCGACTCCCTGACCGCCCTCGAACTGCGCGACTCCCTGGCCCGGTCCACGGGCCTGCGGCTGCCGACGACCGTCATCTTCGACTACCCCAACGTCGACGCCCTCGCCGCGCACCTGCACCGGGAGCTCGGCGGCGCGACCATCGCCGCGCCGGCCGCCGCCGTCCAGGCCGCCGCCACCGACGAGCCGATCGCGATCGTCGGCATGAGCTGCCGGTACGCCGGTGGCGTCGAGTCACCCGAGGACCTGTGGGCGCTGCTGAGCGACGGCGGCGACGCGATCGGCCCGATGCCCACCGACCGCGGCTGGGACGTCGACGGCCTGTATGACCCGGACCCGGACCGGCCCGGCCGCAGCTACGTCCGCGACGGTGGCTTCCTGCGCGACGCCGTCCGCTTCGACCCGCAGCTGTTCGGGATCTCGCCGCGGGAGGCCGTCGCCATGGACCCGCAGCAGCGGCTGCTGCTCGAGGTCGCGTGGGAGGTGTTCGAGGCCGCCGGCATCGACCACGCCACGCTGCGCGGCACCCCCACCGGAGTGTTCGTCGGTGCCGCGGGCGGCGACTACGGCAGCCGCCTGCAGCAGGTCCCCGACGGCGCCGAGGGCCACCTCATCATCGGCACCGAAAGCAGCGTCGCGTCCGGCCGCATCGCCTACACGTTCGGGCTCGAAGGACCGGCCGTCACCGTCGACACCGCCTGCTCCTCGGGGATGGTCGCCACCCACCTGGCCGCCCAGGCGCTGCGCCGCGGCGAATGCGACCTGGCCCTCGCCGGCGGGGTAGCCGTCATGTCGTCGCCGGCGGCGTTCGTCGGGTTCAGCCGGCAGCGCGGCCTCGCCGCCGACGGCCGCTGCAAGGCGTTCTCCGACGACGCCGACGGCATGGGCCTTGCAGAGGGCGCCGGCATGCTCGTGCTGGAGCGGCTCAGCGACGCCCGGGCCCGCGGCCACCGCGTCCTGGCGGTCGTGCGCGGCTCGGCCCTCAACCAGGACGGCGCCTCCAACGGCCTCACCGCTCCCAACGGCCCGGCGCAGCAGCGGGTGATCCGGGCCGCCCTGCGCGCCGCCGGCCTGGAGGCGTCCGATGTGGACGCGGTCGAGGCGCACGGCACCGGCACCGCCCTCGGCGACCCGATCGAGGCGCAGGCGCTCCTCGCCACCTACGGCGCGGACCGGCAGACCCCGCTGTGGCTCGGGTCGCTGAAGTCCAACGTCGGGCACACCCAGGCGGCCGCCGGGATCGGCGGGATCATCAAGATGGTCCTCGCCATGCGGCACGGCCAGCTGCCGCGGACGCTGCACGTGGGGCGGCCGTCGACGCACGTCGACTGGACCGCCGGCGCCGTGGAACTGCTCGCCGAGGCCCGCGACTGGCCTGAGACCGGCCGCCCGCGTCGCGCCGGGGTGTCGTCGTTCGGGGTGTCCGGCACCAACGCCCACCTCATCCTGGAGGCCGCCGAGGAGCCGGAGGCCGCCCCCGCCGCGGCCACCGCCCCCGCCGCGGTGCCGGTCCTGCTGTCCGCGCACAGCGACGAGGCGCTGCGCGCGCAGGCCGCCCGGCTCGCGGCGCACCTGGCGGCGACCGGCGACGACCTCGCCGACGCCGCCTGGACGCTGTTCAGCGCACGGGCCGCCCTGGCGCACCGGGCGGTCGTCGCCGGCACCGACCGGGACGGCGTCGTGCGGCAACTGGACGGGCTCGCCACCGGTACACCATCCGCCGCCACCGTCACAGGAGTCATCCGGGCCGGCGGGAAGGTCGCGTTCGTGTTCCCCGGGCAGGGCTCGCAGTGGCTCGGCATGGGGGTGGAGCTCCTCGACGCCGAGCCCGCGTTCCGGGAGGGGATCGAGGCGTGCGAGGCGGCCCTCGCGCCGTTCGTCGACTGGTCCCTCACCGCGGTCCTGCGCGGCGACGCCGGCGCGCCCGGCCTCGACCGCGTCGACGTCGTGCAGCCGGTCCTGTGGGCCGTCATGGTGTCCCTCGCCGCGTGGTGGGAGTCCCGTGGCGTCACCCCCGACGTCGTCGTCGGCCACTCGCAGGGCGAGATCGCGGCGGCCTGCGTCGCCGGGATCCTCACCCTCGACGACGCCGCCCGGGTCGTCGCGCTGCGCAGCCAGGCGCTGTCGGTCCTCGCCGGTCGCGGCGGCATGCTCTCCGTCGCGCTCCCGCCGGAGCAGGCGACCGACCGGCTCGCCCCGTGGGCGGACCGGCTCAGCGTCGCCGCCGTCAACGGCGTCGGCTCCGTCGTCGTCTCCGGCGACGTCGACGCGCTCACCTCGCTCGCCGACGCGTGCGCCGCGGACGGGGTCCGGACCCGCCGCGTCGAGGTCGACTACGCCTCGCACTGCGCGCACGTCGAGGCGATCCACGACCGGCTCCTGGAGGTCCTCGCGCCCGTCGCGCCGCGGCCGGCGCGGGTCGAGTTCCACTCCACCGTCGGCGCCGACATCACCGGCATCGACGTCGGCGGCGCCGAGTACTGGTACCGCAACCTGCGCCACAGCGTCCAGTTCGCGCCGGCCGTGCGCGCGCTCGCCGACGCCGGCGTCACCGTCTTCGTCGAGGTCAGCGCCCACCCGGTGGTGACACCCGGCATCCAGGAGACCGTCGACGCCGCCGGGGCCGACGCGGTGGTCACCGGCACGCTGCGCCGCGACGACGGCGGGCCGGTCCGGCTGCTCACCGCGCTGGGCACCCTGCACGCGCACGGCACCGCCGTGGACTGGACGACCGCGTTCGGTGCGGGGCGACGGATCGTCGACCTGCCCACGTATCCGTTCCAGCGGCAGCGGTACTGGCTGGACGCCCCACCAACCATGAGCGCCGGCGACGGTGTCGACGCCCGGTTCTGGCAGCTCGTCGAGCAGCAGGACCTTCAGGAGCTGGCCGCGACCCTCGCGGTGGCGCCCGACGCCGTCGAAGGGCTCCTGCCGGCGCTGTCGCGCTGGCGGCGGGAACAGGCCGGCCGGGCGGCGCTGGACGGGTGGCGGTACCGCATCCGCTGGCAGCCCCTCACCGACCTGCCCACCACGTCGGCCGGGCGGTGGCTGGTCGTGCTGCCCGCCGCCGACCGGGCCGGCGCCTGGACCGAGCACCTCGTCGCCCAGCTGCTCGCCGCCGGGGTGCGCGCGGACGTGCTGACGCTGCCCGCGCAGGCGGACCGGGCGACGACCGCCGCGCACCTGCGCGCCGCCCTGGACGGCAACCCCGCCCCCGACCGGGTCCTGTCGCTGCTCGCCCTCGACGAGCACCCGTGCCGCCTCGGCACCGCGCTGCCGTCCGGGCTCACCGCGACGGTCGCGCTGCTGCAGGCGCTCGGCGACGTGGCGTGCCCTGCTCCACTGTGGACGGTCACCCGGGGCGCCGTGCAGGTCGGCGCCGCCGACGCCGTCACCGCACCGCTGCAGGCGATGACGTGGGGCCTGGGCCGCATCGCCGCCCTCGAACACCCCGACCGCTGGGGTGGCCTCGTCGACCTGCCCGCGGAGGTCACCACCGCGACCGTCGCCAGGCTCGCATCGGTCGTCACGGGCCACGACGGCGAGGACCAGGTCGCCGTCCGCGCCGCCGCGACCTACGCCCGCCGCCTCGTGCGCTCCGACAGCGGCGCCCCGGCGGCCGGCCGGTGGCGGCCCGACGGCACCGTGCTGGTCACCGGCGGGACCGGCGGGATCGGGGCGCACCTGGCCCGGTGGCTGGCCGCCGAGGGCGCCGGGCACCTGCTGCTCACCAGCCGGCGCGGACCGGACGCGCCCGGCGCCACCGAACTCGCCCAGCAGCTGCGGGACGCCGGCTGCGACGTCACCCTCGCCGCCGTCGACGTCGCCGACCGCGCCGCCCTCGCCGGCCTCCTCGAGAGCGTGCCCGAGGACCGGCCGCTGCGGGCGGTGTTCCACGCCGCCGCGATCCTCGACGACGGCGTCATCGACGGCATCACCACCGAGCGGGCCGCCGCCGTCGCCGCGCCGAAGGCGGACGCCGCCCTGCACCTGGACGAGCTCACCCGCGAGCTGGACCTGACCGCGTTCGTGCTGTTCTCCTCGCTCGGCGGCACCCTCGGCGGCCCCGGGCAGGGCAGCTACGCCGCCGCCAACAGCCTCCTGGACGCCCTCGCGCAGCAGCGGCACGCCGCGGGGCTGCCCGCCACCGCCGTCGCCTGGGGCGTGTGGGCCGGCGGCGACCTCGCCGACGGTGAGATCGGCGAGTCCGCCCGCCGCCAGGGCATGCTGCCGATGGACCCGGGCAAGGCGATCAGCCTCCTGCACCGCGCCCTCGACGACGGCGACACCTGCGTCGTCGTCGCCGACGTCGACTGGCCCAGGTACGCGCCCGCGTTCACCGCGTCCCGGCCCAGCCCCGCGCTGCGCGACCTGCCCGAGGCGGCACCGGCCGAGGACGGCGCCGCTGCCGGACAGGGCGTCCCGCTCGGCCGCGAGCTCGCCGGACTCCCCGTCGCCGAGCGGGAGGCGCGGCTGCTGCAGCTCGTGCGCCAGCACGCCGGCGCCGTCCTCGGCTTCCCCGACGACACCGCCGTCGACCCCGGCCGGGCGTTCCGCGATCTCGGCTTCGACTCCCTCACCGCCGTCGAGCTGCGCAACCGGCTCGGCGCCGCGACCGGCCTCCGGCTGCCGGTGACGCTCGTCTTCGACCACCCGACCGCGACGACCCTCACCCGGCACCTGCTGGGGGAGCTCGTCGGCGGCGAGGCCCCGGCACCCGAGACCGCCGTGCGGGCGGCTGACGGCGACGACCCGATCGCGATCGTCGCGATGACCTGCCGGCTGCCCGGCGGCGTCGCCGGCCCCGAGGACCTGTGGCGGGTCCTCATCGACGAGATCGACGCCGTCGGCCCGTTCCCCACCGACCGCGGCTGGGACCTCGACGGGCTCTACGACCCGGACCCCGAGCGGTCCGGCACCTTCTACACCCGCGAAGGCGGCTTCCTGCACGACGCCGCCGCCTTCGACCCCGCGTTCTTCGGCATCTCCCCGCGCGAGGCCCTCGCCATGGACCCGCAGCAGCGGCTGCTGCTGGAGACGGCGTGGGAGGCGTTCGAACGCGCCGGGATCGACCCCGCCGCCGCCCGCGGCAGCCGCACCGGCGTCTTCGTCGGCTCCAACTACCACGACTACGTCTGCCGGCTGCACGTCGCGCCCGAAGGCTTCGAGGGGCAGCTCGCCCTCGGCAGCGCCGGCAGCGTCGCGTCCGGCCGGATCGCGTACCTGTTCGGCCTCGAAGGACCGGCGCTGACCGTCGACACCGCCTGCTCGTCGTCGCTGGTCGCGCTGCACCTCGCCATGCAGGCGCTGCGCCGCGGCGACTGCACCCTCGCCCTCGCCGGCGGGGTCACGATCATCTCCTCGACCGACACGTTCGTCGAGTTCAGCCGGCAGCGCGCCCTGTCGCCCGACGGGCGGTGCAAGGCGTTCTCCGCGTCCGCGGACGGCGCCGGCTGGGCCGAGGGCGTCGGCCTGCTCCTGGTCGAGCGGCTCTCCGACGCGGTCGCCAACGGCCACCCGGTCCTGGCCGTCATCCGCGGCTCCGCGGTCAACCAGGACGGTGCCTCCAACGGTCTGACGGCCCCGAACGGTCCGGCGCAGCAGCGGGTCATCCGCGCCGCGCTCGCCGACGCCGGGCTGCGCCCCGCTGACGTGGACGTGGTGGAGGCGCACGGCACCGGCACCAGCCTCGGCGACCCGATCGAGGCGCAGGCCATCCTCGCCACCTACGGCCAGGACCGTGACGAGCCGCTGTGGCTCGGGTCGGTGAAGTCGAACCTCGGCCACACCCAGGCCGCGTCCGGCGTCGCCGGGCTGATGAAGATGGTCCTGGCCCTGCGCCACGGGACGCTGCCGCGCACCCTGCACGTCGACGCGCCCTCCCCGCACATCGACTGGTCGTCCGGCGCCGTCGAGCTCGCCACCGAGGCGCGGCCGTGGCCGGCCACCGACCGGCCGCGCCGGGCCGGGATCTCGTCGTTCGGCATCTCCGGCACCAACGCCCACGTGATCGTGGAGGAGCCGCCGGCGGTGATCGCCGGGGCGGGCTCGCGCGCCGTGTTGCCGCTGGTGCCGTGGCCGGTGTCGGCCCGCACCGCGGACGCCCTCGACGGCCAGGTGTCCAGGCTGCGTGAGGTCACCGAGAATCCAATGGACGTTGGATTTTCCCTGGCGACCGGCAGGTCGATGTTCGAGCACCGGGCGGTGCTGCTCGGTGACGCGCAGGTCCGGGGGCGGGTCCGCGACGGCGGCAACGCGATGCTCTTCACCGGTCAAGGTGCGCAGTGGTCGGGCATGGGTCGCGGCCTCTACGAAGCCTTCCCGGTGTTCGCGGCGGCGTATGACGAGGTGTGCGCGCACATCGAGGGTCTGCGGGACGTCGAGGGTGACCTGCTGGATGAGACGCAGTGGACGCAGCCGGCGTTGTTTGCGGTTGAGGTCGCGGTGTACCGGTTGCTGGAGTCGTGGGGTCTGCGCCCCGACTTCCTCCTCGGTCATTCGATCGGTGAGCTGGCCGCGGCGCATGTCGCCGGGGTCTGGTCGCTTGAGGACGCGTGCAAGGTGGTGTCGGCGCGGGGCCGGTTGATGCAGGCGCTGCCGGCCGGTGGTGCGATGGTGGCGATCCAGGCTTCCGAGGAGCAGGTCGGCACAGCGCTGGTGGACGGCGCCGAGATCGCCGCCGTCAATGGCCCGGACGCGGTCGTCATCTCCGGCGACGAGAGCGCGGTCGAGGCGGTGGCGGCGGGGTTCGCCAAGACGCGTCGGTTGAAGGTGAGTCATGCGTTCCATTCGGCGCGGATGGACGGGATGCTGGACGCGTTCCGTGAGGTTCTGGCCACGGTGAAATTCAACGAGCCGGGGATTCCGATCGCGACCACGTCGACCGGCGATGTCACCGACCCGGAGTACTGGGTCAGGCAGGTTCGGGGGACGGTCCGGTTCGCGGAGGCCGCTTCCAGGTTGACCGCGAAAGGCGTGACCAGGTTCCTGGAGGTCGGTCCGGACGGGGTGCTGTCGGCGATGGTCGACGGGGTCCCCGCGATGCGGAAGGGCCGCGACGAAGCCAGCACGCTGATGACCGCCGTCGCGCAGATGCACGTCACCGGCTGGTCGCCGGACTGGACCCGGCTCCTGGCGGGCGGGCGCCGCGTCGACCTGCCCACGTACGCGTTCCAGCGGCAGCGGTACTGGCTCGACGCCCCCGCCGACGCCCACGCCGGCACTGGGGACCCCGCCGCGCTCGGCCTCGGCACGGTCAGGCACCCGCTGCTCGGCGCCGGTGTCCCCCTCGCCGACACCGGCGGTCACCTCTTCACCAACCGGCTGTCGATCGCCGACCAGCCGTGGCTCGCCGACCACCGGGTCATGGACACCGTCCTGCTGCCCGGCACCGCCCTCGTCGAGCTCGCCCTGTCCGCCGGCGACGCCGTCGGCTGCGACCGGATCGAGGAGCTCACCCTGCAGGCGCCGCTGGTCCTGCCGGAGCCCGGCGCGCTGCAACTGCAGGTGACCGTCGGCGCCGCTGACGGCTTCGGCACCCGCACGGTCCAGGTGCACTCCCGCGACGCCGGCGGCACCGACGACACCGATCCAGCCGCCTGGACGGCGCACGCCACCGGCCGCGTCGCCGCCGCCCGCACCTGGGACGCCCCGGACTTCACGGAGTGGCCGCCCGCGGGTGCCGAACCCGTCGACATCGGCGGCCTCTACGACACCCTCGCCGACGCCGGGTTCGAGTATGGGCCGGCGTTCCGGGCCCTGCACCGGGTGTGGCGCCGCGACGGCGTCGTCTACGCCGAGGCCGCCCTCGCCGACCCCGAGCGCGCCGAGGCCGGCCGGTTCCTGCTGCACCCGGCGCTGCTCGACGCCGCCCTGCACACCCTGGCGTTCGCCGACGGCGTCGCCGGGCGCGGGGTGCTGCCGTTCTCGTTCGAGCGGGTGGCGCTCAGCGCCGTCGGGGCCACCGCCGTGCGGGTCCGGCTCACCGGCAGCGGCACCGACACCGTCGCCGTCGACCTCGCCGACCAGACCGGCCGGCCGTTCGCGGCGATCGGTGCGCTCGCGCTGCGCCCGGTCACCGCCGGCCAGGTGAAGGCGGCGCGCTCGCAGCACCACGACTCGCTGTTCCGGGTCGACATGGTCATGAACCCGGTCGGGCCGGCCCGCGACCACACCGGGCAGCGCTGGGCGGTCCTCGGGCTCAGCCCGGTCAAGCTCGTCAAGGCGCTCGGCGCCACCGGCGCCGCCGTCGAGACCTACCCGGACCTCGACGCGCTCCGCGACGCCGTGGCCGCCGGCGCGCCGGTCCCCGACCGGGCCGTCGTCTCCTGCGCGGACCGGCCCGAGGGCGCCGACATGGCCGCGCGGGCCCGCAACGCCACCTACTGGGCGCTCGACCTCGTCCAGGGATGGCTCGCCGACGAACGCCTCACCGGGTCCCGGCTGGTGTTCGTCACCCACAGCACCGGCGGCGACACCGTCGACGACCTCGCCTGGGCGCCGGTGTGGGGCCTGGTCCGGTCGGCGCTGACCGAGAACCCGGACCGGTTCGTCCTGCTCGACCTCGACGACCGCGACGTCTCCTACGCCGCGCTGCCCGCCGCCCTCACCTGCGGCGAAGGCAACGTCGCCGTGCGCGTCGGCGGCGTCCACGTGCCGCGGCTCGCCCGGGTCGCCGCCACCCCCGGCGTGACCCCGTCGGCGACGTGGGACCCGAAGGGCACCGTCCTGATCACCGGCGGCACCGGCGACCTCGGCGGTCTCATCGCCCGGCACCTCGCCGCCGAGCACGGCGTCCGGCACCTGCTGCTCACCAGCCGCCGCGGCCCCGCCGCCGAGGGTGCCGCCGAGCTGCGGCAGGCGCTGCTCGACCTCGGCGCCGAGGTGACGATCGCCGAGTGCGACGTCGCCGACCGGGACGCCCTCGCCGCGGTGCTCGCCGCGATCCCCGCGGACCGGCCCCTCACCGGTGTCGTGCACACCGCCGGGGTCGTCGACGACGGGGTCGTTTCCGCGCTGACCCGCGAGCAGGTCGACACCGTCCTGCGGCCGAAGGTCGACGCCGCCCTCAACCTCGACGAACTCACCCGCGGGCTGCCGCTGTCGGCGTTCGTGCTGTTCTCCTCGATGGCCGGCACGTTCGGTGGCACCGGCCAGGCCAACTACGCGGCCGCGAACACGTTCCTGGACGCCCTCGCTCACCAGCGCCGCGCCGCCGGCCTCCCGGCGCTGTCGCTCGCCTGGGGCCTGTGGGAGCAGGGCAACGGCATGACCGCCAAGCTCGACGGCGGCGACCTGCGGCGGATGGCCCGCGGCGGGCTCGCCCCGCTGTCGCACGCCGAGGGGCTCGCCCTGTTCGACGTCGCCTGCGTCGTCGACGAGGCCGTGCTGATCCCGGCCCGCCTCGTCGTCGACGCGATCCGGGCGGCCGCCGGGACCGAGGCGGTGCCGGCCATCATGCGCGGTCTCGTCGGCCGCCCCGCCCGGCAGGCCGTCACCACCGGACCGGCCGCCGCCGAGGCGGAGACCCTCGCCGCCCGGCTGTCCCGGCTGAGCACCGCCGAACGGCAGCGCATCCTCCTGGACCTGGTCCGGGCCGAGGCCGCCGTCGTTCTCGGGTACCCCGGGCCGGACGCGGTCGAGCCGGACCGCGGGTTCCTGGAGCTCGGCTTCGACTCCCTCACCGCCCTCGAACTGCGCAACCGGCTCGCCGCCGCCACCGGGCTGCGGCTGCCGGCGACGCTGCTGTTCGACTACCCGTCGCCGGACGCGATGGCCGGGCACGTCCTCGGCCAGCTCGTCCAGGACGACGCCGACGCGCCGTTCGCCGTCCTCGACGACCTCGAGGCCAGGGTCGACGCGATCGACGACGACACCCGGGACCGCCTCACGGACCGGCTGCAGCTGCTGCTCACGAGGCTCACCGACCGCGGGGCCGGCTCCGGGGCGGGCGTTGCCGAACGCCTCGACTCGGCCAGCGACGACGACATCTTCGCGTTCATCGACAACGACCTCGGTCTGTCGTAGCGACGCCCACCGCTTTCAGAAAGGTCCGGTCACCGATGAACGAAGACAAGCTGCGCGAGTACCTCAAGCGCGTGACGGTTGATCTGCACCGGACCAGGGAGCGGCTCAAGGAGGTCGAGGACCGGGCGCAGGAGCCGGTCGCGATCGTCGCGATGAGCTGCCGGTACCCCGGCGGCGTCCAAACACCCGAGGACCTGTGGCGGCTCGTCGCCGACGGCCGCGACGCCATCGGACCGTTCCCGGACAACCGCGGCTGGGACCTGGAGAACCTGTTCCACCCCGACCCGGACCACCGCGGCACCTCGTACGGCAGCGAAGGAGGCTTCCTCTACGACGCCGACGAGTTCGACCCGGCCCCGTTCGGCGTCTCACCCCGAGAGGCGCTCGGCATGGACCCGCAGCAGCGGCTGCTGCTGGAGACGGCGTGGGAGGCGTTCGAACGCGCCGGCCTGGACGCGGCCACGCTGCGCGGCAGCCGCACCGGCGTGTTCGTCGGCGTCATGTACAACGACTACGGCGCCCGCCTCCGCGAGATCCCCGAAGGCATGGAAGGGTACGTCGGCAACGGCAGCTCACCCAGCATCGCCTCCGGCCGCATCGCCTACACGTTCGGCCTCGAAGGACCCGCGGTCACCGTCGACACCGCGTGTTCGTCGTCGCTGGTCGCGCTGCACCTGGCGGCGACGGCGCTGCGCCGCGGCGAATGCGGCCTCGCCCTCGCCGGCGGCGTGACGGTCATGTCGACCCCGAACACGTTCATCGGCTTCAGCCGGCAGCGTGGCCTGGCCGCCGACGGCCGCTGCAAGTCGTTCTCCGACGACGCCGACGGCACCGGCTGGGGCGAGGGCGCCGGCCTGCTGCTCCTGGAGCGGCTCAGCGACGCCGTCGCCAACGGCCACCCGGTCCTCGCAGTCCTCAGAGGCTCCGCCGTCAACCAGGACGGCGCCTCCAGCGGCCTCACCGCCCCGAACGGCCCCTCCCAGCAGCGCGTCATCAAGGCCGCCCTGGCGAGCGCCGGCCTCGCCCCCGGCGACGTCGACGTCGTGGAGGCGCACGGCACCGGCACGAGCCTCGGCGACCCGATCGAGGCGCAGGCGCTGCTGGCCACCTACGGTCAGGGGCGCGACGAGCCGCTGTGGCTCGGGTCCGTGAAGTCGAACCTCGGCCACACCCAGGCGGCGTCCGGCGTCGCCGGCGTCATCAAGATGGTCCTCGCCATGCGGCACGAGCGGCTGCCGCGCACCCTGCACGTCACCGCCCCGTCGTCGCATGTGGACTGGTCCGCGGGCGCGGTCCGGCTGCTGACCGAGGCACAGCCGTGGCCGTCCACCGACCGCCCGCGCCGGGCGGGGGTGTCGTCGTTCGGGGTGTCCGGCACCAACGCCCACGTCGTGATCGAGGAGCCGCCGGCCCGAGCGGACACGGCCGCCCCGGCCGGGGAGCGGGTCGCACCGCCAGTCGTGCCGTGGCTGCTGTCCGGCCGCACCGCGGCGACGGTGCCCGCGCAGGCCCGCCGGCTCGCCGCCGCCCTGGACGCGGCGCCCGGCCTCGAACCGGCCGACGTCGCGTTCACCCTCGCGACGGCGCGGACCACGACGGAGCACCGGGCGGTCGTGCTCGGCGCCGACCGGACCTCGCTGCGGGCGACACTCGACGACCTCACGGTCACGGGTGTCGTGACGCCCGGCCGCTCCGCGATGCTGTTCACGGGTCAGGGTGCGCAGTGGTCGGGGATGGGTCGCGGTCTCTACCAGGCGTTCCCGGTCTTCGCCGCGGCGTATGACGAGGTGTGCGCGCACATCGAGGGCCTGCGCGACGTTCAGGGTGACCTGCTCGACGAGACACAGTGGACGCAGCCTGCGCTGTTCGCCGTTGAGGTCGCGGTGTACCGGCTGCTGGAGTCCTGGGGTCTCCACCCCGACCACCTCCTCGGTCATTCGATCGGTGAGCTGGCCGCCGCCCACGTCGCTGGGGTCTGGTCGCTTGAGGACGCCTGCAAGGTGGTGGAGGCTCGCGGCCGCCTCATGCAGGCGCTGCCGGCCGGTGGTGCGATGGTGGCGATCCAGGCTTCGGAGGAGCAGGTCCGGGCGGCGTTGGTCGACGGTGTTTCGCTGGCCGCCGTCAACGGCCCGGACGCCGTGGTCGTGTCCGGTGACGAGGAAGCGGTCGAAGCGGTCGCCGCGGGGTTCGCCAAGACGCGCCGGCTCAAGGTGAGTCACGCGTTCCACTCGGCACGCATGGACGGGATGCTCGACGCGTTCCGTGAGGTCCTGGCCGCCGTGAAATTCAACGAGCCGGGGATTCCGATCGCGACCACGTCCACTGGCGACGTCACCGACCCGGAGTATTGGGTGGGTCAGGTTCGCGGGACGGTCCGGTTCGCCGAGGCCGCTTCCAAGTTGACCGCGAAAGGCGTGACCAGGTTCCTGGAGGTCGGTCCGGACGGGGTGCTGTCGGCGATGGTCGACGGTGTCCCCGCCATGCGGAAGGGTCGCGACGAGCCGCTGACGCTGATGACCGCCGTCGCACAGATGCACGTCACCGGCTGGTCCCCGGACTGGACGCGGGTCCTCGGCGGCAACGTCGTCGACCTGCCGACGTACGCGTTCCGCCGCACCCGGTTCTGGCTCGACGACCCCGCCGCCCGCGCCGACGCCGCCGCGGCCGGGCTGCTGCCCGTCGACCATCCGCTGCTCGGCGCCGCGCTCGGCCTCGCCGACGGCGGCGGCTTCGTCTTCACCAGCCGACTCTCGCTGCGCGACCAGCCGTGGCTGCGCGACCACGTCGTGCTCGGCGTGCCGCTCGTGCCCGCCACCGCCCTCGTCGACCTGGCGCTGCGCGCCGGGGAGATGCTCGACTGCGGGCGCCTCGACGAGCTCGCCGTGGAGGCCCCGCTGGCGCTGCCCGACCCGGGCGCCGTGCACCTGCAGCTCACCGTCGGTGCCCCCGACGACACCGGGGCCCGCCCCGTCGCCGTGTACTCCCGCGGCGCCGACGACACCACCGCCGACTGGACCCGGCACGCGACCGGACGGCTGCAGCCCGGGCAGAACCGGGACACCACCGACCTGACCGCCTGGCCGCCGCCCGGCGCGACCCCGGTCCCCGTCGACGGCTTGTACGACACGCTCGCCGGCGCCGGACTCGACTACGGTCCCGCGTTCCGGGGCGTGCGGGCCGTCTGGCGCCGCGACGGTGACCTGTTCGCCGAGGTCGCGCTCCCCGAGACGGCCCGCGACGACGTGAACCGCTTCGGCGTCCACCCCGCCCTGCTCGACGCCGTCCTGCACACCCTGGGCCTGGCGGAGCACGCCGCCGGCGACACGCTGCTGCCGTTCGCGTTCCGTGGCGTCTCCCTGTGTACGACCGGCGCCGTCACCGTCCGCGCCCGCCTCACGCTCACCGGCGCCACGACCGTGGCCGTCGACGTCGCCGACCAGACCGGCCGGCCGGTGGCGTCGATCGACGCGCTCGACCTGCGCCCGGTGACCGCCGGGCAACTGGCCGCGGGCCGCGCCGCCGACCTGTTCCGGCTCGACCTCGTCCCCGCCCGCCCCACCGGCGGACACCGGCACCGCTACGCCGTGCTCGGCGCCGACCCGTCCGGGGCCGCCGCGGCACTGGCGGAGGCCGGCGCCACGGTCGACGCGTACGCCGACCTCACCACGCTCCACGCCGCCATCGCCGGGGGAGCCCCCGCTCCGGGGCGCGTCGTGGTCACCATCGACGACGCCGGCGACGACCTCGTGGCGGCCGTGCACCGGCGGACCTCCGCCGCCCTCGCAGTCGTCCAGGAGTGGCTCGCCGACCCGCCCGCCGGGGCCGCGCTGCGGGTCGTCGTGCCCGCCTCCGGAGCGGACGCGGTCGCGTCGGCCGGCGTGGCCGGGCTGATCCGCTCCGCGGAGGCCGAGCACCCCGGGACGTTCGGGGTCATCGAGGTCCACGACCAAGAGCCCGCCGGCGAGGCCCTCGCCACCGCCTTTGCTGTTGACGAGCCGACCGTCACGGTCCGCGGCGGCGACGTGCTCGTCCCGCGGCTCGCCCGGGCCGTCGCCGCCGCGGCGGAAGCAGCGCCGGCAGCCACGTTCCACGGCGACGGAACCGTGCTCGTCACCGGCGGGCTGGGAGGGCTCGGCGCCCTCGCAGCCCGGCACCTCGTCACCGTCCACGGTGTCCGGCACCTGCTGCTCGCCGGTCGCCGCGGCCTCGACACCGACGGCGCCGCCGCGCTGCGCGACGAGCTGGCCGGGCACGGCGCCACCGTCACCGTCGCCGCCTGCGACGTCGCCGACCGGGCCGCCGTCGCCGCGCTCCTCGCCGCCGTGCCCGCCGAGCATCCCCTGACCGCCGTCGTGCACACCGCCGGGGTCGCCGACGACGCCGTCGTCACCGACCTCACCGCCGACCGGGTCGCCGCGATCCTGCGCCCCAAGGCCGACGGCGCCCTGCACCTGCACGAGCTGACCAGGGGCCTGCCCCTGACCGCGTTCGTGCTGTACTCGTCGCTCGCCGGGATCCTCGGCGGCGCCGCGCAGGCCGGGTACGCCGCCGCCAACAGCGTCCTGGACGCCCTCGCCGCCCAGCGCCGCGCCGAAGGGCTGCCGGCGCTGTCGCTCGCCTGGGGGCTGTGGGACACCGCCAGCGGCATCACCGCCCACCTGGACGACGCCGACCGCCGCCGTCTCGCTCGCAACGGCGTCGCGCCGCTGCCGGCCGCGGACGCGCTCGACCTGCTCGACCTCGCCTGCGCCGCCCTCGCCGCCCTGGCGGTCCCGGCCCGGCTGCACCCCGCCGCCGGCGGTCCCGCGGTCCTCAGTGGACTCGCGGGCGCCGCCGGGCGGCGGGCGGCCCGCGGCGATGACGACGACACGCTCCGGCAGCGGCTGCGGCGGATGCCCGACGGCGACCGGATCCCGGCACTGCTGCGGCTGGTGCGCGGCGAGGCGGCGACCGTCCTCGGGCACGCCGCCGGCGACGACGTCGACCCGCACCGCGGGTTCCTGGAGGCCGGGTTCGACTCCCTCACCGCCCTCGAACTGCGCAACCGGCTCGCCGCCGCGACCGGGCTGACGCTGCCGGCCACCGTCCTGTTCGACCATCCGGCGCCGGCGGCGATGGCCCGGCACCTCCTCGACGAGCTGCACCTGGCGCCCGCCGCGGTCACCGCACCGCCCGCCACCGGCACCGCGCCGGCCGCCGACGAACCGGTCGCGATCGTGGCGATGAGCTGCCGGTACCCGGGCGGCGTCGGCAACCCGGAGGACCTCTGGCGGCTCGTCGCCGACGGCATCGACGCCGTCGGACCATTCCCCGGCGACCGCGGGTGGCCCGTCGACCGGCTCTACCACCCCGACCCCGATCACCGCGGCACCAGCTACGCGCGTGAGGGCGGCTTCCTGTACGACGCGGCGGCGTTCGACGCGGACTTCTTCGGCATCTCGCCCCGCGAGGCCCTCGCCACCGACCCGCAGCAGCGGCTCCTGCTGGAGACGTCGTGGGAGCTGCTGGAGCGCGCCGGGATCGACCCTGCCACGCTGCGCGGCACCCCGACCGGGGTGTTCGTCGGCCTCATGTACAGCGACTACGCCGCCCGCGTCCACGACGTCCCCGACGGCCTGGAAGGGCACCTCGGCAACGGCAGCGCCCCGAGCGTCGCCTCCGGCCGGGTCGCCTACACGTTCGGGTTCGAAGGACCCGCGGTCACCGTCGACACCGCCTGCTCGTCGTCGCTGGTCGCGCTGCACCTGGCGGCGGCGGCGCTGCGCCGCGGCGAGTGCGGCATGGCCCTCGCCGGCGGGGTCACCGTCATGTCGACGCCCGGCACGTTCGTCGGCTTCTCCCGCCAGCGGGGCCTGGCCCCCGACGGGCGCTGCAAGGCGTTCTCCGACGACGCCGACGGCACCGGCTGGGGCGAGGGCGTTGGCCTGCTGCTCCTGGAGCGGCTCTCCGACGCCGTCGCCAACGGCCACCCGGTCCTCGCGGTGATCAAGGGCTCGGCCGTCAACCAGGACGGCGCCTCCAGCAGCCTCACGGCCCCGAACGGCCCGTCGCAGCAGCGGGTGATCCGGGCCGCGCTCGCCGCCGCGGACCTCCAGCCGTCCGACGTGGACGCCGTCGAGGCGCACGGCACCGGCACGAGCCTCGGCGACCCGATCGAGGCGCAGGCGCTCATCGCCGCATACGGGCCCGGCCGGCGGACGCCGCTGCTGCTCGGGTCGGTGAAGTCGAACCTCGGCCACACCCAGGCCGCGTCCGGCGTCGCCGGCGTCATCAAGATGGTCCTCGCCATGCGGCACGGCCAGCTGCCGCGGACCCTGCACGTCGCCGCCCCTTCGTCGCACGTCGACTGGTCGTCGGGCGCCGTCGAGATCCTCACCGACGCCCGGCCGTGGCCCGCCGCCGACCGTCCGCGCCGGGCTGGGGTGTCGTCGTTCGGGATCTCGGGCACCAACGCCCACGTCATCATCGAGGAGCCACCCGCCGGCGCGGCCCCGGCGGGGGAGCGGGTGGCGTTGCCGCTGGTGCCGTGGCCGGTGTCGGCGCGGACCCCGGACGCCCTCGACGGCCAGGTGTCCAGGCTGCGTGAGGTCCCCGAGAATCCAATGGACGTTGGATTTTCCCTGGCGACCGGCAGGTCGATGTTCGAGCACCGGGCAGTGTTGCTCGGCGACGCGGTGATCCGCGGCCGGGCCCGTGACGGCGGAAGCGCGATGCTGTTCACCGGTCAGGGTGCGCAGTGGTCGGGGATGGGTCGCGGTCTCTACGAGGCGTTCCCGGTGTTCGCTGCGGCGTATGACGAGGTGTGCGCTCTCGTCGAGGTGGATGATGCGCGGCTGGATGAGACGCAGTGGACGCAGCCGGCGTTGTTTGCGGTTGAGGTCGCGGTGTACCGGCTGCTGGAGTCCTGGGGTCTGCACCCCGACTTCCTCCTCGGTCATTCGATCGGTGAGCTGGCCGCGGCGCATGTCGCCGGGGTCTGGTCGCTTGAGGACGCGTGCAAGGTGGTGTCGGCGCGGGGCCGGTTGATGCAGGCGCTGCCGGCCGGTGGCGCGATGGTCGCGATCCAGGCCTCGGAGGAGCAGGTCCGCGCAGCACTGGTGGACGGTGCGGAGATCGCCGCGGTCAACGGCCCGGACGCGGTCGTGGTCTCCGGTGACGAGGCCGCGGTCGAGGCGGTGGCGGCGGGGTTCGCCAAGACACGCCGGCTGAAGGTGAGCCATGCGTTCCATTCGGCACGCATGGACGGGATGCTCGACGCGTTCCGCGAGGTCCTGGCCACGGTGAAATTCAACAAGCCGGGGATTCCGATCGCGACGACGTCCACCGGGGACGTGACCTCTGTTGACTATTGGGTGGCGCAGGTCCGCGGGACGGTCCGGTTCGCGGATGCGTTCGCCACGCTCAGCGCGCAAGGCGTCAACCGGTTCCTGGAGGTGGGTCCCGACGGGGTGCTGTCGGCGCTGGTCGACGGCATCCCGGCGATGCGGAAGGGCCGCGACGAAGTCAGCACCCTGATGACCGCGGTCGCCCGGGCCCACGTCGCCGGCTGGTCCCCGGACTGGACCCGCGTCCTGGCCGGCGGACGCCGTGTCGACCTGCCCACGTATGCGTTCCAGCGGCAGCGGTACTGGCTGGACGCCGACACCCCTGCCCTTCCGACCGTCGACGGCTGGCTGTACCACGAGACGTGGACCCCGATGCCGCACCGGGATGCCACGCTGCACGGCACGTGGCTCGTGGTCGGTGGCGGATCCGAGGCGGTGGTGGCGGCGCTGGCGGCGGCGGGCGCCGAGACGGTCACCCTGCCGGTCCGCGAAGGACGCCTGCGGGAGGAGTCGTTCGCGGGCGTGGTGGCGTTGCCCGCCGATGCCGCCGAGGCGCTCACCTTCGTGCAGACCCTCGGCGACATGGGGCCGCTGTGGTGTCTGACCCGGGGTGCTTCGACGGATCCGGTGCAGCGCGCGGTCTGGGGTCTCGGCCGGGTCGTCGCCCTGGAGCACCCGGACCGGTGGGGCGGCCTCGTCGACATCGACGACACGGACGCGGCGCTGCTGCCGGGCATCCTCGCCGGCACCGAGGACCAGGTGATGGTCCGGTCCGGCACGGTCCACGCCCGGCGTCTCGCCCGGGCCGCGACCACGGCCGGGTGGCGCCCCTCCGGCACGGTCCTGGTCACCGGCGGCACCGGCGCCCTCGGCCTCCACGTCGCCGGGTGGCTCGCCGCGGAAGGCGCTTCCCGGATCGTGCTGGTCAGCCGGCGCGGCCCTGACGCCGTACAGGTGGACATCCCCGGCGTCGAGATCGTGGCCGCGGACGTCACCGATCCTGCCGCCGTCGCCGACTTGGTCGCCCGCTACGCGCCAAACGCGGTCATCCACGCCGCCGGCGTCCTGGACGATGGCACCGTGGACGCGTTGACGCCGGAGCGGATCGCCGCGGTGATGGCGGCGAAGGTCGACGGCGCCCGCCACCTTGACGCGGCCACCCGGGGTCTGCCGCTGGATGCGTTCGTGCTGTTCTCGTCGTTCGCTGGTTCGGTGGGCTCGGCGGGTCAGGGCAACTACGCGGCCGCGAACGCTGCCCTGGACGCGATCGCCGAGGAGCGCCGTGCCGCCGGACTTCCGGGCGTCTCCGTTGCGTGGGGGCCGTGGGCCGGCGATGGCATGGCGGGGGATCTCGGTGACCGGCACCGCCGCGGCGGCGTACGCCCGATGCACCCCGCCACCGCCGTCACCGCGCTCGCCCGTACCGGAGCCGACGCCACGCTCGTCGTCGCCGACATCGACTGGGACACGTTCGGGCCCGCATTCACCGCGACCCGGCCCGCGCCGCTCATCGACGGCCTCGCCCCGGTCAAGGCACCCGCGTCGGAGCGGCACTTCGCGGACGTGCCCGACGGTGAGCTCGCCGGGCACCTCCTCGACCTGGTCCGCGGCCACGCCGCCACCGTCCTCGGCCACGCCGACGCCGCCGCGATCCACCGCGACCGGGCATTCCGCGACCTCGGCTTCGACTCGCTGACCGCCGTCGAGTTCCGCAACGCGCTGACCGCGGCCACCGGCGTCACCCTGCCGACCACCGTCGTCTTCGACCACCCGACGCCGGAGTCCCTCGCCGGGCTGCTGCTGTCCCAGATCACCGGAGCCCGGGCCACGGACACCGTCCGGGCCGCGGTCCCGGCCGACGAGCCGGTCGCGATCGTGGCGATCGCCGGCCGGTTCCCGAGCGCGGCGACCCCGGAAGCGCTGTGGGAGCTGCTCGCCGAGGGGCGCGACGGGGTCCGCGAGTTCCCCGCTGACCGCGGCTGGGATCTCGACTCCCTCTTCGACCCGGACCCCGACCAGTCCGGCACCTCGTACGCGCGGGTCGGCGCGTTCCTGCCGGACGTCGCCGGGTTCGACGCGGGGTTCTTCGGCATCTCGCCGCGTGAGGCCCTGGCGATGGATCCGCAGCAGCGGCTGCTGCTGGAGTCGTCGTGGGAGCTGCTCGAACGAGCCGGGATCGACCCCGCCTCGCTGCGCGGGACCGCCACCGGCGTGTTCGTCGGCACCAACGGGCAGGACTACCCGACGATGCTCGCCGCCGCCGAGGAGAACGTCGAGGGCTACCTCGGCACCGGCAACGCCGCCAGCGTCGTCTCCGGGCGGCTCTCCTACACGTTCGGGCTCGAAGGACCCGCGGTCACCGTCGACACCGCATGCTCCGCGTCGCTCGTCGCGCTGCACCTCGCCGCGCAGGCGTTGCGGCGCGGCGAGTGCGGCCTCGCCCTGGCCGGCGGCGTCACGGTCATGTCGACGCCGGGCGCCTTCGTCGAGTTCTCCCGCCAGCGGGGCCTCGCCCCGGACGGGCGCTGCAAGGCGTTCTCCGACGACGCCGACGGCACCGGCTGGGGCGAGGGCGTCGGCCTCCTACTGGTCGAACGGCTCTCCGACGCCGTCGCCAACGGCCACCCGGTCCTGGCGGTCGTTCGCGGCACTGCGGTCAACCAGGACGGCGCGTCCAACGGTCTGACGGCCCCGAACGGCCCGTCGCAGCAGCGGGTGATCCGGGCCGCCCTGGCCGCCGCAGACCTGGATCCGTCCGACGTGGACGTGGTGGAGGCGCACGGCACCGGCACCAGCCTCGGCGACCCGATCGAAGCCCAGGCACTCCTCGCCACCTACGGGCAGCACCGGCAGACCCCGCTGTGGCTCGGGTCGGTGAAGTCGAACCTCGGCCACACCCAGGCCGCCGCCGGCGTCGCCGGGATCATGAAGATGGTCCTCGCCCTGCAGCACGAGGTGCTGCCCCGGACCCTGCACGTCACCGCCCCGTCGTCCCATGTGGACTGGTCGGAGGGTGCGGTCGCGCTGCTCACCGAGGCACAGCCGTGGCCCTCCACCGACCGGCCGCGCCGCGCCGGGGTGTCGTCGTTCGGGATCTCCGGCACCAACGCCCACGTGATCCTGGAGGAGGCGCCCGCGACCCCGCCGGCCGCCGCGCCCGAACCGCTGCCGGTGGTGCCGTTGCCGCTGTCGGCGCGGACCCCGGAGGCGCTCGACGCGCAGGTGACCCGGCTTCGGCAGGCGACCCTCGCCGATCCCGTCGACGTCGGCTATTCCCTCGCGACCGGACGGTCGGCGTTCGATCACCGGGCCGTCGTGCTCGGCGACGCGGTGATCCGCGGCCGGGTCACTGAGGGCGCGTCGGCGATGCTGTTCACGGGTCAGGGCGCGCAGTGGTCCGGCATGGGCCGCGGTCTCTACGAGGCGTTCCCGGTGTTCGCCGCGGCGTATGACGAGGTGCGCGCCCACGTCGAGGTGGACGATGCACGGCTCGATGAGACGCAGTGGACGCAGCCTGCCCTGTTCGCGGTTGAGGTCGCGGTGTACCGGCTGCTGGAGTCCTGGGGTCTGCGCCCCGATCACCTCCTCGGTCACTCGATCGGCGAGCTGGCCGCGGCCCACGTTGCCGGGGTCTGGTCCCTTGAGGACGCCTGCAAGGTGGTGGCCGCCCGCGGCCGGCTCATGCAGGAGCTGCCCACGGGTGGCGCGATGGTGGCGATCCAGGCCTCCGAGGAGGCGGTCCGGGAGGTGTTGGTCGGCGGTGCGGAGATCGCCGCCGTCAACGCCCTGGATGCCGTGGTGGTCTCCGGTGACGAGGACGCCGTCGAGAAGGTCGCGGCGGGGTTCGCCAAGACGCGGCGGCTCAACGTGAGTCACGCGTTCCACTCGGCGCGGATGGACGGGATGCTCGACGCGTTCCGCGAGGTCCTGGCCACCGTGAAATTCAACAAGCCTTGGATTCCGATCGCGACGACGTCCACCGGCGAGGTGACCGACCCGGAGTACTGGGTGGGGCAGGTCCGGGGGACGGTCCGGTTCGCCGACGCCGCCGATCGTCTCAAGCAGAAGGGCGTGACGCGGTTCCTGGAGGTCGGCCCCGACGGGATCCTGTCGGCGCTGGTCGACGGCATCCCGGCGATGCGGAAGGGTCGCGACGAAGTCAGCACCCTGATGACCGCGCTCGCCCGGGCCCACGTCGCCGGTTGGTCGCCCGACTGGACCCGGCTCCTGGCCGGTGGTCGGCGCGTCGACCTGCCCACGTACCCGTTCCAGCGGCAACGGTTCTGGCCGACGGTCCGCCGCGGCACTGCCCCCACGTTCGCGAGGTGGTTGCAGCGGGAATCCACTGTGGATGGCTGGCTGTACCGCGAGGACTGGACGCCGCTGCCGCACCGCGAAGCGACGCTCACCGGCACCTGGCTCGTGGTCGGTAGTGGCTCCGATGCGGTCGTAGAGGCGCTGGCGGCGGCGGGCGCCGAGATGGTCGTTCACAGCGACCTCCCTGACGCTTCGTTCGCGGGTGTGGTGGCGTTGCCTGCCGATGCGGCCGAGGCGCTCACCATCGTGCAGTCGCTCGGTGACAAAGGCCCGCTGTGGTGCGTGACCCGGGGTGCGGCGACGGATCCGGTGCAGCGCGCGATCTGGGGTCTCGGCCGGGTCGTCGCGCTGGAGCACCCGGACCGGTGGGGCGGTCTCGTCGACCTCGACAGCGACGCCGACCTGTCCCTGCTGCCCGGGGTGCTTGCCGGGGCCGAGGACCAGGTCACCGTCCGGTCGGGCACCGCTCACGGCCGGCGCCTCACCAGGGCCGCCGCGACGCAAGGGTGGCGCCCATCCGGGACGGTGCTGGTCACGGGTGGTACCGGTGCCCTTGGCGGGCACGTCGCGAGGTGGCTGTCCGCGGAGGGCGCGTCTAGGGTTGTGCTGGTTAGTCGCCGCGGCTCTGACGCTGTACAGGTGGACGGTGTCGAGGTTGTTGCCGCTGACGTCACCGATCCCGTCGCTGTCGCCGATCTGGTCGCTCGGTTCACGCCGAATGCGGTCATCCACGCTGCCGGTGTCCTGGACGACGGGACCGTGGATGCGTTGACGCCGGAGCGGATCGCGACGGTGATGGCGGCGAAGGTCGACGGCGCCCGCCACCTCGACGCCGCTACCCGGGGTCTGCCGCTGGATGCGTTCGTGCTGTTCTCGTCGTTTGCGGGGTCGGTGGGGTCGGCGGGTCAGGGGAACTACGCCGCGGCGAACGCTGCCCTGGACGCGATCGCCGAGGAGCGCCGCGCCGCTGGGCTCCCGGCGGTGTCGATCGCGTGGGGGCCGTGGGCGGGTGACGGCATGGCGGGCGACCTCGGTGATCGGCACCGCCGCGGCGGCGTCCGGCCGATGGACCCGTCCGTCGCCGTCACCGCCCTCGCGCGGACCGGAGCCGACGCCACGCTCGTCGTCGCCGACATCGACTGGGAACGGTTCGGGCCCGGGTTCACCGCAGGACGCCCCGCACCGCTCGTCAGCGGGCTGTACACGCCGCCCGTACCGCAGAACGACACCGAGACGTGGGACCTGGCCGGCATGCTCGACCTGGTGCGCCGGCAGGCCGCCGAAGTCCTCGGGCACGGCGGCACCGAGCTCGTCGAGCCCGGACACGCGTTCCGGGACCTCGGGTTCGACTCGCTGACCGCCGTCGAGTTCCGCAACGGGCTCGCCGCCCGCACCGGCCTGAAGGTGCCGGCGACCGCCGTCTTCGACTACCCGACGCCGGCCGCGCTCGCCGCCCACCTGCACGCCGAGGCGACGGGCGGCGCACCGGAAAACCCCCAGCTATCGATCCTCGCGGACCTCGACAAGGTCGAAAACCTGATTTCGGTGATTTCCCCAGAGGATGACCTGCACGCTGCCGTGCGCACCCGGCTGCATGTGATGCTTTCGAAGCTCGACAAGGCGCGCACGACGGAATCAGAATCGGCCACCTCACTGCGGTTCGACGCGGCGACGGACGACGAGCTCTTCTCGTTCATCCACGAGGAACTCGGTCGGTCATGAGGTGAGCCCGGGGCGACGGGTGGGGTTGTCATGAACGAGGACAAACTCCGGGACTATCTGAAATGGGTGACCGGAGACCTCCACCAGACCCGGTTGCGGCTGCGGGAGCTGGAAGCCGCACAGCAGGAGCCCATCGCGATCGTGGCGATGGGCTGCCGGTTCCCCGGAGGCGTCGCGTCGCCGCAGGACCTGTGGCAGCTGCTGGTGGACGGCCGGGACGCGATCGGTGACTTCCCGGCCGACCGTGGCTGGGACCTCGACGCGCTCTTCGACGACGACCCCGACCGGCCGGGCAGCACCTACACCCGGGTCGGCGGGTTCCTGGACGACGCCGCCGGGTTCGACGCCGCGCTCTTCGGCATCTCGCCGCGCGAGGCCCTGGCGATGGACCCGCAGCAGCGACTGCTGCTGGAGACATCGTGGGAGGTGTTCGAACGCGCAGGCCTCGACCCGCGGGCCATGCGCGGCACCGCCACCGGCGTGTTCGTCGGCACCAACGGCCAGGAGTACCTGAACCTCCTCACCCACGCCGAGGAGAACGTCGGGGGCTACCTCGGCACCGGCAACGCCGCCAGCGTCGTCTCCGGGCGGCTGTCGTACACGTTCGGGCTCGAAGGTCCCGCGGTCACCGTCGACACCGCGTGCTCCGCGTCGCTCGTCGCCGTGCACCTGGCGACGCAGGCGCTGCGCCGCGGCGAGTGCCGGCTCGCCCTGGCCGGCGGCGTCACCGTCATGTCGACCCCGGGCGTGTTCGTCGAGTTCTCCCGGCAGCGCGGCCTGTCCGTCGACGGCCGCTGCAAGGCGTTCTCCGACGACGCCGACGGCACCGGCTGGGGCGAGGGCGTCGGCGTCCTGCTCCTGGAGCGGCTGTCGGACGCCGTCGCCAACGGCCACCCGGTCCTCGCCGTCGTGCGCGGCTCCGCCGTCAACCAGGACGGCGCCTCCAACGGTCTGACGGCCCCGAACGGTCCCGCGCAGCAGCGGGTCATCCGCGCCGCGCTCGCCGCCGCCGGGGTAGCCGCCACCGAGGTCGACGTCGTCGAGGCGCACGGCACCGGCACGAGCCTCGGCGACCCGATCGAGGCGCAGGCGCTGCTCGCCACCTACGGGCAGGGCCGCGACGAGCCGCTGTGGCTCGGGTCGGTGAAGTCCAACCTCGGCCACACCCAGGCCGCCGCCGGCGTCGCCGGGATCATCAAGATGGTCCTCGCGCTCCAGCACGGCGCCTTGCCCCGCACCCTCCACGTCACCGCCCCCTCGTCCCACGTGGACTGGTCCACGGGCGAGGTTCGGCTGCTCACCGAGGCCCGGGCCTGGCCGGACACCGACCGCCCGCGCCGCGCCGGGGTGTCGTCGTTCGGTGTCTCCGGCACGAACGCCCACGTGATCCTGGAGCAGGCGCCCGCACCAGTCCCGGCCGACGCTCCGCCGTCGCTGCCGGTGGTACCGTGGCCGCTCTCCGGGCACACCGCCGACGCCCTCGACGCACAGGTCGACCGGCTGCGGACCGTGGCAGGACTCGACCCCGTCGACGTCGGCCACTCCCTCGCCACCGGCCGGTCCGCACTCGATCACCGGGCCGTCCTGCTGGACGACGCGGTCATCCGCGGGCAGGTCACCGCCGGCGGAAACGCGATGCTGTTCACCGGTCAGGGTGCGCAGTGGTCGGGGATGGGTCGCGGTCTCTACGAGGCGTTCCCGGTGTTCGCCGCGGCGTATGACGAGGTGTGCGCGCTCGTCGAGGTGGATGATGCGCGGCTGGATGAGACGCAGTGGACGCAGCCGGCGTTGTTCGCGGTTGAGGTCGCGGTGTACCGGTTGCTGGAGTCGTGGGGTCTGCGCCCCGACTTCCTGCTCGGTCATTCGATCGGTGAGTTGGCCGCGGCGCATGTTGCGGGGGTGTGGTCCCTGGAGGACGCCTGCAAGGTGGTCGAAGCGCGGGGCTGGTTGATGCAGGCGCTGCCGACGGGTGGCGCGATGGTGGCGATCCAGGCTTCGGAGGAGCAGGTCCGCGCGGCGCTGGTCGACGGTGTTTCGCTGGCCGCCGTCAACGGCCCGGACGCCGTGGTCGTGTCCGGTGACGAGGAAGCCGTCGCAGCGGTAGCCAATGGGTTCGCCAAGACGCGCCGGCTGAAGGTGAGTCACGCGTTCCATTCGGCACGCATGGACGGGATGCTCGACGCGTTCCGCGAGGTCCTGGCCACCGTGAAATTCAACAAGCCGGGGATTCCGATCGCGACCACGTCGACCGGTGATGTCACCGACCCGGAGTACTGGGTCAGGCAGGTCCGCGGGACGGTCCGGTTCGCCGACGCCGCCGAGCGTCTCAAGCAGCAGGGTGTCACGAGGTTCCTGGAGGTCGGCCCGGACGGGGTGCTGTCGGCGATGGTCGACGGGATCCCCGCCATGCGCAAGGGCCGCGACGAGCCGTTCACGCTGATGACCGCCGTCGCCCGCGCCCATGTCACCGGCTGGTCACCCGACTGGACCCAGCTGCTCGCCGGGGGACGCCGCGTCGACCTGCCCACATACCCGTTCCAGCGGCAGCGGTACTGGCCGACCGTCCGCCGGAGCATCCAGGTCGACGCCGAGTTCTGGAACGCCGTCGAGTCCGGCGACCTCGACGCCCTCACCAGGTGGCGACACCGGAAGTCCACTGTGGACGAGTGGTTGTATCGCCAGGAGTGGGTGCCGCTGCCGCACCGCGAAGCGACGCTCACCGGCACGTGGCTCGTGGTCGGTGGCGGCTCCGATGCGGTCGTGGCGGCTCTGGCGGCGGCGGGCGCCGACACGGTCACCGTGCCCGCCGTTCACAGCGGTCTCCCTGACGGCTCGTTCGAGGGTGTGGTGGCACTGCCCGCCGACGCGGCTGAGGCGCTCACCATCGTGCAGTCGCTCGGCGACAAAGGCCCGCTGTGGTGCCTGACCCGAGGCGCGGCCACCGACCCGGCCCAGCGCGCCGTGTGGGGCCTCGGCCGGGTCGTCGCCCTGGAGCACCCGGACCGGTGGGGCGGCCTCGTCGACCTCGACGGCGACGCCGACCTGTCGCTGCTGCCGGGCGTCCTGACCGGCACCGAGGACCAGGTCACCATCCGGTCGGGCATCGGTCACGGTCGGCGCCTCACCAGGGCCGCCGCGACGCAAGGGTGGCGCCCATCCGGGACGGTGCTGGTCACGGGTGGTACCGGTGCCCTGGGCGGGCACGTCGCGAGGTGGCTGTCCGCGGAGGGCGCGTCGAGGGTTGTGCTGGTCAGTCGCCGCGGCTCTGACGCTGTACAGGTGGACGGTGTCGAGGTTGTTGCCGCTGACGTCACCGATCCCGTCGCTGTCGCCGACCTGGTCGCCCGGTTCACGCCGAACGCGGTCATCCACGCCGCCGGCGTCCTGGACGACGGGACCGTCGACGCCCTTACGCCGGAGCGGATCGCGACGGTGATGGCGGCGAAGGTCGACGGCGCCCGCCACCTTGACGCGGCCACCCGGGGTCTGTCGCTGGACGCGTTCGTGCTGTTCTCGTCGTTCGCTGGTTCGGTTGGGTCGGCGGGTCAGGGCAACTACGCCGCCGCGAACGCCGCCCTCGACGCGATCGCCGAGCAGCGCCGCGCCGCCGGGCTCCCCGCCGTCTCCATCGCCTGGGGCAGCTGGGCCGGCGCCGGCATGGCGGGGGACCTCGGCGAGCGGCACCGCCGCGGCGGCGTACGCCCGATGCACCCCGCCACCGCCGTCACCGCGCTCGCCCGTACCGGAGCCGACGCCACGCTCGTCGTCGCCGACATCGACTGGGACACGTTCGCGCCCGCGTTCACGGCCAACCGGCCCGCACCCCTCATCGCCGGCCTGGCCCCCGCCCGCGACAGCACCGCCGAGGCGGCGTCGCCGCTCGCCGCGCTGCCCGCGGCCGAACGGCGGGCGATGCTGCTCGACCTCGTCAGGGAACGCGCCGCCGCCGTCCTCGGCCACGCCGGCACCGGCGCCGTCGGCGTCGACCGGGCGTTCCGCGACCTCGGGTTCGACTCGCTGACCGCGGTCGAGCTCCGCAACGCGATCGGCAGTGCCACCGGGCTCAGCCTGCCGTCGACGCTGGTGTTCGACTACCCGACACCCGAGGTGCTCGCCCAGCACCTCTTCGACACCCTCGTCGGTGCCGACCCGGCCGCAGCAAAGCCCGCCGCGGCCACCCGCACCGACGAGCCGATCGCGATCGTCGCCATGGCCGGCCGGTTCCCCGGCGGCGTCACCTCCCCGGAGACCCTGTGGGAGCTGCTCGCCGACGGCCGCGACGCGATGGGGGAGTTCCCCGCCGACCGCGGCTGGGACCTCGACAGCCTCTTCGACCCCGACCCGGAGCGGACCGGCACCTCGTACACGCGCGCAGGCGCGTTCCTGCCCGGGGTCGCCGGGTTCGACGCCGGGTTCTTCGGCATCTCCCCGCGCGAGGCTCTCGCCATGGACCCGCAGCAGCGGCTGCTGCTGGAGACGTCGTGGGAGCTGTTCGAACGCGCCGGGATCGACCCCGCCTCGCTGCGCGGGACCGCCACCGGCGTGTTCGTCGGCACCAACGGCCAGGACTACGGCGCCGTCCTCGCCCACGCCACCGAGAACGTCGAGGGCTACCAGGGCACCGGCAACGCCGCCAGCGTCGTCTCCGGACGGCTCTCCTACACGTTCGGGCTCGAAGGACCCGCGGTCACCGTCGACACCGCCTGCTCCGCGTCGCTCGTCGCGCTGCACCTCGCCGTCCAGGCGTTGCACCGCGGCGAGTGCGGCATGGCCCTCGCCGGCGGCGTCACCGTCATGTCCACGCCCGGCCTGTTCGTCGAGTTCTCCCGCCAGCGCGGCCTGTCCGTCGACGGCCGCTGCAAGGCGTTCTCCGACGACGCCGACGGCACCGGCTGGGGCGAGGGCGTCGGCCTCCTACTGGTCGAACGGCTCTCCGACGCCGTCGCCAACGGCCACCCGGTCCTGGCCGTCGTTCGCGGCAGTGCGGTCAACCAGGACGGCGCGTCCAACGGTCTGACGGCCCCGAACGGCCCGTCGCAGCAGCGAGTGATCCGGGCCGCGCTCGCCGCCGCGGACCTCCAGCCGTCCGACGTGGACGCCGTCGAGGCACACGGCACCGGCACGAGCCTCGGCGACCCGATCGAGGCGCAGGCGCTCCTCGCCACCTACGGGCAGGGCCGGCAGGCGCCGCTGTGGCTGGGATCGGTGAAGTCGAACCTCGGCCACACCCAGGCCGCCGCCGGCGTCGCCGGGATCATGAAGATGGTCCTCGCCCTGCAACACCAGACGCTGCCCCGCACCCTGCACGTCACCAACCCCTCCTCCCACGTGGACTGGTCCGCCGGTCGGGTCGAGCTGCTGCGCGAGGCGGTCGCGTGGCCGGAGACCGGCCGCCCGCGCCGCGCCGGGGTGTCGTCGTTCGGCGTGTCCGGCACCAACGCTCACGTCATCCTCGAGCAGGCCCCAGAACAGGCGCCGGAACAGGCCCCGCAGCAAGATCAGTCCACGGTGGACCTGCCGGCGGTGCCGTGGCTGCTGTCCGCCCGATCCGCCGGTGGGCTCCGCGGCCAGGCGGAGCGGCTCCACACGTACATCAGCGAACACCCGGAACTCGGCGCCACCGACGTCGGGCACAGCCTCGCCACCGCCCGCGGCGCCCTCCCGCACCGCGCCGTCGTCACCGGTCCCGACCGCGACACGCTGCTGCGACACCTCACCGACCTCGCCCACGGCACGCCCACCACCGGCGCCGTGACAGGCCACGCCACACCGGCGGGGAAGGTCGCGTTCCTGTTCCCCGGGCAGGGCTCGCAGTGGGCCGGCATGGCCGTCGACCTCCTCGACACCGCGCCCGTGTTCCGGGACCACATCGGCCGCTGCGAGGAGGCACTCCAGCCGTTCGTCGACTGGCGGCTCACCGACGTGCTGCGCGGCAACCCCGGCGCGCCGTCCCTCGACCGGGTCGACGTCGTCCAGCCGGTCCTGTTCGCCGTCATGGTCTCCCTCGCCGAACTGTGGCGCGCACACGGCGTCGAGCCGGCGGCCGTCGTCGGCCACAGCCAGGGCGAGATCGCCGCCGCCTGCGTCGCCGGGCTCCTCACGCTGCCCGACGCGGCCCGCGTCGTCGCGCTGCGCAGCCAAGCCCTGCTGGACCTGGCGGGGCACGGCGGCATGATGTCGGTGTCCGCGCCCGTCGAGGAGGTCCAGCGCCGCATCGCCGCCTGGCCCGGGCGGCTGTCGGTCGCCGCGGTCAACGGACCCACCTCGGTCGTCGTGTCCGGCGACGTCGACGCGATCGGCGAGCTGCTGGCCGCCTGCGCGGCCGACGACGTGCGGGCCCGCCGCATCGACGTCGACTACGCCTCGCACTCCGCGCACGTCGAGGCGATCCGCGACACGCTGCTCGACGTGCTCGCCCCGGTGACACCCACCGAGCCGCGCATCCCGTTCCACTCGACGGTCGCCGGCGCGGGCGACGTCGTGCCCGGCTCGGCGGCATACTGGTTCACGAACCTGCGGCAGACCGTGGAGTTCGAACCCGCCATCCGCGCCCTCGCCGGCGCGGGGTTCACCGCGTTCGTCGAGGTCAGCCCGCACCCCGTGGTGACCGTCGGGGTCCAGGAGACCCTCGACAGCGCCGGGTCCGAGGCGGTCGTCACCGGCACGCTGCGCCGCGACGACGGCGGGTCGGGCCGCTTCCTCACCGCCCTCGCCCAGCTGTGGGCCGGCGGCGGCACGGTCGACTGGAGCGCGGTCTTCGCCGGCAGCGGCGCCCGGACCGTCGAACTGCCCACGTACGCCTTCCAGCACACCCGCTACTGGCCCACCCTCAAGCCCGTCACGCCCCCGGCGGGCACGCTCGACGGCCGCTTCTGGGACGCCGTCGAACACGCAGACCTCGAAGGCCTCGCCACCACGCTGCGCGTCGAGCCCGAGACGCTCGGGCCGCTGCTGCCCGCCCTCACCGCCTGGCACGCCGAGCAGCGCACCGGCGCCGCGATCGCGGGCTGGCGGCTCCGCACGACGTGGAAGCCCTTCGAGCCGCCCGCCCCGAAGGCATCGGGCCCTTGGCTGGCACTGATCCCGGCGGGGCACACCGCGACCGACGGGTTCGGCCGGCTCGGACTCGACGTCATGCCGGTGACCGTCGACGCCGCCACTGTGGACCGCAGCGCTCTTGCCGCGGCGTTGGCGTCGGTACCGGCAACCGCCGGCATCCTGTCGCTCCTCGCCCTCGACGAACGGCCCCACCCGGACCAGCCGCACGTCACCGCCGGGACCGCCGCGACGCTGCTGCTCGCCCAGGTCCTCGGCGACCTCGCCGTCGACGCCCCGCTGTGGTGCGTCACCGCCGGCGCGGTCTCGACCGGCCCGGGCGACCCGCTCCGCGCCGTGGCGCAGGCGGCCGTCTGGGGTCTCGGCCGCGTCATCGGCCTGGAACACCCCGGCCGCTGGGGCGGCCTCGTCGACCTGCCCGCGAACCCGGCACCCACGCCCGCCGAGACCGGCGGCACGCCGCCGGACGGCCTCGACGACGCGGCGCTGCGCAGGCTCGCCGCCGTGCTCACCGGCGGCGGCGACGAGGACCAGGTCGCGATCCGGCCGGGCGGTGTCTTCGGCCGGCGCCTCGTCGCCGCGCCGCCCACCGACGCCGTCGGCGACTGGCAGCCCTCCGGCACCGTCCTGGTCACCGGCGGCACCGGCGCGCTCGGCGGCCGCGTCGCCCGCTGGCTGGCGGGCCGCGGCGCCACCCACCTCGTCCTCGCCGGCCGCCGCGGCCCGGACGCCCCCGGCGCCGACGAACTCCGTGCGGAGCTGACCGCCCTCGGCGTGGGCGTCACGATCGTCGCCTGCGACCTCGCCGACCGCGACGCCGTCGCCACCATGCTCACCGAGGTCGAAGCGACCCTGACCGCCGCCGACAGCGCGGCCGTCGGCAGCACCAGCGCCGACAGCACGGCAGCCGGCAGCACGAGCGCGATCAGCACAGGCGTCGGCAGCACAGACGGAGGCAGCACTAGCGCCATCAGCACAAGCGCCGTCAACACAAGCGTCGCCGGTACTGGCGTGGCTGGACCGATCAGGGCCGTCGTGCACGCCGCCGGGCTGCCGCAGTCGCAGGCGCTGCCGGACATGGACCTCGGAGGCTTCGCCGCCGTCTACGCCGGGAAGGCCGCCGGGGCGCAGCACCTTGACGAACTCCTCGCCGGCCGGGACCTCGACGCGTTCGTGCTGTTCTCCTCGATCGCGGCCGCCTGGGGCAGCGGGGGACAGGCCGCGTACGCCGCCGGCAACGCCGTCCTCGACGCCGTCGCCGAGGACCGCCGGGCCCGTGGCCTCGCCGCGACCGCCGTCCAGTGGGGCGCGTGGGCCGGCAGCGGCATGGCCGCCGACGACGCCAGCCGCGACGCCCTGCTCCGCCGGGGGATCCGGCCGATGCCGCCGGAGACGGCCCTGGCCGCGCTCGCCGGTGCCGCCGCGGGCCGCGACGCCGTCATCACGGTCGCCGACATCGACTGGACCCGGTTCGTGCCCGCGTTCACCGCCGCGCGACCCAGCCCGCTGCTGGGCGACCTGCCCGGCGTCGCCGAGCTGACGGCCGCCGGTACAGCAGCCGCCGCCACCGACGGGAACGCGGCACTGCGGGACCGGCTCGCGCCGCTGACCGCCACGGAACGCGACGCCCTGCTGCTCGACCTGGTCCGGGCCGAGGCCGCCGCCGTCCTGCGGCTCGGCGGAGCGGGCGACCTCGAGGCGGGCCGCCCGTTCCGGGAGCTCGGCTTCGACTCCCTCACCGCCGTCGAGCTGCGCAACCGGCTCGGCGCGGCGACCGGGCTGCGGCTGCCGATGACCCTCGTCTTCGACCACCCGACCGCCCGTGCCGTCGCCCGCCACCTCGCCACCGTCCTGCAGCCGGACGGGATCGGCGAGACCGCCATCGCCAACGTCACGAGCGGCCCGACCGACGAGCCGATCGCGATCGTCGCCATGAGCTGCCGCTTCCCCGGCGGCGTCAGCGACGCCGAGAGCCTCTGGCGGCTGGTCGTCGACGGCACCGACGCCGTCGCCGGCATGCCAGGCGACCGCGGGTGGGACGTCGCCGGCCTGTACGGGCCGGGGCACGAAGGCCACAGCACCACCACCGAGGGCGGGTTCCTCGACACCGCCGCCCTCTTCGACGCCGGGCTGTTCAACATCTCGCCGCGTGAAGCCCTGGCGATGGACCCGCAGCAGCGGCTGCTGCTGGAGACGTCGTGGGAGCTGTTCGAACGCGCCGGGATCGACCCCGCGTCGCTCACAGGCAGCGGCACCGGCGTGTTCGTCGGGGCGTCGCCGTCCGGGTACGCGTCGAACCTCACCACGGTCCCCGACGAGCTCGCCGGCCACCTGCTCACCGGCAACTCGGGCAGTGTCCTGTCCGGCCGGCTCTCCTACACGTACGGGCTCGAAGGACCGGCCGTCACGATCGACACCGCGTGCTCGTCGTCGCTGGTGGCGCTGCACCTGGCCGTGCAGGCGCTGCGCCGCGGCGAGTGCACGCTCGCCGTCGCCGGCGGCGTGACGGTCATGGCGACCCCTGGCGTGTTCGCCGAGTTCAG
The DNA here is from genome assembly GCF_039531485.1 of Dactylosporangium maewongense. Lineage (NCBI taxonomy): Bacteria > Bacillati > Actinomycetota > Actinomycetes > Micromonosporales > Micromonosporaceae > Dactylosporangium > Dactylosporangium maewongense. The sequence goes on along the minus strand of NZ_BAAAQD010000015.1, from coordinate 248,975 downwards.
CCGGCAGGGCGGCCTCGCCGCGCAGGGCCGCTGCCGGGCGTTCTCCGACGACGCCGACGGCACCGGCTGGGGCGAGGGCGCCGGCCTCCTGCTGGTCGAGCGGCTCTCCGACGCCGTGGCGAACGGACACCCCGTCCTGGCCGTCGTTCGCGGAAGTGCGGTCAACCAGGACGGCGCCTCCAACGGTCTGACGGCCCCGAACGGTCCCGCGCAGCAGCGGGTCATCCGAGCCGCGCTCGCCGACGCCGGCGTGCGCCCCGCCGACGTCGACGCGGTCGAGGCACACGGCACCGGCACCAGCCTCGGCGACCCCATCGAGGCGCAGGCGCTCCTCGCCACCTACGGCGCGGACCGGCAGACCCCGCTGTGGCTCGGGTCGCTGAAGTCGAACATCGGCCACACCCAGGCCGCCGCCGGCGTCGCCGGGGTCATCAAGACCGTCATGGCGCTGCGGCACGGCGTCCTGCCCCGCACGCTGCACGTCAACGCCCCGTCCAGCAAGGTCGACTGGTCCGAGGGGGCGGTCGAGCTGCTCACCGAGGCCCGCGACTGGCCCGCCGTGGACCGGCCGCGCCGCGCCGGCGTGTCCGCGTTCGGCGTCAGCGGCACCAACGCCCACGTCATCATCGAGCAGGCAGTCGAGCAGGCACCGGCGGCGGATGAGCCGGCCGGCCCGCCGCTGCCGGTCGTGCCCCTGGTGCCCCTGGTGCCACTGCCCGTTGCGGCGCACACCGCGGACGCTCTCGACGCCCAGCTGGACCGGCTGCGCACGGTCGCCGACCTCGACCCGCTCGACGTCGGCTACTCCCTCGCCACCGGCCGGTCGATGTTCGAGCACCGGGCGGTGCTGCTCGGCGACACGGTGATCCGCGGCCGGGCCCGCGACGGCGGCAACGCGATGCTGTTCACCGGTCAGGGTGCGCAGTGGTCGGGGATGGGCCGCGGCCTGTACCAGGCGTTCCCGGTGTTCGCCGCGGCGTATGACGAGGTGCGCGCCCACGTCGAGGTGGACGATGCACGGCTCGATGAGACGCAGTGGACGCAGCCTGCCCTGTTCGCGGTCGAGGTCGCGGTGTACCGGCTGCTGGAGTCCTGGGGTCTGCGCCCCGATCACCTCCTCGGTCATTCGATCGGTGAGCTGGCCGCCGCCCACGTTGCCGGGGTCTGGTCTCTGGAGGACGCCTGCAAGGTGGTGGAGGCTCGCGGCCGCCTCATGCAGGCGCTGCCATCCGGTGGCGCCATGGTGGCGATCCAGGCTTCCGAGGAGCAGGTCCGCGCGGCTCTGGTCGACGGTGCCGAGATCGCCGCGGTCAACGGGCCGGACGCGGTCGTGGTCTCCGGCGACGAGAGCGCGGTCGAGGCGGTGGCGCAAGGGTTCGCCAAGACGCGCCGGCTGAAGGTGAGTCACGCGTTCCATTCGGCACGCATGGACGGGATGCTCGACGCGTTCCGCGAGGTCCTGGCCACTGTGGAATTCAACAAGCCTTGGATTCCGATCGCGACCACGTCCACCGGCGACGTGACCGACCCGGAGTACTGGGTCGCGCAGGTCCGCGGGACGGTCCGCTTCGCCGACGCAGTCGACAGCCTGAAGGCGAAGGGCGTGACCAGGTTCCTGGAGGTCGGCCCGGACGGGGTGCTGTCGGCGATGGTCGACGGGATCCCCGCCATGCGGAAGGACCGCGACGAGGTCGTCACCCTCATGACCGCCGTCGCTCGCGCCCACGTCACCGGCTGGTCGCCGGACTGGACGCGGCTCCTGGCCGGCGGGCGCCGCGTCGACCTGCCGACGTACGCGTTCCAGCGGCAGCGGTACTGGCTCGACACCCCCGAGCGGGGCGGGCCCGGCATCGGGCACCCGCTGCTGACGACGGTCGTCCCGGTCGCCGGCGGCGACGGGATCCTCGTCACCGGCAAGGCCTCCGTCCACCGGCACCCGTGGCTGGCCCAGCACGTCGTCCACGGCGTCGCGTACGTGCCCGGCGCCGTCCTCGTCGACCTCGCCGTGCGCGCCGCCGACGAGGCCGGCTGCGACCGCCTCGACGAGCTCGTCCTCGAGGCGTCCCTGCCGGTCCCCGGATCCGGGACGGTGGAGCTGCAGGTCGCGGTCGGCGATCTCGACCGGCTCGGCGCCCGGCCGGTCACGGTGTTCAGCCGCGCCGACGACGGGCCCTGGACCAGGCACGCCCACGGCAGCGCCTCCACCAGCTCGGCGCCCGCGGGAGAGCAGCTGACGCAGTGGCCGCCGGCGGGCGCGGAGCCCGTCGCCGTGGACTCGCTGTACGAGCGGTGGGAGGAGGCGGGATTCGCCTACGGCCCGGCGTTCCAGGGGCTGCGCGCCGCGTGGCGGTCCGGAGACAGCCTCTACGCCGAGGTCGACGTCGAGCCGCAGCCCGGCGACGACGAGTTCTGGCTGCGCCCCGCGCTGCTCGACGCGGCCCTGCACGGTCTCGCCCTCGGCGTGCTGCCGGGCCTCGACGGTGACCTGCTGCCGTTCGCGTGGAACGGGTTCACGCTCCACGCCACCGGCGCCCAGCGGCTGCGGGTGCGCCTCACCCCGACGGGTCGCCCGGGCGCCGTCACCATCCTGGCCGCCGACCCGACCGGCGCCCCGGTCGTCTCCGTCGACGCGCTCGTGATGCGGCCGACCGGCAAGGCCCCGACCGGCAAGGCCCCGACGGTCGAGGCCCCGACCGGCAAGGCCCCGACGGTCGAGGCCCCGACCGGCAAGGCCCCGACCGTCGAGCCGGCGGTGGCGGTACCGACGCCGCAACAGCGAACAGGAGCAGCCACGGCCCGCAGAAGGACGGCCGCCACGGCACCGGCCGGGAACGCCCTCGGACAACGGCTCGCCGGCCTCTCTGAGGCCGACCAGCGCACGCTCCTCACCGACCTGGTCCGCGAACGCACCGCCACCGTCCTCGGCCACGCCGACGCGAGCGCCGTCGAGGCAGACCAGCCGTTCAAGAACCTCGGCGTCAACTCCCTCACCGCCGTCGAACTGCGCAACGCCCTCACCGAAGCCAGCGGGGTCCGGCTGCCCGCCACGCTCGTCTTCGACCAGCCGACCCCGGCCGCCGTCGCCGCGCACCTGCGGCAGGAGCTGCTCGGCCTGCCGGAGGAGGCCGCCGAGCCGGAGACGGTGTCCGCGACGGTCGACGAGCCGATCGCGATCGTCGGCATGGCGTGCCGCTACCCGGGCGACGTCAACAGCGCCGACGACCTGTGGAACCTCGTCGTGGCCGGCGGCGACGCCATCACCCCGTTCCCGACGAACCGCGGCTGGGACGTCGAGGCGCTCTACAACCCCGACCCCGACGCGCCCGGCACCTGCTACGCGCAGGGCGGTGGATTCCTGCACGACGCCGGCGACTTCGACCCCGCGTTCTTCGGCATCTCGCCCCGTGAGGCGCTCGCCATGGACCCGCAGCACCGGCTGCTGCTGGAGACCTCGTGGGAGGCCGTCGAGCACGCCGGCATCGACCCGGTGTCGCTGCGCGGCAGCCTGACCGGCGTGTTCGCCGGCGTCACCTACCAGGACTACGTCGGCCTGCTGATGCTCGCGAAGGAGTCCGCGGAGGGCCTGATCGGCAGCGGCAACTCGTTCAGCGTCCTGTCCGGCCGGATCGCGTACACGTTCGGGCTCGAAGGACCCGCCGTGTCGGTGGACACCGCGTGCTCGTCGTCGCTGGTCGCGCTGCACTGGGCGATCCAGTCGCTGCGCGCCGGCGACTGCACCCTCGCCCTCGCCGGCGGCGTCACCGTTATGTCGACACCTGTGTCGCTCATCGACTACAGCCGGCAGCGGGCCCTCGCCCCCGACGGGCGGTGCAAGCCGTTCTCCGCCGCCGCCGACGGCGCCAGCTGGTCCGAGGGTGCCGGCATGGTGCTCCTCGAACGGCTCAGCGACGCGCGGCGCAACGGGCACACCGTCCTCGCCGTCATCCGCGGCAGCGCCGTCAACCAGGACGGCGCCTCCAACGGTCTGACGGCCCCGAACGGCCCCGCGCAGCAGCGGGTCATCCGCCGCGCCCTCGCCAACGCCCGCCTCGCACCCGCCGACGTCGACGCCGTCGAGGCGCACGGCACCGGCACCCCGCTCGGCGACCCGATCGAGGCCCAGGCGCTCCTCGCGACCTACGGCCAGGACCGCGAGGCGCCGCTGTGGCTCGGGTCGCTGAAGTCGAACATCGGCCACCCGCAGGCGGCGGCCGGCGTCGGCGGCGTCATCAAGATGGTCCAGGCGCTGCGGCACGGGACGCTGCCGCGGACCCTGCACGTCACCGAGCCGTCCCCGCACGTCGACTGGACGGCGGGCAGCGTCGAGCTGCTCACCGAGACCCGGCCGTGGCCCGAGGTCGACCGGCCGCGCCGCGCGGGCGTGTCATCGTTCGGGATGAGCGGCACCAACGCCCACGTCATCCTCGAGGAGGCGCCTCCCGCCGAGGTGGCCGCCCCGGCGGCGGCGCTGCCGGCGGTGCCGTGGCCGGTGTCGGCGCGGACCGCTCACGCGCTCGACGGCCAGGTCGCCAGGCTGCGCGGAATCACCGGTAATCCAACCGACGTTGGATTCTCCCTGGCGACGGGCAGGTCCACGTTCGACCACCGGGCCGTCGTGCTCGGCGACGCCGTGATCCGCGGCAAGGCCGCCGCCGGCGGCGGAAACGCGATGCTGTTCACGGGTCAGGGTGCGCAGTGGTCAGGGATGGGTCGCGGCCTCTACGAGGCGTTCCCGGTGTTCGCTGCGGCGTATGACGAGGTGTGCGCGCACATCGAGGGGCTGCGGGACGTCGAGGGCGCCGACCTGGATGAGACGCAGTGGACGCAGCCTGCGCTGTTTGCGGTCGAGGTCGCGGTGTACCGGTTGCTGGAGTCCTGGGGGTTGCGCCCGGACTTCCTTCTCGGTCATTCGATTGGTGAGCTGGCGGCGGCGCACGTTGCGGGGGTGTGGTCGCTTGAGGATGCCTGCAAGGTGGTGACCGCTCGCGGTCGTCTCATGCAGGCGCTGCCGGCCGGTGGCGCGATGGTGGCGATCCAGGCCTCGGAGGAGCAGGTCCGCGCAGCGCTGGTCGACGGTGCCGAGATCGCCGCGGTCAACGGCCCGGACGCGGTCGTGATCTCGGGCGACGAGAGTGCGGTCGAGCAGGTCGCGGCAAGGTTCGAGAAGACCAAGCGGCTGCGGGTCAGCCACGCGTTCCACTCCGCGCGGATGGACGGGATGCTGGATGCGTTCCGGGACGTCCTGCGGACCGTGACGGTCAACCCGCCGGTCATCCCGATCGCCACCACCTCCACCGGTGACGTCACCGACCCGGAGTACTGGGTCCAGCAGGTCCGCGGCACGGTCCGGTTCGCCGATGCCGTGGCATCACTGAAAACAGTCACGAGGTTCCTGGAAGTCGGCCCCGACGGCGTGCTGTCCGCCCTGGTCGACGGCACCCCGGCGATGCGCAAGGGCCGCGACGAGGCCACCACCCTGCTCACCGCCGTGGCACAGGCACACGTCACCGGCTGGTCACCCGACTGGACCAAGCTCCTGCACGGCGGCCGCAAGACGGCCGTGCCCACCTACGCGTTCCAGCACAAGCAGTACTGGCCGACCATCGAACTGCCCAAGGCCGGCACCGCGACCGGGCACGCCGACCACGCGTTCTGGGCCGCCGTCGAAGCCGGCGACCTCAGCGACCTGCTCGGCGTCGACGCCGGCCCGCTCGTCCCGGCACTCGCCGCCTGGCGGCGCCGCAAGGACGAACACTCCACAGTGGACACCTGGCGCTACCAGATCCGCTGGCGGCCCGCCGCCCTCGACCAGACCGCCGCCCTCGACGGCAGCTGGCTGGTCCTGCACAACGGCGCCGAGGCCCTCGCCGGCCGGATCGCCGCAGGGCTCACCGCCGCCGGCGCCACCGCGCAGCCGGTCACCGAGATCCCCGCCGGCACGTACGCCGGCATCATCGCGCTGCAGGGCGACGACATCCAGTGGACGACGGAGCTCCTCCGCACGAGCGGCGACGCGAAGCTGTGGGTGCTCACCAGCGGAGCCGTGTCCATCGGCGCGTCCGACCCGCTGCGCGACCCGGTCCACACCGGCGTCTGGGGCCTCGGCCGCGCCGCTGCCCTCGAATACCCGCAACGCTGGGGCGGCCTCATCGACCTGCCCGAGACCGTCGACGACCGCACCGTCCAGCGCCTCGCCGCCGTCCTGGCCGGGGCGGGCGACGAGGACCAGGTCGCCGTCCGCGGCTCCGGCGTCTTCACCCGCCGGCTCACGCACGCCCCAGCAGCTCAGCGCCCCGCCGGCGGGCCCGCCTGGAAGGCGCGCGGCACCGCGCTCGTCACCGGCGGCACCGGCGCGCTCGGCTCGCACATCGCCCGCTGGCTCGCCAAGAGCGGCGCCGACCACCTCGTGCTCACCAGCCGCCGCGGCGACGCCACCCCCGGCGCCGCCGAGCTGCGCGCCGAACTCGAAGCCCTCGGCGCCCGCGTCACCATCCCCGCCTGCGACGTCTCCGACCGGGACGCGCTCGCCGCGCTCCTGGAAACGCTGCCGGACCTGCGGGTCGTCGTGCACGCCGCGGGTGTGCCGCAGTCGCAGGTCCTGGACGGCATGACCAGGGCCGACTTCGACACCATCCACGCGCCGAAGGCCGGTGGTGCCGCCCACCTCGACGAGCTGACCGACGGCCGCGACCTCGACGCGTTCGTGCTGTTCTCGTCGATCTCCGCGACCTGGGGCAGCGGCGGCCAGGCCGCCTACGCCGCGGCCAACGCCGTCCTGGACGGCATCGCCCAGCACCGCCGGGCCCGCGGCCGCACCGCCACCGCGATCGCGTGGGGCCCGTGGGGCGGCGGCGGCATGGTCACCGCAGAGGAGGGCACGGAGGAGTTCCTGCGCCGCCGCGGCCTGCACGTCCTCGACCCGCAGCTGGCCGTCAGTGCCCTGCAGGGGGCGCTGGACGCCGACGAGACCACGCTGACCGTCGCCGACGTCGACTGGGCCCGCTTCGCGCCAGGCTTCACCGGCTCGCGGCCCAGCCCGCTGCTCGGCGACCTGCCCGAGGTCGCGGCGCTGGACAGCGCCGACGCGCCGGTGGACGGCACCTTCCGCGACGAGCTCGCCGCGATGAGCCCCGCCGACCGGCACGCCACGCTGCTCGGCATAGTCCGCGCCGAGGCGGCCGCCGCGCTCGGGCACAGCAGCGCCGACGCCGTCGACGCCGAGCAGGCGTTCCGCGACCTCGGCTTCGACTCGCTCACCGCCGTCGAGCTGCGCAACCGGCTCAACGCCGCCACCGGCCTCAAACTGCCGGCGACCCTGCTCTTCGACCACCCGACCGCGACCGCGCTCGCCGCGCACCTGGCGACCGAGCTCGGCGGCACCACGGTCGCGGCGAAGCAGGAAGTCACGGCCTACACCGACGAACCCATCGCGATCGTGAGCATGAGCTGCCGCTTCCCCGGCGGCGTCAGCACCCCCGAAGCGCTGTGGGACCTCGTCGTCAGCGGCGGCGACGCCGTCAGCGGATTCCCCGCCGACCGCGGCTGGGACCTCGACGGGATCTACGACCCGGACCCCGACCACGCCGGCACCTCCTACGTCCGTGAAGGCGGCTTCCTGGACGGCGTCGCCGAATTCGACCCGCAGTTCTTCGGCATCTCCCCCCGCGAGGCGCTCACCATGGACCCCCAGCAGCGGCTGCTGCTCGAGGTCGCGTGGGAAGCGTTCGAACGCGCCGGCATCGACCCGCTGTCCGTCCGCGGCGAACGGGTCGGCGTGTTCGCCGGCACCAACGGCCAGGACTACATCGCGACCCTCGCCGCCGCGTCCGCGTTCGACGAAGGCTACGTCGGCACCGGCAACACCGCCGCCGTCATGTCCGGCCGGATCTCCTACACGCTCGGCCTCGAAGGCCCCGCCGTCACCGTCGACACGGCCTGCTCCTCGTCGCTCGTCGCGATGCACTGGGCCGCGCAGGCGCTGCGCAACGGCGAATGCGAGCTCGCCCTCGCCGGCGGCGTCACCGTCATGACCACGCCCGGGTCGTTCATCGCGTTCAGCCGCCAGCGCGGGCTCGCCACCGACGGCCGGTGCAAGGCGTTCTCCGACGACGCCGACGGCACCAACTGGGGCGAGGGCGCCGGCATGGTCCTGCTCGAACGGCTCTCCGACGCGCAACGCAACGGCCACACCGTCCTCGCCGTCATCCGCGCCGCCGGGATCAACCAGGACGGCGCCTCCAACGGGCTCACCGCCCCGAACGGTCCCGCCCAGCAGCGGCTCATCCGGCAGGTCCTCGCGACCGCCGGGCTGCGCCCCGCCGACGTCGACCTGCTCGAGGCGCACGGCACCGGCACCAGCCTCGGCGACCCGATCGAGGCGCAGGCGCTCCTCGCGACCTACGGTCAGGACCGGCCCGCGGACCGTCCACTGTGGCTCGGCAGCGTCAAGTCCAACATCGGCCACACGCAGGCCGCCGCCGGCGTCGCCGGGGTCATCAAGGCCGTCCAGGCGCTGCGGCACCGGACCCTGCCGCCGACCCTGCACGCCGCGACGCCGTCCAGCCACGTCGACTGGACCGCCGGCGCCGTCCGCCTGGTCACCGAGACCGCCGACTGGCAGCCCGCCCAGGGACCCCGCCGCGCCGGTGTGTCCGCGTTCGGGATCAGCGGCACCAACGGCCACCTCATCCTCGAAGAGGCCCCACAGGTCGCGGCCGCGGCAGGTGTACCGGCACCGGCTGCCGGCCCGGTCGCGCTGCTGCTGTCGGCGCGTGGCGAGGACGCCCTCACCGGACAGGCGGGGCAGCTCGCCGACCACCTCGACCGGCACCCTCACCTGCGCCCGGCCGACGTCGCCGCCACCCTCGCCACCGGCAGGGCGCTGCTCACCGATCGCGCCGCCGTCGTCGGTACCGACGCCGAAACCCTCATCGCCGCACTGCAGGCCCTCGCCGCCGGGACGGGACACCCGGCCGTCGTGCGTGCCGCCACCGCGCGTCCCGGCCGCACCGCGATCCTCTTCACTGGCCAGGGCGCCCAGCGCAACGGCATGGGCGCGGACCTCTACGCCACCTACCCGGTGTTCGCCGCCGCGTTCGACGACTCCTGCTCCCGCTTCGACCTGGCCCTGGACCGGCCACTGCGGGACCTCGCGTTTACCGGCGGCGACGCCCTCGACCGCACCGGCTACACGCAACCGGCGCTGTTCGCGTTCGAGCTGGCGATGTACCGCCTCGCGGAATCCGCCGGGCTGAGCGCCGACGCGCTCATCGGCCACTCCATCGGCGAGATCGTCGCCGCGCACGTCGCCGGGGTGTTCGACCTCGACGACGCCTGCCGCCTCGTCGCCGCCCGCGCCGGGCTCATGCAGGCCCTGCCCGCCGGCGGCGCCATGGTGGCGCTGCAGGCCACCGAGGACGAGGTGCTGCCGCTGCTCGACGACACCATCGGGATCGCCGCCGTCAACGGCCCGCGCGCCGTCGTCGTCTCCGGCGACGAGACCGCCGCCGAACGCATCGCCGCCCACTTCGCCGGGGCCGGTCGGCGCACCCGGCGGCTGCGGGTGTCGCACGCGTTCCACTCGCCCCGGATGGACGGCATGCTCGCCGAGTTCGCCCGGGTCGCCGCCACGGTCACCTACAGCGCGCCGCGGCTGCCGGTGATCAGCAACCTCACCGGCACGTTCGCCGCCGCCGGAGGCCTGACCGAACCCGGGTACTGGGTCCGGCACGTCCGCGACGCGGTCCGCTTCGCCGAAGGGATCGCCGCCCTGCACGCCGCCGGGTACACCCGCTTCGTCGAGGTCGGCCCCGACGCGGTCCTGACCGCCATGGCCCAGGACGGCCTGCCGCAGGACGCCACCTGCGTGGCGCTGTCCCGCCGGGACAAGCCGGAGACCGAGGCGTTCCTGCGCGGCGCCGCACAGCTCGCCACCGCAGGCGTCGCCCTCGACCGTGCCGCCGCGTTCACGGTTCCGGGCGCGGTGCCCGCCGCCCTGCCCACGTACGCGTTCCAGCGCACCCGCTTCTGGCCGCGCCCCGGCACCGGCGTCTCCGCCGGGCTCGCCGGCGCCGGCCTGGCGACCGCCGACCACCCGCTGCTCGGCGCCGCCGTCACCCTCGCCGACACCGGCACCGTCGTGCTCACCGGCCGGCTGTCGACCCGCACCCACCCGTGGCTCGCCGACCACGCCCTGCCCGGCGCGGTCATCGTCCCCGGCACCGCGCTGCTCGAACTCGCGCTGCGCGCCGGCGACGAGGTCGGCTGCCCGGTCGTCGACGAGCTCACCCTTGCCGCGCCGCTGACCCTGCCCGACCGCGGCGCGGTGGAGCTGCAGGTCCGGGTCGACCCGGCCGAAGGCGACGCAGACGCCCGGCCCGTCACGATCCACGCCCGGCCCGCCGACGGCGGCCACCCGTGGACCCTGCACGCCACCGGTGTGCTCACAACCGGTCAGCCGGACGCCGCCACGACGGCGGCGCAATGGCCGCCGGCCGGTGCGGAGCCGGTCGACCTGGACGGGTTCTACGCCGGGCTCGCCGTCGCCGGGTTCCGCTACGGCCCGGTCTTCCAGGGCCTCGAAGCGGCGTGGCGGGTCGGCGACGACGTCTACGCCGAGGTCGCGCTGCCCGGCGACGCCGCCGAGGACGCCGATCGGTTCACCGTCCACCCGGCGCTGCTCGACGCGGCGCTGCACGCGGTCGCGTTCACCGGACTCGGTCGCACCGACCGCGGGCGGCTCCCGTTCGCGTGGACCGGCGTCACCGTCCACGCCGCCGGCGCGACCCGGCTGCGGGTGCGGCTGCAGACCCTCGGCGCCGACGCGGTGTCGGTGACCGTCGCCGATCCGGCCGGCGCCCCCGTCGCGACCGTGGCCTCCCTGACCCTGCGGGAACTGGCCGCGACCGCGCCCGCGCACTCCAACGTGGACGGTCTGCTCCGCCTGAACTGGCAGCCGCTGCGGCTGGCAGCCGCCGAACCCCAGGCGCTGCGCTGGGCCGTCGTCGGCGAGGACCGCCTGGGCTTCGGCGCCGCGGCGGACGCCTCGGGGGTGCACCTGGAGTCCTACGCCGACCTCGCCTCCCTCGCGGCCGCCGCCGACAACGGCGCCCGCATCCCCGCGACCGTCTTCCACGTCAGCGCCGGCACCTCCGACACCGTCGCCGCCGCCCACGCGCTGACGGCGCGGGCGCTCGTGGACGTCCAGGAATGGCTGGAGAACCCGGCGTTCGGGGCGGCGCGGCTGGTGTTCCTCACCCGCGACGCCGTCGGCGACGACGTCCGCGACCCCGCCGCCGCGGCCGTGCACGGCCTGGTCCGGTCCGCGCAGTCGGAGAACCCCGGACACTTCGTCCTCGTCGACCTCGACACCTCCGCCGACTCCATGGCGGCGCTGCCCGCCGCCCTCGACAGCGGCGAACCCGCGCTGCTCCTGCAGGGCGGCACGGCCAGGATCCCGCGCCTCGCCACCGTCAACGGCACCGAGGAGCTCACCCCGCCGGAGGGCCCGTGGCGGCTCACCCCCGGCGAGGACGGCACCCTCGAAGGCCTCACCGGCGAGCCCGCCGGCGAGGCCGCCGGGGAGCTGCGCGCCGGCCAGGTCCGCATCGCCGTGCGGGCCGGCGGCGTCAACTTCCGCGACGTGCTCAACGCCCTCGGCATGTACCCGGGCGAGGCCGGCTCCCTCGGTCAGGAAGGCGCCGGCGTCGTCACCGAGGTCGGGCCCGGCGTCACCGGGTTCGCCGTCGGGGACCGGGTCATGGGCATGTTCCCCGGCGCGTTCGGGCCCGTCGCCGTCGCCGACCACCGCATGATCGTCGTCGTCCCGGCCGGCTGGTCCTACGCGCAGGCGGCGTCGGTGCCGCTGGTGTTCCTCACCGCGTACTACGCCCTCGTCGACCTCGGCGGTCTCCGCTCGGGGGAGCGGGTCCTCGTGCACGCCGCCGCCGGCGGGGTCGGCATGGCCGCCGTCCAGCTCGCCCGGCACCTCGGCGCCGACGTCCTCGCCACCGCGAGCACCGGCAAGTGGCCGGTCGTGCGAGGGCTCGGCGTCGACGGCACGCACCTCGCCTCGTCGCGGACCCTGGCCTTCGAGCCGCAGTTCCTGGAGCTGACCGGCGGCACCGGCGCCGACGTCGTCCTCAACGCGCTCGCCCGCGAGTTCGTCGACGCGTCGCTGCGGCTGCTGCCGCGCGGCGGCCGGTTCCTGGAGATGGGCAAGACCGACGTCCGCGACGCCGACGCGGTCGCCGCCGCCCACCCGGGCGTGCACTACCGCGCCTTCGACCTCATCGAGGCCGGCCCCGACCGGATCGGCGTGATGCTCCGCGACCTCGTCGCCATGTTCGAGCAGGGGGTCCTCACGCCGCTGCCGGTCACCGCCTGGGACATCCGCCGGGCCAGGGACGCGTTTCGGTACATCAGCCAGACCCGGCACATCGGGAAGGTCGTCCTCACCTTCCCGGCCCCGCTGCGCGGCGAGCACACCGCGCTCGTCACCGGCGGGACCGGCGGGCTCGGCGCGCAGGTCGCCCGCCACCTGGCGACCAGCGGGATCCGGCACCTGCTGCTGGCCAGCCGCAGCGGCGAACAGGCCGCGGGCGCCGCCGAGCTGCGCGCCGAACTCGCCGCGCTCGGCGCCGACGTGACCATCGCCGCCTGCGACGTCGCCGACCGGGACGCGGTCGCCGCGCTCATCGCGTCGGTGCCCGCCGACCGGCCGCTGACCGCGGTCGTGCACACCGCCGGCATCCTCGACGACGCCACCGTCGGCGGTCTCGACGCGGCCCGCCTGGCCGCGGTGCTGCGGCCGAAGGTCGACGCCGTCACGCACCTCGACGAGCTGACCGCCGGGCACGACCTGGCCGTGTTCGCGGTGTACTCGTCGGTGTCCGGGCTCATCGGCGGCGCCGGGCAGGGCAACTACGCCGCCGCGAACGCCTACCTCGACGCGTGGGCGCAGCGCCGGGCCGGCCGCGGCCTGCCCGCGACCGCGCTCGCCTGGGGTCCCTGGATCACCGCGAGCGGCATGACCAGCGACCTGACCGACGCCGACGTGCGCCGCATGTCCCGCGGCGGCCTGCTGCCCCTCGACCCGGCCCGCGGCCTCGCCCTGTTCGACGCAGCCGTGCGCCGCGCCGAACCCCTCGCCGTGCCGATGCTGCTGGACCTGCAAGCGCTGAAGGGCGACGCCGTCGCGCCGCTGCTGCGCGGGCTCGTGCGGGGACCGGCGAGGAAGGCGGCCGGGCGGGGGACCACGGCCGGGGTGTCGCTGACCGAGCGGCTCGCCGCCGAGACCGCGGAAGGCCGCGAAACCCTGGTCCTCGACTTCGTCCGCGCCCAGGTCGCCGCGGTGCTCGGGTTCACCACCCCCGACGCCGTCCCGCCGGGTCAGAGCCTGCTGGAGGCGGGCTTCGACTCGCTCACCGCCGTCGAGCTGCGCAACCGGATCGGCGCCGCCACCGCGCTGCGGCTGCCCCCGACGCTCGTCTTCGACCACCCGACCCCGGCCGCGCTCACCACGCACCTGCTGCGGCAGCTGGGCAGCGTGGTGGTGCGCAAGGCGGAGCCGGTCCAGGAGAGCCGGGAGGACGGCATCGGGGCGATGTTCCGCGACGCCTGCCGCAACGGCCAGGTCGACCAGGGCTACGCGCTGCTGCGCGCCGCCGCCGCGCTGCGCCCCACGTTCAAGGCCCGCGCCGACTTCGGCCGCGAGCTCCAGCCGGTGAAGCTCACGTCCGGTCCCGCCGACCGGCCGGTGCTGATCTGCTTCAGCTCGTTCGTCGCGCTCGCCGGCGTCCACCAGTACGCGCGGCTCGCCGCCAGCTTCCGCGACACCCACGACGTGTGGGCGCTGTCGGTGCCCGGCTTCCTCACCGACGAGCGCCTGCCCGCCACCTGGGAGACCGTCACCGACATGCAGGCCGAGCTGGTCCGCGAATGCGTCGGCGACCGGCCGGTGGTGCTGCTCGGCTCCTCCGGCGGCGGGCTGCTCGCGCACGCCGCCGCGACCCGCCTGCACGACCTCGGCGCCCCGGCCGCCGGCGTGGTCCTGCTCGACACGTACCCGGCGACCGAGGACTCGCCCCTGGCCAAGTTCCAGGCCGAGCTCATCGACGGCATGTTCGACCGGCAGGGCCTCTTCACCACCCTCGACTCGGCCCGGCTGACCGCGATGAGCTGGTACTTCGACCTGTTCGGCGGCTGGCGGCCCGCGCCGCTGGCCACGCCCACGCTGCTGCTGCGCTCCTCGGAGCCGATCGTCGCCAACGGCCCCGACGGGCCCTACGCCCGGCACGAGTGGCAGACCTCCTGGCAGGACGCGGACACGACGATCGACGTGCCCGGCAACCACTTCACGATGATGGAGCACCACGCCGGCTCGACCGCCCAGGCGGTGCGGCTGTGGGTCGACGATCTGAGAGGTTCACGATGACCAGTGACTTGTGGGTCCGCCGGTACCACCCCCGGCCGGACGCCCCGGTGAGGCTGGTGTGCTTCCCGCACGCCGGCAGCTCGGCGCCGTTCTACGTGCCGGTGTCCGCGAACGCCGGGCCCGGCGTGGAGGTGCTGTCGCTGCAGTACCCGGGCCGGCAGGAACGGCGCAACGAGCCGCTCGTCGACGACCTCGACACGCTCGCCGCGCAGTGCACCGACGCGGTGCTGCCGTGGCTGGACCGGCCGTTCGCGCTCTTCGGGCACAGCATGGGCGCCACCGTCGCGTTCGAGGTGGCGCGGCGGCTCACCGCCAAGTCGCTCGAACCGGTCCACCTGTTCGTGTCCGGCCGCCGCGCCCCGTCGCGCAACCGCGACGAGCAGGTCCACCGCCGCGACGACGCCGGCATCATCGCCGAGATGAAGTCGCTCAGCGGCACCGACGCCCGGGTCTTCGACGACGAGGAACTGGTGCGTTCGCTGCTACCGGTCGTCCGCAACGACTACAAGGCCGCCGAGACCTACGTGTACACCGCAGGCGAGCCGCTGCACTGCCCGATCACCGCGTTCACCGGGCACGACGACCCGAAGGTCAGCGTCGACGAGGCCGACGCCTGGCGCGAGCACACGACCGGGCCGACGGTGCTGCACGTGTACGACGGCGGCCACTTCTTCCTCACCCGGCACCAGGCCGCCGTCCTCGCCGTCGTCAGCGGGTCGCTCGCGCCCACCACCACCGGCTGAAGGGAGCCAGACCGATGCGGGTCCTGTTCGTCACCCTGCCGGAGAAGTCCCACCTGTTCTGCATGACACCGATCGCGTGGGCGGCGCGCGCCGCCGGCCACGAGGTCCGCGTCGCCAGCTCACCGGCGTTCACCGACGTCATCGCCCGCACCGGCATGACCGCCGTCGGCGTCGGCGACGACAGCAACATCAGCTCCGCGATGGCGCAGCACCGCGAGTCGCAGGAGGTCGAGTCCGTCGACTGGAGCGAGCTCGACCCGGCGAAGCTCACCTGGGAACGGGAGCTGGAGCGGGCGCAGATGGGCGCCTGGGGCTTCGCCTACTACAACGAGCCGATGATCCCCGATCTCGTCGCGTTCGCCCGGCACTGGCGGCCCGACCTCGTCGTGTGGGATCCGCTCACCTACGCCGGACCGCTCGCCGCCGTCGCGGTCGGCGCCGCCCACGTGCGCTCGATGTGCTTCACCGACGTGTGGGCGATGAAACGGCAGCTGTTCCTGAAGCTGCGCGACGAACAGCCGGCCGGACAGCGCCAGGACCCGATGGCGGAGTGGCTCGGCGGGCACGCCGAAGCGCTCGGCGCCGCGTTCAGCGAGGAGCTCATCACCGGCCAGGCGACCCTCGACCCGCTGCCGGACCGGCTCTCGGTGCCGTCGGACGTGCGGCGGATCCCGGTGCGGTTCGTGCCCTACAACGGCCCGGCCGTCGTCCCGGACTGGCTCGCCGAGCCGCCCGCGCGGCCTCGCGTGTGCCTGAGCCTCGGCGCCGCCAACACCGAACGCTACGGCGGCGACTACGTGTCGAAGGCCGCGATCCTCGAGGCACTCGCCGACCTCGACGTGGAGGTCGTCGCCGCGCTGCTGCCGGTACAGGTGCAGGAGCTCGACCGGGTGCCGGACAACGCCCGGGTCGTCGAGTCGGTGCCGTTGCACGCGCTGCTGCCCAGCTGCGCCGCGCTGATCCACCACGGCGGCTTCGGCAGCTACGCCACCGCCCTCGTGCACGGCGTGCCGCAGCTGTGCGTCTCCACCGCGGTCGCCGACCAGACCCTGCGCGGCATGGGTCTGCAACAGGCCGGCGCGGGTCTGTTCCTGCCGCACGTGCAGGCGGGGCCGCAGGAGATCCGCGACGCGGTCGCCCGCCTGGTGTCGGAGCCCGGGTTCGCCGCCAACGCCGCGTCCCTGCGCGACGAGGCTCTCGACCGGCCCACCCCCGCCCAGGTCGTCACCGAGCTCGAACGGTTCGCGGAGGTGGCGGCATGAGTCTGGCGTTCATTCTCGGACAGAAGAACCTCGCCTACGACCCGACCGGCCTCATCGCACTGTACGAGCGGCACCAGGCCGTCCGGGACTCCTACGACCGGGCCGCGCAGTGGACCGGCATCGACGTCGCCCTGCTGCTGCGGACCGCCGACGACGCGACGCAGCGCTCCCGGACCACGTCGATCGGGCTGGCCGCGGCCATGCTCGGCATCGCCGACCTGCTCGGCGAGCACGGCGTACACCCGGCGATGGTCGGCGGGATCAGCCTCGGCGCGATGGTGTCCGGGGCCCTGAGCGGCGCGGTGGCCCGTGAGGACGTCATCGGGCTGCTCGGCCACACCGACGGCGACCAGCGTCCCGACCGGGACGAGTTGCCCGAGGGGTGCGTCGCCGCGGTCCTGCCGCTCGGGCAGACCTACGAGTCGTTCTACGGCACCCGGCCCGGGGTCTGGTTCGCCGGCGACTTCGGCATGCACACCAGCGGCGCGTTCCGGATGCTGCTGCTCAGCGGCTACCGTGACGCCCTCGACGAGCTGGCCACCGGCTACCCGCCGGAGTACTTCGTGTTCAGCGAGGAGACCGTCGCGGTGCACAGCCCGCTGCGGCACCGCGCCCGCGACGTGCTCGCCCGCATCGCCGCGGACATCGAGTTCACCGTCCCGGCGGTGCCGATGTGCTCGTCGCTGGAGCCGCGGGTGCTGCACAGCGCCGACCAGGTCCGCAGCGAGTTCAGCCGCAACGTCGTCGAGCCGATCCGTGCCGACCACCTCACCGGCCAGATGCGCCGCCTCGGCGCGCGGCTCGGCGTCATCCTCGGCCCGACCCTGCCCCGGGACGGGTTCGAGTTCCCGTTCCCCGTCGTGTACGTCGACGCCCCGGACGACATCGATCAGGTCGTCGCCGCCGTCCGCGAGCACGACGTGCTCCTCCCCACGTGACCCCAGGAAGGCTGCCGGTATGAGCCTCGCGTTCATCTTCGGAACGAACCTGCTCAACTACGACCCGCGGGGCGTCATGGAGTTCCACGACGCCTACCCGGCCATGCAGAAGGTGTACGACAAGGTCAGCGCCTGGACCGGGCTGGACCTGGACCGGCTGCTGCGCCGCCGGGAGGACGACGAGGAGGACCTGGAGGCCCGGTCGCGGCACGGCTCGGTCGCCCTCGCGGCCGCCATGGTCGGCATCCACGACGTCCTCGCCGCGCAGGGCATCCACCCGGCCGCGGTCGGCGGGCTCAGCCTCGGCTCGATGGTCAGCTCCTCCCTGGCCGGCGCACTGCCCCGGGAGCGGCTCTTCGACCTGCTGATGCGGATGGACCACGTCGGACCCCGCGACCCTTCCGGACCCGCCGAAGGCGTCGCGGTCGCGTTCCTTCCCATCGGCGAGGACGAGGCGCTGCTGGTCGAGCCGAAACGCGACGGCGTCTGGCTCGCCGGTGACTTCGGCACCCACCCCACCGGCACGTTCCGCATCCTGCTGCTCAGCGGCTACCGCGAGGCCCTGGAGCGGCTCGCCGAGGAGACTGCCGCGTCCGGCGGGCTGGGTCAGGTCCAGGTGCAGGAGGCCAACTCGGTGGCCGTACACACGCCGCTGCGGCAAGCGGTCGCCGACTCGATCGCCGCCATCGCCGCCGGGGCCGGCCTCGGCGACCCGGTCCTGCCGCTGTGCTCGGCGCTGGAGCAGCGCACCCTGACGAGCGCGGCCGAGATCGCCGACATGTTCAGCCGCAACGCCGTCGAGACGATCCGCATCGACGACATGAGCGCCGAGATGCACCGGCACAAGACCCGCGTCGGGCTGGTCCTCGGCCCGTCGCTGCCGCGTGGCTGGATCGGCTTCCCGTTCCCCGTCGTGCACGTCGAGTCGCCCGCCGACCTGCCCGAGGTCATGGCGGCCATCTTCGACAACGGCGTCGTCCTCCCCCCGAAGCGAGTGTCATGACGGCCCACATCGCCATCTTCGTCTTCCCGGACTACGGGCATTTCAACCCGACGCTGCCGATCGCCAGGCACCTGGTCGAGCGCGGCCACCGGGTCACCTACGTCGTCGACTCGATGTATTCGGCGGCGGTGGCCTCGGTCGGCGCGGACCTGGCCGGCTACACGTCCGTCCGGCGCCGGCTCAGCACCGGCAGCCACGTCGAGAGCGACGAGATCGCCGAGCTCGGCCTGGACATCCTCGCCGACGCCAACACCCGCGTCATCCCGGCCGCGCGCGCCGCGTTCACCGGCGACCGGCCCGACCTGATCGTCTACGACTTCGAGAGCTTCGTCCCGGCCCGGATCCTGGCCCGCGAGTGGGGCACCCGGACCCTGCAGTACTTCCCGTACACGGCCTCCAACGACCACTTCTCCCTGCACGCCGAGACGATGGACCGCGACTCCGACTACGTCCACAAGGGCGTCGAGGCGATCATGGAGATCCTCTCGGAGGTCGAGCCGGACCCGGCGAAGATGTGGGCGATGATGGCCGTCGCCGACGAGCACAACCTCGTCTTTCTGCCCAGGGCACTGCAGCCGCACGGCGATACGTTCGACGAGAAGTTCACGTTTCTCGGCCACTGCCTGCCCTCCACGCCACCGGCGGTCACCTGGACGGCCCCGGATCCCGATGTACCGGTGGCGCTCATCTCCATGGGCACCGAGTCCAACGAACGCACCGGCATGTTCCAGCTGTGCGCCGACGCCTTCGCCGACAAGACGTGGCACGTCGTCATGACCCTCGGCCGCGGCAACGCCCTGGACGAGGGCGTGTCGGCGGTCAACGTCGAGGCCCACGAGTGGATGCCACACCTGGCGGTCCTGCCCCGCGCGTCGGTCTTCGTGACCCACGGCGGCATGGGCAGCCTCGTGGAGGCGCTGTACCACGGCTGCCCGTGCGTCGTCGTGCCACACACCCCGGAGAACGCCGTCAACGCCCGCCGGGTGGACGAGATCGGCATCGGCCGCTACCTGCCCGCCTCGACCCTCACCCCGGCCACGCTGCGGGCCGCCGTCGACGAGCTCACCAACGACCCGGAGGTCCTCGCCCGCGTCGCCGCCATGAGCGCGGCGATGCGCGCCGGCGGCGGCCCCTCCGAAGGCGCCGACGTCATCGAACGCCTCCTCGCCACCTGACCCACCCGTCCGGCCCGGAACCGCGCTCCCGCCTCGGGGGCGCGGTTCTTTTTTGCGGTCTCCGGCGGAGCGGCCGAGCTAACCCATCGATCAAGTTGGGCAACCGGATGTTGTCAAGTGATCACAGATCTCGTCTGGGTCGCGGGCATTCAACACGTGTTGCGTGAGTTAACACGCCTGTCACATGATTGCCGTCACATCGGGCGCAACTCGTGTTGACGGAGGTCGGCGTGACTGTTCGGCGCATGGACGTGGCCCGCCTGGCGGGGACGTCGCCGGCGGTGGTGAGCTATGTGCTCAACAACGGGCCCCGCCCGGTGTCGGCCGAGACGCGGGCCAAGGTGCTCGCCGCGATCGAACAGCTCGGCTACCGTCCCAACGGCATCGCCCGGTCGCTGCGGATGAGCCGCACGATGACGCTCGGCCTGGTCGTGCCGGACAACGCGAACCCCTACTTCGCCGAGCTGGCCCGCGCCGTGGAGGAGGAGTCCTTCGCGCAGGGCTACACCCTGCTCATCGGCAACGCGGCCGAGAGCGACGACCGGCAGACCAGCTACGTCCGCACGTTCCTGGCCCGGCAGGTCGACGGACTGTTCATCGTCCCGGCGCACGGACCGGCGGGGTTCCTGCCGGAGCTGCAGCGCTCGCAGACGCCGTGGGTGTCCCTCGACCGGCAGGTGCCGGGGGCCGCCGCGCCCGGCGTCCTGGTCGACAACCGCAGCGGTGCGTACGCCGCGACCCGGCACCTCATCGGTCACGGCCGCACCCGGATCGCCTGCATCGGCGGCCCCGAGGACGTGCTGCCGGCCCACGACCGGGTCAGCGGCTGGCGCGACGCGCTCGACGAGGAGGGCGTGAGCCGCCGGGACATGGCCGTCGTGCACTCCGAGTTCGGGCGGCGAGCCGGCTACCGGGCGGCCCGCGAGCTGCTCGCCCGGCCGGACCGGCCGGACGCGGTGTTCGTGGCCTCCGACGAGCAGGCCGTCGGCGTGCTCCGGGCGATCGGCGAGGTCGGGCTGCGCTGCCCGGACGACGTCGCGGTCGCCTCGTTCGACGGGATTCCCGGCGCCGCGTATTCCACGCCCGCCCTCACCACCATGGCCCAGCCGTTCGCCGCGATCGGCCGGGCCGCCATGACACATCTGCTCGCCCAGCAGGCGGGGACGGCAGGCCCGACGGACGTGCTGCCGGTCGTGCTGGTCCGCCGCGGCTCGTGCGGGTGCGACGACCCGCCCGGCGGCGACGAAACCGCCGTGGCGGAGCTGAACGAAGGAGAACAAGCATGACCCGCGTTGTGGTGGTCGGCAGCGCCAACCTGGATCTCGGAGTGGCCGTGCCGCACCTGCCCGCACCCGGCGAGACGGTGCTCGGCGACGACGTCGCCGCCCTGCCCGGCGGCAAGGGTTCCAACCAGGCCGTCGCGGCCTGCCGGCTCGGCGTCGAGACCCGGTTCTTCGCCGCGATCGGCGACGACCGCTTCGGCGACGACGTGCGGGCCGCGCTCGCCGCGGAAGGCGTGCCGCTGGACCACCTGACCACCGTCGAGGGCGTCGCGACCGGCGTGGCCCTGATCGTGGTCGACCCGGCGGGGTAGAACACCATCGTGGTGGCACCCGGAGCCAACGCCCGCCTCGCCGACGGCGCCCTCGCCGGGCTGCCCGCCGCGCTGGACCCGGCCACGGTGCTCGTCCTGCAGCTGGAGATCCCGCCGGCCACCTGCCTCGCCGCCGCACGGCACGGGAAGGCTGCGGGGGCCAGGGTGGTGCTCAACGCCGCGCCGCTGCCGGATCCGGTGCCGCCGGACATGGCCGCCCTGCTCCGCGAGGTCGACGTCCTGGTCGTCAACGAGGGCGAGGCGCTGCGCCTGAGCGGCAGCACCGCGGACTGGCCGGCGCTCGCCGCCGGGCTGCGCACCCTCGGCCCGGCCGCCGTGGTCATCACGCTCGGTGCGCAGGGCGCGGTCCACGCCGACGCCGACGGCACCGACGCACACCCGGCCTACAAGGTCGACGCCGTCGACACGACCGGTGCCGGCGACAGCTTCGTCGGCGCGCTCGCCGCCTCGCTCGCCGAAGGGCTGCCCCTCGGCGCGGCCGTCCGCCGCGGCTGCGCCGCCGGTGCCCTGGCCACCACCCGGATGGGTGCCCAGTCGGCGCTGCCGACCCGAGGCGAACTCGACACCTTCCACAGCGTTCACGAGGAGCTCCGCCATGCGTGACAGCGGCCTCTGGCACCCCCGGCTGGCAGCACTGGTCGCCGGGATGGGCCACACCGACACCACCATCGTCGTCGCCGACGCCGGCCTGCCGGTCCCGCCCGGCGTCGAGGTCGTCCAGCTCGCGGTCACCCGCGGCGTCCCGGCCTTCCTACCGGTCCTCGCCGCCATCACCGCGGAGCTGGTCGTCGAGGAGGCCATCGTCGCCGAGGAGCTGACCGACGAGGCGATCCGGGCCGGGCTGGACGGTTACCCCCTGAGCACCCTCCCGCACGAGGAGTTCAAGGTCGCCACCAGGAGAGCCCGGGCCATCGTCCGGACCGGTGAGGCGACCCCGTACGCCAACGTGATCCTGCGGGCGGGGGTGCCGTTCTGATGACCGGGTTCCCCAGCGACTACGAGGAGCGGGTCTACGCCGGCGTGCTCGGCAAGGTCATCGCGGTGTACCTCGGCCGCCCGTACGAGGGCTGGCGCTTCGACCGCATCCAGGCCGGGCTCGGCGACATCACCGGCTACGTCAACGACCGCACCGAGGTCGCGCTCAACCACCACCACCTCCTCGTCGTCACCGACGACGACATCAGCGGCACGTTCATGTTCCCGCGGGCGCTGCGCGATCACGGCACCGAGCCGACGTCGGCGCAGATCGGCGACACCTGGCTCAACGAGATCCTCGAAGGCCAGTCGGTGCTCTGGTGGGGCGGCATCGGCAACTCCACCGAGCACACCGCGTACCTCAATCTCAAGGACGGCATCCGCCCGCCGGACAGCGGCTCGATCGCCCGCAACGGCGTCGTCGTCGCCGAGCAGGTCGGCGCGCAGATCTTCGTCGAGGGCTTCGCGATGGCCCGGCCCGGCGACCCGGCGGCGGCCGCCGACCTGGCCGAGCGGGCGGCGCGGGTGAGCCACGACGGCGAGTCGATCCACGCGGCCCGGGTCGTCGCGGCGCTGGTCGCCGGGGCGTTCACCGAGCCGGACACCGACCGGCTCCTGGACACCGCGGCCGGGCTCATCCCGAAGGACAGCCTGATCCACCGGGTCATCGCCGACGTCCGCGAGTGGGTCGCCGCCGACGAGGACTGGAAGACCACCCGGGCCCGGATCGACGAGCAGTACGGCTACCACCGGTACGGCGGCAACTGCCACGTCGTGCCCAACCACGCGACCGTCATCCACGCGATCGCCCGCAGCCGCGGCGCGTTCGGCCCGGCGATGACGATCGTCAACACGTCCGGCTGGGACACCGACTCCAACGCCGGCTGCGTCGGCGCGGTCTGCGGCATCCTCGGCGGCCTCGACGGGATCGACGGTGCGGGAGCGGACTACCGCGGCCCGATCGCCGAGCGGATGTACCTGCCGAGCACCGACGGCGGGTCGACCGTCACCGACGCGGCCCGTGAGGCGCTCGCCCTCGCCGTCCACGGTCGCGCCTGGGCCGGGGAGCCGGCCCGCGACCTGGGGAAGCACGCCAGGTTCCACTTCGCGCTGCCGGGCAGCGTGCAGGGTTTCACCGTCCAGGACGGCGAAGGGACCATCCAGAACGCCGGCGGGCGCCTCACGGTGAGAACGGCCGGATGCACCGTCGCGACGCCCACCTTCATCCCGCCCGAGGCCCGGGCCATGCCCATCTACGGCCTCATCGCGAGCCCCACCCTGTACAGCGGCCAGACGATCCACGCCCGGTTCACCGCCACCGCGCCGGCCAGGCCCGTCATCGGCGTCTACGCCGGCGAGGACGCGACGATCCGCTGGATCGAAGGGCCGGCGGCAACGGACGGGTGCGCCTGGACCGTGCCGGACACCGGCGGGCAGCCGATCGTCTACGTGGGCTTGCGCTGTACCGGCGACGTCGACATCGACACCCTCACCTGGGACGGCGCGCCGGCCCTGACGCTGACCCGCCCGGAGGGCTCCACCACCGGCCTCGACTCGCCGCCGGACGCCATGTGGCGGCGCGCCTGGGTCCGGGCCACCGACCGGTGGGACCCGCACTGGCCGGAGCCGTTCCGCATCGTGCAGAACCGCGGCACCGGCCTGCTCATCCAGGGCGAGCGCGGCTGGCGCGACTACACCGCCGAGGCCGACGTCACCCCGCACCTCGCCGAGGCCGCCGGGCTCGCCGTCCGGGTGCAGGGCCTCACCCGCTACTACGCCCTGCGACTGGCCGGCCGTGACCGGGCCGAGCTGGTGCAGCACGACACGGTCCTCGCCGCCCGCGACTTCCCGTGGGAGTACGGCACCACCTACCGCCTCACCGTCCGGGTCAACGGCACCCGGATCACCGCCGCCGTCGACGGCGAGACCCTCTTCGACCTGCACGACGACACCCTCACCTGCGGCGGCGTCGCGCTCCTGGTCACCCAGGGACGCAGCGCCACCCACTCCGTTCAGATCACCCCCGCCGAAATTGTTGAGGAGCCATCATGACCGCCTCGTGAGCCGCCGCAGATTCCTGTCCGGGACCGGCATCGCCGCCCTCGGCCTGACCGCCCCGAGCCTGCTCGCCGCCTGCGGCGGGGGCAGCGGCGGGTCGACCGGCGACGGCACCGGCAAGGTCGACCTGTGGCTGGACATCCAGGGGGCGACGCCAACCAGAAGTACTTCAACGACAAGGTCGCCGCCGCGTTCGAGCAGGCCAACCCGAAGATCGACCTGAACACCACCTTCTACAAGGGCGACGACCTGCGCCGCCTGGTGCAGACCGCGCTGCAGTCCCGCTCAGGCCCGGACATCGTGCGCGGGCCGAGCGCCACCCAGACTGCCGATCTCCGCAGATGGGACGACGTTCGACGGCACGATCGAGGAGATGGTCGACGCACTGCGCGACTACGCCACGGACTGGCAGGAGTGGCTCCTCGTCTTCCTGCCCCGGGAGCTGCAGCCGCGCGGCGAGACGTTCGACGAGAAGTTCACCTTCCTCGGCCACTGCCTGCCCTCCACGCCACCCGCCGTGACCTGGTCCGCGCCTTCGTCCGGTGTACCGGTGGCGCTCATCTCGATGGGGCACCGAGTCCAACGAGCGGACCGACATGTTCCAGCTGTGCGCCGACGCGTTCGCCGACAAGACCTGGCACGTCGTCATGACCCTCGGCCGCGGTAACGCCTGGACGACGGCGTCTCCGCGGTCGACGTCGAGGCGCACGAGTGGCTGCCGCACCTGGCGGTCCTGCCCCGCGCGTCGGTGTTCGTGACCCACGGCGGCATGGGCAGCCTCGTCGAGGCCCGGTACCACGGCTGCCCCGTCGTCGTCGTCCCGCACACCCCGGAGACGCCGGCAACGCCCGCCGCGTGCACGAGCTGGCGACGCCGGGCCGCTCAGCGGCGATGTCGTGGCGTCGGCGCTGCCGGCCGGCCCGGTCGCAACGACCGTCCACCGTGGGCCGTACGCCAGCCTGGCCGCCGCGCACGAGGCCGTCGTGGCGTGGTGCTCGCTGCGGCGGCTCCGGCTCGCGGGGCCGCGCTGGGAGGTCTACGGCCCGCACCACGCGGACCCTGACCAGGTGGTGACGGAGGTGTTCCACCTCCTCGACCACGGAGAGCCGTAGACCGTGCCTCGGTCGGGGGTGACCTTGCAGTCTCGTGAGGAGGGCGACGAGGGCACATCACCCGAAACCGGCGAGGGGCGGGCGCTGATCACCCGCCACACTGGCCTGGTGGCTGTGCCAGCGGTGACGGGCCAGCCCGGCCAGCCGCCCCGGTCGCCCCGGGCGGCTGGGGTCGCGGGCATCGTCTTCGCCGTCCTGTGCGCCGCCGTGATCGTCGGCATCCGAATCGTGTTTCCGGAGTTGCCGCCCACCGCGGACCAGTGGCACACCGGCACATCCGGCCGCACCGTGCTGCGGGTGGCGCTGGCGCTGCTGCCGTTCGCCGGCATCTCCTTCCTGTGGTTCATGGGTGCGCTGCGGGCCTTCATCGGCGGGCGGGAGGACAAGTTCTTCGCCACCGTCTTCCTCGGCGGCGGGCTGCTGTTCGTCGCGATGCTGTTCGCGCTGGCGACGGCAGCCGACAGCATGCGCTCCGTCGCCGACGCGTCGCCGGGCAGACCGCCACCCGAGCTGTGGCGCTACAGCCACCACCTCACGTACACGCTGCTGTCGAGCTACTGCATGCGCATGGCCGCCGTCTTCACCTTCGCGACGACCACGATCGGGCACCGCCTGCACCTGTTCCCGCGCTGGCTGGTGTGGCTGGGCCACATTGTCGGTGCGATCCTGCTCGTCGTCGTCACCCGAGTGCCCTGGTCCGAACTGGCATTCCCGGTCTGGGTCCTGGCCGTCAGCTGCCGAATGCTCTCCGGCCGGCCCAACGGCGGCGTGACGGCACGTCAGCCCCCGTAATGCGCCCGGTCACGACGGGGTGCGGGCCGGCACCCCTTCCCGGGCCGGCCCGCGGACTCGGGTTTCAGCGCGTCGGGGCGGGCACCGCGCGGTCCAGGTACCGGTCCAGCAGCATGTCGAGGTAGCCGGGGCCCGCCGTGCCGAACCCGGGCACGAGGGTGCGCAGGCGGTCCAGGGACACCTCGGTGCGGGAGAAGGGACCCGTCGAGTACACCCGGTCGGGGGAGACGCCGAGGCGCTGGGACACACCGTCGACGATGTCCTCGACCGGGAGGGGGCGGCCGGAGGCGACGTTGACGACCACGTCGCCCGCGTCGGCGGTCAGCAGGCCGTCGATGGCGTGCATCAGGTCGCGGGCGTCGAGCAGGTCGCGGTGGGCGCCGCGGTACACGGTGACGGTGCCGCTGGCGACCTGGCGCACGATGGCCGGCAGCAGCTGGTGCGGGCGCTGGTGCGGGCCGACCACGTGGCTGAGCCGCAGCACGACGTGGCGCACGCCGGAGGCCCGGATGCAGGCCTCCAGGGCGAGCTTGTGCCGGCCGTACACCGACGGCGGGAAGAGCGGTCCGTCCTCGGTCGCCGGTGCGGTGGTGTGGCCGTACATGGCGAACGACGCGGTCGAGAAGTACAGCAGGGTCCGGTCCTGCGTGGCACACCTGCGCAGGGCGGCGTAGAGCGCCTCGGCCTCCCGGTCGAACTCGGCCGGGTCGGTGACGGACGTGCTGGACACGCCCACCGCGAGCGCCGTCACGTCCGGGAACCGGTCGCCGAACGCCGCGGTGAGGTTCTTCGCCAGGAATCCGTTGCCGATGATCTGCATGTCACCCTCCCGACCGGGACGGCGCCGGCGGGTTGCCGGCGCCGCGACAGCCACCCGCGCGGCTCATCCGACCGGTGTCACCTTCAACAGCCGCTGGGGCGCGATCGCGCCGATGCCGCCACCGTCGACCGCGGTCGAGGACAGGTGCGAGACCACGCGGTCGTCGGCCGGGTCGTCGGCCGGGTCCTCCAGCACCCGCAGGTGCTCATACGTGGTGCTGCGCTGGGCGGGGACGCGGCCCGACGCGCGGATCAGGTGGATCATCTCCAGCAGGTTGGAGCGGTGCTTCGCGCCCGCCGAGGAGACCACGTTCTCCTCCAGCATCACCGAGCCGAGGTCGTCGGCGCCGTAGTGCAGCGACAGCTGGCCGATCTCCTTGCCGGTGGTCAGCCACGAGCCCTGGATGTGCGCGACGTTGTCGAAGAACAGCCGGGCGATGGCGATCATCCGCAGGTACTCCAGGGAGGTCGCCTGCGTCTGGCCCTGCAGCTTGTTGTTCTCCGGCTGGTACGTGTAGGGGATGAACGCCCGGAACCCGCCGGTGCGGTCCTGCACGTCGCGGACCATCCGCAGGTGCTCGATGCGCTCCGCGTTGGTCTCGCCGGTGCCCATGAGCATCGTGCAGGTCGACTCGACGCCGAGACCGTGCGCGATCTCCATGATCTCCAGCCAGCGCTCGCCGCTCTCCTTCAGCGGGGCGATCGCCGTGCGGGCCCGGGCCGGCAGCAGCTCCGCGCCGGCACCGGCGAACGAGTCGAGGCCGGCGGCCTTGATCCGCAGGATCGCCTCCTCCGGGCTGACCCTGGACACCTTCGCCATGTGCTGCACCTCGGACGCGCCGAGGGAGTGGATGACCAGCGACGGGTAGGCGTCCTTGATGGCCTTGAACATGCCCTCGTAGTACTCGACGCCGTACTCCGGGTGGTGCCCGCCCTGGAACATGATCTGGGTCCCGCCGAGCTCGACGGTCTCCGCGCAGCGGCGCAGGATGTCGGTGAGGTCGCGCTCCCAGGTCTTGTCGCTCTTCGGCGGGGCGTAGAAGGCGCAGAACTTGCACGCCGTCACGCAGACGTTGGTGTAGTTGATGTTGCGTTCGATGATGTACGTGGCGATGTGCTCGACACCGGCGTACCGGCGGCGGCGCACCGTGTCGGCCGCGGCGCCGAGGGCGTGCAGCGGCGCCGAGCGGTACAGCTCCAGCGCCTCCTCGGGGGTGATGCGTTCGCCCGCGGCGGCTCGGTCGAGCACCGCGCTGGCAGATCGGAGCATGGCAGAGCCTTTCATGAAGTGGGTCACGGCGTTGACAGCAGGCGCACCTCGACGTCCGGCGGGAAGCCGGCGTCCGGCCCGCCGACGCGGCGGGCGAACTCGGCGATCCCGGCCAGCTGCCGCGCGCCGAGGCTGAAGTCGAGCGCCGTCATGTAGTAGCGGCGCAGGACCGCCGCGTCGAACGGCTCCCAGCGGGCCGCCTGCTCGCACACGGCGTCGACCTCGAGCAGCGACAGGTCCCGCGACGCCAGGAACGCCCGGTGCACCCGCTGGACGGTCGCGGGTTCGCGGGCCACGAAGTCGCGGCGGGCGGCGAACACCGCGAAGACGAACGGCAGGCCGGTCCATTCCCGCCACATCTCGCCGAGGTCGTAGACGTGCAGGTTGAGCCGCTGCGCGTCGGCGAGCGCGGCCCGCAGCGCGACGTCGCCGATGACCACCGCCGCCGGCGCGTCGCGGAGCATGACGTCCAGGTCCGGCGGGGCGGTGAAGTACCGCGGCCGCACCCCGACGAGATCGCTGAGCAGCAGCGCGGCCAGCCGGACCGACGTGCGGCTGGTCGAGCCGAGCGCCACCGGCGCACCGTCGAGCTGGTCGAGCGGCACCTTGCTCACGATGAGGCACGACATGACCGGCCCGTCGCTGCCCACCGCGATGTCGGGCAGGGCGACCAGATCCCCGGCGTGCTTCAGGAACTCCATCAGGCTGATCGGCCCGATGTCGAGCCCGCCGGCGGTGAGCGCGTCGCTGAGCCCGTCCGGGCTGTCCCGGCGCAGGTCGAGGTCGAGCAGGCTGCCGGTGCGGGCGAGCCCCCAGAACAGCGGCACGCAGTTGAGGAACTCGATGTGCCCGACGCGCGGCCGCACGGGTCGGCGCCACCCGGCCGGTGCGATCCCGCCGGGGTACGTGAGCGTGCCGGTCGGTTCAGGCATCGCGACTCCTGCCGTTCGAGCGTTGGGAAGGCACCCGCGGACGACGGTCACTATCCAGCACCGGCCGGGCCCAGGTCCCTCGATCCACCCGAAGTCTGGGGGTTTCCCGGGTTCTTGCGTCGTGTCCGGCCCGTGACCAGACCCTGCGGCATCCTGGGCGGATGCGCGTGCTGTTCTCCGTGTCGTCGTGGCCCACGCACTACTCGTCGATGGTGCCGCTCGGCTGGGCGTTGCAGGCCGCCGGGCACGAGCTGCGGGTGCTGTGCGCGCCGTCGCAGACCGCGGCGGTGGCCGGGGCCGGGCTGCCGCCGGTGCCGCTGCTGGGCGGGATGGAGGTCGCCGTCCACAATCGACTGTCCTACGTGCGGGAGGCGCTCGCCGGGCAGTGGCCGTACCCGTGGACGCCCCTGCACCC
This sequence comes from Dactylosporangium maewongense, assembly GCF_039531485.1. Classification (NCBI taxonomy): domain Bacteria; kingdom Bacillati; phylum Actinomycetota; class Actinomycetes; order Micromonosporales; family Micromonosporaceae; genus Dactylosporangium; species Dactylosporangium maewongense. The sequence continues at coordinate 219,432 of NZ_BAAAQD010000015.1, read as the reverse complement.
GGTCACCGGCGCGCAGATGTCCACACTGGACGGTTTCGACGCGGAGGCCTACGCGCGCACCGACGGCGCCCGGTTCGCCGAGGCGTCCGCGGCCGGCCACGACGCCGCCGTCGCGTTCGCCCGCGAGTGGCGCCCGGACCTCGTCGTCCACGACCCGGTCAGCACCGAGGGCCTTCTCGCGGCGTTGGCGGCCGGTGTACCGGCAATCCTCGCCCTCTGGGGCCCGGTCGGCACGCACGAGGCGCCGCCGGTCCGCATCCTGCCCGACGACCTCGGCGACTCGTTCGCCCGCCACGGTTTCGGGTCGTTCGGCCCCGACCTGATCCGCCACGTGCTCGACCCGTGTCCGGACGAGGTGGCCCCGCCGCTGGGCGGCGAGCGGCTTCCCGTGCGGTACGTGCCCTACAACGGCCCCGGCGTCCCACCGCCCCGGCAGCCGCGTGGCGGGCGCAAGCGGGTCTGCGTCACGTGGTCCACTGCCCTGAGCACGATGACGGGTCCGCGTTCCTACGCACTGCCGGCGATCGTCGAGGCGCTCGCCGGCCTCGGAGTGGAGGCGGTGCTGACCGCGACCCGCGAGGACGCGGAGGCGCTCGGCCCGGTCCCGCCGGGCGTCCGCCTGCTGGAACGCTGCCCCCTGTACGCCCTCCTGCCCGACTGCGACGCGGTCGTCCACCACGGCGGCGCGGGCAGCGCGATGACCGCCATGGTGACCGGCACACCGCAGCTGGCGATCACGTTCGCCAGCGAACAAGCCTGCCTGGCAGGCCGGATCGCGGCGGCCGGCGCCGGCCTGCACCTGCCGGGCCACACCGCGACGGCGGAGACGATCGCGGCGACCGTGGCCGCACTGCTGGACAACCCCGCACACCAGCGGGCCGCGACCGCCCTGCGCCGGGCCGCGGTCAGCCGCCCGACCCCCGTGGAGCTGCTGCCGCGCCTGGAGAAGCTGGCCGCCGGCTGGTAGGGCAGCCGCATTTGCCGGCGTGACTTTGGTGTGGCTTGGCTGGCTGTGGTTCCTGTTCATGCTGGGCCGGGAGCGTGCGCATGGTTCGCAGCGGTGAGAAGAGCAGAGGCAATGCTGGCAGCAGCCCGGCTGCGGCGGCGATCCACAGTGCTGTCCTGGCGTCGAGGAGTTGGCCGAGGACACCGCCGATGATGGCGCCGAGCGGGGCGGTGCCCCAGACGAGGAAGCGCATGGTGGCGTTCATCCGGCCCAACAGGTGTTCTGGGGTGAGGCCTTGGCGGAAGCTGACCTGGGTGATGTTGTTGACCGAGACACAGCAGTAGATGACGAATGACGCGGCGGCCGCCGCCCACAGCAGCCATCCGGGCTGGGCCGCTGGAATCACCAGTTGCAGCGGTGCGGTCACCGCGACCGGGATCCAGATCGCCGGGCCCTGCCCGATCCGCGCGGCGACCCGTCTGGCGGTCAGCGCGCCGATCAGTGCCCCCACGGAGGCGATCGAGAAGAACACGCCGATCGTCCCGGCGGGGAGGTGCAGCACTCCGGCCAGCAGCACGATGAGCATCGCGCTGCGGATCCCGGACAGAAGGTTGTACGACGAAATGGACAGCGCGATCGCGCGTAGCAGCTGATTGCCGAACACTAACCGCAGTCCGTCCATCATGTCCTTGCCGAGGCTGGCGCCACGCCGACGCTCCGGCGAGTCCTCGCGTCGACGGATGCGCCGCACGAACATCGCCGACCCGGCGAAACTGGCCGCGTCCAGCGCCACGGCCAGCGGAGCGGTCACCGCCTGGACCAGCAGGCCCGCGACGGTCGGGCCGCCGATCTGGGCGACCGCCCGGACCCCCTCGAGCTTGGCGTTGCCCTCGACCAGATGCTCCCGGCCGACCAGGTGCGGCAGGTAGCTCATGTACGCCACGTCGAAGAACACCCTCAACACCCCGACCGCGAACGCCACCAGATAGAGCTGTGACATGCTCAGCACGTCGAACGCCCACGCCAACGGCACCGAGCTCAGCACGACCGCCCGACCGACGTCGGCGATGATCAGCACCTTGCGGCGGCGCATCCGGTCCACCCACGCCCCTGCCGGCAGGCCGATCAGCAGGAACGCCATCATGCCGCAGGCGGTCAGTGCACCCACCTCGAAGTTGGAGGCGTCCAACGCAACCACGGCGACCAAAGGCAACGCCAACACACTGATCTGGCTGCCCAACTGGCTGATCGTGTCAGCGACGAACAACTGCCGGAAGTCGTGCTCGCCCAGCAATCCCGGACTTCCACGCAGACCCATGACTGCACCATGACCAAAGCGGCTGGAACAAGTCAATCAGTTCGGGGTTACCCGGGCGCGCACGACGGGTTCGTCGGCGACCAGGCCGGCGGTCCGGCCCAGTCGCGTCTCCCACGTCGTGTCCACAGCGACGGTGGTATCCCGAGGACCGGCCACCGCGCAAACAGTCAACGCCCGTCAGTGGCGGCGCTCGGCGAACTCGCGGATCGAGGCGACCATGTAGTCGATCATCTCGGCGGTGACGCCCGGGAAGACGCCGATCCAGAAGGTGCGCTCGGTGATGACGTCGCTGTTCTCCAGGGTGCCGCTGACGCGGTAGGGCTCGTCGCGGTATGCGGGCTGCCGGGCCAGGTTGCCGGCGAACAGCAGCCGGGTGCCGATGTTGCGCGACTGCAGGAAGTCCACCAGCGCGCGGCGTTCGAAGCCCGCGTCGGCGGTGAGGGTGATGACGAACCCGAACCAGCTCGGGTCGCTGCCCGGCGTCGCCTCCGGCAGCAGCAGGCCCGGCGTGCCGTCGAGCCCGTCGCGCAGCCGCTGCCAGTTGCGCCGGCGGGCGGCCACGAAGTCTTCCAGCTTCGTCAGCTGGGTCAGGCCCAGCGCGGCCTGGATGTCGGTGGCCTTCAGGTTGTAGCCGACGTGGGAGAAGATGTACTTGTGGTCGTAGCCGTACGGCAGGTCACCCATCTGGTAGTCGAACCGCTTGAGGCACTTGTTGTCCTGCCCCGGCTCGCACCAGCAGTCCCGGCCCCAGTCGCGCATCGACTCGGTGATCCGCGCCAGCTCCAGGCTGTCGGTCAGGATGCAGCCGCCCTCGCCCATCGTCAGGTGGTGCGCGGGGTAGAAGCTGACCGTCGAGTAGTCGCCGAACGTGCCGGTGGTCTGCCCCTGGTAGGTGGACAGGACCGCGTCGCAGTTGTCCTCGACCAGGAACAGGCCCCGGTCCTTGCACAGCTGCCGGATCTCCGCGACGGGGAACGGGTTGCCCATCGTGTGCGCCATCATCACCATGCGGGTCTTCGAGCTCAGCGCCGCCTCGACCCGCTCGACGGTGGTGTTGTAGGTGCCGAGGTCGACGTCGACGAAGACGGGGACGAGACCGTGCTGCAGCAGCGGGTTGACGGTCGTCGGGAAGCTGGCCGCGACGGTGATCACCTCGTCGCCGGGCCGCAGCCGCCGGTCGCCGAGCTCCGGCGCGGCCAGCGACGCGACGGCGAGGAGGTTGGCCGAGGAGCCGGAGTTCGTCAGGTGGGCCTTGCGCACGCCGATCGTGCGGGCGAAGAGCCGCTCGAAGCGCAGCGCGGTCGCGCCGGAGGCGATGCGCATCTCCAGCGCCTGCTCGACCAGCGCGGCCCGGTCGTCCTCGTCGAGGACCGCGCCGGACGGCATGATGTGCGTGACGCCCGGCACGAAGCCCTGATCGGCCGCCGCCCGGTCGCGGTGGAGCTTGCGGGTCTGCTCCAGGATGAGCTGCTTGACCTCGTCAGCCATGCGTGGGATCTCCGTTCGGTGCAGAGCTTCAATGGAAGGCGGTCGCGTGCGCCCGCGCCTGCAGCCACAGTGCGGCGACGGCGTCAGCGAGCGGCCGGGTCGGCTCCCAGCACAGGGCGCGCCGGGCGGTGCGGAGGTCGAGCGGCTGTGCGGTGATGCCCGCGTCCCGGCGTTCGCCCGGCGCGGCCGGACCTGCCGCCCGGGCGGTGCCCCCGGCGCACCGCAGCAGCAGGTCCACGAGGTCGGTGACGGCGGTCAGCCGCCCGCCGCCGACGTTGACGACGGAAGGCACCCGGCGGGCCGTGGCGGCGCACAGGACGGCGTCGCCGACGTCGCGGACGTCGACGAAGTCGCGGTGCCCGGCCAGCGGCGGCAGCACGACATCCGAGGGGTCGGCGGCGATCCGGCGCGCGATCCCGCCGAGCAGGCTGTCCGCGGGGGCCCACGGACCGATGGCGGTGGAGATGCGCAGGACGACCGCGTCGAGGCGTCCCGCGTCGGCGGCGTCGGCCACGGTACGGGTCCCCGCCAGCTTGGTCTGCGCGTAGCGGCTGACCGGGTGCTCGGCGAGGTCCTCGGTGAGCGGCGTGCCGGCCGGCTGGTCGCCGTACTCGTACGCGGACCCGATGTGCACCAGCCGGACGCCCGCCCGGCCGGCGAGGGCGCCGACGAGACGCTCGACCAGCAGCACGTTGCCGTCGTGGAGCCGGCGCTCGTCGCGGCCGTCGGCGCCCCACAGCGCCCCGGCGGCGTTGACGACGAGGTCCGGCGCGGCCGCCCGCAGCGCGGCGGCGAGGTCCTCGGGGCGGTCGCGGACCGGGTCCATGGGCAGGGGCCGGCAGCCGGGCTCGAGCCGTTCGCCGGCGGTCCCGGGGTCGCGGACGGCGGCGGTGACCCGCCAGCCGGCGTCCAGCAGCGCCGCGCTCGCGTTGCGCCCGACGAACCCGGTCGCACCGAACACCACCGCGTGCGGCGCCGGATCGCGGGTGGGTCCGGTCGAGTGCATGACGGCCTCCTCAGCGCGTGCTGCCATCCTGCGGCAGGCGTCGCGGGTCGGCGCCGCACTCAGACGAAGTCTGGGGGTTTCCCCGGTCTCGGGGTCGCCGCCGGTCACGCCGCCACCGGCTGCGGCTCAGGCGAAGGGTCCGGCGAAGGCGCGGGCGGGGGCGAAGGGTCAGGCGCGGGGGCGTCGGGCAGCTCCCGCTCGAGGAGACGCACCCGCGGGCGCAGCGCGGTGAACGCGACGATGCCCAGCAGCAGCGGCGCGGCGGCCAGGAAGACGAGCGCGATCCCGCCCGCGGTGCCGCCGCCGGTGACCCGCCCGAGCGTCCCGTGCAGGGGGCCACCCGTGTCGACCAGCGGCGTCGCCGCGTACTGCGCGAGCGGGCCCGCGGTCGCGTACGCGAGCGGCTGCGCGGACCAGGCGATCATCCGCCGGACGGCGAAGACCCGGCCCTGCACCTCCTGGGGTGTCTTGCGCTGCCACAGGGTGGCGGTGACCGCGTTCGTCACGGCGTACCCGGCGAGGATGCCGAACATGCCGGCGGCGGCGGTCCACACGGCGTGCCCGGCGCCCATGGCGACGACGAGGACGGCCTGCACGGTGGCGACGGTGAGGACGGCCCGGATCCGGTGCCGTGGCTCGCGGGTGACGCTGATGACGGCGCCGCCGAGCACCATCCCGGCCCAGCCGACGGCCTCGACGATCCCGTAGGCGGCCGCCCCGGCGAGGCTCAGCACCAGCGGCGGGACCAGCACGATCACCCACTGCATGCCGAAGTTGTGCACCGCGAAGAACAGCAGCAGGCCGGACAGGCCCGGCCGGGCCCGGATGTACCGCCACCCGGCGCTGAGCTCGCCGGTGAGCTTCGCCTGGTGTTCCCGGGCCGGCGGGGGCGGCATCCGCCGCAGCGACCACAGCATCGTGCCGAGCGCGGCAGTGAACGTGAGCACGTCGAGCAGCAGCAGGCCGCGCAGCCCGAGCACGCCGTACAGGCTGCCGGCGATGACGGCGCCGAGGACCTCGCCGACGGCCTCGGCGAGCCCGACCCGGCCGTTGGCCTTGCTGAGGTGCTCCCGGGGCACGATCTCGGCGACGAGCGCGGAGAACGCCGGCCACTGGATGGCCTTGAACACCGACAGCAGGACCGCGACGACGTACACCATCCAGATCGCGAACATGCCGGTGCTGACCAGGAGCAGGGCGACGAGCGTGACGGCGGCGGTGCCGGCGTCGCTGAGCAGCATGGCCCGGCGGCGGTCCCACCGGTCGACGAGGGCGCCGGCGAGCGGCAGCAGCACGATCCCGGGCAGCGTCGCGGCAAGGACCATGAACGTGAACGCCGCCGGTGAGCCGGTCCGGTCGTACACCCAGATGCCGGCGGAGAACGCGGTCACCGACGAGCCGATGAGGGAGACGGCCTGGCCCGCCCAGAGGACGTGGAACAGCCGCATGTCAGGCACCTTCCGTCAGATCGGCGAGCAGCTGGAGCAGGTCGGCGAGGCGGCGCTCGACGGTCGCGGCGTCGTACAGCGCGGTGCTGTACTCGATCCAGCCGCTGATGCCGTCCGCGGTCTCGCGGCAGCGCAGGTGCAGGTCGTAGCGGCAGGTGCCGCGGTCCACGTCGACCCGTTCGAGCCGCAGCCCGGGCAGGGTGTCCGCGCCCGGCGGCAGGTTCTGCATCGCGAACATGAACCGGCACAGCGGGGGCCGGTCGCCGGCGCGCGCGGCCGGGTCGTAGCGGTCGGCGAGCACCTCGAACGGGGTCCCCTGGTGCTCCCAGATCGCGAGCATCGTGGCGCGGACCCGCGCGACGAGCTCCGGGAACGTGGGTGCCCCGGTGACGTCCACCGGCACCGGCACGACATCGGCGAACGGCCCGACCTCGTCCTGCGTCGCCGTGTCCCGGCCGGCGACGGGCACCGCGATCAGGAACCGTTCGGCGCCGGACTGCCGGGCCAGCCACATCTGTACCGCGGCGAACAGGACCATGAAGGTGGTGGCGCCGGTCGCGTCGGCCGCCGCCCGCACGGCCGCGGACAGCTCGGCCGGGAGCGTGAAGCGGTGGGTGGCGCCGGCCAGGGACCAGGTCGCGGTCCGGGGCCGGTCGGGTGCGGCGGCCACGTCGACGGGTATCCCGCCGACACGGTCGTCCCAGAACGCGAGGTCTGAGGCGACGTGCGGGGAGAAGCCCGCGACCGGGGGCAGCGCCGGCCGGGCGCCGCCGGTGAAGTGGGCGTAGTACGCGGCGATGTCGCGCTGGATGACGCTGAGCGACCATCCGTCGGCGACGGCATGGTGCACGGCGATGCCGAACAGGTGCGTGCCGTCGCCGGCGCGGACGACGGTGGCCCGGACCATGGGGCCGTCGTGGAGGTAGAACAGGCGGCGCAGGTCGGCTTCCAGCAATGCTGCGTCGCCGGTCTGGTGGACCGTGATCTCGGCCGGCAGCACCGGCTCGACGACCGTGCTCAGGTGCCCGCCGGTGACCGGGAACCTGGTGCGCAACGCGGGGTGCCGGGCCACGACGGCGTCGACGGCCCGCGCCAGGGCGACGACGTCCAGGTCGCCGTGCAGCCGGGCGGCGAAGCCGATGTGGTACGCGGCACCGCTGTCCTTGTGCCGCAGCATGACCTCCTGCGCCGGCGTCGGCCGGCCGGCACCGGACTCCACTGTGGAACCGTGGGTGTCCACAGTGGAGGCGGACGGGATCGCGGCCGCGATCGCCGCGACGGTGCGCAGGTCGAAGACCGCCCGCAGCGGCACGTCCCGGCCGAACGCCGCCCGCAGCGCCGCGGCGAGGCGGGCGGCGAGCAGCGAGTGCCCGCCGAGGGCGAAGAAGTCGTCGTCGCGCCCGCACGGCCCGCAGCCGGGCAGCTCGGTGCCGAGCACCTCCTGGAACACGGCGGCGACCCGGCGCTCGGTCTCGGTCCGCGGCGGGTCGGCGACCGGCGCCGGGAGCGGCACCGCTGCCAGGGCCTTCCGGTCGACCTTCTGGTTGGTGGTGCGGGGCAGCGCGGCGACGGCGTGCAGGGTCGCGGGCACCAGGTGCTCCGGCAGCAGCTCGCGCAGCGCGGCCCGGAGCGCGGCGGCGTCGACCCCGGCGGGTGCCACGAAGGCGGCCAGCCGGGCCGGCGACCCGGTGACCACGACGGCCGCCTCGGCGACGCCGGGCAGGCCGCGCAGGACCGCCTCGACCTCGCCGGGCTCGACCCGGTTGCCGCGGATCTTCACCTGGTCGTCGTCGCGGCCGACGAAGTGCAGCACCCCGCCGGCGTCGCGGACGGCGGTGTCGCCGGTGCGGTACGCGCGGGCGCCGGGCACCCCGGAGAACGGGTCGGGCACGAAGCTCGCCGCGGTCAGGTCCGGCCGGCCGTGGTAGCCGTCGGCGAGCCGGTCGCCGCCGATCCACACCTCGCCGGGCACGCCGGTGGCGGCGAGGTCGCCGGCGGCGTCGACGAGCCACACCCGGGCGCCGGGCGCGGGCCGGCCGATCGGGGCGCTGCCGCGCTCGCCGGGCTCGGCGTCCACCGCGTGCCAGGTGGTGGTCATGGTGGCCTCGGTCGGCCCGTACTGGTTGACGACCGCGGGCCGCCCGGCGAACAGGGCCCGGGTGCGGGCGGCGTCGTGCCGGTCGAGGACCTCCCCGGCGGTGAGGACCAGCCGCAGCCGCTCCCCGGCGCCGGGCCGGGAGGCGGCCTCGGCGAGGAGCGCCCGCAGCAGGGTCGGCACGACGCTGAGCAGGCAGGTGACGCCGTCGCGGTCGATCGCGTCGAGGACGGCGGCCGGGTCGGTGGCCTGCTCGTCGGCGAGCAGCACGACGCGGGCGCCGGCCGCCAGCGGCCCGAGCAGGTCCCGGACCGACGCGTCGAACGCGAGCGCCGGCAGCTGCAGGACGGTGTCGCCGGCGCCGAGCCGGAACGTCGGCAGCAGGTAACCGGTGAGATAGCCGGCCGCGGCGGCGTGCGGGGTGCGGACGCCCTTCGGTGTCCCGGTCGAGCCGGAGGTGTAGGCGAGGTAGGCCACCGACCGCGGCCTCGGCCGGCCGTCACCGGACAGGGCGGGGGCGGCGGGGTCGAGGCGCCGCACGGCGAGGCCCTCGGTGACGAGGCTGTGGGCGCCGCTGTCGCGCAGGACGGCGTCCCGGCGGGCCTGGGGGTGGCGCAGGTCGAGCGCGACGTACGCGGCGCCGGTCCGTAGCACGGCGAGGACCGCCACGACCTGGTCCGCGCCGCGGGGGAGCACGATGCCGACGACGTGACCGCCGCGCACCCCGTTGGCGCGCAGCCGTCCCGCGAGGTCGGCGGCGCGCTCGCCGAGCTGCCGGTAGGTGACCGCGCCGGCGGCCGTGCACAGGGCCACGGCGTCGGGGCGGCGGAGGATCTCGTCGTCGACGAGCGTGTGCAGGCAGGTCGGCGTGGGCCGCTCCGCGGGCTCCTCGCCGGTGAGCGCCTCCCGCTGCGCCGGGTCGAGCAGGTCGAGGCGGGACAGGGGCGTGTCGGGGTCGGCGGCGGCGCGGTCGAGCAGCGTCAGCAGGTGCCCGGCGGTGCGGGCGATACGGGCGGCGTCGAAGCGGGCGGTCTGGTACACCAGCGATCCCGCGAGCCCGTCGGGCCCGTCCTCGAACGACAGGTTGAGCTCGGCCTTCGCCGCGGACGGCACGAACGGCTCCGGGTGCAGCGTCACCCCTCCGGCCAGGGTCGCCGCGGCCGGCGCCTGGTCGATGGTCACGGTGTACCGGGTGAGCGCCGCCGCGTCCAGCCGTAGCGCCTCGACGAGGCGGGCGAACGGCAGCTGACGGTGCTCGTATGCCTCGACGACCGCGGCCCGCACGTCGCGCAGCAGCTCCCGGAACGTCCCCGCGGCGGGCACCCGGACCCGCAGCAGCACGGTGTTGAGCAGCGCGCCGACGACCTGCTCCAGCTCCGGGCGGGCCCGGTCGGCGACCGGCATCGCCAGGACGACGTCACGGCTGCCGGTCCACCGGTGCAGCAGCGTCACGTAGCCGGCGAGCAGCACCATGAACGGGGTGCCACCCTCGGCCGCCGCGAGGTCCCGCAGCGCGGTCGCGACCGGCGCGGGCACGGTGAAGCGGTGCGCGGACCCGGCGGGGTCGGCTGCGGCCGGGCGGGGGCGGTCGGCGGGCAGGTCGGGTCGGCCGGGCAGGTCCTGCAGGCGGTCCCGCCAGTACGCGAGCTCCGCGCCGAGCCGGTCGCCGCCGGCGAGGCCCTGCTGCCAGCGCGCGTAGTCCGCGGGCGTGCGGCGGGCGGGCACCGGCGGCTGCGGCCGGCCCTCGGCGGCGGCCTCGTAGGCGGCGACGAGGTCGTCGTGCAGGACGTTCATCGACCAGGCGTCGACGACCGCGTGGTGGAACGCGAGCGCCAGGACGTGTTCGTCGCCGGCGACGGCGATCAGGGCCGCCCGCATGAGCGGCGCGGCCGCCAGGTCGAACCCGGTGCCGGTGACGTCGCCGACGAGCGCCGCGAGCGCGGCCGCCCGGTCCGGCTCCGGCAGGTGCCGCAGGTCGTGCCGGTGGACGGTGGCGTCGATCCGGTCGGCGACGACCCGGCGGGGTGTGCCGCCGTCGGCGGTGAACGCGGTCCGCAGCGCCTCGTGCCGCTTCGGCAGCGCGGTCAGCGCGACCACGAGCGCGTCGGCGTCGAGCGGGCCGCGGAGCCGGCTGACGACCGGCACCACGTAGGACGGGTCGGCCGGGTGGAGCTGGTCGACGAGCCACATCCCGGCCTCGGTCGCGGACAGCTCCGGCACCGGGCCGGTCGCGGCGGTGACCGCGGGCAGCGGCGGGCCGGCGGCGGCCGCCCGGTCCAGCAGGACGGCGAACCGGGCCGGGGTGGGCGCGTCGAACGCCCACTTCAGCGGCGCGTCGACGCCGAGGGTCTGCTGGACCCGGGCGAGGAGCCGCACCGCGAGGATCGAGTGCCCACCGAGGGCGAAGAAGTCGTCGTCGCGGCCGGCCCGTTCGAGGCCGAGGACCTCCGCCCACAGCGCGGCGAGCGCCGCCTCGGTGTCGCCCCGCGGGGCGGCGTAGGCGACGGGGTCGGGTGCGGCGTCCGGCGGGTCGGGCAGCTGCCGGTGGTCGACCTTGCCGCTGGACAGCTGCGGCAGCGCCGGCAGCACCATGATGACGGCGGGCACCATGTACTCCGGCAGCCGGGTCCGCAGCCAGCGCTGCAGTTCGGCGGGGTCGGGCGGGGTGTCGCCCGGGGTCACGTACGCGACGAGACGGTCGTCGCGGGCGACGACGGCGGCGTGCCGGACGCGTTCGGTGAGCACCGATTCGATCTCGCCGAGCTCGACCCGGAAGCCGCGCAGCTTCACCTGCCGGTCGAGCCGGCCGAGGAAGTCGATGAGGCCGTCGTCGCGCCACCGGACCAGGTCGCCGGTGCGGTACAGCCGGCTGCCGGGCGGACCGTACGGGTCGGGCACGAACCGGTCGGCGGTGAGGTCGGGCCGCCCGAGGTAGCCGCGGGCCAGCTGCACCCCGCCGACGCACAGCTCGCCGGGCACGCCGACGGGCTGCGGTTGGAGGTCGGCGTCCAGCACGTAGCAGCGCACGTTGGTGGTGGCGGCGCCGATCGGCACCCGCGGGTCGCCGTCGAGCCGGCACCGGTCGGCGGTGACGTTGACCGCGGTCTCCGTCGGGCCGTAGGCGTTGTAGAGCTCCGCGCCGAGCGATGTGAGGAACCTGGCCCGCAGGTCGGGGGTCAGTGCCTCGCCGGCGCTCTTGACCACCCGCAGCGCGGGTAGCGGGGTGTCGCCGCCGTACGCCAGCAGCGCCGCGAGCATCGTCGGCACGAACCGCACGTAGGTGACCTGCTCGGCGGCGAGCAGCGAGCGCAGGTAGGCCGGGTCGCGGTGGCCGCCGGGCTCGGCGATGACCAGCCGGGCGCCGCTGCTCAGCGCGGCGAAGATCTCGACCACCGAGTCGTCGAACGTGACGTTGGTCTTGAACAGCACGGTCGCGTCGGGGCCGAGCGCGAACCGGTCGACCTGCCAGTGCACCTGGTTGTGGGCGGCGCGGTGGCTGACCATGACGCCCTTGGGCCGGCCGGTGGAGCCGGACGTGTAGAAGACGTAGGCGAGGTGTTCGGGCAGGATCTCCGGGTCGGGGCACCGGTCGGGCCGGGCCGCGATCCGGTCGCGCTCGGCGTCGACGCGCACGGCCGTCACGTCAGGAGCGAGGATCCCGGCGAGCGTGGTGTCGGTGACGACGAGGGCGGCGCCGGCGTCGAGCACGACCGTCGTCGTGCGGTCGGCCGGGTGGTCGGGGTCCAGCGGCAGGTACGGCGCGCCGGCCCGCACGATCGCGACGATCGCGACGACGAGGTCGATGCCGCGGTGCAGCAGCACGCCGACGGGCCGGTCCGGGGCGGCGCCCGCGTCGCGCAGGTGGGCGGCGAGCCGGTCGACCCGGGCCATCAGCTCCCGGTAGGTGACCTGGCGGCCGCTCTGCACCAGCGCCACGGCGTCGCTGTCGCGGCGGGCGGCGATGCGGGCGGTGAGGTCGGGCCGGTCGGCGTGCGCCTTGACCGGGCCCTGCCACGCCGCGGTCACCAGCGCGCGCTCGGCGTCGTCCAGCAGCGGCAGCCGGTCCACCGGCAGCCCCGGGTCGGTGGCCGCGGCGGCGAGCAGGGTCAGGTAGTGGCGCATCGCGCGGCGCGCCGCCGGCTCGTCCCACACGTCGCGGCGGTGCTCCAGCTCGACCTCGAGCCCGTCGGCGAGCTCGCTGACCGCGACGACGAGGTCGAACTTCGCGGTGTCCGGCCGGAACCGCTCGACCAGGGTCATCCGGGCGTCCCCGAGCCGCACCGTGGTGCCGGTCCGCGCGGCGGAGCTGTTCCAGTCGAACATGACCTGCACCAGCGGCGCCGCGCCGGTGTCGCGGTCGACCGGCAGCGCCGCGACCACCTGCTCGAACGGCACGTCCTGGTGGGCCTGCGCGGCGGCGGCCGCGTCGCGGACCTGGTCCAGCAGCGCCGCGAACGGCAGCAGCGGCGCGACGTCGGCACGGACCACGACCGTGTTGACGAACAGGCCGATGAGCGGCTCGACCTCCGGCAGGGCGCGGTTGGCGACGGGGGTGCCGACGAGGATGTCGCGCTGGCCGCTGTAGCGGTGCAGCAGCGCGTGCAGGGCCGCCAGCAGCACCACGTGCGGGGTGGCGCCGTGGGCGCGGGCGAGGGCCCGGACCGCGGCGGTGACGTCGGCGCCGACCCTGGCCCGCAGCCGGCCGCCGCCCGTGTTCCCGGCCGGTCCGGGGCCCGGCGACGGCAGCTCGATGCGCTGGGCGGCGTCGGCGAGCCGGCCGGTCCAGTACGCCAACTGACCGTCGAAGCCGCCGGTGGCGAGGCGGTGCGCCTGCCAGGCGGCGTAGTCGGCGTACTGGACCGCCGGGGCCTTGACCGCCGGGCCGGTGCCCAGGGCGGCGGCGTAGCCGGCGGACAGCTCGCGGGCGAAGACGTCGACGGACCAGCCGTCGAAGGCGATGTGGTGCACGGTGAGCACCAGGTGGTGCCGGTCCTCGGCGGTGCGGGCGAGCACGGCCCGCCACACCGGTCCCTCGCGGAGGTCGAACGGCCGCTCGTATTCGTCGCGGGTCAGCTCGTCCAGCCGCGCTTCGGTGGCGCCGGGCAGGTCCAGGCGGCGCATCCGGAGCCCGACCGGACCGGTCACCTGCTCCTCGCCGGCGCCGGTGCGCCGGTACGTCGTGCGCAGGACCTCGTGCCGCTCCTCGATGCCGCGCAGCGACGCCTCCACGGCGTCCGGGTCGAGCGGGCCGTCGATGCGCAGCGTGAAGATCACGTGGTAGGTCGGCGTGCCGGGGTCGAGCTGTTCGAGGAAGAGCAGGCGCTGCTGGGCGGGGGCGGCCGGGCGGGGTCCGCTGCCGGGCGTGATCGACGGCTTCGGCGAGCCGGCGGTGAGCCGCGCCAGCCGCTGCTCCACCAGGGTGCGCACGTCGGTCGACAGGAACTCCGGGCTGGTGCTGGTGCTCATCGGGGGTCCCTCCGTCGCGGCGCGGGGCGCCGGCACGCCACGTCTGCAGACAGGCAACACGACGTGGACTAGGGAACTTGTTAATACCCACCGCCTACGGTCAGTCGCGGGCACCATCGAGACGGGGGACCTGTGCGGCCGACGGATGACGGGACGTTACGGACCGAGCTGGAAGCATCGGTCGAGCGGCTGCTGGACGTGCACGCGCGCGTCATGGCCCACGTGTACGCGCTGATCAGCGAGGCGCCGGCCGAAGCGCCAGTCGCGGCACCAGCCGAGGCGCCCGCGGTACAGCCGCCGCCGCTGAACGAGGCGCCTTACCCCCTGTCGTCGACACAGCGGGAGATCTGGTTCCTCGACCAGCTCGGCGACGCCTCCTCGCAGGCCTACAACGAGACCGTGCTGCTGGACCTCGCCGGACCGCTCGACCCCGAGACGCTGCGCCGCGCGCTGGAAACGGTGGTGGCACGGCACGACAGCCTCCGCACCGTGTTCGCCGCGGACGGGTCCTGGCAGCGGGTGCTCCCACCCGCGCCGGTGGAGCTGCCCGTCGTGGACGCCGGCGCCGGGCGCGCCGAGTGGCTCGACGGCCGGGTCCAGGAGACGTTCGACCTGACCCGGGGGCCGCTGCTGCGCGCCGCGCTGCTGCGCCTCGCGCCCGAGCACCATCAGCTGCACCTGCTCGTCCACCACAGCGTCGTGGACGGATGGTCGTTCGTGGTCGTCATCGACGAGCTGCTGCGCCTGTACGAGCAGCTGCGCACCGGCGTCTCCGCGGGACTGGTGCCCGCCCCGGCCTACCGCGACCACGTCGCGCGCCAGGCGGCCCGCCGTGACGGCCCGGCCGGGCAGGCGGCGGCGTCGTACTGGACCGAACGGTTCCGCGGGCCGCGGCCCGTGCTCCAGCTGCCGCTGGACCGGCCCCGGCCCGCCCGCGGCGCCGGCCGCGCGGCCCGCATCGACCTGCCCCTGGACCCGGCCGTCGCCGGCCTCGCCGCGACCCGGGCCCGCGAGCTGCACACGACCCTGTTCACGGTGCTGTTCGCCGCGTACGCGCACCTGCTGCACCGGCTCACCGGCGACGACGACATCGTCGTGGGCATCCCGGTGGCCCATCGCGACCACCCCGGCGCGGACGTGCTCGTCGGGCACTGCAACACGGTGCTGCCGGTCCGGCTGGTCCGCGACGGCGCCGCCACGTTCGCCGAGCAGGTGCGGGCCGTCCAGCAGGCGCTCGTCGGCGCCTACGACCACCCCGACTTCAGCATCGAGCTGCTCCGCGGCGAGGGCGCCGACCCCGCGCCGCTGCTGCGGACGTTCTTCAACCTCGACCGGGCCCGGGTCATGCCGCACCCGACCGGGCTGCACGCCTCCGTCGTGACCCCGCCCGCGGCGGTCGCGAAGGTCGACCTGTTCGTCGACATGCTCGTCGTCGAGCGCGACCTCACCGTCGTCTTCGAGTACGACACCGCCCTGTTCGACGCGGTGACCGTGCGGGGCTTCGCGGCCATGTACGAGCACGTGCTGCGCGGCCTGACCGCCCGCCCCGGCGACCGCGTCGACACCCTGGAGCTGACCCCGCCGGGGCAGCGCCGGGAGCTGCTCGCCGCCGGCCGCGGGCCGCTGACGGCGCCGGTCGCCGCCCGCAACGTCCTGGAGCTGATCGAGCGGCAGGCGGCGGCGAGCCCGGACGCGATCGCGGTCGTGCACGGCGCCGAGCGGCTGTCCTATGTGGACCTCGACGCGCGTGCCGGGGCGCTCGCCGGGCGGCTGCGCCGCGAAGGCGTCGGGGCCGAGGACCGCGTCGGCGTGCTGCTGCCCCGCGGCGCCGACCTGGTCGTCGCGGTCCTCGGCGTGTGGAAGGCCGGGGCGGCGTTCGTCGCCCTCGACGCGGACCAGCCCGCCGCCCGCCGCGCCGCGGTCGCCGCCGACGCCGGGGTCCGAGTCGCGGTCACCACCGCCGCCCTGGCCGCGCAGTTCGACGGCGTCAGCGTCCGCGTCGACGACCTCACCGCGGAGAACAGCCCCGCGAAGGCCCGGCGGCCGGAGGGTGCCCTCGCCTACGTCATCTACACGTCCGGGTCGACCGGCCGGCCCAAGGGCGTCATGGTCGCCGACGACGCGCTGCTGGCCGTGCAGCGCGGCTGGGACCAGGCGTACCGGCTGCCCGGTCGCGTCACGTCGGTGCTGCAGATGGCGAACTTCGGCTTCGACGTCTTCGTCGGCGACCTCACCCGCGCCCTGTGCAACGGTGCCCGGCTCGTACTGTGCCCGCGCGACCTGCTGCTGCAGCCCGAGCCGCTGCTGGAGCTGCTGCGGCGGGAGGCCGTCGACTGCGCCGAGTTCGTGCCGCTGGTCGCCCGCCGCCTCGCCGAGCACGCCGCCGCGACCGGCGCGCGCCTGCCCGACCTGCGGCTGCTCATCGTCGGCTCCGACCTGGTGCACGCCGACGACCTCGGCAGGATGCGGGCGCTGCTCGGCCCGGGCGGGGAGGTCGTCAACTCCTACGGCCTGACCGAGGCCACGATCGACAGCACCTACCTCGTGCACGACCAGGCGGCGGACGGCGGCGCGCTGTGCCTCATCGGCGGGCCGTACCCCAACGCCGAGGCCTACGTGCTCGACGACGAGCTGCGGCCGGTCCCCGTCGGTGTGCCCGGCATGCTGTACGTCGGCGGCGGTCTCGCCCGCGGCTACGCCGGCCGCCCGGACCTCACCGCGGCGGCGTTCGTCCCGCACCCGTTCCCGCCGACGCCGGGCGCGCGGCTGTACCGCACCGGCGACCTGGCCCGCTACCGCCGCCGCGGCGACGGCCTCACCATCGAATACCTCGGCCGCCGCGACCACCAGGTGAAGATCCGCGGCTACCGCATCGAGCTGGGCGAGGTGGAGGCGGCGCTGCGCGCGGTCACCGGCGCGACCGAGGTCGTCGTCCTGCCGTACCGGGGCGAGACCGACGGCGACGACCGGCTCATCGCCCACGTCGCCACCGGCGACCCGGACGCCGGCAGGCAGCTCGCCGGCTGGCACGAGCGGCTCGGCGGGCGCCTGCCGCGGTACATGGTCCCCGACGGCTACGTGCTGCACGACGCGCTGCCGGCGAGCCGCAACGGCAAGGTCGACCGGGCCGCGCTGCTGGCCCGCGGCACCGACGGCGTCCAGGTCGCCCGGCGCGAGTACGTCGCCCCCCGCACCGACCTGGAGCAGCGGCTCGCCGGCGTGTGGTCCGACGTGTTCGGCCGCGAGCGGATCGGCGTCGAGGACGACTTCTTCGCCCTCGGCGGGCACTCGCTGCTGGCGACGCGGCTGGTCAGCCGGGTCCGCACCGCGCTGGGCCTGGAGCTGACGATCCGGGCGCTGTTCGAGACGCCGACGATCGCCGGACTGGCCCGCGGCATCGGCGCGGCCCTCGGCGCCGCCCTCGACGCGGGTCGCGGCAGGGTGGTCGCCGGGGTCAGGCCCGCGCTGACCGCCGCGGCCGTCCGCCCGCCGGCCGTGCCGCTGTCGCCGGCGCAGCAGCGGCTGTGGTTCCTGCACGAGTTCGAGGGGCCGGCCGCGACGTACAACATCCCCCTCGCGCTGCGACTCACCGGCCCCCTGGACCGCGACGCGCTGCGGGCCGCGTTCCACGACGTCGCCGCCCGGCACGAGACGCTGCGCACGACGGTGCGCACCGTCGACGGCACCGCCGTGCAGCAGGTCGCGCCCGCCGCCGCGGTCCGCGTCCCGTTCCTGACCTCGTCGGTCCACCCCGCCGACCTGCCGGCCGCGGTCGCCGCCGCCGCGGACGGGCCGTTCGACCTCACCGCCGAGCTGCCGCTGCGGGTGCACCTGTTCGCGCTCGGCGCCGGCGAGCACGTCGTCGTCGCGGTGCTGCACCACATCGCCGCCGACGCGTGGTCGATGGCGCCGCTGGCCCGCGACCTCACCGCCGCCTACGCCGCCCGCCGCGACGGTGCGGCGCCACGGTGGGCGCCGCTGCCGGTCCAGTACGCCGACTACACCCATTGGCAGCAGCGGCTGCTCGGCGCCGGGACCGACCCCGACAGCGTCCTGAGCCGGCAGGTCGCGCACTGGCGGACCGTCCTGGCCGGCGCGCCCGCCGCCCTCGACATCCCCGGCAACGGCACCGGCGCATTGAAAGCGGGCGAGAGTGCGGGTGCGGGCGTGGGCTTCGCCGTCGACGCCGCGCTGCACGCCGGCCTGGCCCGGCTGGCCCGGGACGCACGGGGCAGCGTCTTCATGGTCGTGCAGGCGGCCCTCGCCGCGCTGCTCACCCGGCTCGGCGCCGGCACCGACATCCCGATCGGCAGCCCCGTCGCCGGCCGCCTCGACGAGGCCCTCGACGACCTCGTCGGCTTCTTCGTCAACACCCTCGTCCTGCGCACCGACACCTCCGGCGACCCGACCTTCCGGGAGCTGCTGGACCGGGTCCGCGACACGGACCTCGCCGCGTTCGCCCACCAGGACGTGCCGTTCGAGCACCTCGTCCTCGCGCTGAATCCGCCCCGCGTCGACGGCCGGCACCCGTTCTTCCAGGTGATGCTCGTCGCCGACGGCACCGAGCAGGTGCACGCCGAGCTGCCCGGCCTGCGGGTCACCGAGGAGCCCCTGGCGGCCGCGACCGCGAAGTTCGACCTGGTCCTCGTGCTGCGCGAGCGGCACGGCCCCGGCGGGCGCTGCGACGGCATCCGGGCCGAGCTGCGCTACCGCACCGACCGCTTCGACCACGCCGACGCCACCCGGCTCACCACCCGCCTGCTGCGGGTCCTGGCCGCGGCCGCCGCCGACCCGGACACGCGCTGCGCCGACCTGGACGTCATGGACGACGCCGAACGGGACCTGGTGCTGCACCGCTGGACCGGCACAGCACCGCCGGCGGCGCCAGCGGCGCCGGCGCCCGCGACGCTGCCCGCGCTCGTCGAGGCGCAGGTCCGGCGGACCCCGGACGCGGTGGCGCTGGACGGCGCCGAGGGCACGGTCACCTACGCCGAGCTGGACGCCCGGGCCGGCGCGCTCGCGGCCAGGCTGCGCGCGGCCGGGATGGGCCGGGACGGGCGGGTCGCCCTGGCGCTGCCCCGCGGCGCCGGTCTCGTCGCCGCCGCGCTCGCCGCCGGCAAGGCCGGGGCCGCGTTCGTGCCCGTCGACCTCGACGCCCCCGCGGCCCGCATCGCGCGGCTGCTGCGGGACGCCCGCCCCGCCGTCGTGGTCACCGACGCGGCGCACCGCGACCTGCTGCCGGACGTGCCGGTCCTGCTCGTCGACGGCACCGACGACCCGCCCGCGGTCCTCGCGGAGGCCCTGGTGGAGGCGCTGCCCGGCGACGAGGCGTACGTGCTGTACACCTCCGGCTCCACCGGCCGCCCGAAGGGCGTCGTCGTGCCGCACGCGGCCGTCGTCAACACCCTGCGCTGGTACGTCGCCGCAGCCCCCGTCACCCCGTCCGACCGGGTGCTGTTCAAGACCCCGCTCACCTTCGACCCGGCGCTGCTGGAGCTCTTCGGCACCCTCGCCGCCGGCGCCACCATCGTCCTGGCCGACCCCGACGGGCACCGCGACCCCGACTACCTCGTCCGCGCGATCGAGCGGTTCGCGGTGACGTCGGTGAAGTTCGTGCCGACCACGCTGCGGCAGTTCCTCGACGTCGTCGGCGCCGGCAGGTGTACGACCTTGCGCCGCGTCCTCTGCGGCGGCGAGGCGCTCTCCGCCGAGCTCGCCGGCCGCTGCCTGGACCTGCTCGACGTCGAGCTGCTCAACCTGTACGGGCCGACGGAGACGGCGATCGAGGCCACCGCCTGGCGGACCCGTCGCGGTGAGCTGCCGCGGCACATCCCGATCGGCCGCCCGATCCGCGGTGCCCGCGCCTACGTCCTCGACGACCGGCTCCGCCCGGTCCCGCCGGGCGCGACCGGCGAGCTGTACCTCGGCGGTGCCGGGCTCGCCCACGGCTACCTGGACCGGCCCGGCCTGACCGCCGCCGCGTTCGTCCCCGACCCGTTCGGCCCGCCCGGCGGGCGGCTGTACCGCACCGGCGACCTCGTCCGCTGGACCGGCGACGGCGAGCTGCTGTTCGTGCGCCGCGCCGACGCCCAGGTGAAGCTGCGCGGCGTGCGGATCGAGCCCGGCGAGGTCGCCGCGGCGCTGCGGGAGCTACCCGGCGTCCTCGACGCGGCCGTCCTCGTGCGGCCCGTCGACGGCGAACCCGCGCTCGTCGGCTACGTCGCCCACGGCGCCGCCCCGGCACCCCCGGCCGCCGGGCTGCTCAAGCGGCTGCGGGCGGTCCTGCCGGCGGTCATGGTGCCGGCCTTCCTCGTCCTCATGCCCGCGCTGCCGGAGCTGACCAGCGGCAAGACCGACGAACGGGCCCTCGCCGAGCTGCCGGTGCGGCCCGTCGCCGCGACCTACGTGGCGCCGCGCACCGCCGCCGAGGCCGCGATGCTGCGGGTCTGGGAGGAGGTCCTGGACCGGCCCGGGATCGGCGTCGACGACGACTTCTTCGCCCTCGGCGGCCACTCGATGCTGGCCACCCGCCTCGTTTCCCGCCTCCGCGCCGACCTCGGGGTGGAGGTGCCGGTCCGGGCGGTGTTCGAGGCGCCGACCCCCGCCGGGCTCGCCGCCTTCGTCGACGGCGCGACCGGCAGCACCCGCCCGCCGCTGGTGCCGGCGCCGCGCCCCGACGCCGTGCCGCTGTCCTTCGCCCAGCAGCGGCTGTGGTTCCTGTACCGGCTGACCGGCCCCAGCGCCACCTACAACGTGCCGCTGACGATCCACCTGACCGGCGCCCTCGACACCGCGGCGCTCGCCGGGGCGCTGCGCGACGTCGTCGCCCGGCACGAGAGCCTGCGGACCACGGTCGTCGAGATCGACGGCGTCGCCGCCCAGCGGATCGTGCCGGCGGCGGACGCCGGCGTCGAGCTGACCGTCGTCGACGGC
This sequence comes from Dactylosporangium maewongense, assembly GCF_039531485.1. Lineage (NCBI taxonomy): Bacteria > Bacillati > Actinomycetota > Actinomycetes > Micromonosporales > Micromonosporaceae > Dactylosporangium > Dactylosporangium maewongense. The sequence continues at coordinate 198,732 of NZ_BAAAQD010000015.1, read as the reverse complement.
GCCCGCGACCTCGACGACGCCCTCGCCACCACCTTCCGCCTGGAGCAGGACCTCCCGCTGCGCGCGTGGCTGCTGACGGCCGGCCCCGGCGAGCACGTGCTGCGCCTGGTGCTGCACCACATCGCCTGCGACGGCTGGTCGATGGTGCCGCTCGCCACCGACCTCGCCCGCGCCTACGCCGCCAGGGTCGCCGGCGACCCGGTCCGGTGGGAGCCGCTGCCGGCCCAGTACGCCGACTACACGCTGTGGCAGCAGCGGCTGCTCGGCAACCCGCGCGACACCCGCAGCCTGCTGTCCCGGCAGACCGCGTACTGGCGGCGGGCGCTGGCGAAGGCCCCGGCGGAGCTGGCGCTGCCGTTCGACCGGCCCCGCCCCGCCGTGCCGACGTCCGCCGGCCGCGGGGTCCGCTTCACCGTCCCGGCCGAGGTCCACGACGGCATGGCGGCGCTCGCCCGCGGCCACCGGGCCAGCGTCTTCATGGTCGCCCAGGCAGCCCTCGCGGCGCTGCTCACCGGCGCCGGCGCCGGCACCGACATCCCGCTCGGCACCCCCGCCGCCGGGCGGACCGACCCGGCCCTCGACGACCTCGTCGGCATCTTCGTCAACACCGTCGTGCTGCGCACCGACACCTCAGGCGACCCGTCGTTCACCGACCTGCTCGCCCGGGTCCGCGACGCCGACCTCGACGCCTACGCCCACCAGGACGTGCCCTTCGACCACCTGGTGCGGGCGCTGAACCCGGCCAGGTCCGGCGCCCGGCACCCGCTGTTCCAGGTGATGATCGTCGCCGACGACACCGGCCGCGGCGCGCTGGAGCTGCCGGACCTGCGGATGCGGATCGAGCCGGCCCCGTCGACGACGGCGAAGTTCGACCTCAACCTGATGCTGCGCGAGCGGCTCGGCCCCGGCGGCGCCTGCCTCGGCGTCGACGGGCTGCTCGAATACAGCGTCGACCTGTTCGACGACGCGACCGTCGCCCGGCTCGCCGAGCGGTACACGGCGCTGCTCGCCGAGGTCGTCGCCGACCCGGGCACCCGCTGCTGCCGCCCCTTCGATGTCCACGACGCCCCAGCCCCAGCGAAGACGGTGACCGCCGGTGAGTGACCTCATGCCCAACCCCTGGCTGCCGAACCGGCGGCGGGCGACCGACACCGTGCTGCGGGTGTTCTGCTTCCCGCACGCCGGCGGCGCCGCCTCCGCGTTCCGGACGTGGCAGCAGCACCTGCCGTACGGCCTCGAGGTGTGCCCGGTCCAGCTGCCCGGCCGCGAGTCCCGCTTCGGCGAGCCGCTGCCGACCGGCGTCGTCGACCTCGTCCCCGACCTCGCCGAGGCGCTGCTGCCCGCCCTGGACGTGCCGTTCGCGCTGCTGGGCAACAGTATGGGCGCGCTCGTCGCCTACGAGCTGGCCCGGCACCTGCGCCGCGACCACCTGCCGTCGCCGACCCGGCTGGTGGTGGCCGGGGCGAAACCGCCGGGCGGCGCCGCCCGCATGCCGGCGCTCAGCCACCTGCCGGACCTCGAGTTCGGCCGGGCGATGCAGGCCCGGCACGGCGGCATCCCCGCCGAGGTGCTCGACGACCCGCAGATCGCCGAGATCTACCTGCCGGTGCTGCGGGCCGACATGGCGATGGTCGAAGGGTACGTCCCCGAACCCGGCCCGCCGCTCACCTGCCCCGTCAGCGCGTACGTCGGCGCCGGCGACACCGTCAGCAGCGCCGAGGACGTCGACGGCTGGGCCGCGGTGACCACCGGCCGGTTCGACCGCCGGATCCTGCCCGGGGACCACTTCGCCGTCCTCAGCCACGCGGAGCTCGTCCTCGGCCGGCTCGCCGACGAGCTCGCCCTGCGCTGACTTTCCTGTTGCAACACTCGCCTTCGAAGGGACAGTGGCATGACCGACGACGAGACCCGCCGCTACACCGTGGTGGTCAACGACGAGGAGCAGTACTCGATCTGGGCCGAGGGCCGCGACATCCCCGCCGGCTGGAAGGACGCCGGCTTCACCGGCGCCAGGGACGAGTGCCTCGCCCACGTCAACGAGGTCTGGACCGACATGCGTCCGCTGAGCCTGCGCCGCGCGATGGAACACCAGAGCGCCTGAGCGCTCCTCCACCAGACCCCCTCTTGCGAAGGCGGTGCCGCTCATGGCGCTCGACGACCAGCCGTCCCTGCTCGCCCGGCTGCTCGCCGTGGGCGACGCCGACCGGGACCGGATACTTCTCGACGTGGTCCGGTCCGCGGTCGTGGCCGCCACCGGCAAGCCCGGGCCCGTGGACGCCGGGCTCGCGTTCCGCCAGCTCGGCGTGTTCCGGGCGATCGGCACCCGGCTGCGGGAGGAGCTGGCCGCCGCGACCGGCGTCCGCATCCCGGCGACCCTGCTGTTCGACTACCCGACCCCGGCCGCCGTCGCCGGTTTCCTGCGCGACTCGCTGCTGGGCCCGACCCACGAGGAACAGGTGACGGTCGCGCGGGCCACCTCCGACGGCGCCGACGACCCGGTCGTGATCGTCGGCATGAGCTGCCGGTACGCGGGCGGCGTCGACACACCCGAAGCCCTCTGGCGGCTCGTCGCGGCCGGCTCCGACGCCGTGAGCACGTTCCCCACCGACCGTGGCTGGCGGACCGACCTCTACGACCCGGACCCCGACGCGGTCGGGAAGTGCTGCACCCGGCACGGCTCGTTCCTGCACGGCGCCGCCGAGTTCGACCCCGCGTTCTTCGGCATCAGCCCCCGCGAGGCCCTCGGCATGGACCCGCAGCAGCGGCTGCTGCTCGAGGTCGCCTGGGAGGCCCTCGAATCCGCGCGCATCGACCCGCTGTCGGTGGCCGGCCGGCCCGGCGGCGTCTACGTCGGCGTGCCCTACACCCACTACGGGCCGGCGCTGCACCGCCCCGCCGACGGCATGCACGGCTACCTGCTGACCGGCAGCCTCACCAGCGTCGCGTCCGGCCGCGTCGCCTACACCCTCGGGCTGGAGGGGCAGGCCGTCACCGTCGACACCGCCTGCTCGTCGTCGCTCGTCGCGCTGCACCTGGCGACGCGGGCGCTGCGCGGCGGCGAGTGCGAGCTCGCGCTCGTCGGCGGGGTCACCGTCATGTCGACGCCGGGCGTGCTGATGGAGTTCAGCCGCAAGCGCGGCCTCTCGCCCGACGGGCGCTGCAAGGCGTTCTCCGACGACGCCGACGGCACCGGCTGGGGTGAGGGCGCCGGCATGCTCGTGCTGCAGCGGCTGTCCACCGCCCGGGCCCGCGGCCACCGGGTTTTGGCCGTCGTGCGCGGCTCCGCGCTCAACCAGGACGGCGCGTCCAACGGCCTCACCGCCCCGAACGGCCCGTCGCAGCAGCGGGTCATCCGCGCCGCGCTCGCCGACGCCGGGCTGTCACCGTCCGATGTGGACGCGGTGGAGGCGCACGGCACCGGCACCGCCCTCGGCGACCCGATCGAGGCGCAGGCGATCCTCGCCACCTACGGCCGGGACCGCGGCGACGGCGACCCGCTGTGGCTGGGCTCGCTGAAGTCGAACGTCGGGCACACCCAGGCGGCCGCCGGCGTCGGCGGCGTCATCAAGATGATCCTCGCCATGCACCACGGCGTGCTGCCGAAGACCCTGCATGTGTCGGCGCCCTCCACCCACGTCGACTGGTCCGAGGGCCGGGTCGAGCTGCTGCGCGACGCGGTCGCGTGGCCGGAGACCGGCCGGCCGCGGCGCGCCGCCGTGTCGTCGTTCGGGGTCTCCGGCACCAACGCGCACGTGATCCTGGAGGCACCGCAGGACACCGACGACCCCGCCGAGCCCACCTCGGGGCCGGTGCCGATCGTGGTGTCCGGGCGCGGCGACGCGGCGCTGCGGGCCCAGGCCGGCCGCCTCGCCGGCTTCCTCGACGGGCACCCGGGGCACGACCTCGGCGCCGTCGGCTGGTCCCTCGCCAGCACCCGCGCCGCCCTCCCGCACCGGGCGGTCGTCGTCGGCGCCGGCCACGACGACGTCCGCGAGCAGCTGCTGCAGATCGCCGGCGGCGCCGTGCCCGGCGCGGTCGCCCGCCCCGGCGGCAAGGTCGCGTTCGTGTTCCCCGGCCAGGGCTCGCAATGGGCCGGCATGGCCGTGCGGCTCCTCGACACCGACCCGGGCTTCGCGGCGTCGATCGGCCGGTGCGAGACGGCGTTCGCGCCGTTCGTGGACTGGTCGCTGACCGCCGTCCTGCGCGGCGAACCGGACGCGCCCCCGCTGAGCCGGGTCGACGTGGTCCAGCCGGTGCTGTTCGCGGTGATGGTGTCCCTCGCCGGGATGTGGCGGGCCGCCGGCGTCGAACCCGACGTCGTCGTCGGGCACTCGCAGGGCGAGATCGCCGCCGCGTACGTCGCCGGGATCCTCTCGCTCGACGACGCCGCCCGCGTCGTCGTGCTGCGCAGCCAGGCGCTGTCCGCCCTGGCGGGGAAGGGCGGCATGCTGTCGGTGGCGCTGCCCGCCACCGATGTCGCCGGGCGGATCGAGCCGTGGGCGGGCCGGCTCGGCGTCGCCGCCGTCAACGGCACGACCTCCGCGGTGGTGTCCGGGGAGCCCGACGCGCTCGACGAGTTCACCGCGGTGTGTGATGCGGCGGGTGTACGGACGCGGCGCGTCGACGTCGACTACGCCTCCCACGGTGTGCAGGTGGAGGCGATCCGGGACCGGCTGCTGGAGCTGCTCGCCCCGGTCACCCCAGGGCCCGCCACCGTTCCTTTGCGCTCGACCGTCGGCGCCGACCTCGATGGTGTCACCGTCGGCGGCGCGGACTACTGGTACCGCAACCTGCGGCACACCGTCGAGTTCGCCGCCGCCGTCCGCGACCTCGCCGACGCGGGCGTGACGACGTTCGTCGAGGTCAGCGCCCACCCGGTGCTCACCGTCGGGATCCAGGAGACCCTCGAAGGCCACACCGGGGACGCGTTCGTCACCGGGACCCTGCGCCGCGACGACGGCGGCCGGGACAGGTTCCTCGCGTCGCTCGGCGCCGCCTGGGCGCACGGCGCGACCGTCGACTGGACCGGCGTCTTCGGCCCCGGCCGGCGGACCGTCGCCCTGCCCACGTACGCGTTCCAGCGGCAGCGGTACTGGCTCGACGCGCCGCTGCTGGAGGACACGGCGACCGGGCCGGCCGGGACCGTCGACGCCGAGTTCTGGGAAGCCGTCGAACGTTCGGACGCGGCCGAGCTCGCCGGGGTCCTCGCCACCGACGCCGGCGCGATCGGCGCCGTGCTGCCCGCGCTGCGCGCCTGGCACGAGCGGCGGGCCGTCCGCGGCCTGGTCGACGGCTGGCGGTACAAGATCCGCTGGGACGCGCTGGCCGAGCCGTCCGCGGTCACCCTCACCGGCACGTGGCTGGTGGTGCACCCCTTCGGGGACACCACGGCCGGGCCTGTCGCGGAGGCGCTCACCGCCCACGGCGCGACCGTGCGCACCCTCGCCGCCGACGACGCGGCCCTCCCTGACGCGCTGTGTGAGGCGATGGCCGAGCCTGTCGACGGGGTGCTGTCGCTGCTCGGTACCGACGAATCGACACCCGCCGGGAACCTGCTGCTCCTGCAGGCCCTCGCCGGCCTCGGCACCGCCGCGCCGCTGTGGTGCGCGACCCGTGGCGCGGTGGCCGTGGACGGCGAGCGGCTCGCCGCACCCGCGCAGGCGCAGACGTGGGGCCTCGGCCGGGTCGCGGCCCTGGAGTTCCCGCGCACCTGGGGCGGCCTCGTCGACGTGCCGGCGTCGCTGGACGCCCGTGCGGGGGCCAGGCTGTGCGCGGTGCTCGCCGGGATCGGCGAGCTCGGTGGCGAGGACCAGGTCGCGGTGCGCGCCACCGGCGTCTTCGGGCGGCGCCTCGTCCACGCGGGCACCGGCACGACCGCACCCGCCCGCGCGTGGCGGCCGACCGGGACCGTCCTCGTCACCGGCGGCACCGGCGCCCTCGGCGGGCACGTGGCCCGGTGGCTCGCCGCCGGCGGCGCCCACCGGCTCGTGCTCACCAGCCGTCGCGGCGCCGACGCACCCGGCGTGGCCGACCTCGTCGCCGAGCTCGCCGCCGCGGGCACCGAGGCGAGGGTCGTCGCGTGCGACGTCGCCGACCGGGACGCCGTCGCCGCGCTCGTCGCCGACTGCGCCGGGCGGGGCGAGCCGATCACCACGGTCATGCACACCGCCGGCGTCGCCGACCTGGCCGCGCTGCCGGACCTGACCGTCGACGGGATGGCGTCGGTCGCCGCCGGGAAGGTCGCCGGGGCGCTGCACCTCGACGCCCTGCTGGACCGGGCCGCCCTCGACGCCGTCGTCTACTTCTCCTCGATCGCGGCGGTCTGGGGCGTCGGCGACCACGGCGCGTACGCGGCCGCGAACGCCCACCTCGACGCCCTCGCCGAGCAGCAGCGCGCCGACGGCGTCGCCGCCCACTCGATCGCGTGGGGCCCGTGGGCCGGCGGCGGCATGATCGCCGACTCCCTCGCGGACACGCTGCGCCGCCGCGGCGTGCCGCTGATCGACCCCGAGCCGGCGATGCACGCCCTGCAGCAGGTCCTCGACCACGACGACACCACGGTCGCCGTCGCCGACGTCGACTGGGAGCGCTTCGCCGCCGTCTTCGGCAGCGCCCGGCCCAGCCCGCTCATCGGCGCGCTGCCGGAGATCCGCCGCCTGGCGGACGCGGCCCCGCCACCGGCCGCGACGGGCGGCGGTGGCACGCTCGCCCGCGACCTCGCCGGGGCGGGCGGCGCCGAGCGGGACCGGGTCCTGCTCGACCTGGTCCGCGGGCAGGTCGCCCGGGTCCTCGGGCACGCATCCGCGGCCACCGTCGAGAGCTCCCGGGCGTTCATGGAGCTCGGCTTCGACTCGCTGTCGGCGGTCGAGCTGCGCAACGCGCTCAACGCCGCGACCGGGCTGCGGCTGCCGGCGACCGCCGTGTTCGACCACCCCACGCCCGCGCACCTGGCCCGGTTCCTGCGCGCGTCGCTGTTCGGCGAGGCCCAGGGCGCGCCGGCCGCCGCGCCGGTCAAGGCCGCCGACCGCGACGACCCGGTCGTCATCGTCGGTATCGGCTGCCGGTACCCGGGCGGCGTGCGGAGCCCGGAGGACCTGTGGCGGGTCGTCGCCGGCGAGGTCGACGCCGTCGGGGCGATGCCGACCGACCGCGGCTGGGACCTCGCCGCCCTCTACGACCCCGATCCCGACCAGGCCGGCACCACGTACGTGCGGGACGGCGGCTTCCTCTACGACGCCGCCGACTTCGACCCAGAGGCGTTCGGGATCAGCCCCCGCGAGGCGGTCGCCATGGACCCGCAGCAGCGGCTGCTGCTCGAGGTCGCCTGGGACGCCACCGAACACGCCCGGATCGCCCCTACGTCGCTGCGCGACAGCCGCACCGGCGTGTTCGTCGGCATGGCCGACCAGGCGTACGGCTCCCGGCTGCAGGCCGGCGCTTCCGGCCCCTCGGGCCTCGAGGGGTACCTCGTCACCGGTGGCGCGTCGAGCGTCGCGTCGGGACGGATCAGCTACGTGCTGGGGCTGGAGGGCCCGGCGGTCACCGTCGACACCGCGTGCTCGTCGTCGCTGGTCGCCCTGCACCTGGCGGTGGAGTCGCTGCACCGCGGCGAGTGCGACCTGGCCCTCGCCGGCGCCGCGATGGTGATGTCGACGCCGGCCCAGTTCGTCGGCTTCAGCCGCCAGCGCGGCCTGGCCCGCGACGGGCGGTGCAAGGCGTTCGGGGCCGGCGCCGACGGGTTCGGCCTCGCCGAGGGCGCCGGCATGGTGGTGCTGGAGCGGCTGTCCGACGCCCGGGCCAACGGCCACCGGATCCTCGCCGTCGTGCGCGGGACCGCGGTGAACCAGGACGGCGCCTCCAACGGCCTCACCGCCCCCAACGGGCCGTCGCAGCAGCGGGTGATCCGCACCGCCCTCGCCGCCGCGGGCCTCGCCGCGACCGAGGTCGACGCGGTCGAGGGCCACGGCACCGGGACCCTGCTCGGCGACCCGATCGAGGCGCAGGCGTTGCTGGCCACGTACGGCGCCGGGCGCGACCCGGCGGACCCGCTGTGGCTCGGCTCGCTGAAGTCCAACGTCGGGCACACGCAGACCGCGGCCGGGATCGGCGGCGTGATCAAGATGGTGCTGGCGATGGAGCACGGCCTGCTGCCCAGGACCCTGCACGCCGACGAGCCGTCGCCGCACGTCGACTGGTCGTCCGGCACCGTACGACTGCTGGACCGGGCCCGCCCGTGGCCGGCGGGCGGCCGGCCGCGCCGCGCCGGGGTGTCGTCGTTCGGCATCAGCGGCACCAACGCCCACGTGATCGTGGAGGAGCCGCCGCCCGCCGACGACTCGCCTGCTCTTGCGGAGGCACCCAGCGCTGGGCTGGTGCCGATCGTGGTCTCGGCGCACGGCGCGAAGGCGCTCGCCGCGCAGGCGGACCGGCTGCTGGGGTCGATCGGCGGGGCGCACCACGGTACCGACGCCGCCAACGCCAACCCTGTGGAACTGGCCGACGTCGGCTGGTCGCTGCTGACCACGCGGGCCGCGCTGCCGCACCGCGCCGTCGTCCTCGGCTCGGACCGCGCCGAGGTGGCCGGCGGGCTCGCCGCGCTCGCGGGTGGTGCCGACACGGTCGTGCAGGGCGTCGCCGACGTCGACGGGCGGGTCGTGTTCGTCTTCCCCGGCCAGGGTGCCCAGTGGGCCGGCATGGGCGCCGCGCTGCTGGACGCCGCGCCGGTGTTCGCCGAGTCGGTGCGGGCGTGCGAGGAGGCCCTGGCGCCGTTCGTCGACTGGTCGCTGACCGCGGTCCTGCGGGGCGAGGACGGCGCGCCCGGCCTGGACCGCGTCGACGTCGTGCAGCCCGCTTCGTGGGCGGTGATGGTGTCCCTGGCCGCGTTGTGGCGCTCATACGGCGTCCGCCCCGACGCCGTCGTCGGGCACTCGCAGGGCGAGATCGCCGCGGCCTGCGTCGCCGGGATGCTCAGCCTGCCCGACGCCGCCCGGGTCGTCGCCGAGCGCAGCAAGGCGATCGTCGCGCTCGCCGGCGGGGGAGCGATGGCGTCGGTCGCGCTGCCCGTCGCCGCCGTGCGGGACCGCATCGTCGCCTGCCCGGGCCGCCTGAGCGTCGCCGTGGTGAACGGGCCCACGGCGGTCGTGGTTGCCGGGGACGTCGACGCCGTGCACCGGTTCGTGGCGGACTGTGCCGCCGACGGGGTGCGGGCGAGGCTCGTCGAGGTCGACTACGCGTCGCACTCCGAGCAGGTCGAGTCGATCGAGTCGGCGCTGCGGGAGGCGCTCGCGCCGGTCAGCGGGGTGCCCGGCTCGGTGCCGATGCTGTCGACCGCGACGGGGGAGTGGCTCGCGGGTCCGCAGCTGGACGCCGGCTACTGGTACCGCAACCTGCGCGAGACGGTCCACTTCGCCGACAGCGTGCAGCGGCTCGTCGAGGACGGCTACCGGGTGTTCGTGGAGTGCAGCCCGCACCCGGTGCTGACCGTGCCGATCCAGGAGATCGCCGACGCGGCCACCGACAGCGCCTACGTGGTGGCCGGTTCGCTGCGCCGCGGCGATGGCGGGCCGGACCGCTTCGCGCGCTCCGTCGCGGAGCTGTTCGTGCGTGGCTGCGCGGTGGACTTCACGCCGCTGCTCGGCACCGGCCGCACCGTCGTGGACCTGCCGACGTACGCGTTCCAGCGGCGCCGGTTCTGGCTCGACGCACCGCCCGCCGGCACCGCCGTGGCCGCCCCCGCCGACGACCGGTTCTGGGACGCGGTCCGGCGCGGCGACGTGACCGGGCTGGCCGGCGCGACGTCGGCCGACCCGGCGGCGCTCGCCGCGGTCCTGCCGGCGCTGCGGACCTGGCACGACGAGTCGCGGGTGCGGGCCGCCGTCGACGAGCTGCGCTACGCGGTGCGGTGGGACGCGCTCGCCGCCCCGGCTCCCGCCGCGCTCACCGGCCGCTGGCTGGTGGTGGCGGCCGGCGACGAGTCGGCCGGGGGCGCGCTCGACGGTCCCGTGGACGTGGTGCTGGCCGCGATCGCCGAGCACGGTGCCCAGGCACAGCTGCTGCGGCTCCCGGCGGGCGAGGCGGACCGGTCCCGGATCGCCGCGCGGCTGCAGTCTGTGGCGGACGGCCCGGTCGACGGGGTGCTGTCGCTGCTGGCCTGGGACGAGACGCCGCACCGCACGGTGCCGGAGCTGCCCTCCGGGCTGGCCGGCAACGTCGGGCTCGTGCAGGCGTTGCACGACACCGGCGTCGGCGCGAAGCTGTGGTGCGCGACCGGCGGGGCGGTCTCCGTCGGCGCCGGCGACGTGCTGCACCGACCGGCGCAGGCGCACGTGTGGGGCATGGGCATCGTCGCCGGGCTCGACGACCCGGACGGCTGGGGCGGCCTCGTCGACCTGCCGTCCACGGTGGACGCCGCCGCGGCCGCGCGGCTGTGCGCCGTGCTGGCCGGCATCGGCGACGAGGACCAGGTCGCGATCCGCCCCGGCGGCATCTTCGGCCGCCGGCTGGTCCGGGCGCCGCTCGCCGCCGACGGCCCGCGCCGACCGTGGCGTCCACATGGGACGGTGCTCGTCACCGGCGGCACCGGGGCGCTCGGCGGGCACGTGGCCCGCTGGCTCGCCGGCGCCGGCGCGACCCGCCTGGTGCTGACCAGCCGGCGCGGGATGGCGGCGCCAGGCGCCGCGGACCTCGTCGCGGAGCTCGCCGCCCTCGGCGCCGAGGCGACCGTGGTGGCCTGCGACGTCGGCGACCGCGAGGCGGTGCGCCGGCTGCTGGCGGACCTGCCGGCGGGCGCGCCGCTCACCGCGGTCGTGCACGCGGCCGGGGTGCCCGGCGACGAGCGGCCCCTGACCGGGACCGGCCTGGCGGACATGGCCGCGGTACTGCGCGGCAAGGCGGTGGGCGCGATGCACCTCGACGCGCTGCTGGCCGCCGTGCCGCTCGACGCGTTCGTCGTGTTCTCCTCCGGCGCCGGCGTCTGGGGCAACCTCGGCCAGGCGGCGTACGCGGCGGGCAACGCCTACCTCGAGGCGCTCGCCCGGCACCGGCGGCACCGCGGCCAGGCCGCGACCTGCGTCGCGTGGGGCGCCTGGGCGGCGGGCGGCATGGTCGACGCGAGCGAGTCCGCCCGGCTCGCCGGGCACGGGATCCTCGGCATGGACCCACGGCACGCGGTCGCGGCGCTGCGGGACGCGGTCGAGCACGGCGAGGCCGCGGTGGTCGTGGCCCAGGTCGACTGGCCCCGGTTCGCGGACCTGTACTCGATGGCCAGGCACCGCCCGCTGCTGGACGAGCTGGGTGTCGCCGGGTCTCCGGCGTCGTCGGACGCGGCTCCGGCCGGGGACGAGCCCGGGTCGCAGCGGCCCGAGCCGGCACGGCGGCTGCTCGGCCTGACCGCCGATGAGCGGCAGCGGGAGCTGGTGCACCTGGTCCGCAGCCACGCCGCCGGCACCTTGGGCCACGCGACCCCGGACGCGGTCGCCGCCTCGCGGCCGTTCCGCGAGCTCGGCTTCGACTCGCTGACCGCCGTCGACCTGCGCAACAAGCTCACCGCCCTGACGGGGCTGCGGCTGCCGGTGACGGTGGTGTTCGACCACCCGACGCCGGCCGCGCTCGCCCGGCACCTCGACGCGGCGCTCGTCCCGGACACCGGCGACGGCCCGCTGGCGGCGCTGGACGCGCTCGCGGCGGCGCTGCCCGACGGTGACGTCGACCCGGAGACCCGGCGGCAGGTCGCGGACCGGCTGCGGAACCTGCTGCGCCGTTGGGACGACGGGGCGGCCGAGGCGGCGGAGGGCCTGGACGAGGCCGACGACGAGGAGATGTTCGACCTGATCGACCGGGAGCTCGGCCTGACCTGACGCGTGGCGGGTGCACACAACGGTGGCCGGGACATCGTCCCGGCCACCGTTTGTCTGCCTGGTGGTGCGCCCCGCTCAGCGGCGCACGTACTCGTTGAGCACCTTGGGCGGCCACGAACCGACGCCGAAGAGGCCCATGGAGTAGGCCTTCGACACCAGTGCCGCGCGGTTCGGCACCTTGAACTGCCGCAGCATGTTGCTGACGTGGTACTCGATGCCCTGACGGCTCAGATACAGCTTTGCGGCCAGTTGTACGGTAGGGACACCGGTGGCCACTCCCTCGAGAATCTTGGCATTGATTTCTGTCAAGATCTTGTTGGGGCTGATGAGCACCCGCCGATCGTCCTCCCCCTTGTCGGGAGCGACCAGCACGACGATTGTCTTCAGCTGGCCGGCGTCGCCCTGCACCGCCATTCCGGTGAGTGATCCGGTGAAGGCGGTGCGGGTCGCCCAAATGGCGGCGAGATGCTCGACGAATCGTCCGCTGCGACCGGTGAGAAGTCGGTCGAACTGTCGGCGCATGTGCTGCCGCACACTCGGGTGCAGAAGCTCGGAGAAGTCGAATCCGTGCAGGTCGAAGCGCGGCTGGCCGCAGTGCTCCAGTAATGCTGCGTTTGTCTGCTGGATGCGCAGTTGTGGATTGAGGACGGCGAGGCCGACCCCGGTCCGTTCGACAATGGACAGAAACAGCTCGCCGTATTCGCTCGCGCCGACGAGCGCCGGATGGGGCTGCGGAAATGGACAGCACTGTTCCGACGATGTTTCACTCCTGTTTTGCCTGCGGAGCGGGTCGGTCCGAGTTGCGTCTTGAACGTCTGCCTTCAAGTTACCGACCAGAAGCATCGACACGTCTCCCAAATGCTCCAAATTTGAACTCGCATCGGGAGCCTTGCACGGCTTTCCGCGAGCGTCAACGCGAGCAAATCGGGCAGCAAAGACTGTGGTAGGCGTGCGCCTAGTTCGGTGTGGTGGACCGTAGTCGGCGGCGGGGCGTGGCCGGACGGGGACGCAGGGTGGCCAAGGTTTCCGTATGGGTGCCGGCGGTGGTCCATCCATGCAGGTCAACGTGTGTCCGGACGGCCGGCGGACGGCCCCGGGAGCCGGATCCGGGCACCGAGCGCAACGGAATCCTGACCGAAGTCCGGTTCGGGCCGAGTTGTGACCGTCGGGTAGGTCGTACAGGCGGACATCGATCTTGCGAAAAATTTGAGCATTGACTTGAGAGTTCACGGCCGCGGAGACGTATCGATGAATGCTTTGAGTGGCGTGACTATTACCCGCGGTGATCTTCCGTTGTTTGGAGGCGAATGAGGTTATTCGGCGGGTGGATCGGACATTTTACCCGCTACCCGGTTGAGAACCGCCTTTAGTGCGGATCTATTGGTGACCCCCAGTTTTCGGTAACAGTTGGTCAGGTGCTTCTCCACGGCCCGCTGGGAGATGCCGAGCCGCGTGGCGATGGCGTGGTTCGTCAGCCCGGCCGTGACCAGGTCCGTGACGGTCCGCTCGCCAGGGGTGAACGAGCTGATCCCGGGCACCAGCTGCTCATGGTGCGCCTCGAGCGCCGTCGTGGCCGGCTCCATCAGCCAGGAGAGCCCGGCCGCGATCGCCAGCTGCCCACCGCGGCGCAGATCCTCGCCGGCGCCCCTGCGCCCCGACGCGAGCAGTCGGGTGCCCCGGGCCAGCAGCGCGCGGGCCAGCTCCAGCTCGTTGGCGGAGTGCTCCAGCACGTCCACGGCGTCGTCGAGCAGGCGCAGCGACTGCCGGCCGTGGCTGAGCTCGCCCCAGACCCGCAGCGTGCGGCCGGTCGCCGCCGGCGCACCCCAGGCGGCCACCAGCCGGTGCTCCTCCGAGATGCACTCGACCGCCTCCTCGGCCCGCCCGAGCCGGTCCAGCAGCGGCGCGATCATCGTGCCGGTCGGGAAGAGCGCCCGGTTGCGCCAGCCGTGGGTGGCGAGCTGCTGCTGGCACTCGGTCAACGCGACGAGCGCGGCCTGCGGTTCGCTGTTGTACAGCATCGCGCCGTAGAGCAGGTTGCGGACCATCGGCAGCATGCCCGTCTCGGCGGTCGCCCGCTCCGGACGCCACAACGCCGCGGTCCGCTGCCGCAGCCGGTCGTCCGGCACCGCGGCGGCGACCGCGAAGAGCATCGCGGCGCCGACCGCGTCGTCACCGAGGCCGTCCGGCAGCACGGTGAGCGCGTTCGCGGCGCTGGCCGCCGCCGCGCCGGGCTGCCCGGTGTGCAGCTGTTGAAACGCCAGCTGGGCGTGGACCTGCGCCGCGACCCGGCGGCACGGCGCGGCGTCGGAGACCCGGCTCGCCTCCGCCAGCCACGGCCGCAGCGCCGGCACCCGCTCGACGGCGACGGCGCCGGCGACGAGGAGCGGCGCGATCGAGGCGAGCGTGTCGTGGTCGACCGGCAGGGCCTCGAACAGCAGCTGGGCGAGCGGCGCCAGCTCCTGCGCGGACAGCTCCGCCGACATGGTCGCGCAGAACAGCAGCACCGCCGCGAGCTCCCGCTCGGCCGGGGTGCGCGGCCGCATCATCCCGTCGCGCAGCCGGGCCGTCGCGGCGGCGAGCACGGCCGGGTCCTGCCAGCCCGCCAACCACCGCCGCGCCTCCAGCCGCTGCGCCAGCGCCTCGACACCCGCCGGCCGCGCCGCCACCCGCGCCGGCTCGTCGCGTCCGGGACCGGTGGTTGCGGGCTCTCCCTGTTGCTGCGGGTGGCTGGTGTACTGCCGGTGCCCGGCGGACTGTGCCGACTCCGTCGGCTCCCGGGGCCTCTGGGGCTTCGGGGGCTCGGTGGGCCGCTCGGTGGGCCGCTCGGTGGGCCGCCCGGCCGGCGCTGTCGTCTGCGGGGCGGCGGGGGGTTCGGGGGCGAGGTGCCGCAGGACGCCGTCGATGGCCTCGCCGGCGGCCTCCGCGCCGGACAGCAGCGCCATCGGCGGGATGCGGGCCAGCGCTGCGGCACGGGCGTCGTCACCGGGCAGCGCCGGCAGGGCCTGGAGCACGCGGCGCACCAGCGTCGACGGGTTGCCGCACCGCTCGGCGACGGCGAGCTCGACGAGGACCCCGGCCCGTTCGGCACCGTCCGGCGGCAGCCCGCGCAGCGCGAGCCGCAGGTACCGCACCGCGCTGGCCACGTCGTGACGGGCGAGGGCGGCCGCAGCGGCGTCGGACAGCACGCCCGCCGCGTACGGCTGCAGCACCACAGCCTGCTCCAGGTGCGCCGCGATCCGCTCGGCGGGTGCGCCGGCCCGGTACAGCGCCTCCGCCGCCTGCACGTGACCGACCGCGAACGACTCCGGGCAGATCGTGGTGCCGACGACGTGCCGCACGACCGCGTCGAGCAACGGCTGCGGCTCGGCCGAGCCGTGCAGGCCCATCGCCCGCAACGCCCGGGCGGCGGTGCGCGCGTCGATGTCGTCGAGACCGGCGAGCCGCCCGACGAGACCGGGCTCCGCGTCGGCGCCGAGCAGCACGCCGTGCAGCAGGAACGCGCACTGCGCCGCGGGCAGCGCGGTGACCGCGGCGGCGACCCGCCGGCGCAGCGGCTCGTACTCGCGCCCGGTGACGTCTGGCGTCTCACTGCCGGCGGCCGCTTCCCACCCGGTCGGTGACGTCCATCCGGCTGGCGGTGTCGCCCCTGCTGGTGGTGTCGACCCGGCTGGCGGCGTCCATCCGGCTGACGGCGTTGACCCGGCTGGTGGCGTCGTCCCGGTCGGTGGCGTTGATCCGGTTGGTGGCGTCCGCCCGGGCGGCGGTGCCCAGCCGGCGGGGTTCGCCGCCAGTGAGCGCACGAGCATCGGGTTGCCGCCGGTGAGCCGGTGGAGGCGGGCCGCCGCGGCGCGGTCCACCCCGACGCCGCGATTGCCAGCGACGCCGTGATTGCCAGCGACCCCGTGCTTGCCAGCGGCGCCGTCAGCCCTAGCGGCGCCGTTAGGGCCACCGGTGCCGTTGGCACCGGCAGTGCCGTTAGCGCTGGCCGCGTCAGCCATGCTGGCCAGGAGCCGCTCGACGCCGGCCGCGGACAGCGGGGCCGGTCGAAGCGTCCGGTCGGCGCGGGCCAGTGCGGCGCGGACCCCGGGCCGGTCGCCGGCCGCGTCGCCGTCCAGGACCGCGAGCACCACCAGCACCGCCACGCCACCCGCCCGGCCGGCCTGCCGGTCCAGCCGGGTGAGCCAGGCCAGGCTCGCGTCGTCGGCCCACTGCAGGTCGTCGATGGTGACCAGGAGCGTGCCGGTGCGCGCCGCGGCCGACCCGCGGATCTCTCCCCACAGCCGCGACGCCAGGCTGCGCGGCAGGTCCTGCTCGGCGCGGTTCGCCGCGGCCGCGACCACCGGGACCCCGCCTTCGGCGGCGAGGTCCGCCGCCCGTCGCAGCAGGGCCGACCTGCCCACACCCAGGCCGCCCGCGACGGCGAGGATGCCGCCCTGCCCGCCGCGGAGCCGGGTCACCGCCGCCCGGCAGAGCTCAACATCTTGATCCCGCTCGATCAGCACACCGGAGAGTGTTCCCCAGCCGCGCCACCCAGTACATCGGAAAGTTGCGCTCTGCTGGTGATTCCGAGCCTGCGGTACGTGTTGCTCAGGTGCAGCTCGACCGTCCGCTTGGTGATGTCCAGGATCTCGGCGATGGCGGCGTTGGGCAGCCCGTTCGCGGCCAGCTCGGCAACCCTCAGCTGGGCCGCCGACAACGTCCCCGGGCCGCCGCCCGTCTCGGCCGGGGGCGGGCCGGCGTCGCGGTGCGCGGCGGCGCTCTTCCTGGCCGGGGCCGGTCCCTTGCCACCGGCCCGGACGCTCCAGCCGTTGCCGGGCCCGATGCGGCCAGCGGCCCGCAGTGCGGCGCCGGCCGCCGGGGAGCTGCGCCGCCGCGCCGCCGCGCGTTCCAGCGTCAGCAGCGTCTCGGCCGACCAGCTGCCGCGCATCGCGGCCCACAGCGCCACCACCGCCCGGTCGGCCCGGGTCGTCGCGTCGGCGTGCAGCAGCGACGCCCGCAGCTCGGTGAGCGCGACCGCACCGGCCGCTCCCCACCGCTCCGCGGCCAGGCGCTCCGCCCGGACCAGCGCCGCCGCCTCGGCATCGCGGCCGCGCCCGTGCTCCAGCATCGCGGCCTGGGAGCGCCACGGCAGCAGGGCAGGGTTACGGTACCCGGCGGCCAGGCACCGGCGGCCGCACTCGTGCAGCATCCCCACGGCCGCGTCGACCTGACCGTCGGCGGCCTCCGCCAACGCCCGGGCGTAGAGCAGCTGCGCCCAGGCGATGCCGCGCTCGCAGCCCGGCGGCAGCGGCGCGTCGAGCACCGCACGGAGCTTCCGCCGCCGGCCGGTGGCCAGCAGCTGCATGAGCTGCAACGCTCGCAGCCGGGGCAGGGTGCCGGCGTGCCAGGACTGCTCCGGCAGGCACTGGCGCAGGTCGTGCAGGTCGCGTTCGGCGTCGTCGAGGCGGCCCGTGCGCAGCCACAGCTCGGCCCGGGCGGCGAGCGGCCAGGCGGCGGAGCCCGCCCCCCGGGTCGCCTCGACGAGCCCGTTCAGCCGGTGCTCGGCCGTGGCGAAGTCCTCGGTGAGGGTCAGCGTGCGAGCCGCCGCCACCTGTACAGCGGCCGGCACCACGACCCCTGCCTCCGGGTCGAGCGCGGCGAGGGCGTGCCGGCGGGCCCGGTCCAGGTCCTCGCCCGCCACCGCCTCGCGCCACGCCATGACGCCACGCCCGACCGGGTCGGCGGAGTCGACGGTGGCGCCGCCCGGCGCCGGCACCCGGTCGCAGGTGAGCTCCGGCGGGGTGCCGGCCCGGTCGGCCGCCAACCAGTACAACGCCGCCAGCGCCGCCCGTTCAGCGGTAAGAGCAGTGGCGGTGCCGGCCCGAGACGGCGGCGCTGCGGCGGGACCGGTGGCAGAGCCGGTCCGCGATGGCGGCGCCGTGGCGGGACCGGCGGCGGTGCCGGTCCCCGATGGCGGTGGTGCCGCGGTGGGATCGATGGCGGTGCCGGTCCAGGATGGCTGTGTCGCGGGCGCGTGATGGTAGGCGGCGGCCAGCTCGCGCCGCGCGGCCTCGTCGTCGCCGCGGACCAGGAGCCGGTCGGCGGCCGCGATCCGGGCCGCGACCGCGCTGTCGGCTGCCGTCCGCAGCACCGTGCGGAACGTGCGGTCGGCGGCCTCCGGCGCGCAGCTCAGCTGCACGTCGCCGAGCGCCAGGAGGGTGGCCAGCCGCGCCTCGTCGCCGATCGGCTCGGACAGGGCCCGGCTGTACAGCGCCGCCGCCGCCTCCCACCGGCGTTCGGCGCGGGCGGACGCGGCAGCGACCAGCAACGCGTCCAGCGCCCAGCCCGGCCAGCCTGGCCCGGTCGCGGACAGCAGCCGGCCCACGAGCACCGGCGGCAGGCCCTTGTCGTGGGCGGCCTCGGCGGTGTGCCGGCGCAGCGCCGCCCGTTCGGTGCTGTCCATCGCGGTGAGCACCACCTCGGCGACGAGCGGATCGGCGGGGTCGAGCCCAGGGCAACCGGGCAGCCCGTGCGTGAGCCGGCCCGCGAGGCGCTCCGGCACCCCCGGCCCGAGCAGCGCCCGCACCCGCAGCCAGCGCAGTTGCGGGCCGGACAGATCCGCCAGCCGCTCGGCGACCCGGTCGCGCCGCACCTCCCGGCACGCGGCGTTGAGCCTGTCGAGGTCAGGGTGCGGCCCGCAGCGACGCACCGCGGCCAGCAGCACCGCCGGGTCCCCGGCCGCCGCGGCAGCCACCAGCACCGCAGGGTCCCCAGCCGCGGCGGCGGCAAGGAGCGCCTCGGTGTGCGCGTCAACCCCCCGACCCGCGGCGGCAAGCGCGGATCTCCACCGCGTGGCGGTGGTCGCGGTGCGGGTCGGCGCGGTCACGACGCACCCCCGTCGTCGGCGATCAGCGCCGTGGGGTCGCCGGCTGCGGCGGCAGGGAGTGCCTCGGCGTGTGCGGCGACGCCCAGGTCCGCGGCGGCGGGCGCGGATCGCCACCGGGTGGCGGCGGTCATGATGCGCTCCCGTCGGTGGGGGCTGTGGCGACGGTGGTGGTCCGGCGGGGCAGGGGCGTCGCCTCGACGATGCCGGCCAGGGCGTCGCGGCGGCGGATGCCGAGGCGCCGGTAGACGTTGGTGAGATGGAACTCGACGGTTCGCATGGAGATGAACAGCTCCTCGGCGATCTGCCGGTTGGTCGCGCCGCCGGCGGCCAGGCGGGCGACGGCCCGCTCGCTGCTGGACAGTTCACCGCACGCGGCGAGCTCGGTGCCGGTGCGGCCGCCGGCGGAGCTGAGCACGTTGCGGCAGTGTGCGGCCAGCATGGTGTAGCCGAGACGGTTGGACAGGACCATGCCGTCGCGCAGGTGCCGGCGGGCGGCGGCGCGGTCGCCCAGCACGGTCAGGGTGCGGCCGAGCATCAGCTGCGCCTTCACCTGGTGCAGCGGGGCGGGGGAGCGCTCCAGCTCGGCGAGGGCGCCGAGCAGCAGTTCGACGTTGGGGCCCTCGGCGGTGAGCGCGGCCCGGGCCAGCAGCGCCATGCCCGCCGTGCGCGGCGTGCGCCACCGCTGGCACAGCTCCTCGGCCTGTTCGAGCCGGAGGTGCGCCTCGGCCCGCTGGCCGCGGATCGCCAGCATGATGATCTCGTCCAGCCACCAGCTGCTGAACGCCGGGCTGCCCACCCCGGCCTCCTCGAGGAGCCGGCCGCAGGCGCGCAGCCGCTGCAGTGCCCGGTCGTGGTCCTGGCCCCAGTACGCGGCGAACGCCGTCGCCCCGACCGCCTGCACCTGCTCCCACAGGGGCATGTCGGAGGTGCGTTCCTGCATCGGCTCCAGCGCCTGCTCGGCGGCGAGGATCCGGGCCTGCGAGCTGTTGATCAGCGAGATGATCGTCTGGGCGGACCAGGTCGCGGCGCCCCACTCGCCGTCCCCGGCGAGCCGCAGCGCGGTGGTCGCCTCGGTCCAGGCGGCCTCGAGGTCACCGATCTCCAGGAGTATCCGCGCCCAGGTCGCCCGGGCGACGGCCTCGGCGCACGGTTCGCCGCGGTCGCGGTGGTGCGCGGCCAGCCGGCTCGCCGCGGTCAGGGCGCCGGCGGTGTCGTCGGCCATCAGCAGCACCCGGGTCGCTATCAGCGGCGCCCAGCTGTCGCCGGTCACCGGGCGGTCCAGCACCAGCCGGGCGTACCGGGTGGCCTGCTCCACCTCGACGCCTTCGTAGGCGGTGGCGAGCGCGTGCACGGCGAGCATCCGGTGGCTGGACGAGGCCCCGGCGACGCCGACGGGCGAGTCGCCGATGCGGGAGCGCACGGTGTGGAAGGTGGCGCCGCCGATGACGGCGTTGGCGGCGAGCGTCGACTCGACGGCCGAGAGCTGGATGCGGTCCCGCAGCGAGGGCATGTTCCCGGCGGCGCGGCGCAGCGTCTCCATGGCGTCGTGCAGCAGGTACGGCGCCGTCGGCTCACGCCCGGTGACGAGCGCGGCGAGGCCCAGGCAGACCACGGCCCGGGCCTTCGTGCGGGCGTCGCCGGTGCGTGGCAGCGCCTGCCGGGCGTGCACCAGCGCGGCCGACGGGTCGACGTTGAGCAGCGCGACGGCCAGGTCGACGGCGGCGTCCGGGGACTGCGGCTGCGCGGCGAGCAGGCGGGTCCAGATGCGGACGGCGGCGGGCGCGTCGTGCGCGTAGGCGAGGGTGGCGGCCTCGCGGAGCCGTTCGAGCATCCAGGGTTCGTCGAGGTCGTCGAGGTCCAGCAGCACCTCGGCGATGTGCCGCACGGGCGCGTCCGCGTCGTTGAGCATGTGCGCCGCCCGGCGCCGCAGCCGTTGCAGTTCGTCGGCGGGGAGCAGGCCGGACAGCGCCTCGGCGACGGCGGGTGGCACCGGCCGGTCGGGGTCGCCGGTGAGCACCCCGGTGTTGCGCAGCGTCGCGAGGCGGGCGACGGTCAGCTGCGGCGGCAGCCCGGCGAGCGCGCCGACCAGGTCGGCGTCGGTCTGCTGGAGGGCGGCCGCGGCGACGGCGACCCGCAGCAGGTTCGGCTGGCGGCTCAGGAAGCGGCGCAGCCGGTCGGTGCGCGGCTCGGCGCCGGCGTGCTCGGGCGCGTCGAGGTCGAGGATCCGCTGCCGCGGGCCGCCGAGGATGTCGGAGAAGAGCGGGTCGAGGGCGGGGTGCTCGCGGGGCTCGACGGCGAGGACGACCTGCAGCGGCCGGTTGGTGCAGCGCCGCAGGAGGTAGTGCAGCCAGCGCAGGGTCGCGCTGTCGCACCAGTGGGCGTCGTCGAGGACGAGGCGCACCGGGCCGAACTGGAGCAGGCCCAGCGCGCGGCGGTACAGGTGCAGCACGGTGCGATGGCCGCCGTCGGCGGGTGCCGGCTGGGTGCCGGACCGCGGCTGCACGGGCAGCAGCTGCCGCGCCGCGGCGAACTCGACCGCGGCGCCGGCCTCCGTGCAGGTCGCGGACAGCACCGTCACACCGGCCCCGGCCGGCGCCCGCAGCAGGGTGCTCTTGCCCGTGCCGGGGGCGCCGGTGACCATCACGACGGCGACCGACTCGATGTCCGGCAGCAGCGGCGGTCCGCCGCGCGCCGGCACGGTGCCGGTGCTGCGGTCCAGTTCGGCGGGCTGCGGCGTCATCAGGGCGTCCCATCGCGTTTCGGTCTTCGACGTGCCGGCCGGGCGGTCGTCCGGGGCGGCCCCGGACCGGTGCGCGGTCAGGTGCGCTGCGACGTCCGGGTGAACGCGGTGATGATCACGGCGCCGACCAGCAGGTGCAGCAGTGCGAGCGAGACCTTCGTGCCGGCGTCGGTGCCGCCGAGCGGGCCGAGCAGCGACAGGACCAGGAATACGACCGCGATGACGGTCCAGATCGTGCGGCCCTTCGCGGTGAAGCGCTCCAGCAGCGCGAGCAGGCCCCAGCCGAGGAGGCCGGCGATGACGACGGTCGCGACGACCGCGACGGCGCTGACCGTCTGCTCGCTGCCGCCGGACTTGACCACCAGGTCACCGGCGGCTGAACGGGCGATGAAGTAGACGATCAGGGCGAGGACGGCGGCGCCGGCGATGGCGAGCGGGCGCACGACGGACGGCTTCATGTGCGGGGGTACCTCCGGGTCGGTGGAACGGGACTGCTTCAGGGCACGCGGATCGGTTGTACCGTGTCGAGCGAGCCGGCTGGCACGGCCGGGCACAGTCCGGCCGCGGCGGCCCGGTCCAGCAGCGCGCGGACGGCGGCCAGGCCGTCGTCGCCGAGGTCCTCGGTGAACCCGTTGACGTACAGGGCGATGTGCTGCGCCGTCACGTCCGGCGCCATCTCCTGCGCGTGCTGCCGGATGTAGTCCCGGGACGCGTCGGGGTGCGCCCACGCGTGCCGCACCGACGCCCGGATCGCGGCGGTGACCTCGTCGACGCGTCCGGCGCCGAGGTCGCGGCGGGCCACGATGGCACCGAGGGGGATCGGCAGGCCGGTGTCCTCTTCCCAGAACCGGCCGAGGTCGACCAGCTCCCGCAGGCCGTAGGACTGATAGGTGAAGCGGGCCTCGTGGATGATGAGGCCGGCGTCGACCTTGCCGTCGCGGACCGCGGGCATGATCTCGTGGAACGGCATGACCACGATGCCGCCGAAGCCGCCGGGCACGGCGCGCTCCGCCCACAGCCGCAGCAGCAGGTACGCCGTGGACTGCTCGCTCGGCACGGCGACGACCGCCTCATGCAGCCGCTCCGCCGTGCCCGCCGGGCGGGCGACCAGCAGCGGGCCGCAGCCCCGGCCGAGGGCGCCGCCGCAGGGCACGAGCGCGAAGCGGTCCAGGAAGCCGGGCAGCGCCGCGTAGGAGATCTTCATGATGTCGAACCGGTCGCTGCCGGCCAGGTGGTTGGTGACGTCGATGTCGGCGTGGGTGACGGTCGTCGCGGGCGTGCCCGGCAGGATGCCGTGCGTCCACGCGTGGAAGACGAACGTGTCGTTGGGGCACGGCGAGTAAGCGATCGACAGCGGCCGCTCGGTCATGGCCCGGATCTTACGGCTGTAGGTCACGGCTTGTCCCGGTTCGTGGCGGGCGTCCGGCCGCATGGGGATCAAGTGTGGTGATTTCCCCAATCCGCGCCACGGCACGATGCCAGCAACACAAGTGCTGTGGGAGACCGCTGCCTGTTTCCCGGTGTCCGGCGCGTCGAGCCGGACCCATCGCTTCCGGCACCCGAAGGACGAATCGATGACGACCGTCATGGAACCCGCCGCGGCGCGTACCGACGCCTGGCTGGCCGCCGACCTCGACGAGTGGACCGTCCGCGTGGTCCGCCGGCACTTCGACCCGGTGACGGGCAGCCCGTACTGGCTGGCCCGCCGGCCGCACCTCGGTTTCGACCCGCTCGACATCACCCGCTACGACGACCTGGCGCAGTTCGGGCCGTTCTCGCTGGCCACGCTGCGGGAGCTCGACCCCGTGCAGCTGGTCCCCGCCGACGTGCCGCGGCCCCTCGCGGGGCGGATCTGGGAGTCCGGCGGCACCACCGGTAAGCCGTGCCGCATCTTCCACACCCCGTCGATGGCCGAGCACCACACCGCGTGGCGGCTGGCGGGGCTGCGGCTCAGCGGCTTCGAGCCCGGCCGCACCTGGCTGTACGCGTGCCCGAGCGGCCCGCACATCGTCGGCCGCGGCGCGAACCAGATCGCGGAGCTCTACGAGTCGACCGTGTACACGATGGATCTCGACCCGCGGTGGATCAAGACGCTGATCCGCGACAGCCGCCTGGTCGAGATGAACATGTACGTCGAGCACACCATCGAGCAGATGACCGACGTGCTGGAGACGGGCCGGGTGCACTACCTGGAGACGACGCCGGCGATCATGCAGGCGCTCATCTCCCGCCGCCCCGAGCTGGTCGCGGGCCTTTCGGGCGTCGGCCTCGGCGGCACCCAGCTGACCCCGCCGATGTACACGGAGATCGCCGAGGCGCTGCAGGGCGGCGTGATCGGCATGACGTACGGCAACACGTTCGGCTGCGCGATGGGCCTGCCGGTCGAGCGGGACGGCGCGATCCTGCCGTACCTGCCCAACTATCCGCAGGTCACGATGGCCGTCGTCGACAAGGAGGACCCGCGCCGGACGGTCGGCTACGGCGAGACCGGCCGGGTGCGCCTCACCGTCCTGCACGACGACCTCTTCCTGCCCAACATCATGGAGCGCGACCAGGCGGTCCGGCACCGGGTCGAGGGCTGGCCCTGTGACGCCGTCGCCAATGTACGGCCGCTGCAGATCAGCTCCGCCGCGCCCGAAGGGCTCTACTGAGCCGCGTTCGCAAACCCCCACACAGAGTCGATGAGGAGTCGTTGGTGGACACAGGTCTGAAGCGGGAACTGGAGGCGAAGGTCGTCGCCGGTGAGCGGCTCAGCCGCGAGGACGGGATCGCGCTGTACGCGTGCGACGACCTCGCGTGGCTCGGCGGGCTGGCGCACCACGTCCGCACCGAGAAGAACGGTGACGTGGTCCACTTCAACGTCAACCGGCACCTGAACATGACGAACGTCTGCACGGCGTCGTGTGCGTACTGCTCCTTCCAGCGCAAGCCGGGGGAGAAGGACGCCTACACGATGCGGATCGAGGACGCCGTCCGCCTCGCCAAGGAGATGGAGAGCGAGCAGCTCACCGAGCTGCACATCGTCAACGGCCTGCACCCGACGCTGCCGTGGCGCTACTACCCGCGCTCGATCCGGGCGCTGAAGGAGGCCCTGCCGCCGACCGTGGCGATCAAGGCCTTCACCGCGACCGAGATCCACTGGTTCGAGCGGATCTC
The DNA here is from genome assembly GCF_039531485.1 of Dactylosporangium maewongense. Taxonomy (NCBI): domain Bacteria; kingdom Bacillati; phylum Actinomycetota; class Actinomycetes; order Micromonosporales; family Micromonosporaceae; genus Dactylosporangium; species Dactylosporangium maewongense. The sequence goes on along the minus strand of NZ_BAAAQD010000015.1, from coordinate 174,116 downwards.
CGGCCTGTCCGCCGAGGACGTCCTCGACGAGCTCATCGACGCCGGCCTGGAGTCGCTGACCGGCGGCGGCGCGGAGATCTTCGACTGGGAGGTCCGCCAGCACATCGTCGACCACGCCACCCACTGGGAGGACTGGTCGCGCATCCACCGGCTCGCGCACCGCAAGGGCCTCAAGACGCCGTGCACCATGCTGTACGGCCACATCGAGGAGCCGAAGCACCGCGTCGACCACGTGCTGCGGCTGCGCGAGCTGCAGGACGAGACCGGCGGCTTCCACGTGTTCATCCCGCTGCGGTACCAGCACGACTTCCACGACTCGCGGGACGGCAAGATCCGTAACAAGCTCATGGCCCGCACCACGATGGCGACCGGCGCCGAGGCGCTGAAGACCTTCGCGGTGTCCCGGCTGCTGTTCGACAACGTCCAGCACGTCAAGGTGTTCTGGGTGATGCACGGCCTGCAGACCGCGGAGCTGGCGCTCAACCACGGCGCCGACGACATCGACGGCTCGGTCGTCGAGTACAAGATCACCCATGACGCGGACGAGTTCGGCACCCCGGACAAGATGACCCGGGAGAGCCTGCTCGACCTGATCCGCAACGCCGGTTTCCGGCCGGTCGAGCGCAACACCCGCTACGAGATCATCCGCGAGTTCGACGGACCGGACCACGCGCGCCGCGAGACGCCCCAGCCGATGCGGGTCTGACCGTGCCGGCCACCGTACGAGAAGACAAGGCAGGTGAGCGCGGGTGACCGCAGCGACGACACCGCAGCAGGACCAGCGCCAGGACCAGCTGGAGGTCTGGATCGACCAGGGCCTGTGCACCGGCGACGGGATCTGTGCGCAGTACGCGCCCGACGTCTTCGAGCTCGACGTGGACGGGCTCGCCTACGTCAAGGGCGACGACGGGGAGCTGCGCCACACGCCCGGCACGGCGGTGCTGGTGCCGCTGGTCGCGGCGCAGGACGTCATCGACTCGGCGAACGAGTGCCCCGGCGACTGCATTCACGTGCGCCGCCAGGGCGACGGCGTCGAGGTGTACGGCCCGGAAGCGCAGACACCGTGACCGTGACGGCGGCCGGACCGGCCGGCACGGGTGCCCGCACGCTGCTCGGCAGCCTGTTGCCCGCCGGCACGGCCGTCGTCGAGGCGTTCGACGACGCGCTGCCGGCGCCGCTGTTCCCGCAGGAGCTGGCGGCGCTCGGCAACGCGGTGGCGAAGCGCCGCGCGGAGTTCATGACCGGCCGGCGGTGCGCCCGGGAGGCGCTCGGCCGGCTCGGGTTCGGCCCGGTCGCGATCCCGGCCGGGCCCCGCCGCGAGCCGGTGTGGCCGGCCGGCGTGGTCGGCACCATCACCCACTGCGCCGGCTACCGGGCCGCGGCGGTGGCCCGCGCCGGGCACCTCACCACCGTCGGCATCGACGCCGAGCCGCACGCGCCGCTGCCCGACGGGGTCCTGGACAGCATCACGCTCGTCGAGGAGCGCCGGCACCTGCGGCAGCTGGACGGGCAGCGGCCCGGGATCCACTGGGACCGGCTGCTGTTCAGCATCAAGGAGTCGGTGTTCAAGGCGTGGTACCCGCTGACCGGCCGCTGGCTGGACTTCACCGAGGCCACGGTGACGATCGCGCCGCAGCGTGAGACCTTCCACGCCTGGCTGCTGGTGCCCGGCCCGGTCGTCGGCGGGGTCGAGGTCGCCGGGTTCGCCGGCCGCTGGCTCGTCGACCGCGGCCTGGTCCTCACCGGCATCGCGGTCCCCGCCCACCGGCCCGCCTACGCCACCTGACCGCCGGCGTGCTCCACGGCCGGTGCTCTGGCCGGTGACTGCTCGTGCGTGCCGGCCGGCGGCACAAGCTTCACGGGGTCGCGCGCCGGCCGTCGACGAGGTCCTGGACGGGGCCGCTGCGCAGGATCCGGGTGTGCACCTCGCGCAGGCCCCAGCCCGGCTGCACACCGAGCTCGGTGTGCAGGTAGCGCCATGACCGCCGGTACACCTCCAGCGCATCGGCCTGCCGGCCGGCCCGGTAGTAGGCCAGCATCAGCAGTTCGGCAAGCCGCTCCCGGGTCGGCTGCTGCGCGGTCAGCTCGGTGAGCTCGGCCGCGACCTGGTCGTTTCGGCCGCACTGCAGGTCGGCCTGGGCCCGCAGCTCGATGGCCAGGGACCGTCGCTCCTCCAGGGCGAGGCCGACGCGGGCCCGCAGGTCGTCGCCGGCGACGTCGGCGAGCAGCGGGCCGCGCCACAGGGTGAGGGCCCGGGCGAGCGCGTCGGCGCGGTGGGCCGGGTCAGGCAGGGCCCGGGCCCGGTCGATCTCCGCGACGAACCGGTGCACGTCGACGCGTTGCGGGTCGACGTCGATGCGGTAGCCGGTGCTGTGCGTGACGATCTGCACGTCGTGCGGGCGCAGCCGGGACCGCAGGCGTGCGACGTAGGTGTGAACGGTCCGCCGTGCCCGCTCCGGCGGGTCGTCGTCCCACAGCAGTCCCTGGAGCCGGCTCATGCGCAGCACCCCGCAGGTCGCCTCCAGCAGGAGCAGCCCGAGCAGGCATCGCTCGCCGCGCCGCGGACCGAGGTCCACGGGTCTGCCACGATGCTCGATCTGTACCGGTCCGAGCAGCCGGAAATGCAGTTCGCCCCCGTGCGAATCCACCAATCTGCCCCCCGCGTGACGCCTGGTAGGAATCTGGTAACAGACCTTACTGATTCTTGCTGCAGCCATCCAGAGTCTTCGACGTCATGGAGGAGCAGCGATGCCCTACCTGGCCGCGGCCACCGTCCTCGCCTGCCTGCTCGGCGCGTTCAACCTGCTGTTGACGCTCGGCATCGTGCGCCGGTTGCGCGCCATGACCGGGGCCACCGCCGCGCACGCGCCGCAGGTCGTGGCAAGTCCGGGCGAGACACCGGAGCCGTTCCAGGCCACCACCGTCGACGGCGAGGAGCTGCGGGGCACCCCGAGCGGACTGGTCGGCTTCTTCAGCCCCGACTGTCCGGCGTGCACCGAGCGGCTGCCCGAGTTCGTCGCCTACGCCACCGCGGTCGGCCGGCAGCGCGTGCTCGCCGTGCTCATCGGCGAGCCGCACGAGCTCGGCGGGCTCACCGCCGATCTGCGCGACGTGGCCCGCGTCACCACCGAACCGGTGTTCGGGCCCGTGGCGACGGCGTTCGCGGTCACCGGGTACCCGGCGGTGGCGTTGCTGGACGACACCGGTGCCGTCACCCACAGCGGTACCGACTTCCGCTCTTTCCCGCGCGTGCCGGCCCGTGTCTGAGGTACGCGCCGGCGACGTCACGGAGGCGCTGCGAATGGGGCTGCGGGCGGCCCCGAGCGCGGTCCTGGCCATGGCGGGTGCAGCGCTGGGGGCCGGCGTCGGGCCGGTCGTGCTGGCCTGGCTGACCCGCGACCTGCTGGACCGGCTCGTCGCCGGAGCCGTCCCGCTGGTGCTCGCCTTCGCCGTCGCCGGGATCGGAGTGGCGCTGGCGTCCGTCCCGCCCGTCATGCAGTACACCTCGAACGAGCTCGACCGCCGACTCAGCCTCTGCGCGCAGGAGCGGCTGTTCTCCGCGCTGCAACGGCACGTCGGGCTGCAGCGGCTGGAGGATCCCACGTTCCAGGACCGGGTCCAGTTGGCCGGCACCGCGGGCCGTTCGGCGCCGGCACAGGTGGTGAGCGGATCGCTCGGCCTGCTGTCGTCGGTGGCGGCGCTCGCAGGGTTCCTGGCAACCCTGATCGTGCTGAGCCCGATCGTGGCAGCCGTCGTCGTGGCGGCGTCGGCGCCGGCGGTGGTGGCGCACCTGCGGCTCGGCCGGCGGCACGCGGCCGTCGTCACCGGCTCCGGCCACGCCCAGCGCCGGCAGCTGTTCTACGCACGGCTGCTCACCACGGCGGAGGCAGCCAAGGAGGTCCGGCTCTTCGGGCTCGGCGACTTCTTCCGCGGGCGGATGCTGGCCGACCTGGGGTCGGTGAACGCGGCCGAGCGGCGGGTGGACCGCAGCCGGTTGCGCACGCAGGTGCTGCTCGGCGCGCTCGGTGCGGTGGTCGCCGGCGGTGGCCTGGTCTGGCTCACCAGGCAGGCCGCCACGGGGGCGTACACGGTCGGTGACCTGACCGTGTTCGTGGTCGCGGTGGCCGGCGTGCAGGCCGCCGTTGCCCAGGGCATCGCGCAGGTCGCCGCGATGCTGGAGGCGCAGTTGCTCTTCGCGCACTTCCTGTTCGTCGTGCGTTCGGCACCGCTCGCCGGTACCCCGGAAGCAGCCCTGCGGCCAGCGCCACTGCGGGACGGGATCGTCGTGCACGATGTCTGGTTCCGCTACAGCGACGATCACGACTGGGTGCTGCGCGGGGTCGACCTCCGCATCCCGCAGGGCGCCGCCGTCGCGCTGGTCGGGCTCAACGGCGCCGGCAAGAGCACGCTGGTCAAGCTGCTGTGCCGGTTCCACGAGCCGACCCGCGGCCGGATCACCTGGGATGGCGTCGACCTGCGCGACCTCGACCCGGAGCTGCTGCGCCGGCGGATGGCCGTCGTGTTCCAGGACTTCCAGGACTACGACCTGCCCGCCCGGGAAAACGTCGGCGTCGGCGACGTGCGCCGGTTGGACGACCTGCCACGGATCACCGCCGCGGCCCGGCTCGCCGGCGTGCACGCGACCCTGGCGGCGCTGCCGGACGGGTACGACACGCCGCTGACCCGGCTGTTCTTCTGGGCCGGCGACACCGGCGACCCGAGGCTCGGCGTCCGGCTCTCCGGCGGGCAGTGGCAGCGGGTCGCGCTGGCCCGGGCACTGCTGCGCGACGACAGCGACCTCATGATCCTCGACGAGCCCAGCTCGGGCCTGGACGCGGAGGCCGAGGCGGAGATCCACCGGACGCTGCGCGCGCACCGGGCCGGCCGGGCCACCCTGCTCATCTCGCACCGGCTGAGCACCCTGCGCGACGCGAACGTCGTCGCGGTGCTCGACGGGGGACGCGTCGCGGAACTCGGCTCGCACGACGAACTGATGCGCGCCGACGGGCGGTACGCGCGGCTGTTCCGCCTGCAGGCGCAGGGCTACCAGCTGGAGCCGGCATGAGCGGGCCGGAGCGCAGCGGAGGGCTGCGAATCGGGATCACAGGGTGGAGCTCAGGCCGGCGCCGGAGCGCAGCGGAGGTGACGGCATGAGCGGGCAGCACAGCGGCCCGGTCCGCCCATCAGCGGAGGCGGCGGCATGAGCTACGCGGTGGCGGTGGCGCTCGCGGCGGGCCTGTGGTTCGTCGCCCGCCGGCTGTTCGGCGTGGTCGTCGTCGCCGGGCGCAGCATGGAGCCGTCGCTGTGGGCGGGCGACCGGCTGCTCGTCGCGCGGTACGGCAGAGCCGTGCCCGGGCGGCTCGTGGTGTTGCAGGGACCGCACGGCCCGATGGTGAAGCGGGTCGCCGCGCTGCCCGGCCAACGGTCGCCCTGGCAGGCCGGCGCGGTCGTGCCGGCCGGTCACCTGCTCGTCCTGGGCGACAACGCGGTGCTCAGCCACGACTCCCGCCAGCTGGGCCCGCTGCCCACCGCCGCGGTCCGCGGTTTCGTGCTGCGCCGGCTCACCGCCGCGCACCCCGTCGGCCGCGTACCGCGCGGGCCCGACGCCGAAGACTCCGGCCCGCGGGCCGGAACGGCGGGGGCGTCCGCTCCCGCCGTCGTCACCGACCTGGAGGAACCATGACCCGAATCGTCCGCCTGGCCGCCGACCGGCTCCTGGCCGGCCTGCTGCCCACCAGCACAGCCAGCGCGTCCTGCCTCCCGCAGTCGTACTGCGAGCCCTGCCCCAACTCGGGCGGCCGCAAGCGGCGGGTGAACATCATGGCCGACTGCTCGGTGAGCTACGGCACCTGTCTGCTCAGCTGCTGACCCGACCGCGTCGCGACGGCCGGTCCGACCCCGGGCACCCGGGGCCGGACCGGCCGGTCCGATCAGTGCCCGGCGACTCGGATCACGGGCGGCGGGGCGCGGGCGCCGGGCGGTCGTCGGTGACACGGCCGGCCCGGTGGCGGGGCGGGAAGAGCAGCAGGCCGGCGACGGCGCCGCAGAGCAGGGCGATGCCGTGCTGGTCCGGCCGGGCGGCGAGCGCACCGGCGCCGACCAGCGCGGCGAGGCCCGCGGCGAACGCGATCCCGGTGTAGCGGTCCCGGCGCAGCAGGATGCTCATCACCACCAGGACGACGGTCGGGGCCACGGTCGCGCCGACGACCCCGCCGAAGCCGAGCCCGGCCACGCACGCCACGTAGTACGGCACCACGAACGCGTGCGGGCGGGTCGCCGCGCCGGGGCGCAGGAGCAGCAGCGTCGCCAGGGCGCCGGCGAGGCCGCAGACGGCGAGGGAGTTGCCGGAGCCGGTCGGGTCCAGCCGCTCGCCGAAGGCCTCACCGGCCAGCCCGACCCCTATGTACAGCACGAGCCAGCGCAACGTGCCGAACCGGCGCTCGGCGATGACGCCGACGACGACCAGTGAACCGATGTTGAACAGGATCTGGCCCCAGCCCGAACCCTGCACGAGCAGCGGCGTGAACCACCGCCACCACTCGCCGTCGTGCAGCGCCGGGTAGTTGCGCCGGAACCGTTCCAGGACGTCGGGGTCGTTGAGCTGGGCCGCGGCACCGAGCGTGGTGATCAACGCGACGACCACGGTGGCGATCGGCAGGCCCGCGCGGCGGCGGGTTTCGACGGCGGTCACTACTCATACGCTACCGGTCGCGTGCTCGTCCCTCTCGGCGCGCTCGGCGAACTAGGCGTTCTCTTAACCGCGATCGCCGATGCTTCTGTACCGAGCATGGGAGGCGAGACGTGCAACCAGTGACGCAGGCGGACGTCGAGGCGTGGATCCTGCGCCACGTCGCGGAGAAGGTCGGCGCGGGCACGGTGGAGCCCGACGCGGTGCTCGCCGACCTCGGCCTGTCCTCCCGCGACGCCCTGGTGCTGCTCGGCGACCTGCAGCAGCTGCTGGGCCGGCCCGTCGAGGCGACCGTCTTCTGGCAGTACCCGACGGCGCGGCTGCTGGCCCGCCACCTCACCGGTACCGGCGAACCCGTGGCGGCGCTCGAACGCACGGCGAAACCCGAGGTGAACGAGCCGATCGCCGTAATCGGCATGGGCTGCCGCTTCCCGGGCGCCACCGGCCCCGACGCGTTCTGGCGGCTGCTGGAGACCGGCACCGACGCCGTCGGCGGCGACGTGCCCGGCCACCCGCCGCTCGGCCGCCCGCACGGGCTGCTCACCGACGTCGACCAGTTCGACGCGGAGTTCTTCGCCGTCTCCGGCAAGGAGGCCGGGCACGTCGACCCGCAGCACCGGCTGCTGCTCGAGGTCGCGTGGGAGACCCTGGAGGACGCGGGGGTCGTGCCGGCGAGCCTGGCCGGCACCCGCACCGGCGTGTTCGTCGGCATCAGTGGCAGCGACTACGGCCGGCTCATCGCCCGCGAGCCGCACCTGCACACCCCGTACTCCGGGACCGGCCAGGCGCTGAGCGTCGCGGCGAACCGCATCTCCTACGCGCTGGACCTCAAGGGCCCCAGCGTCGCCGTCGACACCGCCTGCTCATCCTCGCTGGTGGCGCTGCACATGGCCTGCCGCAGCCTGCGCCTCGGCGAGTCCGAGACCGCGCTCGCCGGCGGCGTCAACCTGCTGCTGGACACCGACGGCACCGACGTCTTCGAGCAGGCCGGCATGATGGCCGCCGACGGGCGGTGCAAGACCTTCGACGCCGCCGCCGACGGCTACGTCCGCGCCGAGGGCTGCGGCCTGGTGCTGCTCAAACGCCTCGACGCGGCGGTCCGCGACGGCGACCGGATCCTCGCCGTCGTCCGCGGGTCCGCGGTCAACCAGGACGGCCGCAGCAACGGCCTCACCGCCCCGCACGGCGGCGCCCAGCAGGACGTCCTCCGCGACGCCCTGCACGACGCGGGCCTCGCGCCCGGCGACGTCGACTACGTCGAGGCGCACGGCACCGGCACCCCGCTCGGCGACCCGATCGAGGCGGCCGCGCTCACCGCCGTCCTCGGCGACGGCCGGCCCGCGAGCGAGCCGCTGATGCTCGGCTCGGTGAAGACCAACATCGGCCACGCCGAGGCCGCGGCCGGCATCGCCGGGGTGCTCAAGGTCGTGCTGATGCTGCGGCACGAGCACGTGCCGGCCCACCTGCACCTGCGCGAACGCAACCCGCGCATCCCCGCGGACGCGCCGCTGACCGTGCCGTCCACCGGGCAGCCGTGGCGGCCGCGGCGCGGCACCCTCACCGCCGGCGTCAGCTCGTTCGGGTTCGGCGGCACCAACGCCCACGTCATCCTCCAGGCCGCGCCGGCCCCGGCGAAGCCGCCCGCGAACAAGGGCAACGTCCGCACCTCGCACCTGGTCACCGTCAGCGCCAAGACACCGGCGGCGGTCGCCGCGCTCGCCGCCCGGTACGCGACCCGCCTCGAACAGCGGCCCGCCCCTTCGCTCGCCGACCTCACCGCCTCCGTCCACACCGGACGGTCACACTTCCGGCACCGGGTCGCGTTCGCCGCCCGTACCGGCGAAGAAGCCGCCGGACAGCTGCACCGGATCGCCTCGGGGACGGCCCACCAGGGCCTGCACCCCGGCGAGCGTCCGCCCGGCGGTCCCGGCGGCATCGCGTTCCTGTTCAGCGGGCAGGGGTCGCAGTACGCCGACATGGGCCGCCAGCTGTACGTGACGAACGCCGGCTTCCGCGCCACCCTCCTGGGCTGCGACGAGATCCTCCGGGACCTGATCGGCCGCAGTCTCCAGACGGTGCTGTTCCCGGAGCCAGCCGAGCGGCACCTGCTCGACGAGACGCGCTACACCCAACCGGCGCTGTTCTGCCTCCAGTACGCCCTGGCGCGGCTGTGGACCGGCTGGGGCGTGCACCCCGGCCACCTGCTGGGCCACAGCGTCGGCGAGCTCGCCGCCGCCTGCGTCGCCGGGGTCTTCGACCTCGAGGACGGGCTGCGGCTGGTCGCCGCCCGCGGCCGGCTCGTGCAGGAGCGCAGCGCACCCGGCGCGATGCTCGCCGCGTTCACCGGCGAGGACACGGTCCGGGCCGCGCTCGCCGCCGTCGCCGACCCGAGCCTGGCGATCGCCGCGGTCAACGCCGGCACAAACGTCACCGTCGCCGGCACCGCCGAGGCCGTCGCGGCCGTCGAGGCGCACCTGACCGCCGCGGGGGTGACGGTGCGGCCGGTGAAGTCCACGCTCGCGTTCCACTCGCCGATGATGGCCGCGGCCCGCGACGCCTTCGCTGACGTCGCCGCCGCCGTGACCTACGGGGCACCGCGGATCCCGCTGGTCAGCGACCTGGACGGCCGGCTCTTCGACGACGAGTACCGCCCCGACGCGGCGTACTGGACCAGGCACCTCACCTCGACGATCCGCTACGCCGACGGCGTGCGCAGGCTGGCCGAGGCCGGCTGCACCACGTTCGTCGAGGTCGGACCCGGTCAGGTGCTGCTCGGCGCCGGTCGCCGGGTGGTGTCCGGCGCCCGGTGGCTGCCGTCGCTGCGCACCGGCGCGGAGGACGGCGACGTGCTCACCGATTCGCTCGCCCAGCTGTACGCCGCCGGGCACGACCTCGACTGGGCCGCCTTCCACGACGGGTTCCGCCGCCGGCGGGTCGACCTGCCCACCTACCCGTTCCAGCGCAGACGGTTCTGGCTGCCCACGGCGACCCTGCCGAAGCCCGCACCGGCATCGATCCCCGTCCAGAGAGGGGCTGAGGAGCACGTGGCACAACCGACGTCGGCAGGAGCGGACGCCCGCGTCCTGGCGGAGCTGGGCCAGGTGGTGACGACGCTGCTGGAGTCCGACGCGCCGATCGACCCGGACATGTCGTTCCTGGAGCTCGGCGCCGACTCCATGACGCTGTTCCACACGATCCAGAGCATCCAGCGCACCTACGAGGTGGTCATCCCGATCGGGATGCTGTTCGAGGAGGTGAACACGCTGCGGCGGCTGGCGGGGTACATCGTGCGCAACGCCCCGGCCGCGGTGCTGGCCCTGCGTGAGCCGCCCCCGCCCGCCGTGCCGGCCCCGCTGCCCCTGATCAGCCCGCCGTCTGCCGCCGCGGTGCTGCCGCCGGTCGCGCCGGGTGGGGGCAGCGCCGTCGACCGGTTCCTCGACGTCCACGCGCAGGTGATGGATCAGGCGTACGAGCTGATCCGCCGCCGCCAGCCCGGCGCCGCGCCTTCCGCAGCACCCGCGTTGCCCGCGCCTTCTGTAGCACCCGCGTTGCCCGCGCCCGCGCCGGCCGCGCCGGTTGAGCAGGCGGTGCAGCGCACGGCGATCCCGGCGGCGCCGCAGGGGACGTTCGTCGCGTTCGGCCCCCGCACCGGCGGCGCCTCGCGGAAGCTCACCGACGCCCAGCGGGCCTTCATCGCCGAACTGTCCAGCGCGTACTGCGCCCGCACCGCCGGCTCCCGCGCCCAGGCCGCCGCCGAGCGGTTGGGCCACGCCGACGTCCGGCACGCGCCGCAGCCGTACCTCAACCTCAAGGAGACCCGCTACCCGATCGTGGTGGCCCGGTCCAACGGGGCCAGGGTGTGGGACGTCGACGGCAACGAGTACGTCGACCTCACCATGGGCTTCGGGGTGAACCTGTTCGGCCACAACGAGCCGTTCATCAACGAGGCCATCACCGCCCAGCTCGCCGACGGCATGCAGCTCGGGCCGCACTCGCCGCTGGTACCGGAGACGACCGACCTCATCAGGCGGCTGACCGGCAAGGAACGGGTCGTCTACTGCAACACCGGCTCCGAGGCGGTGATGGTGGCGGTCCGGCTGGCCCGGGCGGTCACCGGGCGGCACCGGATCGCGATGTTCGCGGGCGCCTACCACGGCACCGCCGACCCGATCCTGGCGCGGCAGGACGTCGAGGGCTCCTCCGGCGAGTCGGTGCCGATGGCGCCCGGCATCCCGCCGGAGGTCAGCGCCAACGCGCTCGTGCTGCCCTACGGCGACCCGGCGTCGCTGCAGGTGCTGCGGGAGCGGGTGCACGAGCTCGCCGCGGTGATCGTCGAGCCGGTGCAGAGCCGCCGCCCCGACATCCAGCCGGTCGAGTTCCTGCGCGAGGTCCGCCGGATCACCGCCGACGCCGGCACCCCGTTCGTCTTCGACGAGGTCATCACCGGGTTCCGGATGCACCCGAACGGCGCCCAGGGTCTCTTCGGCATCGCCGCCGACATCACCACCTACGGCAAGGTCGTCGGCGGCGGAATGCCGATCGGGGTGGTCGCCGGCGACGCGAAGTACCTCGACGCCATCGACGGCGGCGCCTGGGAGTTCGGCGACCAGCCGTACCCGCAGACGGTCCGCACCTTCTTCTCCGGCACGTTCTGCAAGCACCCGCTGTCGATGGCCGCCGCACGGGCGGTCCTGCGGGAGCTGGTCCGCCGCGGCCCGGCGCTGCAGGAGGAGCTCAACGCCAGGACCGAGGCCTTCGGCGCCCGCCTCGACGCGAGGTTCGAGGGCGCGGGCGTGCCGATCCGGGTCGCCCGGTTCGGTTCGCTGTTCCGGCTCCGGCTGGTCGAGGAGCCCGCGAACTCGGAGCGGTCCGAGATCTTCCACACGATGCTCGTCCACGACGGCCTGTACATCTGGGAGGGCCGCAACTGCTTCCTGTCCCTCGCCCACACCGACGAGGACCTGGACAGGATCGAGGCGGCCGTCGTGAAGGCCGCCGACGCGATGACCGCCAACGGGCTGTTCCCCGGCGCCCGGCTGATGCTGGCGGGCGCGCTGTGACGTCCCGGCACCCGATCCAGGTGCACGAGGGCGTCGGCACCCTCGTCGACCTGCTGCGCCACCAGGCCGCGAACAGGCCGGACCAGCCCGCCTGCACCGAGCTGGACAGCCACGGCGAGGAGGTGCTGACCCTCACCTACGCACAGCTGGAGGAGCGGGTCCGCGACACCGCGGCGCTGCTGCAGCAGACCGCGCAGCCGGGGGACCGGGCGATGCTGATGCTGCCCAACGGCGTCGACTTCGTCGTCGCGTTCTTCGCCTGCGCCTACGCGGGGCTCGTCGCGGTGCCGTCACCGGCCCCGGACGCGATCCACGGCGGGAAGCGGACCCTCGGCCGGCTCGGCGGGATCGTCAAGGACGCCGACCCCGCCGTGGTGCTCACCACCGCCGAGCACGCCGAGTCGTCGCTCGTCGCCGACCTCGGCAGCGTCGAGCCGATCGTCGTGGCCGACGTGCCGGAGGGCCTCGCCGGGCTGTGGCGCGACCCCGGGGTGCGGCCGTCGGATCCGGCGTTCCTGCAGTACACGTCGGGCTCCACGAGCGCGCCGAAGGGTGTCGTGCTCAGTCACGGCAACGTGCTGGCCAACGCCGCCGCCATCGCGGTCCTCGTCGAGGCGCCGGCCTGCGACCCCGCCGACTTCTGCGTCGTGAGCTGGCTGCCGGTCTTTCACGACATGGGTCTCGCCCAGCTGATCGGCGGCCTGTATCCGGGCGGCCGGGCCGTGCTGCTGCCGCCGATGGCGCTGCTCATGCGGCCGTTCGTCTGGCTGGACGCGATCAGCCGCTTCCGCGCCTGGGTCTCCTCCGCCCCGAACTTCGCCTACGAGCTGTGCGTCGCGAAGATCACCGAGGAGCAGAAGGCGCGGCTCGACCTGAGCCCGTGGCGGGTCGCGCTCAACGGCGCCGAGCCCGTGCGGCACGGCACGCTCACCGCGTTCATGTCGGCGTTCGCCGGGGCCGGGTTCAGCCCGGCGACGTTCCGGCCCTGCTACGGACTGGCGGAGGCGGTCGTGTACGTCAGCGGCGCCCGGCTCCCGGACGACGCCCGCCACGTCGACCTGGACGCCTCGGCGCTGGCGGAGCGCGGCGAGCTCGTCGCGGCGCGGCCGGGGCACCCGTCGCGGCAGGTCGTCGCGTGCGGACGCGTCCCGGCCAACCTCGACGTGAGGATCGTCGCCGCCGGTGTACCGGCTCCGGAAGGCCTGGTGGGGGAGGTCTGGGTGGCCGGCGACAGCGTCTCCTCCGGCTACTGGCGGCAGCCGGAGGCGACCGAGGCCCGTTTCGGCGGCACGCTCGAGGACCGTCCCGGCGTCGGCTTCCTGAAGACCGGCGACCTCGGGTTCCTGCGCGACGGGCAGCTCTACGTCCTGGGCCGCATCGACGACCTGATCATCGTGGACGGGCGCAACCACTACCCGAGCGACATCGAGCGCACCGTCAGCGCCGCACACCCGGCGGTCGGCCCGGACTGCGTGGCGGCGTTCCAGTACGGCGACGACGGCCGGCTCGGCGTCGTCGCCGAGACCGCTCGCCAGGTCCGGGTCTCGCGGGTGCCGGGCGGCGACGGCGTCGCGTTCGACGAGGTGGTCGCCGCGGTCCGCCGGGCGGTCGCCGACGAGCACCAGCTGCACGTCGCGTCGGTGACCCTGCTGCGCCCCGGCGGCCTGCCCCGCACCACCAGCGGCAAGGTCCAGCGCAAGCGGAGCCGCGAGCTGCTGCCCGACGGCGGGCCCAAGGCGTGGTGACCGGTACCGTACTGCCGATGCGCACCTTGTTCGACACGCCTTCCACGTACAGCACCGACCCCGCCGCGCAGGCAGGTCCGGTGCCGCCGGTGCAGGCGGTGCTCTTCGACTTCGCCAACACGATCTTCCACATGATCGACGCCCAGCAGTGGCTGCGGCTGATCGCCGCCGACACCGGCCGGGCTTCTCTGCTGGACGACCCGGCCGTGCTCGCGGCGGCGCTCACCGATCTCGCCGCCGCCTACCAGCTGCCGGAGGTCCTCGCCGTGCAGGCGGGCCGCGACCTGTCCGCCGACCGGCACCGCTCGGCGATGCTCGCCTGGTTCGCCGCGGTGCCGTTCCTGCGCGGTCACGAGGCGGCCGCGCACGCCCGGATGATCCACACCGAGTCGTGGGTGCCCTACCAGGACACCGGCTTCGTCCTGCGCGGGCTGCGTTCGCGCGGTGTCCGGGTCGGGGTGGTCAGCGACATCGCCTGGGACATCCGGGCGCACGTCGCGCACTTCGGCCTCGGCGACCTCGTCGACACGTACGCGCTGTCTTACGAGGCCGGCCGGGAGAAGCCCGACCCGGAGCTGTTCCGCAAGGCGTGCGCGGACCTCGGCGCCGACCCCCGGGCGACGCTGATGGTCGGCGACAACCCTGTCCGCGACGGCGGCGCCTCCGCCGCCGGGCTGCGCTGTTTCATCCTGCCGGCGGAGCACCGCACCGGAGACCGCGGTCTGGCTCCGGTCCTGGACCTGGTGCCCACGGTGCGGTGACCGCTTTGTGGTATTGGTCGCCTATGAGTCCCTGCGGGCTCGGAACCAACCCAGGCTGAGCGCCAGCGTCAGGTAGAGGGCCAGGTCCGCGTACGCCATCCGCAGCGACGGCAGCCTCGGCTTCGCCGCGGTCGCGTGGACCTGGCCGACGACGTCGCCGGCGTTGGACAGCAGCAGCCGGGACGGCAGGTAGGACCAGCTTTCGAGGGCCCGCGCCGCGCCGTACGCGAGGAACACCACGGCGAACAGGGTGGCGATGGCGGCCGCGTGCTGGCGCAGCAGGGCACCCAGACCGAAGCCGACCATGGTGATCACGAACAGGTACAGCCCGGCGCTGCTCACCGCCCGCAGCACGCCCGGGTCGCCGAGGCGCACACCCAGGCCGTGCCGGTCCAGGAGGGTCTGGCCGAGCAGGAACGTCCCGAACGCCAGCGCCTCGCCGAGCACCAGCGTGACGCCGCCCGTGACCAGCAGCTTCGCCAGCAGCGCGACACCCCGCCGCGGGGTGGCGGCCAGCGTCGGCACGATCGTGCCGGACGCGTGCTCGGTCGTCACCGCGAGCACGCCGAGCACGCCGAACGCCAGCTGCGCGAACGTCAGCCCGCCGAACGCGGCGCCGACGGCGTCGAACGCGGCCCGGTCCGACGCCGGCACGGTGCCGATCGTGCCGGTGACGCACAGCCCGACGGCGAGGACCGCCGCGGCGGCGACCGCCAGCCACGTCGACCGGACCGACCACAGCTTGATCCACTCCGCGTGGGCCGTGCGGCGCAGCACCGTCATCGCGCGCCTCCCTGCTTCGCGCGGTACTGCGTCGACGCTGCGGTGACGGCGAAGTACGCGTCCTCGAGGGTGGCGTGGCCGCGGGTGAGCTCCTGGATGCTCTGGTCGGCCAGGAGCCGGCCGGCGCCGATGACGAGCAGATGGTCGGCGACGAGGGCCATCTCCGTGATGAGGTGGCTGGACACCAGCAGCGTGCGGCCCTCGGCGGCGAGGTCGCGCAGCAGCGTCCGGAACCAGTGCACGCCCTCCGGGTCCAGGCCGTTGACCGGCTCGTCGAGAATGAGGACCGGCGGGTCGCCGAGCAGCGCGGCGGCGATGCCGAGGCGCTGGCGCATGCCGAGGGAGTAGCCCCGCACGCGCCGCCCGGCGACCGCTTCCAGGCCGGTCCGGCCGAGGACCTCACCGACGCGGTGCTTCGGCAGCCCGTTGCTGGCGGCGAGCCACCGCAGGTGCGCGTGCGCGGTCCGGCCGCCGTGCACGGTCGCCGCGTCCAGCAGCGCACCGACCTCGCGCAGCGGCGTCTCCATCAGCCGGAGCGACCGGCCGTCGAACGTGACCCGCCCTGCCGTCGGCGTGGTCAGGCCGAGCAGCATCCGGATGGTGGTGGACTTGCCCGCGCCGTTGGGGCCGAGGAACCCGGTGACCCGGCCCGGCCGCACGTCGAACGTCACCGCGTCCACGACGGTGCTGCCGCCGTAGCGTTTGCTCAACTGTCGAACCTCGATCATGCCGTCGACGATCGCAGCGGGCAGCCGCGGTGTCGTCTGCCGCTCGTACCCCCACCGCGCGGGCTACCGCACCAGCCGAATGGCCGGGTTGTCTGCCGCGCGGCATACACCCTGGGGAGGACGACGGTGGCGGGTGCCGGTCGTACGCTCGGCGACATGACCACCGAGCTGCGCCCGCCGCTGCGGCATCGGCTGCGGCCCTGGCACTGGCTCGTTGTCGATGTCGTCGCCGCGCTGCTGTATGCCGTTCCCGCCGGCGGCATCATCGCGGTGAAGGCCGACCCGGGGTGGCTTGCCGTCGCCGCGCTGGCGGTGTCGTGCGGGGTCCTGCCCCTCGCGCGCCGGTTCCCGCTGACCGCGTCGCTGGCCGCCCTCGCGGTGTTCTGGCTCAGCCCGCTGTCGAGCCGGCTCGGGTGGATGGCGCTTGTACCGGCCGCGTATGCGCTGTACCGGGTGGCGGAGCGGCACCGCGGGCGGACGGCCGTCCTCGCGCTCGTGGCCGGCCTGACCGGTCCCGTGGCGACGGCACTGCCCGGGTTCCGGCACGTCGGCGGCGTCCTGCCGTTCGCGCTGCTGCTCGTCGCGGCGTGGCTGGTCGGCTTCATGGTGCACCAGCACCGTCGGTATACCGAGGAGCTGCTGCGGCACCGGGCCCGGCAGGCGGACGCCGAGCTGGAGCGGGCGGCCCGCCGCAGCGCCGACGAGCGGTTGCGCATCGCCCGCGAGCTGCACGACGTCGTGGCCCACAGCATGAGCGTGATCACGGTGCAGGCCACGTACGGCCGGCTGATGCTGGACCGCGAGCCGGCGAAGGCGTCCGACGCGCTCGCGGCGATCGAGACCACCGGCCGGGAGTCCCTCGCGGAGCTGCGACGGGTGCTCGGCGCGCTGCGTGACGAGCGGCCCGCCGCGACCGCGCCCGCACCCGGCCTGCCCGACCTGCCACGCCTGGCGGCGCAGACCGAGGCGGCCGGCGTGCGCGTGGACCTCGCGGTGACCGGCGACCCGCGCCCGCTCGGCGCCGGCCTGGAGCTGACCGTGTACCGGATCGTGCAGGAGGCCCTGACCAACGTCATCCGTCACGCCGCGGCGACCCGCGCGCGGGTCTCGGTCGCCTACACCGGCGCCGAGGTCACCGTCGAGGTCACCGACGACGGCCGGGGCGCCGAGGAGGTCCTGGACCCTGCCGCCGACGGACACGGGTTGAGCGGCATGCGCGAGCGCGCGGCCCTGTTCGGCGGCACCCTGTCCACCGCCTCGCCCCCGTTAGGAGGCTTCATGGTCCGCGCCGCCCTGCCGATACCGGCAGACGCCGTCCCGGACGCCGCCGCACGTGCCCGGCCGGGCGTGCCGGCGGGTGCCGGGCCGTGCCTGGCGGCGGGCACCGGGCTGGGCGTGGCGACGGGCACCGGGCCGGGCGTGGCGGCGGGCACCCGGCTGGGCGTGGCGGCGGGTGCCGGGCCGGTGACGGCTGCGGAGGCCGCGACGGATGCGGCGGCAGGGACGTTGACGGACACGGTGGCACGGTGACCGAGGCCCGGGTGGTGGCCGCAGTAAGGACGCATCCCGTCCTGCTGCTGCCGCCGCCGGTGCCGGCCTGCGTGCCGGTTGAGGGTGTGGCCGTGTCGACGGCGACCGTGATGGACGTGGCGGGGAGGGGCTGCCTTCGTGCCGCCTGAGGGCGCGGCCGTGGTGGCGGCGACGACCGTGATGGATGTGGCGGGGGAGGAGGTTGCCTGCGTGCCGGCTGAGGGCGCGGCAGCGGCGGCGGCGACCGTGCTGGCCGCGGGCGGAAAGGAGGTTGCCTGCGTGATGGTTGAGGGCGCGGCCGTGGTGGCGGCGACGACCGTGATGGATGTGGCGGGAGAGGAGGTTGCCTGCGTGCCGGCTGAGGACGCGGCAGTGGTCGTGGCGATGCTGACGGGTGCGGCGGCGCGGTCTGAGGGTGCGGCGGCGGTGGCGGGGATGTTGACGGGTGCGGCGGCGCGGTGAACGAGGTCCGGGTGGTCGTCGCCGACGACCAGGCGCTCGTTCGCGTCGGGCTGTGCGGCATCGTGGCGACCGGCGACGGCCTGACCGTGGTCGGCGAGGCGGCCGACGGGCTGGCGGCCGTCGACGTCGTCACCCGGCTGGCGCCCGACGTGGTGCTCATGGACATCCGCATGCCCGTCCTGGACGGCATCGAGGCGACCCGCAGGATCACCGCTTCGACGGCCAGCCGCGTGCTGATCCTGACGACGTTCGACCTCGACGAGTACGTCTACGGCGCGCTGCGCGCGGGGGCCAGCGGCTTCCTGCTCAAGGACGCGCCGCCGGAGGACCTGCACGCGGCGATCAGGGTCATCGCGGCCGGCGACGCCCTCCTGGCGCCCGGTGTGACCCGCCGCCTGATCGCCACCTTCGCCGCATCGTCCGCCGCCTCCGTGGATCCCGCCCCCGTGCCGCCGGGGCCGAGACCGGCGCCCGACCCGCTCGGCGGCCTGACCGACCGCGAGCGGCAGGTGCTCGCCCTGGTCGCCGAGGGGCTCACCAACGCCGAGATCGGGCTACGCCTGCACATCACCGCCGGCACCGCCAAGACCCACGTGGCCCGGCTGCTGCACAAGCTCGACGCCCGCGACCGCATCCAGCTGGTCATCATCGCGCACCGCGCCGGCCTGGCTCCCTGAAGCCGTGCCCTGATCCGCATCCAGAACGACCCGGCGGCGCGGTCACTCCTCGGCCAGGAGCTGGGCGATCGGCTGTCGGTGGAGGATCACGATCGGCACCGCACCGGCGACCGCGGCCTGGCCTCGATCCTGGACCTGGTCCCCTCCACCCGTTGAGCCGGCCCGAGCGGGCCTGTGACCGAGCCTGGGCCACTGACACCGTCGGCGACGACCCCGCTGTCTACGACCACAGGGATGACGACGCTGAGTGGCAGTTTGTCGTGGCCGGTCTGGCGGCATTGAGGCCGATGGCACGCTGGCCTACATCGCATCCGACGCGGGCAGCCCGAGCGCGTTCATCACCCTCGGCGCCAGCACACGGTCCACGAACCCTGTCTTCGAGTCCGTCGTCGGATTGTCGTGGCACCGGCCGGCTGCCTACCGACGGTGAGTCGACCTGAGCTGCGGGAAGGCCTTGTCAGCGCGGTCACTCCTCGGCCAGGAGCTGGGCGATGGGCAGGCGACGGAGGATTGCGATCGGTACCGTCGCGGCGACCGCGGACACGGCGACGCCCGCGGTGAGGGCGGTCGCCGCGCACCACACCAGTGGTGCGGTGAGCGCGCCGGCGAACAGGGCCGCGGCGCCCAGTCCGAGGCCCGCGCCGGTGGCGCCGCCGAGCACGCCGATGGCGACGGCCTCGGTGACGACGAGGCGGCGCAGCAGGCCGTCGTGCCAGCCGGCGGCGCCGAGCAGGGCCAGTTCGCCGGAGCGCTCGGAGACGCCGAGGAACAGCACGTCGGCGACGGACGCGATGCCGAGCACGATGGTGATGGCGACGGCGAGGTAGTCGACGGTGCGGGCCTGCACCGCGATCGCCTCGCCGAGGAGTGTGCCGACGACCGCGCCGCGGAACGCGAAGGTGATGGCCAGCAGCATGGTGAGCGCGGCGACGCCGATGGCGAGGCTGCCGGCGCCCAGGGCGGCCCGGCCCGGTGTCCGTGCGAGGTAGGATAGGGCGAGGCCGGTGACCCGCCGTGGGCTGCGGCGCCGGGCGGAGGGTGCCGACACGGCGGGCCGGACGGCCACCGCGGGGTCCGGTCTGGCCGCGCGCAGCGCCGGCCACAGCCCCGCCGCGACGGCCAGGAGCAGCGCGACGGGGATCGCCAGCAGGGCGCGGAGCCAGCCGATGTCGAGCCCGAACGCCGCGGCCAGCGGCACGGCGAGCAGGGTCCCAGCGACGCCGGCGGCCAGGCCGATGCCGGTGATCTCGGTGAGGAGGAGTTGGAGCAGCTGTCTTCGGCTCCAGCCGAGGCAGGCGAGCACGCCGAGGTCGGTGCGCCGGGCGCGGGTGGCGGCGTTGGTGGCGTTGAGCACGGCGAGGGCGCACACGACGAGCACGAGGCCGGACAGCAGGACGCTCTTGCGGTCGGCCGCGCGGACCAGGACCGCCGCGACGCCCTTCTTGACCCACGGTTCGGACACGGCGAGGTCCGGTCGCCCGAACTTGCCCGCGGGGTACTGGACGGTGACGCCGGTGGGTGAGCTGCCGAGGGTGATGTCGACCTGCAGCCCGGTGCGGCGGGCCAGCTGCTCGGCGACGAGCCGGACCCGTTCGCGGTCGGCGGCGCCCATGCCGACGGTGCCGGCGAGCCGGACCCGCACCATGCTGATCGGGGCCGCGCGGTTGAGCTGGTACTCGGGGTACTCCGGTTTCGTGCCGTACCCATCGGGGCCGAAGACGACCGGCAGCGCACCCATCGTCGTCAGCATCAGCGGCGGCTGGCTGAGCAGTCCGCTGACGTTGGCGTTCGGCTCCAGGCGCCGGCCGTTCAGGGCTTTGCGGGATGCGTCGTCGGCACCCTCGGCTCCGGGGTTGAAGTACGTGTCCATCGGGACGGCGGAGAGCGCGCCGCCCAGCCGCACCCGGGACGGGTCGAAGGTGCCGACGGCGTCGAGCGCGACGTCCGGCATGGCGATGTCGCCGGGTTGGATGTCGTGCTCGGCGGTGATGTTCGGGTGTGCGGCGACGGCGCCCCGCACGCCGGTGTCGGCGAACTCCATCGGCACGGGGTGGCCGCTGTCGCCGGCGTCGGCGCCGAGCCCCCAGATCTTGAGGTCGTAGGGGACCGGCTCGGTCCGCAGGCCGTCGCCGGCGGGGGTCGTCCTGGCGGGTCCGACGGTCCAGAACCGGTCCAGCCACAGCGTGTTGGACACCGCCATGTCGTCGGGACCGCTCTGGAAGGGGTGGCGCAGCCGGTCGACCATGTCCTGGTACGGCCCGTCGATCGGGACCGTCCGGGTCGCGACCCGGGTGCCCGGTTGGCCGTCCAGCGCGGCGCGGAGGCCGCGGTTGTCGGTGCCGGCCCGGACCAGCTCGACGGACGCGCCGCCGAGCCGTTGGATCTGCAGTTCGAGCTGAGCGTCGAGCTGCGGCTTGTCGGCGACGAGGATCGGCAGCGAGTCGTAGGGGTAGGGCATGCCGTCGAGCCGGCGCTGGGCGGGCTGCTCGCCGGCGGTGAAGTACCTGCCCGAGGTGACCGCGGTGTCGAGCCCGGCGAGGGCGGCCTCGGCCGCAGGGTCGACGGCAGCCATCAGGAACGGCACCGACCAGGCGAGGGTGACCACCGGCGCGACCGGGTTGCCGAACACGTCGCGGGAGCCGGGCCCGCCGACGCAGGTGAGCGAGGAGCGGCCTGGCAGGTCGGTCGGGTCGATGAAGTCCCGCTCGCCCACGGACTGCACGACGGGGCAGACCGGCTGGCGGCCGCCGCCCGGGTCGACCTCCTCGGCGGGTGGGACGCCTTCGCCGCTGCGCATCTCGCTGAGCTGCTTCTGGTGCAGCACGTTGCGGGTCGAGTACAGGTAGGCCGCGCCGTCCGGGATGCGCGACAGGCCGGCGTCGGTGACCCAGGTCGGCTGCACCTTGATCACCTGCCGTTCGGCGGCCGGGTCGAGGTCGGCGCCGAGCTGCACGGTGACGGGGACGGTCCGGATGACGTAGCCGATGACGGCGACGGGTGCGGCGACGGCGACGCCAGGCACGTTCTGGATCTGGTGCCATTGCTCGACGGTGATGCCCCCGCGCAGGCCGGCGAGCTGACCTGACTGCACCAGGTTGCGCTGCTGTTCCAGGGGCAGGACGCTGCCGGTCGGGCGGATGAGGATGTCGTACGCGGGGCGGAAGTTGGCCTCGACGGTGCCGCCGGCGTCGAGCCGGGCCGTGACGGCGGCCGCGGTCAGCAGGGTGAAGCCGACCACCGCGACGGTGATCATCGAAAGCAGGGCAATAGACCGCCGTAAGCGGACCCGCCATTGCGACGCGGCCATGCCAAGCATCGATTGCCCCCGTCCTCGTGCTCCCTTCGGCATGTTATCGCTCACACCATTGGTGTCAATCACGCTCGCCCTCGCGACAACGAGATTGTCTGGTTAGACATTGACACCCAACGAGGGAAGGTGTTGCATGGCGGCCAATGATGTGAGCGATCACATCACAACATCATGATTGGAGTCGGGCGTTGCCACGGGGGAGCTGGCGGCCCGCCGTCCTGTCCGGCTGTTGCCGGTCAGCGGCCGGCCGTCCGAAGGTCTGCAACCACCACACCGACGACGAGCCGCAGCGGCAGGAAGCCCCAGGCGCGCGAGTCGATGCTGTCCGCGTCGTCGCCGAGCACCACCACCGCATCCTCGGGCACCAGGTCCGGACTCTGCGTGCCGAGTGCCGGGCGCACGGCCGCCGGCACCGCGTCGCCGGGCAGCGCGGCGAGGCGCTTCACGAGATAGTCGCTGCGGTGTGCCGCCAACGTGGCGGCCTCGGCCGCCACGTCGCCTTGACGCAGCACCACCACCATGCCGGCGGCCGGCCGGCGCCGGCGGCTGACCAGGACGCGGTCGCCGTCGTGGTAGGTCGGCGCCATGCTGCCGCCGCAGACCGTCACCACCAGCAGCGACCGCCGCGCGACAACGACGCCGGCGGCCAGCAGCAGGACCACGCAGCCGGCCAGGGTTGCCAGCACCATTCGTGGAGTATCGACGGATTTATCCGGACCTGTCAACGAACCGCGGGCGCCCGGGCCGGTCGGCCATGCTCGTCGCGTTAGTGCTCGTGCCCCTCGGCGCGCTCGCTGTGTCGGCCGCGGCCAAGGTGCGCAGCCGCGCCGCGTTCACCGGGTTCGCCGCCGCGACGGCGGACCTCGGCCGCCTGCCGGCCCGGCTCGCGGCACCCGCCGCCACCGCCGTGGTCCTCGCCGAAGCGGTCCTCGCGGCGGCGCTCACCGGCGCGCTGCTCGCGCCGCGGGTCCTTGCCGCACCCGCGCTCGCCGGTGCCGCGGTCATGTTCGCCGCGTTCGCCGCGGTCCTTGCCCGGGCGCTCGCCGGCGGCACCGCCGCCGCCTGTCACTGCTTCGGGCCGTCCCGGGCGCGAGTCGCGCGCCGGCACGTGATCCGCGCCGGCGTCCTCGCCGTCGAGGCCGCCACCGCCGGCGCCGTCGCCGTGTCGGCGCCGGACCTGCTCGACCCGGCCGGTTGGTCCGCCGCCGGCCTGCTCGTCAACGGCTGTTCCGCGGTCGCCGCGGTCGCCGCCGTGGTGCACCTCGACACCCTCGCCTGGCTGCTGCGCCGCCCCGGGCAGCCACGCCGACCCCTGGAGGAACCGTGACCCTGCTGTACGCCCTCGTCGCCGTGCTGACCGTCGCGGTCGCGGTCGACCTGCTGCTCACCACCGCCGTGATCCGCCGGCTGCGCGCCATCGAGGAGCACCGCGACCCCGGCCCCGCGGCGGTCGGGCCGCCGCTCGGCAGCGCCCTGCCCGCCGGGCAGGTCGACAGGATCACCGGCCGGACCAGCGGTCCGCTGTTGCTCGCGTTCTTCTCCACGACCTGCAAGTACTGCCCGGACCAGGCCGACCGGCTCGCCCGCCGCGCCACCGACCTGCGGCGCGACGGTGTGCAGATCCTGTCCGTGGTGACGACCACGCCCGGCGAGGACGTCGCCGCGCTCGCCACCGTGCTGCGGCCTGCCGGGCAGGTCGTCACCGAACCGGGACCCGGCGAGCTCATGGTGGCCTTCGGCGTCCTTGGCACACCGACGTTCCTGTACTACGACGACGGCGGCATCCTGGCCGCGAGCGGCACCACCGTCGACGACCTCCGGTTGCCGGTGCGGCCGTGAACGAGCCCGGACCGGTGCGACTGTTCGCCATGGCCGCCGCGCTGTACCTGCGATCGGCCCCGGCGGCCGCGGCGCTGCGGATCGCGGCCATGCTCATCGGGGGCGGCGCGCCCGTCGTCGTCGCCTGGTGCACCAAGCTGCTGCTCGACCAGCTCAGCGTCGGCGGGTCACACCTCGCCTGGCCGGTCGCCGGGATCGCCGGCACCGCCGCGGCCTGGGCGGTCGCCGGGCACGCCGGGCGGTACGCGGAGCAGGAGATCGCGCGCCGGGTCACCCTACGGACCCAGGTCGAGCTGTTCACCGCCGTGTCGCGCCCGGCCGGGCTGGCGGAGCTCGAAAACCCGGACTTCCACAACCGGCTGCAGCTCGCCCGTCAGGCGAGCCAGATCGCTCCCGCCCAGCTGACCGGGTCGGTGCTGTCCACCGCGCAGGCCGCCGTCACGCTGACCGGCTTCACCGCGACGCTCGTCGCCGGGTCACCGCTGGTCGCCGTGCTGGTGGTCGCCTCGGCGGTGCCGGCCCTGATCGCCCAGCTCCGGCTCAGCCGGCACCGCAGCGACACGCTGGTGCGGATCACGCCCGGCGTGCGCCGCCAGGTCTTCTACGCCGAGCTGCTGCTGGACATGCGAGCCGCCAAGGAGATCCGGCTGTACGGCCTGGCCACCTTCTTCCGGACCCGCATGCTCACCGAGCTGCGCGGTGCGCAGGCGGCGGAGCGCGGCACCGACCGGCTGGCCCTGCGCGTCGACGGGAGCCTGGCGCTGCTCGGTGGGATGGTGTCGGCCGCGGCGCTCGCCGTGCTGGTCGGCAGGGTCGCCGCCGGGCACGGCACGGTCGGGGACCTGTCCGTGCTCGTCGCCGCCCTGGCCGCGCTGCAGGGCACCCTCGCCGGTGTCGTCGCGGAGCTAGCCGCCGCGGGGGAGTGCCTGACACTGTTCCGGCACTACGTCGCCGTGACCTCCGCCGGCGCGGCCGATCCGGTGCCGGCCGCCGCGCCGTCCGACGGCGACGTGCCCACCATCGAGTTCCGTGACGTGTGGTTCCGGTACGGCGAGCGGCATGACTGGATCCTGCGGGGCGCGTCGTTCACCGTCCGCGCCGGACGGTCGCTCGCCCTCGTCGGCGACAACGGCGCCGGAAAGTCCACGGTGGTCAAGCTGCTGTGCGGCTTCTACCCGCCGACCCGCGGCACGATCCTGTGGGACGGCACCGACATCACCCGCCTCGACCCGGCCCGGCTGCGCGAGCGGATGAGCGCCGTGTTCCAGGACTACATGGCCTACGAGTTCACCGCCGCCGACAACATCGCCGTCGGCGACCTCACCGCCGCCGGCGACCTGCCCAGGCTGCGCGCCGCCGCGGCAGAGGCAGGCATCGACGAGGCGCTGCAACGCCTTCCGCTCGGGTACGCCACCCCGCTCACCAGAGCCTTCGGCGAGTCCGACGCCCAATCCGGCGTCGTCCTCTCCGGCGGGCAGTGGCAGCGGCTCGCCCTCGCCCGGGCGGTCCTGCGCGACCGCGCCGGCCTGCTCATCCTCGACGAGCCGTCGGCCGGGCTCGACGTGCACGCCGAACACGAGGTCCACCGGCGGATGGCGGCGCTGCGCGGCCGGCGGACCTGCCTGCTCATCTCGCACCGCCTCAACGCCGTCCGCGACGCCGACACGATCGCCGTCCTCGCCGGCGGTGTCGTCGTCGAGCACGGCGACCACGCGGCGCTGATGCGGGCGGACGGGAGGTACGCGGCGATGTTCCGGCTCCAGGCGGGCGGCTACCAGATGGAGCCCGCCCCATGATCGCCATCGGCCTGCTCGGCCCGATCGAGATCCGTGTCGACGGCCAGGCGGTGCCGGTCGGCGGCCCGGGGCGCCGCGCGATCACCGCCGCCCTCGCGCTGGAGCGCGGTGCCGTCGTGCCCGTGCACCAGCTCGTCGACTCGATCTGGCCCGACGCGCCGCCGGCCACCGCGGTCACGAAGGTCCAGGGCCACATCTGGGCCCTGCGCCGCGAGCTCGCCCGTGCCGGCGGCTGCCCGGCGAGCGGGGCGCTGCAGACCCAGGCACCCGGGTACCGCCTCGACGCCGGCACCGCGCGCACCGACCTGGCGACCTTTACCGGCCTGACCGCCGAGGCCGCCCGCCATCCCGGACCGGACGGCGCCGCGACCCGGATCGGCCTGCTGCAGCGCGCGCTGGAGCTGTGGCGCGGCCCGGCGTTCGGTGACGTGCCCGCCCCGGCCATCCAGGCCGCCGCGGCCGGGCTGGAGGAGCGGCGGATGTGCGCGCTCGAGGACCTGGCCGAGGCGCTGCTGGCACTGCGGCGCTACGACGAGGCGGTCAGCACCATGGACGCACTCGTGCTGCGGCAACCCTTCCGCGAGCGGGCCTGGGAATGCCTGATGCGCGGCCATCTCGGCGGTGGGCGCCCGGCGGCCGCGCTCGGCGCCTACCACGAGATCCGGCGGCTCTTCGCCGACGAGCTCGGCATCGTCCCGGGGCAGCGGCTCCGGACGCTCGCCGGGGCGATCCAACGCGACCAGGGCCGTTAGCGAAACGTTAACGGCCGCCGTGACGGTCAACTCGGCCGGCACCGTGTCGGACCATCGAAGGGAGTGGCATCGGCCATGACGAAGACCCTCACCCGCCTCGGCGACCGCATGCTCACCGCGCTCCTGCCGGGCGCCAAGGCGTCGGCGTGCGTCGGCGACCAGGCCGGCTACTGCGTCTACCGCTACACCGGGTGCGGCGGCAGCCAGTGCTACCAGTACTACCAGTGCGGCGCCTACTGCCGCGTCTACCAGGGCGGCGTCGGCGGCCAGCTGATCAACAGCTGGAAGGGCTGCTGCTGATCGCGGCGTCACGGGCACGGACGTGGGCGGCCTGCGATCGGCAGGCTGCCCACCGCACTGTCCGCCGGACGTGCGCCGCATCGCCGATGTCGCTGAACGTGAGCAGGATTGCTTCCTGAGCCGTTCGGAGGCTGTCTGCGCCCCGGGTGACCACTTACGATCCGGGCATGCCGCTCGCCTGGAGGGTCACCGCCACTGTCGTGGCCTCGGCGGGGTTCGCTGCGGTCTGGGTGCACAGGTTCGTGCTGCAGGCGATGTTCTGGCGGATCGAGCCCGCGTCGACCGGCATCTGGGTGAGCCTCGGAACGGCCGGGGTCGCCCTGCTCGGCCCGCTGCTGGTGTACCTGTGGCTGACCCGCCGGCAGCTGCGCGCACCGGCGACGTTCCAGCGCGACGGGGCCGCGTTCGTCGCTCCCGGCTCGCCGGTGCTGCCCGGCTTCCTGGCGATCGCGCTGATGTCGCAGGCGGCGAACACGTTTCCGTTCGACAGGGTGCCGGGCACGGACCGGATCGGCCTGCCCACCGACCCGGTCCTGCAGGGGTTCATCGCCCTCCCCGCACTGATGGTCCTCGCCGCGCTCGCGCTGCTGTGGCTGCCCGGTGCCGGGCTGCGGCTGACCCCGGCCGGAGTCACCGTGCGGAACGTCTTCCGGACGCACGACATCCGGTGGGACGACCTGCTGCCCGGCGGTCCGCATCCGGGGCGGTGGACGGTCCGGCTGCTGCACCGCGGCCCGGACGGTGTCGCGCGTTCGCGCCGCATCGCGGTGTTCCGGCTGCACGTCAACACCGTCTTCCTGACCACCGTGCTGCGCCACTACGCCGAGCGCCCGGAGCACCGTGCCGACATCGGCACCCAGACCGAGCTCGACCGCCTCGGGACCGGCTTCCAGCAATGGAAGGTGCAGCCGGCCGTCCGTGGCGGGCGCCCGTTCCAGCCGCCCGTCACCCCGGCATGACGCGAACCTGGGGCAGTGTGTCGAAGTTGGGCGTGCGGTCTGCCCTGTCGACTACGGCGTGGCGGCGGCGGACGCCGTGACGGCGGGGCCGCTCGGCGACGGGGTGGCGGTTCCGTAGGCGTTGTAGATCCGCGTGGCGTAGGCCTCCACGTCCCAGGAGGTGACGGTGGACTCCGCGTCGAAGATCACGGTGTAGGGGCCGAGGTCGCGGTCGCCGTCGTGGACGAGGGGTGGGAACGATGTCCTGTCGATCTGCCATTTGCCGGTGCAGTGCGGCTTCAACGTGTTGCGGAAGCGCTTCCCGCGCACGCTGAACAGCAGGGCGCCGGTGCCGTCGCACCGGGCCCGGAAGCGGTAGTCCCATCCGGCGGGCCACGGAACCTCGGGCATCGGGTGCTCCAGCATGATGCCTTCGAGGTGCAGGGAGTCGGTCATCGTCGAGTGCCACTCGCCGACCAGCACCTCATAGGACTCGGGTGTCTGATCCGGCACCGGCGGCTGCACCTTCTTCCTGGCGCAGGCGGTCAGCGCGGCGAGTGCGACAAGCACCGCCAGGTTCCCCGACACGACACGTTGCGCGATCCCCCGGACATGCACAACACGAGATCGTACTGGGCGGCCGCCACCCCGCCCTCGACCCCGAGATCCGCGAGCGGCGCCATGCCGTGGAGTGCGGCATCAACCGGCGCAAATGCCGCCGCGGTGCCGGCGCCCGCCGGCGCTCACCAGGCCCCTCGCCGGTCCGCGGCCAGCGGCCCATTTGCCGGTGTCTCTTGACGGGGTGCCTGGTCATCCCCTTGAATGCTGGGTGTTACTGAACTAGTAACAGGAGTTAACCACCTTGTTGCGCCGTACCTCGGGCGGACCTGGTGCAGGCAGAACCCCCATCTGTCATCCCGGTCCGGGTCGGGCGGCCACCGCCGCTCCAGCCGCCGGACCGGTCGTCAAGAGGAGCCAATGTGAGACGCACACTCGCGCTGCGCGGGGGCGTGACGGTCGCCGCCGCCGTCGCCGTCGTGCTGGCCGCCACCATGGTGACGGCCGCCGCGACCCGCCCGCCGGACCCCGGCCCGCCCCAGAAGGCCGCCGTCGCGCCTGAGGTGGCCGCCGAGCAGTTCCTCGGCGCCGAGCCCGCCAAGGTGCACCGGTCGCCGGAGGACCGCTTCGACCGCAGGTCGGTCGTGCGGCAGGAGGGGCTGCGGTACGTGTCGTACGAGCGCACCCACCGTGGCCTGCCGGTCCGGGGCGGCGACTTCGTCGTCGTCACCGACGCCGACGGCACGGTGCTGAGCGTCAACGGCGCACAGGAGACCGCGCTCGACGTCACGACCACCGCCAAGATCGATGCCGTCAAGGCGACGGAAGCCGCGAAGACGCAGCTGTCGAAGGTCACGACCGCCTACCCGCCCAGGCTGGTCGTCCTCGCCCGCGGCAAAGGCCGGCTCGCCTACGAGGTCGTCCTGGAGGGCACCGCCGCCGGCAAGCCCGGCAAGCTGCACGTCTACGTCGACGCCACGACCGGCGCCGCGCTGCCCGAGGAGACCTGGGACGAGGTCGTCGCCGCGACCGGCAACGGCTACTACAACGGCCAGGTCACCATCGACACGTCGGGCTCCGGCTCGTCGTACACGATGACCGACCCGAACCGGCCCGGGATCTCCTGCGGTGGTCAGGGCGGCACGCCCTACACCAAGACCACCAACACCTGGGGCAACGGGACGGGCACCAACCTGGAGACCGCCTGCGTCGACGTGATGTACGCCGTCGAGCAGGAGTGGGACATGCTCAGCAGCTGGCTGGGGCGCAACGGGATCAACGGCGCCGGCCGCGGCTACCCCGCCCGGGTCGGGCTGGCGGAGGTCAACGCGTACTGGAACGGCTCGTACACCAACTTCGGCCGCAACTCGGCCGGCACCGGCCAGGCGACCCCGATCGACGTCGTCGCGCACGAGTACGGCCACGCCATCTTCCAGACCACGCCCGGCGGCGCCGGCAGCGGCAACGAGAACGGCGGCCTCAACGAGTCGACCGGTGACATCTTCGGCGCGCTGACCGAGGCATACGCCAACAACCCGAACGACCCCGCGGACTACGACGTCGGCGAGGAGGTCAACCTCACCGGCTCCGGCCCGATCCGGTACATGTACAACCCGTCGCGGATCAGCGGGAACCCGAACTGCTACAGCAGCTCCATCCCGAGCACCGAGGTGCACGCCGCCGCCGGCCCGCAGAACCACTGGTTCTACCTCCTGGCGGAGGGCAGCAACCCGGGCGGCGGCAAGCCCACCAGCCCGACCTGCAACAACACGACCGTGACGGGCATCGGCATCCAGAAGGCCGGCCGGATCTTCCTCGGCGGGCTCAACCGCAAGACCACGGCCTGGAACCACGCCGCCGCCCGGCTGGCGACCGTCCGCGCCGCGGTCGAGCTGTACCCGAACAGCAACGCCGAATGCGCGACGGTCAAGGCCGCGTGGAGCGCCGTGAGCGTCAACGCCGCGGCCGGTGAGCCGGCGTGCCCGATCGGCGGTGGCAACGACTTCTCGGTCACGGTCAGCCCGACCTCGACCAGCGTCACCGCAGGCCAGGCCGCCACGGTCACCGTGAGCACGGCGGTCACCTCCGGCAGCGCGCAGAGCGTGGCGCTGTCCGCGAGCGGCCTGCCGGCCGGCGCGTCCGCCACGTTCACCCCGGCGACCGTCCAGTCGGGCGGCACGTCGAGCCTGCGGATCAGCACGGCGGCGAGCACGCCGGCAGGGTCCTACACCGTGACGATCCTCGGCGACGGGGTCAGTGCTGACCGGACGGCGACGCTCGGCCTCACCGTCACCGGCGGCGGCAACCCGGGCACCGCCCCGGACATCAGCGTCGGCAACGTGCGGGCGCACCTCACCCAGTTCCAGACGATCGCCACGAACAACGGCGGCAACCGGTACTCCGGCCGCGCCGGCTACACCGCCTCGCTGCAGTATGTCGAGCAGCGGCTGCAGGCGGCGGGCTACACCGTGACCCGGCAGACCTGCACGTCCTGCACGACCGGCTCGGTGAACCTCATCGCCGAGTGGCGCGGCGGTGACGCCAACCAGGTGCTCATGCTCGGCGCGCACCTCGACGGCGTCGCGGCCGGTCCCGGCATCAACGACAACGGCTCCGGCTCGGCGGTGCTGCTCGAGGTCGCCCTGGCCCTGGCGCAGCAGAACCCGACGATGACCAAGCGGGTCCGCTTCGGCTGGTGGTCCGACGAGGAGCAGGGCCTGCGCGGCTCCGCCTTCTACGTCAACCAGCTCCCGGCGACCGAACGCGCGAAGATCCGGGCGTACTGGAACTTCGACATGGTCGGCTCCCGTAACGCCGGCTACTTCATCAACAACATCACCACCACGGCGGCGCAGCCGCTGAAGGCCTACTACGACTCGATCGGCGTGCAGACCGAGGAGAACGTCGAGGGCGCCAACCGCTCCGACGACGCCTCGTTCCGCAACGCCGGCATCGCCTCCAGCGGCATCGCCGCGGGTGCCTCGGCCACCAAGACCACGGCCCAGGCGCAGAAGTGGGGCGGCACGGCCGGTGCGGCCTACGACTCCTGCTACCACAGCTCGTGCGACACGATCAGCAATGTCGCCGATGTACCGCTGGACCGCAGCGCCGACGCGGTGGCCTACGCGGTGTGGAACCAGGCGGTCGGCGGCCAGTCGTCCGACGACTTCAGCCTGTCGCTGAGCCCCACCTCGGGCTCGGTGACGCCCGGCGGGTCGGTGACCACGACGGTGGCCACGCAGGTGACGTCCGGCTCGGCGCAGACCGTGGCGCTGTCGGCGTCCGGGCTGCCGACC
The DNA here is from genome assembly GCF_039531485.1 of Dactylosporangium maewongense. Classification (NCBI taxonomy): domain Bacteria; kingdom Bacillati; phylum Actinomycetota; class Actinomycetes; order Micromonosporales; family Micromonosporaceae; genus Dactylosporangium; species Dactylosporangium maewongense. The sequence goes on along the minus strand of NZ_BAAAQD010000015.1, from coordinate 142,893 downwards.
GGTGCCACCGCGGTGTTCACTCCGGCGTCGGTACAGGCGGGCTCCACGTCGACGCTGCGCATCAGCACCACCGCGTCGACCCCCGCCGGCACCTACACGGTGACGGTCCTCGGTGACGGGACCGCGGCCGACCGGACGGCGACGTTCACGCTCACCGTCGACGGCGGCGGGCAGGACACGTTCTCGCTGTCACTGAACCCGGCCTCGGGTTCGGTGCCGCCCGGCGGTTCCACGACGGTGACGGTCGGCACGCAGACCACGTCGGGCAACCCGCAGGCCGTCGCGCTGTCCGTCAGCGGGCTGCCGGCGGGCGCCACTGCGGCGTTCGACCCGGCGACGGTGCAGTCCGGCGGCGCGTCGACGCTGACGATCAGCACCACCGCGGCGACACCGGCGGGCACCTACACGCTCACCGTGCTCGGTGACGGCGCGTCGGTGGACCGGACCGCCACGTACACGCTGACCGTCACCGGCGGTGGCGGCGGCTGCTCGGGCGTGCCGACGTGGAGCGCCACGACCCCGTACGTCCCGGGTGACCGCGTGTCCTACAACGGCCGCCTGTGGAACAGCACCTGGTACTCGACCGGTGCCGAGCCGGGCGCGCCCGGCTCGTGGGCGGTCTGGACCGACGCCGGGGCCTGCTGACCCTGGCTCCTGACAGGTGGGTGCCCGGCTGCGGCGGGCACCCACCGCTGGTATGTCCAGGCTGATATGCCCTCGATCACTTGTGACGTCGGATCGAAGTATGCGAATCTCGCGCAACCCCTACTCCGATCGAGGAGCTCATTGATGAGACCCCGTTCAGCGGCGCTGACCCTGACCGCGTCCGCCGCACTCCTGCTCGTCGGCGCGGGCCTGGCGATCCCGGCCTTCGCCGCGCCGTCGGCCGGTGTCACGCCCGCGCTCGCCGCGGCGCCGGACATCGCCGTGGCGAACGTGCAGGCGCACCTGACCCAGCTGGGCTCCATCGCGTCCAGCAACGGCGGGACGCGCCGCAGCGGCACCGCCGGCTACACCGCCTCCGTCGCCTACATCAAGGGCAAGCTGCAGGCCGCCGGGTACACGGTGGCCGAGCAGACGTGCACCAGCTGCACGTACCGGGCGAACAACCTCATCGCCGACTGGCCGGGCGGCCCGAGTGACCAGATCACCATGTTCGGCGCCCACCTCGACAGCGTCGCGGCCGGCCCGGGCATCAACGACAACGGCTCCGGCTCGGCGACGCTGCTGGAGAACGCGCTGGTCCTCGCCCAGCAGAACCCGACCATGAGCCGGCACGTCCGCTTCGCCTGGTGGGCCGGCGAGGAGCAGGGCCTGCAGGGCTCCGCCTTCTACGCCAACGCCCTCACCAGCACCCAGCGCACGCAGATCAAGGCGTACTACAACTTCGACATGATCGGCTCGACCAACGGCGGCTACTTCATCAACCACATCACCTCCGCCGCCGCGGCGCCGATGAAAGCGTACTGGGACTCCCTCGGCCTGCAGCCGGAGGAGAACACCGAGGGCGCCGGCCGCTCCGACGACTACTCCTTCGAGCGCGTCGGCATCCCGACCTCCGGCTACGCCGCCGGCGCCAGCGCCCGCAAGACCTCCGCGCAGGCCGCGAAGTGGGGCGGCACCGCCAACAGCGCCTACGACTCCTGCTACCACCAGTCCTGCGACACCACCAGCAACATCAACGCCACGGTCCTGAACCGCGCCGCCGACGGCGTGGCCGCGACCATCTGGCAGACCTCGGTCGGCGGCTCCACCACCCCGCCGCCCACCACGCCCCCGCCGACCGGTGGCACCTGCAGCGGCCAGAAGCTGCTCAACCCCGGCTTCGAGTCCGGCGCCACCTCGTGGACCGGCACCAGCGGCGCCATCGGCCAGTGGGCCTCGCAGGGCCAGCCCGCCCGCACCGGCACGTACTCCGCCTGGCTGCTCGGCTACGGCTCCACCCACACCGAGTCCATCTCCCAGGCGGTCACCATCCCGGCGGGCTGCTCGGCGACCCTGACCTTCTACACGCACATCGACTCCGCCGAGACGACCACCACGGCGGCGTACGACAAGCTGACCATCACGGCCGGCTCGACCACCCTCGGCACGCTGTCCAACCTGAACAAGGCCTCCGGGTACGTCCTGCGCACGTACAGCCTGAACGCCTTCGCCGGCCAGACCGTCACCATCAAGTTCAACGGCACGGAGGACTCGTCGCTGCAGACGTCCTTCGTCATCGACGACACCGCCGTCACGGTCAGCTGACGACCTCCCGCGGAAGCCGCGACGCCCCGGTCGGACGACTGGGGCGTCGCGTGCTTGGTCTCAGGCCGGGCGCACCACCAGATCGACCTGCTCCGGCCCGAGCGGGACGTCGAAGTAGGCATCGATGATGTACGTGCCCGGCTCCAGCTCGACGTGCATCGTGACCTCCGGGCTCCGCTCGACGTCCCCGACGACCAGCCGGCCGGACGCCACCGTGAGCGCCACGGAGGCGAACGGTGTCCGGCCGTCGCCGTGACCGGGCCGGTCCCGCCAGACCCGGACCGTCACGTCGGCGAACTGCATGTGCTCGACACTGAACACGACCACGTCACCCCCGGCGACGAACTGCCACCCGGCGGGCAGCTGCTCGGGCAGGCTCTCGAACGTGCAGCCGGCGTCCGACACGACCAGCAGACCCCACCCGTAGGGCGCGGTTCCCTGCCTGATCAACATCGAGGCCACCGCCCCGCGGCACACGCTGCTGCCTCGCAGCCGGAGAAGTCGCTCATGATCCGCATTGTCGCGCGGGCGCCTCGCCCGGTGGGAAGCGGCTCGGTGACGGTGGCGCGCCTCGATGCCGCCAAGGGGCACGGGCGATGCTGTCCGCTCAGGACGTGTCCTGTCTGCCGAGCCGGCCTGATCTCCATCGCCGCCGTCATCTGGGTCCGGTGATCGACAGGACCGGCTACCTGTCGGGCCTCGGCTCTCGACTCTTCGCCCCCTCGACTCTTCGCCCCCTCGGCTTCTCGGCCCCTCGGCCCCTCGGCTTCTCGGCCCCTCGGCTTCCCCGCGCAGACGTTGGTCAATGCCCCGGAATGTACCTTTTGGGGAATCGACGCTGCGCGATCCGCCTACATTTCAGAGATCCACTTGGGGGTGGATTGCGCACCGTCCATGGAACGAAGGCCGCAAATGCGGGCATTGATCAATGTCTGTGCAGGAGCCGTGTCGAAGGTGGGCGCGTGGGCGCCAGGCCCGAAATCCGCGCTGCTGGCGATGTACCTTTCACCACCCACCGACCCCGCTAAGCAGCGACAATGATAAATATCGTGCTGTTCCTTCGCGTGTCGGCGGAAGGCTGCCTAGCGTCCGCATGCAGGAGCGTTCCCGTCGCTCCATCGACGCAGGCAAGGAGGCAGCATGAGAAACACGCTGCGCGCCGCCGCCGCGACCGGTCTGCTCGCCGCAGCAGGCATGGTGGCGCTGGTGGGTTCCGCCCAGCCGGCCCTCGCCGACACGCAGATCTGTGAGACCTACGGGTCCACGACGATCGGCGGCCGGTACGTGGTCATGAACAACAACTGGGGCAACAGCGCGACCCAGTGCATCAACGTGACGAGCACGGGCTTCTCGATCTCGCAGATCAACGCGAACAAGCCCACCAACGGGGCACCGGCGTCCTATCCCGCCATCTACGTCGGCTGCCACTACAGCAACTGCTCGCCGGGCACCAACCTGCCGATGCAGATCAGCGCGATCAGCTCCGCGCAGACCAGCATCTCGTACAGCTACGTCGGCGGCACGTACGACGCGGCGTACGACATCTGGATGGACCCCACCCCGAAGACCAACGGCGTCAACGCGACCGAGATCATGATCTGGTTCAACCGCCAGGGCTCGATCCAGCCGGTCGGCAGCCGCGTCGGCAGCGCGTCCATCGCCGGCCGCACCTGGGAGGTCTGGCAGGGCAACAACGGCGGCAACGACGTGGTGTCCTACGTCGCGCCGTCGCCGATCAGCAGCTGGAGCTTCGACGCGAAGGCGTTCATCAACGACGTCATCAGCCGGGGCAAGGCGACCACCTCGTGGTACCTGACGAGCATGCAGGCCGGCTTCGAGCCGTGGATCGGCGGCCAGGGCCTCGCCGTCACCGCGTTCTCCGCCTCCATCAACGGCGGCGGTGGCGGTGGGGGCGGCGGTGGTGGCGGTGGCGGCACCGCCGGCTGCTCCGCCACGTACCGGACGACCAACAGCTGGCAGGGCGGCTTCCAGGGCGAGGTGACGGTGCGCAACACCGGCACGTCCGGCATCTCCAGCTGGAGCACCACCTGGTCCGGCGGCAGCGCCACGATCAGCAACCTGTGGAACGGCCGGGTCACGTCGACCTCGCCGGTCACCGTCCGCAACGAGACCTACAACGGCTCCCTCGGCGCGAACGCGACCACCACGTACGGCTTCACCGCCGGCGGCACCGCCCCGTCATCGGTGAGCTGCACCGCCGCCTGACCCTACTGAACCGAGGCCGGCTCCGCACCCGTGGCGGAGCCGGCCTTTCCGTCCTGTCCGAAAACCGTTTGAGCGCACCTGATGCGTGCTCGTAGGTTGCCTGTGGCCCGTCGCCGCGAGGACAGAGGACAACCGCATGACCCCGCCCGCTCTGTAGACCTGACGCTCTTCCGCTCGCCTCCAGGCCGACCTTCCCGTCGGTCCCGCCGGGCTGCCCACGTGCGCCCGCGCACGCAGCGTTCGAGGCCGCGCTTCCGGCCTCGGGTCAGGTCTTCAGAGAGATCATCATGTCGTCACAACCTCATACCGTGCTGTCCTGGACCGTCCGCCGGACCAGGCTGCCGCTGCTGTCGCTGCGGTGCCTGGACTGCCGGTCGGAGTCCGCCACCACCGGCGAGGGCAGGTTCCGCGTCAACGCCAACGGCAAGCTGCTGGACGTGTGGCTCCTCGTGCGGTGCGTGTCCTGCGACCGCACGAGCAAGCTCACCGTGCACGAGCGGACGCCGGTCAGATCCGTCGACCCTGCCCGGCTCGACGGGTTCCACACCAACGATCCGGACCTGGTGGCCGCCACGCTGCTGGATCCGCTGCTCGCCCGGCGCAACCGGTTCGCCCTGGACTGGCGGGACGCCTGGCGGCTGGACACGCCGCCGGCCCGCCCGGACGTGACATGGCCGGTCCAGGTGGAGGTCACGTTCGCCGACCCGGTCCCGGTACGTCCGGACCGGCTCATCGCCGAGCACCTCGGCCTCACCAGGTCCGAAGTACTGCACCGGGTCAAGAGCGACGTCTCGCTGCGCCGCCCGACGTCCACGGGCTTCACGTTCCTGGTGATGGGGGAGGCCGCCGTCCACGGCTGACCTTCTGACAACCGCCGCCGGGTCGCCCGCCCGGCGGCGGCAGCCGTCGCAGCTCAGCGGCAGGAGGTCAGCCGCCGCGACCGCTGCCACCGCCACAGCGGCGGCACCGCGAGGCGAGCAGCCCCGCCGCGTGAAACTGCCAGAGAAACGCCGGTCCCGAGACACCCCACGTCTCGCCGGCCGCAACGATCATCCGCATCCGCCCACCCCGTGTCCGATGTCGCGCCCTCATCGTCGGCATCGACCGGCGCCGCCTGCCACGGCCGCGACGCGACGCTTGAGCAACTCTTGCTGTCACATGAGGGCCCGCATCTTGAAGACGTGCGGCGACAGGCCGTTGATACATGGAGCGTGATTGACTTCCGATCAACAGGTCGCACACATTCGGACAGTCGGTGTGCTGACGGCTTCATACGGTGATGGAAACCCATCCACCGTTGTGAGGGGGAGCGCCATGCTGTCCGACTTCTACATCCCTGGCGGGTACAGCGCCAAGCACACCGACATCGTGTACTTCGACCGGGAGAGCACGAATCCCGGTGCGGTCGAGCGTGCAAAGCTGGAGGCGATCGGGCAGCTGCCCGCGGCCGCGGTCATCGACCTCATCGGGTTCGCGTCCGACGACGAGTACCACGACAAGCCCGACGAGCGGGCCGCGCTGATCGAGGGCCGGCTGAGCAACGTCGAGTTGGCGTTGGAGGAGGTCGCCGGCTGGTGGGGCGAGGTGCACAAGAAGATCGAACCCGCGAACAACGCCCCCGACGTCGACTCCCGCCGGCTGCGCCGGGTGACGGTGTCGGTGCGGACCGGCAAGCAGCAGCCGGCGACGGAGCTGGCACCACCGCACCGCAAGGCGCCCGCGTCGATCGGCAAGGCCCGGGCGACGGCGTACACGTACGCGGCGAAGACGGCCCTCGCGTTGCAGAAGGCCGGCCACGACGACTTGATCGCGGCGCTGGCGCGGCAGTTCTTCGGCGACGACGTCGACCTGCGGGACCTGGCCGAGCGGATGCGGAGGCTGGCGACGTTCATCTACTCGCTCGCCGAGTGGACCCCCGATGCGGACGAGCCGCCCGCGCCCCACTTCCGGTACATGGCGTACGGCGCCAGCAGGAAAGCGGCGACCGGCGGCCACGACGAGCATGCCCAGATCACCTTCGGACCGCAGTACGTCAAGGCGTCCGAACGGCAGCAGACATACACGTTCCTGCACGAGTCGTCCCACGCCGCCCTGCACACGAAGGACGTGTCGTACACGGCGCGGCGGCGGTTCTTCCTGTTGGACGGGCGGGACGCGCTGCGCAACGCCGACAGCGTCGCGCTGTTCGTCATGCTCGCGATGGACCCCGGCTTCAGCGAGCGGACGTTCGCGCCGCAGGACGGCTACACCGGACTGACGCAGCAGCAGACCGGCATCGCGAAGCGGACGATCGCCGACGTCGAGACCTGGCTGGGCCTGGCCGCACACCACGTCGACCACCTCTACCGAAGGGTCTGGCAGCGCCTGCTCAACCGCGGCGCCGTGGTCATCGACGAGAACGTCCGCGCCGCGGTCGCCAAGGCGTTCCCGGGCGCGCTGCAGGACACCCTCGCACGACCCGACGACATCGTCCTGACCGGCATCCACTGGCGGCTGAAGGAGATCCGCGGCCTCATGGACAGGTCCCTGCAGGTGGTCACGGCGGACAACCCGGCGGCGCTCAACCCGGGCGTCCTGGTGCTCCCGCCCCTCTTCTTCAACCTGAACCCCATGGACCGCCGGGAGGTCCTCATCAACCAGATGGCCGCCCAGGTGCCCGCGATCCCGTCGTACCACGCGCCGAGCTACGCCCACCTGGTCGTCCTCCTGGGCGAGCTGAAGCAGTTCTGACCGCCGACGGCCTCAGGACCACCTGACGACGGTGAGGCCGTTGCCGGCGGTGACCGGGCCGCGCAGCACCACACTGTCGTGCTCGCCGAGCAGGAGCGCGTCGCCGAGCGGTGCGTGGTGCTCGTAGGTGCCTTCGACCGCGAAGGTGTCCGGCCGATGCACCGTCACGCCGCCGCGGCGGCCCACCACGATCCTGCCCGCGCTGTCCGCGCCCAGCACCTCGACCGCGTCAGCGCCGATGGCCGCCTGCCGCAACGGCTGCAGCGTGTACGCGTCGAACGCCACGAGCTGCGTCGGCTTCACGTCCCACACGTTCGGCGCGCGGGCATCGTCCTCCCGGACCCCGCACAACGCCACGACCTCGTCGCCGACCAGAGCGGGAGCCGCGCCATGCGCCATGCTGTGCCGGGCGACGCAGCGTGCGGCCGCCACATCGAGATCGGACACCACCGCGTGGTACAAGGACCAGCCGCGTTGCCGGCCGTCGGGCAGCCGGTACACGAGCGCCGGCGCACCCATCCTGACCGTCTTGAGCACCGCGCCGTCCACCCGGGACACCAGCTTCATCGATCTGCCAAGGAATCCGGAGATCCCGAGTGCATCGCCGGACAGCGCCACCATGCGGCCCTGATACGTGCCCAGGCCCTTGCGGAGGTTCGCGGATGTCCGCGACAGTGAGGCCAGACTGATCCGGCAGAGACCGAACGTGGCCAAGGCCCACGCGCCGTCCTGGTGGCCGCTGTCGCCGTCGAAGACGACCGCGCGCAGGTCACCGGAGACGGCCTTGCCGACCCGGACGCTGCCGGTGAAGGCGTCGCACTGGTACAGCTTCCCGCCCGGCAGCGTGGACAGGACGCTCGCCGTGCCGGGCACCCGGACCAGGTTCGCCCCGTACCCATGCATCGATGTGACCGGCAGTTTCCACCGCAGCGTCTCGAACCGCACGAGGAGACTCTGACCGCCTAAGATCACCGAGTCAAATGCCGCTTGCGGCGCCGGACGAGCAGGGTGAATCGCCTCCATCCTAACGGCCGGTGGCGGTGCCGGTCACTCGGGTGAACGAACGCTGTCGATCCGGCGGGGGCCGGCCTATGGTTGCCGTCCGCGACATCGGCGATCGGTTCGGAGGTTTCCGCTGTACGTCAACGACGCCTTCCTCGCCCACCACTACAAGCCCGTCCGGGTCCGCCTTCGGGGGCTGGCCGTCAATCCCGCGCTGCCGGGGGAACTGCTGCTCCGCCTGCTCGACGAGCAGCTGACCGAGGTCGGGTTCGACCTGGAGGCACGGTCGGTCTGGACCGACGAGCAGCTCGACGTCATGGTCACGCACCCGCGGGTGGAGGTGCGCCGCGTGCTCGCGCAGGCGCACCACGTCCGGCCCGAGCAGCGTGACCGGCTCGTCGACGACCTGGACGACTTCGTGCGGCGGCTCCTCGCCGAAGGGCCGGCGCCCTTCCGGCTCTGGATCGAGGAGCCGGAGCCGGCCCTGACGGTCCGGGGTTACGAGCGGCTCATCGAGCGGATGCCGAGAGCCGTGGACCTGATCGAGGGCAGCCCGTACGTGCCACGCGAGTTGCGTGAGCGGCTCTGGCCGGCCGGGCCCAGTCTCGTCCCGGAGAAGGAGCCGCTGACCCGCGCCGCGGCCGAGATGATGGTCGCCGCCGACCGCCCGTACACCCGTGCACAGGCCGCGGCGCACCCGGACCTGCCGGCCGACCTCGTCGAGCGGCTCGCCGCCGACCCCGACCACGGGGTCCGGCTGGCCGTGTCCATGCGGCCCGAGCTGACCGAGGAGCAGCGCGCGGCGATCGACTACCGGGTCGGGCCGGAGGACCGGATCTGGCCGGCGGAGTGGGCGCGCCGCACCCGCGACCCGCAGATGCAGCGGCGCTGCGCGGCGTCGGCGCACATCGGCCTGCGGCGCAGCATCGCGCTGAACAAGCACCTGGCGGCGGACCTCGTCGCCGTGCTCGCCGGGGACGCGGACTTCGCCGTCCGGCTCCTGCTGTGCGAGACCCACGCGGCGGTGGCGGCCGAGACCGTGATCGCCACGTTCCTGGAGGCGCGGACGATGACCAAGGAGCGGCTGCTGCAGCATCCGGCGATCCGGCGGGACAGCCTGGCGCACCTCGCCGAGGACCCCGATCCGTGCCGCCGGGCGTTCACCGTCTACGACCGCGCGGTGCCCGCCGACGTCATCGAACGGTTGAGCCACGACCCGGAGCCGGTCGTGCGCGGCTGGTGCGCCGACGATGCCCGCCTGTCACCGGGTCGGGTGCTCGACCTGTTCGACGACCCGGTCAGTACCGGAGGGGCCGCCGCCAACCCGAGGCTGGCGGTGACGGCCATGCGGAAGATCATCGACGACGCCGCGAGCCTGCACGACGAGCAGCCGCCCAAGGACATGACGGTCTACCTGGGCAACTGGTCACCGGACAACCTGCCGACCGGCGACTGAGCCCCGGGCAGGAACACAAAGGGGGCGGCGCTCAACGGTGAGCGCCGCCCCTTGCCGGAACAAACGTCAGGACTCGAAGACCTTCGGGTCGCCGACGACGGCCTGGGCCTGGTACATCTGGCCGGTGAACACGACCCGCAGCCGCAGGCAGCCGGTGACGGTGACCTTCAGGTCCTCCGGGTGGCCGAGGGTGACCTGCTTGTCGAACACGGACGTGTTGTCGGCGAAGACCTGGACCCGGATCGGGACGTTCGGCTTGCTGTGGTCCTCGATGCCGACGATGCCGGTCAGGGTCGTGTACTTGCGGGACAGGTTGATGTCGATCGTCGCCTCGACGACCCTGGTCGTGCCGTTGTTGCAGCAGCTGAAGCCGCTGGACCAGCCGCTCACCGACTTCTTGCCGTTGATGTCGATGTCGGTGGCGGTGTAGTACATGTCGGTGTGGCCGGCGATGAAGCCGGCCTCGTATGCGGCGTTGCCGGACAGCCGCAGGCCGAAGGCGGCGCCCTCGTTGAAGCTGGGCGACACCGACGGGTCCGCCGAGGCGGACGCGGGCGACGACGCTTCGTCGGTGAGCGCCGCCTTGGTGCCGGTCGGGCTCGGCGGGGCGGCCGCCGTCGTCGGTGCCGGGTTCGCCGCGCCGGCCGTCGTGGCGGTCGCGGTGCCCTTCGCCGAGTTGTCGGACGGGTCGTCGCCGCCGCTCATCCCGTAGGCGACGGCACCGCCGGCCAGGGCGAGCACGACCGCGGCCGCCGCGACGGCGATGACGACCGTGCGCCGGCGGCCACCGCCACCGGTCGGGGCGGGCACGGGCGCGCGCAGCGGCGACACGCCGGCCATCGGCGGCGGCATGAACGTGCCGGTCGCGGTCTGGTCCGCGGCCGCGAACGTCGGCGGCAGCATGCCCAGCCCGCCGCCGGACTCGGTGACCTGCGACAGGGTGTCGGTGAGCGAGCCGAGCCAGACCCGCAGGTTCGGCGGGCGGTGCGTGGGCGGCGCGGCCAGGGCCTGCATGAGCTGGTTGACCAGCGCGGGCCGGCGGGCGCTGATCGGGTTGGTGCGCAGCCGCTGGTCGACCGCGGCCAGGTCGGGGCCGCCGTGCGGGCCGACCGGCGGGGGCTCGCCGAGGATGGTGTGCACGACGGTCGCGGCGAACGCGAACCGGTCCGCCGCAGGTGACGTGCGCCCGTCCGGGCCGAAGAGCTCCGGCGCCGCGTACGGGCGGCTCCGCCCGACCCTGCCGCCGCCGTCGGTGAGGCGGGTCAGGCCGAGGTCGACCAGTACCGTGGACCCGTCCGGGCGGATCACGATGTTGCTGGGCTTGACGTCGCCGTGCGCGACCGGCACCGCCGTCTGCGCGCCGGAGTGCATCTCGTCGAGGGCGGAGGCGACGGTGGTCAGCGTCCGCAGCCGGGCCGACACGCTCGCGTCCGGGTGCTCGTCGAGCCACTCGCGCATGGTGACGCCCTCGATGTGGTCCATGACGACGTACCGCATGGCGCCCGCCGGTGCGGTCCCGGCGCGGTGCCGCGGCGGACCGGTGAACACCTCCAGGACCCGGACCAGCCCGGGGTGGCTGATGCTGCGCAGCAGGTGACCGTGCCGGACCCAGTCCTCCTCGGAGTCCTGGCTGTAGTTCTGACCAGGGACGCCCGCGGGGAGGATCTTCACCGCGACGTTCCGGCGGCCCTCGGCCGACAGCGGCAGGATCGCGGTCCAGACCTCGCCCTCGGCGCCGCCGCCGAGACAGCTGATCAGCTGGTACGTCTCCGGCGCCGACTGCGGTCCGACCCAGAACCGGTCGTCATCGGTCATTGTGCAACTCCCCAGGGGCTTCTGTGGTCAGCGTCAGACACCGTTTCATGCGCTTGTCCTACTGCAAAGGCACATCCGGATCGCAATCGATGACCGACCGGCCCAGTCGCGCACCTGGCCGGTTTGTCAGAGTGCTCGGCATGACCGCTGCGATCCAGGTGCTGTGCCGCGACCGCGACGGCGTGCTGCACAGCGGCCCGCCCCACCCCGTCACCCCCGGCGAGGCGGTGCTCGTCGGCCGGGAGGGCGACCTGGCGCTCGGCGTCGAGCCAGCCGACCCGAAGGTGTCGCGGCGGGCGGTGGAGGTCACCCGGACGGGGTCCGGCTGGCGGGTCGACGTCACCAACCGCAACGGCGTCGTCGTCCACCCGTGGGGCCAGCCGCCCGGGCTCGCCCCGGCGAGCAGCGTGCACGTGTGGCCACGGGTCGCGTTGCGCGTCGCCGGCCGGCCGGAGCTGCAGCACTGGGTGCTGCTGACCGACGACGCGCTGCGGGTGCCGCGGCCCGTGCCGGTGCCCGGCACGTCGCTGACCGAGACCGCGGACCAGCCGAGGCCGCTGACCTGGCCGCAGGAGCAGGCGGTGCGGGAGCTGTTCGCCGAGCTGCTCGCCTGGCCGCCGCTGGTGCCGGCGACCCCGCTGCAGCTCAAGCAGGTCGGCACCCGGCTCGGGCTGAAGACCGAGACGGTGCAGCGGCGGCTGGAGGAGGTGCGCAAGAAGGCGGTCGCGCTCGGCCTGTCCCGCACCGGCTCGCTCACCGACCCGGAGTATCTGTACGTGCTGGTCCGCGCCGGCTACCTGGAGCCCGCCGGCGACGCCCGCTGAACGAGGCTGGATCACGGGACACAGCGTGCCCGGTCCGCGGCGGGCGCACGAGACTGCTGCACAGCAGTCTCGTGCCGGCGTGTGACCGCGTGGTGACCTGATCGGGCAACGCCGCTTGGGGCGCCGGGCTGGTCCGTCAGGAGGGGAGCCCGGCGCCCGACCCACGCGGCGACACCTCGGAGTAGGAGCACGCCATGCATTGGAGCGCATACGAAGTGTTCTCGGTCCTGTCCGGGATCGTCCTGATCGGACTGGCGCTGGTGCCGTCCATGAAGGCCAAGGACCGGGCCTGGTCGGCGCTGGGCGGGATCGCGTTCGCCGGCTACGGCTTCTACGTCGCCGGCCAGGACAGCGGCACCTGGACGTTCCCGGTCGTCATCTTCGTCATCCCGTTCGCGGCGGTGCTGTACCTGCTGGTCGCGAAGTTCGGCAAGGGCAGCACCGAGGACGGTGACCGGTGATGAGCGACGCACCCCGCACCCGGCCCGGCGCCGGCGACATCATCGGCCGGGTCATCTTCGGCGGCTTCTGGAGCGCGGTGACGCTCGGCGCGGTCATCTTCGCGTTCAGCAGCTTCTCCGGCGGCAACAGCGGCCCCGGCCTGGGCGCCCTCGTCATCGCCGTCCTCACCGGCCTGTACGCGCGGTACATCTTCCGCGGCGGCCGGATCCGGTTCCTGTTCTTCTGACCCCCCTCTTCGGACGGGGGAAGTCCGGCCGCGGGTCCGATGATCGGGCCCGCGGGCCGGGGCTACGGTAACCACTCTTCGACGAAAGGCAGTGACCCCGATGCCAGCCGGAACGTTCGACACGGCCGAGATCGCCAACCACGCCGCGCTCACCAGGCAGCGCGCCGCCGACCTGGAGCAGGCCGTCGCGAACCTGCGCGCCGCCGCCAGCCAGCTCGCCGCGGTCTGGACCGGCCCCGGCGCGCAGGCCTTCCAGAACACCCGCACCCAGTGGGAGAAGGCAGTCGTGCCGCTGCAGGAGACCCTCGACGCGATGGGGCAGGCGCTCGGTCAGGCGGGCACCGCGTACGAGAGCACCGAGAGCTCGATCGCCAAGGCCTTCGGCGGCTGAGCCGGCCGTGCGAGCCTCCTACGACACCACCGCGATGCGTGGCTGCGCCGATCAGCTCGACGCCGCCACCACCGCCCTGACCGCCCTCACCCGCCAGCTGACCGCGCTGCCGCGGCACGCGGTGCCCGACGTCGTCGACGGCGCCCTGGACCGGCTCGGCCGCCGCGGCGTCGACCTGATCGCCGACATCGTCGAGGAGAGCCACGCCCTCGTCGACGGGCTGCGGCAGGCCGCGCACGCCTACGACGAGGTCGACCGGGCGCTCATGAGGACGTTCCAGTGACCGCGCGGACGAGCACCCTGCTGCGCGGCGGCGACCCGGCCCCCGGCGACCCGGCCGCGGTGCGTCGGCTGGTCCTGCAGCTGCGCGACGCCGTCGACCGGATCGGCGACGCCACGGCCCTCATCAGAGCGGTCGGCGCCGACGGTACGGTGTGGACCGGCGCCGCCGCGTCCGCCTTCACCACGCGGCGCACGCAGCTGCTGACCCGGCTCAACACCGCGTACTCCGCCTACGACGGCGCCGCCGACGCGTTGCAGCGCTGGCTGACCAGCCTCCAGCACGCCCAGGCGGAGGCGGCCGCGATCGTGGCGAAGGCACACGCGCTGCCACCCGCCGACGGGCACCCGTCGCCGGCGCTGGCCGCGCTCCAGCACGCCAGGGACCGCCTCGAGGCGCGCGCCCGCGCCGAGGCCCGCGCCTGCGCGCACGACGTGGAGGCCGCGACCGACGCCGTCGGGCAGTTCGCGCACGGGTTCTGGCAGCACGTGTCCGACGAGCTCACCAAGGACCTCCTCGCCGCCAACCACGTGCTGGAGAAGGCGAGCGCGCTGCTGGGCATGGCGGCGCTGCTGACCTGCTGGATCCCGTTCGCCGGGCAGGTGTTCGCGACCGCGGCGCTGGCCACCTCGGCGCTGCTGGTGGTGTCCGACGCGCTGCTGTTCGCCGGCGGCCACAAGTCCGGCAAGGAGCTGCTCGTCGACGCGGGCGGCCTGGCGCTCGGCGGCGCGGGCGGCGCGGCGAAGGGCGCCTTCGCGGCGGCCAAGGAGGCTTCCCTCTTCACGGCGGCGGCCAAGGAAGCTTCCGTCTTGCGGCACGCCGCCGATGACGCGGAGCTGCTCGGCGCGCTGGCGGGCGCGGCCCGGGCGAACTCGGCGGCGGGCGTCGCGTTCCGCTCGGCGGTGTTCGACACGGTGCACCCGATCCGGTCCGCGCAGGGCAGCATCATCGACGCTTCGGTGACCCGGCCGCTGTTCGACCTCGCCCAGCATTACCGGCCGATGACGCTGCTGGAGCAGTGGCGGCCGTCCGACGTCACGCAGCTGGTGTCCGGCGCGGTCGTCACCGCCGACACCGGCAACACCGTGCGCGAGTTCCGCCAGCAGATCCTGAGCGGGCAGCCGTGACCGGCTGGAGCACGTGGGCGGCGCCGCCGGTCAGCGTCGACCTGCCGCCCGGCTGGACCGTGCTGCGCACCGCCGACGACGACCTCGACGCGCAGGTGACCGCCCTCCTGCTGGCCCAGCTGCCCGACGACGCCGCGCCGCAGCTGCGGGCCGAGGTCGCCGAGCAGTGGCGGCAGGTCGCGCGGGTGTCCGCGGCGGCGGGCGCGGTCCTCGCCGGCTTCGGCGCCGCAGCCGACCCCGGCGCCGGCCAGCTGGTCAGCGCTTCTGTCCTGGTCGCGCCGCAGCGGTGGTACCGCAGCGACCCCGCCGAAACGGAGCTGCAAGGACCACGGGACCGGCTCCGGTCGCCGGCCGGTGCCATGGAGCGGGCGCTGCGCCTGGTCCGTGCCGCGAGCCCGCTCGGCTCCCTGGCGGAGGTCGTCGCCGAGTACACCGTCACCCCACCGACCGGTGACGCGTGGACGCTGGTGTTCCGCACGCCCGCGGTCCGGCATCTGGAGGAGCTCGTCGCGGTGTTCGACGCCGTCGCCGCGTCCCTCCGCGTCGCCGCGCCGCCCCCGCCGCCGCCCGACGAGGACGACGGCCCGGCATTCAGCTGAAACCGGCGTGCGTGCCGGCGGCCATGACCATTACCGTTCGCGGGTGGCATCGAACCTCGAATGCGTCGGTCTCGGCTTCGACGACCGCGACGACTTCCAGCGCTTCATCGCCGACGCGCTGCGTACCGCCGACGTGCTGGGGCGCGACGGCGACCTGACCGTCCACCGGTGGCAGGACCCGAGCGGTGCGCGCATCGTCGTCGCCACGAGGGGCCGGCAGATCGTGGAGTTCCTGCCGTCCTACGCCGGCACACCCGGCCCGCTGCTCGCCGACGTCCACAACGCCAACGACGAGGTCACAATCGCCGACGTCGTCGACAAGGACGGCGAGAAGGTCGGGATGCTCGCCGCCGAGTTCGAACAGCGACGGCTCCTGCCGACGGCACCGTCGGGCGGCCTGGCGACCGTCGTCGCCCTGGGCGTCGATGTGGCCGTCCACGCCGACGCCGCCGCGTTCGCCGCGTCCGACGACAGCCTGCTGAGCCCGCGCTCCTCCGACGACCCGGACGAGCCGCCCGCCCACTACGTCGAGAACGGCTGGCCGTGGCCGCCCCGCATGGCGGCGAGCTCGTTCATCTCGTACGGCGTCTTCGGCGCCCCCGAGAACGCCGAGGCCTACGCCCGCCTGAACGGCACGGTCCTGCACGCGGCCCGCAAGACCGTCGCGGCGACCGGCCAGCAGTTCATCACCGCCCGCGTGCAGTGCGGCGTCTTCGAGACCGACGTGTGCCTGCCCGCGGCGGCCGACACGCCCGACCCGGTCCCCGGCAACGTCATCGCCGGGACGGTCTTCCTCGTCGCGTCCCTGCCCCAGCTCCCGCCCCCGAGCAAGCGCGGCTTCCTCCCCTGGAGGCGCTGACGCTCTTCCGGGCGGTGATGTCGTGAAGGTGTCGTGCTGACCGTCGCTTGCTCAGAAGGATGCAGCGTTCTTGCCCATGTGATCCACAGGTCTCAAGCGTGTTCTTCCTCTTGTGCAATCGCCGCAGCCTTGGCGTGAGCGTCATCAGTCGGTGTCAAGGGCAGCCGGGTCGCGGCGACGACGCCAACGATCGCTACGACAGCCAGGACCGCGAACACCACGCTGAAGGCCAGCGTCGGAGACGACGCCAGGCCGGCCAGGACCGCGCCCGTCACCGCGACGCCCGTCACCGCCGCCACCTGCCGGACGGCGCTGAACATTCCCGAGGCCGCGCCGGCCGCCGCCGCATCCACAGATGCCATCGCGGCAACCGACAGAGGCGACCAGGCCACGGCATTCGCGACACCGAGCACCGCTGCCCCGAGCGTCATCCACCACGGGTTGACTTCCAGGACGACCACAAGTCCGATCAGCAGCAGACTTGCCGCCAGCAACGCCATCCCCAGGGTCGCCGGACGGCGTGGTCCCACCCGGTCCACCCATCGGCCGGCGGTGGGGGACAGCACGGCTGCCACAACTGCGTCCGGGGCCATCACCAAGGCTGCCTCCATCGGCCCGAGGCCCCGTACCTCCTGCAAGTACAGCATCGCCGGCAGCGCCATCGCGATGAAGGCCGTGCCCAGAGCCGCCATCGCAACGCTCGCCGCCCGGTATCCGGGCGAGCGGTAGAGTCCCAATGGCGCCAGGGCCGCAGGGCCCATCCGCCGCTCGTGGAACGCGAAGACGACCAGCAGCGCTGCCGCAACGGCGACTGCGGCAGCGATCGCGGGTGCCGAGATGTCACGCCAGGCGAGCAGCACCCAGACGAGAACCCCGAGTCCAGCCGTGCTCGTCACCGCCCCCAGCAGATCAAGGTGCGCGGCCCTACCTTGGCTGCGGGGAATCCACCGCCACCCCATGAGCAGTGCGACACCGCACAGCGGAACATTGACCCAGAAGATCCACCGCCACTCGAGGACCGCCGTCAACAGGCCCCCGAGGACCGGACCGAGGAGTGCGCCGGCCGCCGCGACAGAGCCCCACGCACCGAGAGCACGCCCGCGCTCGTCGGCGACGAACAGGCGGCGGATCAGCGTCAGCGGCTGAGGAGCCATCGCGGCCGCCGCGAGACCCTGCACAACCCTGAACAGAACGAGCCAGCCCACCGACGGCGCCATCCCACACAACGCCGAGGCCACCGCAAAGCCCGCCATCCCGATCAGGAACACGCGCTTGGGGTCGTACCGATCGCCAAGCCTCCCGGCGACGAGCAACGGGACCGAGAAGGCCAGCAGATACCCGGCAGTCACCCAGAACAGCCCGGCGACGTCCGGCTTGAGATCACTCTGGATGCTCGGGCTCGCGACCGCCACGATCGTCGTATCCAGCAAGATGACGAAGAACCCCGCAAGCAGAGCCGCAAGTCCCGCCCACCTGTTCGCCAATGATCCCCCCGCTTCTCCGCAGCGTTTCCTCGGGCATCCAAGCATGCAGCTGGAGCCTCGAGTCCTGGTAGCGGCCTTGGCCTACTGCATGGCGGTGGCAGGCGGGTGTTCGTACGACTCCGGGCAGCGAAAGACATATAAGTCGTAGCCGCGGCCGATCGACACGTCGGTGGGGACGGACGAGACGCCCGGCGGTTCCTCCACCGGCCTCCAACTGCCACCTGTTCCGTGCCATTCGCTGGAGGCGGCGGTGAACAGCAGCGTCATCGCGGTGCCGCACTCGACGCAGTCCATCGGATGCGGGTCGGTCAGTGACCAGTTCGCGAAACCACCCACCTTCCAGCCGGGCGCCAGGGACAAGTCGTACTGGTAGCTGAGCCCGGTGTCCTCTTCGTCTTCGTCGTCCTCGTCGTCCCCACCCCGGGCTTCGTCCTCCCACGCGGTGATCCGGGCACCCAGTTCCGCCGGCAGCAGGCCGCTGTACTGGTACTCGCGGATCTGCTCTGGATACACGACGCATGGGGTCGGCAGGTAGGCGCCGCTCACGACGGTCGGCTCAGGAGCCACGCTCAGCGGCCGCGTCACGTCGGCGCTGCGCCGCCAGTACAGCCGTACCCTCGGGTTGTAGCCCTCTTCCGGATGGTCGAGCGGGCACCACAGCACCTGCAACAGGTCAGCGTCGGCCGGGCCAGTGAAGTCGGGGACGTCCCGGCGGTACAGCTGCGCCACCGGCACCAGAGGAACCGACTCGTCGATGAGATCCTCCGGCTCGGAGAAGTCGTAGCGCGGCAGCTCCGCCCGCTCCTCGTCGGTCAGCTCGTACCGAGTGCCGCCCGCGGCCGCCCGAGCCTGCGCCGCCGCGTAGATCTCCCGGCTACGACGGACCATCGCCGGCGTCCGGAGATGGGAGACGTAATGACCCGCCCCGTCCGTGCATACCGGCCAAGGCTCATCAGCCGGCCACAGCAGCGGGCCGCCGACCGAACTGTCGGCGATCCCAGGGTTGCCGGGCCGGGGATGCAGCCGAGTCGCCGTCGCCGCATGCTCGGCCAGCTCAGGGAACAGTTCCGCGAGGTCCACCCGGCGCGGCGGCGTCGTGCGAGTCATGGCGATGATCGTAGGGCGCCTGACCATGCGGACGAAGCTCGCCTTCCTGGACGCCGACGAGCGGATCTCGAACATCGGCCGACGCGGACAGCGGTTCCCAGCGGGTTGCCGACTGCTCAATCCGAGAAGACGTCGAGCGGCCCGAGGCGCTCGGCCTCATGGAGGCAGCGGCCCTGCTTAAGGTCCGGGCGCCGTGCTGCGCCTGTGGCAACTCTCTGACCGCATCACCAACGAGATTCCCGGACAGCTCGACCTCTGGTGAACCGTTCGCGCCGAAGTCGGGTGCGGTCAGTGTGGTTGGGTTTCCCAGGCCGGCTGCTGGGGTTCGTCGTTGTGCACGATGATGTCGGCGTGGTGGGTCGGGCGGGCCGTGGCGAAGTACAACTGTTGGGCGGGGATGTAGCGCTCGCGCCAGCGCCGTTCGACGTCGGCCCGTGCTGACAACCGGTGGTCTCGGATGACGGCGCGTTCCACGGTCTTGTCGAGCGTCGTCGACACGAGGATGCGCAGTTCCCACCGATCGATCAGTTCCGGGCGCATGAGGAAGACACCGTCGAAGAGCAGCACGGCGTCGGCCGGGGCGGTCGTGACCGGCGGGGACAGCACGGTATCCGCGACGTGGTCATAGACCGCGGGTTGGAAGCGTCGATCTCCGCCCGGGCCGAGCGGGTCGAGCAGGACCCGGTTCAGCGCGTCGTTGTCGTGGGTGTCGAAGTAGCAGCCTTCGGCCGAGTACTCGCCGCGCGGATAGCGCTGTGCCCGGGGGAAGAGGAAGTCGTCGATCGTCGCTCGGATGACCTCGCGGCCCTGCGCGCGCAAGATGGCGGCCAGCTCGTCGGCGAGCGTGGTCTTGCCCGCGGCGGGCGGTCCGTCGACGGCGACCCGCGTCGGGTGCGTGACGGTGACGGACCCGACCGCCTCAGCCAGCCGGTCGAGCATCTCGTCGCGGGTACCTTGGTTCATGTCCGCCCCGTCCTGGTCTCACGAAGGTCGCCGTGTCGGGACGACCCTATGCGTGTCAGGCCGTTGGCGCTTGCCCATGCCAGAGTGACGCGGAAGTGGCTGCGGTCGTACGCGTAGCCGTCGGTGGGGTCGGACGAGACGTACGGCGGTTCGTTCACCGGTCCCCAGCTACGTTGCCGGGCCGGGTGGTGGCGGGTCGGCTGCGTCGGCCGCAGGAGGTGGCTCCCTCAGCAGTTCGATGCTGCGGGCCACGATCGCAGTCACCGGTGTGGCGAGCGCGAGGCCGGCGACGCCTGCCAGCGCGCCGCCGATCAGGGTGGCGAGGAGGATGACCGGTGGGCTCATGCGCAGCGTGGCGCCGAAGGCGATCGGGCTGACGAGGTTCTGGAGCAGGACGTTGGCGAAGACGACGACCAGGATCATCCAGAGTGCGGCCGATTGGCCGCCGCTGCCGAGGGCGATCAGCACGGCGAACAGGGCGGCGACGGCGGCGCCGAGGTAGGGGACGTACGCGCCGAGGAACGTGATGACCGCGATCGCGCCCACCAGCGGCACCTGCAGCAGCAGGGCGCCGAGGGCGACCACGGCGGCGTTGAACGCGCCGATGAGGGTCAGCCCGCCGTAGTAGCGGCGGACGACCATGGCGGCCCGGCCGAGCAGGCGCTGGCCCAGTTGTCCTGGCAGCGGGAGGTGGCCGGCGGCCCGGGCGGTGATGGCGTGGCCGTTCATGAGCAGGAAGAAGCAGACGAACAGCGCCACGAACAGGCCGAGCAGGACGTTGACGCTGGCGCCGAGCAGGTTGCTCAGTGCCGGCAGCAGGCCGGCCACGAGGATGTCACCCGACTGGTGCACGGACTGCCGGCCGGCCTCGGCGGCGTTGCCGTCGACTCCTGCCGAGTCGAGGATGCGGTGCAGCTGGCTGACGGCCGCGGTCAGGTTCCGGCTGATCTGTTCCCGCTGGCTCGCCACGCCCCACACGACCAGCACGATCGCGCCGGCGCCCAGCGCGACCACGAGCAGGAGCGTGGCGGCCGCGCCGGCAGCGCGGGGCACGCGGCGCCGCGCGAGGCCGTCGACGACCGGCAGGAACGCGATGGCCAGGAACAGCGCGACCAGCAGCGAGATCACGATGGGCCGCAGGATGACGAGCAGGAGGATCGCCCCGACCACCAGCAGCGCCATACCGACGAGCGCCCAAGCCACGGAGCCCACCGCCCGCAGGCGGTGCGACAACCGCTGTGACGGTGGGCGACGGGGTCCCGGTTGTTGATGCATGCGCTCGTTCGTGTGGCGTTGTGCTGAAGTCCTAGCTGCAAAGGTCATCGCTTCGTCGCCGGACCGCCTCGCTCTGAACGAGTGACGATACGAGTGACGATCGTGGCAGGGTGATGGCCGCGGCTCACTGAGGAGACGACCGACGGTCTCTCGTGTGAGCCTCGGTACGGTTTGATGAACTTGTGCTGGTGTCGTTGGGCATGCCGCATACGTTGTTCGCGCTGTCGGGCGAGCCGGGATGCGACGCGGAGCGACGCCACGGCGCAGGCGAACACGAGAGCCGCGAGGACCAGGACGCCCGTCAGGACCACCTTGACCACCTCAGCGGGTCGTCCCGGGCGGTGGCTGGGCCCGGGGATCGGCTACCACCAAATCTACTCGCGACCTGACCGGCGGCAGCTGGCGTTCGGGGTACTGGCAGAACCTCCCAGACCGGGCCCGGCGGTCGTAGCGTCGAGAGCGTGGACAGCCGAGCCGAGATCCGTGACTTCCTCACCACCCGCCGGGCCAAGGTCACGCCGGAGCAGGCGGGCCTGCCGGCCTACGGCGGGCACCGCCGGGTGCACGGGCTGCGCCGGGAGGAGGTGGCGTTGCTGGCCGGGGTGAGCGTCGACTATTACACCCGCCTCGAGCGCGGCAACCTCTCCGGTGTCTCCGATGGCGTCCTGGAAGCCGTGGCCCGGGCGTTGCAGCTCGACGATGCTGAACGGGCGCACCTGTTCGACCTGGCCCGCACGGCCAACACCACCGCCGCGAACACGCGCGGGCGGCGGCGTCCGACGTCGCAGCTGCGCCCGGTGGTGCAGCGGCTGCTGGACGCGATGACGATGGCGCCGGCGTACGTGCGCAACGGCCGCCTGGACGTGCTCGGCGCGAACGCGTTGGGTCGGGTGGTGTTCGCGCCGCTGTTCGACACGGCGGTGGCAACACCGAACATCGCCCGGTTCATCTTCCTGCACGCGGCGAGCCAGGAGTTCTACCGCGACTGGGAGACCCTCGCCGGGGACACGGTGGCGCTGCTGCGCGCCGAGGCCGGACGCGACCCGTATGACCGGGCGCTGACCGACCTGATCGGGGAGTTGTCCACCCGCAGCGATGTCTTCCGTACCTGGTGGGCCGCGCACAACGTGCGGCTGCACCGCTCCGGGGTCAAGCGCCTGCACCACCCGGAGGTCGGTGACCTGACCCTGGCCTATGAGTCCCTCGACCTGACCACCGACGTCGGGCTGCGGCTCAACGCCTACACGGCCGAACCCGGATCCGGCTCACAAGAGGCGCTGAACCTCCTCGCCAGCTGGACCGCGGCGCCGCACGAGCGGTCCGTCGCCCGCCCGGCCGACTGAGCACGCCGACTGACCACGCTGGCTGGGGGGTTCTGCCGGTACCTGGAACACCAGCCACTGCCACCTCGGCTTCGGTGCCGGTTGGATGGAAAGCACAGGGGTAGCGGTCACCGAGAGTGACGCATCGCGGCCATCGAACGGACATTCCGGAGGAAACAACCATGCGTGCAACCCTGATCTACGGTGCCGGTGACGTCCGGATCGAGACCGTGCCCGACCCGGAACTGCGCGAACCGAGCGACGCGATCGTCCGCGTCGTGCGCTCATGCATCTGCGGCAGCGACCTGTGGCCTTACGGGTCCCGGCCGGCCACCGGCGACGGCGAACGGATCGGCCACGAGTTCCTCGGCGTCGTCGAGGACGTCGGCCGCGACGTGTCCGGCCTGGCCGCCGGCGACCTGGTCGTGGCGCCGTTCGTATGGGCCGACAACACCTGCGACTTCTGCCGCGAAGGGCTGCAGACCTCCTGCCGGCACGGCGGGATGTGGGCCCGCGACGGGATCGACGGCGGCCAGGGCGAGGCGGTCCGCGTGCCGCAGGCGCAGGGCACCCTCGTCAAGCTGCCCGTCGGCGAGGACTCGGCGCTGCTGCCGTCGCTGCTGGCGCTGTCCGACGTGTTCCCGACCGGGCACCACTGCGCGGTCACCGCCGGCGTCGGCCCGCACACCTCGGTCACGGTGATCGGCGACGGCGCGGTCGGCCTGTCCGCGGTCCTCGCCGCGAAGCGGCTCGGTGCCGAGCGGATCATCCTGATGGGCCGGCACAAGGACCGCACCGACCTCGGCCGCGAGTTCGGCGCCACCGACGTCGTGGCCGAGCGCGGCGAGGAGGGCGTCGAGCGGGTCCGGGAGCTGACCGGCGGCGACGGCACCCACACGGTGCTGGAGTGCGTCGGGCTGCGCCCGGCGATCGAGACCGCGTTCGCCGTGGTCCGCGACGGCGGCACGGTCAGCCGGGTCGGCGCGCCGCAGTACCCCGACGTGCCCGCCGACTTCGGGGTGTTCTTCCGCAACATCACGCTCACCGGCGGGGTCGCCCCGGCCCGCGCCTACATCGACGAACTGCTGCCCGACGTCCTCGACGGCCGGGTCCAGCCGGGCAAGGTCTTCGACCGCACCGTCACCCTCGACCAGGTCCCTGACGGCTACCGGGCGATGGCCGACCGCAGCGCGCTGAAGGTGCTGATCCAGCCATGACCGGTTGATCGCGCCCTCCCATCTCCACATCGACAGCATCCCGAAAGGAACCACCGTGAAGCAGCGAACTCTCGGCACCGGCCTGACCGTCTCGGAGATCGGCTACGGCTGCATGAGTCTCACCGGCGCGTACGGCAACACCGGTGGCCCCGCGCGCCAGGACTCGATCGCGCTGATCCGTCGCGCCGCCGAGCTCGGCGTCACCTTCTTCGACACCGCCGAGGTGTACGGGCCCTTCAGCAACGAGGACATCGTCGGGGAGGCGCTGGAACCGCTGCGGGACCAGGTGAAGATCGCCACCAAGTTCGGGTTCGCCTTCGCCGAGAACGGGGTGGAGCCGGGCGGCCTGTGCAGCCGCCCGGACAGTATCCGCCAGGCGGTGGAGCATTCGCTGCGCCGGCTCCGCACCGACCACATCGACCTGTACTACCAGCACCGGGTCGACCCCGACGTGCCGATCGAGGACGTCGCCGGCACCGTCAAGGAACTGATCGAGGCCGGCAAGGTCCTGCACTTCGGCCTGTCCGAGGCCGCCGCCGCCACGATCCGCCGGGCGCACGCGGTGCAGCCGGTCACGGCCGTGCAGAGCGAGTACTCGATGTGGTGGCGCGACCGCGAGCAGGACACGATCCCCGTCCTGGCCGAGCTGGGCATCGGCCTGGTGCCGTACAGCCCGCTGGGCAAGGGCTTCCTGACCGGCACCATCGACACCACGACCACGTTCGCCGACAGCGACTTCCGTGGCCAGACGCCACGCTTCCAGGGCGAGGCACTCGCCGCCAACCTCGCCCTGGTCGACGTCCTCAACCAGATCGCCGCCAAGGCCGGAGCCACCCCTGCCCAGCTGGCACTGGCGTGGCTGCTGCACCAGCACCCCTGGATCGTGCCCATCCCCGGCACCAAGACCCTGCGGCGGCTGGAGGAGAACACGGCCGCCGCATCGGTGGAGCTCACCGCCGACCAGCTGGCCGACCTGCGGGCCGCGGCCGATCAGGTCAGCATCGTCGGAGCCCGGTACCCCGAGGCCCAGGACGCCATGACCAACCGCGACGCGCCACTACCGACCAGATAGCCCCGGCTGCCGGCTGGACGGCACGACCTTCCAGGCGATGACGGCGGCGACGACGAGCAGCGCGGCGGCGATCAACGAGGTGACCTGCATGCTCTGTGCGAAGGCGTCCCGGGCGGCGGCGAGGATCTGCTGCTGCCCGGCGCCGGCCAGGGACTGGCTGCCGGCGGCGAGGGATTCGGTGACCGCCGTCCGGGCGGGGTCCGACAGGCCGGACAGGTCGGGCAGGCCGCCGCGGTAGAACACCGCGTGCAGGGTGCCGAGCACCGCGATGCCGAGGGCGACGCCGAGCTCGTACGACATCTCGGAGATCGCTGACGCCGCCCCGGCCCGTTCGCGGGGGACCGCGCTCAGGACGGCGTCGGTGGCGGCGGTGTAGGCGATACCGATCCCGACACCGACCAGCACCAGCGCGAGTGCCAGCCCGAGGTAGCCGGTGAACCCCTCGGCGACCGCGAGCACGCCGAAGCCGGCCGCGGTGAGCAGCAACGACGCGCCCAGCGTCGCGCCGACGCCGAGGCGGGCGATGACGCGGACGGCGACGACCACGACCGCGATCGAGGCGAGGGTGCCGGGCAGCTCGCGCAGCCCGGCCTGCAGGGGCGAGTAGCCGCGGACGAGCTGCAGGTACTGGGAGAAGAAGAACAGCAGGCCGCTGAACGCGAACACCGCGACGAGCGAGGCGAGCACGGTGCCGGTGAACGCGGGCCTGGTGAACAGCGTGACGTCGATCAGCGGAGTGCGCAGCGCCCGCTGCCGGCGGACGAAGACGACCGCGGCGGCGGCACCGATGAGGACGGCGATCAGACCGGCGAGGTCGATGCCTGACGTGGCGCAGTGTTTGACCGCCCACACCAGCGGCACGATGGCGGCGATCGACAGCGCGGCGCTGAACGGGTCGAACCGGCCCGGTTCGGGATTGCGCGACTCCGGCACCAGCACGGCGACGCTGATCAGCACCAGCAGCATGATCGGCAGGTTGATGATGAACACCGAGCCCCACCAGTAGTGCTCCAGCAGCGCCCCGCCGACCAGCGGGCCGAGCGCCGCGCCGCCGGAGGCGCCCGCCGACCACACGGCGACCGCGCGCGTGCGCTGCCGGGGGTCGGTGAACATGTCGCGGATGATCGACAGCGTCGACGGCATCACGGTGGCCCCGGCGACGCCGAGCAGCGCACGGGCGGCGATCAGCCATCCTGCCGTCGGCGCGAACGCGGCGAGCGCCGACGCGGCGCCGAAGCCGGCGGCTCCGAGCAGCAGCAGCCGCTTACGGCCGATGCGGTCGGCGAGGGTGCCCATGCTGATGAGCAGGCCGGCGAGGGCGAAGGAGTAGACGTCGCCGATCCACAGCACCTGGCTGGAGCTGGCGGCCAGATCCGCGCTGAGGGCGGGCATCGCGAGCGCGAGCACGGTCCCGTCGACGGCCAGCAGGGTCACGGTCAGGGCGAGCGCCGCCAGCGCGGCCCACTGGCGGGAGCCGGCCTTCGCGGTCGGGGCGTCGGCGGTGCGCGTCGGTGAGGGGATCGCCATGCGCTCGACTGTACTGACCATTTGGTCGGCTGAGCAATCCAGATGGTCGGTTAGTATGCTGTCGGTACGGTGCGCCGCACCACACCGAGCTGTGGAGGACGTCTGCGTGGAGGCCCGGGGACGCAACACGGACAAGACGCGCCGGATGGTGCTGGACGCCGCCGCGAAGGTCGTCGGCACGCAGGGCGCCGGCGCCAGCGTCGACACGATCGCGCGGCACGCCGGGGTGTCGAAAGGCGGCGTCCTGCACCACTTCAAGTCCCGCGACCAGATGCTGCTGGCACTGGCGGAGGACCTGATCGAACAGTTCAGGGCGGCCGTCCACGCGGCGATCGACCCCCACGACAACGCACCGGGCCGCCTGGTTCGCGGCTATGTCAACGCGACCTTCGACGAGCTCGTCAGCGGCGACGGGAACTCCGAGTTCGCGGTCCTCGTCGCGACGCTGTTCAGCGTCCCCGGCGTCGACGAACTCCTGCGGCAGGACAGCAGACGGTGGGCGGACGCCTTCGACGCGGACGGCCTGCACCCGCAGCGAGCGCGCCTGATCATGCACGCGGCCGACGGCGCGTCCATCGCCGGCCTGTACGGGGGCGGCGACCTGGCTTCGCTGGAACAGTCCCGCCAGCTGCTGCTCGCACTGAGCCGCCAGGACGGCCCACTCATTGCACCGTGACAAGGCACCGTGACAAGGCGCCGTGACACGGCGCTGAGAACGCGCCCTCGGAAGGTTTGTGCCGCCGGTATGAGGAAATTTCGGCCTTGGTCGCAGGTGGCCGCCGGCAGCGGAAACGAACCTGGAAGAAGGTGAGTCGCGATGGCGAAGTACCTGTTCCGAAGTTCCTACACCACCGAAGGCGTTCGGGGCCTCCTCGACGAAGGTGGCAGCGGCCGCGTCAAGCAGACCGAGGAGTTGGTCGGCCGTCTCGGAGGCAGCGTGGAGTCGTACTACTTCGGCTTCGGCGCTGCGGACACCTACATCGTCGTGGAACTGCCCGACAACTCGACGGCCGCCGCGGTTCGCCTTGCCGTCACCGCCTCCGGGGCGGTCGAAACGGAGGTGATCGCACTGTTGACGCCGGACGAGATCGATCAGGCCACCCGGCAGAAGGTCGGCTACCGGCCGCCCGGCGCCCGGTAGGCCAGATACAGGACCGCTCTGTGGGGCATCGGCGCCAGGGCGCTTGTAGGGGCCGCATTGTCGTCCCGCTCCCGGCAACGAACCTGGAAGAAGGTGACAGACGTGGCGAAGTACCTGTTCCGAAGCGCGTACACCGCTGAAGGTGTTCAGGGCCTTCTCGACGAAGGTGGCAGCGGCCGGCTCAAGGAGTGTGAGCGACTGATCACCAGTCTCGGCGGCCACCTGGAGTCGTTCTACTTCGGCTTCGGCGGTGCGGACACGTACATCATCGCGGACCTGCCCGACAACGCGACGGCCGCCGCGTTCCGCCTTGCCGTCACCGCCTCCGGCGCGGTCGGCACGGAGACGGTCGTGCTGCTGACATCGGACGAGATCGATCATGCCACCCGGCAGAAGGTCGGCTACCGGGCACCCGGTGCCCGATAGGCAACTGGAGGCCGCCCGGCGGGGGACAGGGATGGATCACCTGACCGCCCCCGCCGAGCGCCGGCGGTCAGGTGCTGGAGAAGTACCCCAGGCAGTCCACCACCAGATGTGTGCTGCCGCTGCCGGCGTTGTAGAAGTCCGTGACCCCGCCGCCGGTCTTCGGCAGTGACAGTGCGGCGATCGTCTGGCCGGCGAACCAGTTGATGGTGGAGGCCGCGGGCGGGGTGGTGCCGCTGGCGTAGGCCACGGCGAACCCCGCGGTGGTTCCCTGGGTGACCGTGAAGTTCAGGACGAGGGTCGCGTCGTCGGCGATGACGTTGGGGCCCTGCCCGATGGACCGGACACCGAACGCGGCGACCGGGGTGTTGTCCTGGCGGGTGTCCAGCAGCCGGGTGGCACTGACCGCGTGGTACTTGCTGCCGCTCGTGCCGGCGGCGAAGTAGCCGACCACGTCGCCGACGACGTCGGTGCTGCCGACCCCGCCCTGCATCGTGATGTCGATCTTGCCGTTGCCGGCCACGGCCACGATCGCGAGGTCGGCGAGCACGACACCGGTGGTCAGTTGCAGCCCGGAGACGGTGGGCAGGGGTGTGCCGTCGGCCCGGGTGATGAGGTGCCCGCCCGAGGTCGCGTTCGCCGAGGTGAGGTTGATCGCCACCGCGGTGATGCCGGTGGGGATGCCGTTGACGCCGCCGACCTGCAGCGCGATGGTGTTGCCGCCCGCCAGCGGGGCGGTCGGCGCCCCCAGCCCTGACCTCGTGTCGAGGATGCGGGTCGGGTGGAGCGAGTGGTAGCTGCTGTTGCCCGCCTTCGCCTCGTCGGAGGTGAAGTAGCCCGACACGTCGACCACGACGTGCGCGGTCCCGCCGCTGCCGTTGAAGATGCTGATCGTGCCGTCCGGTCCGACCGGGACGATCGCGAAGTTGGCCAGCACGGCGTTCGCCTGGAAGTACACGTTCGACGTCACCGGCTGCGGCGTGTTGGACGGGTACAGCGTCAGGTAGCCGGATGCCGTCGGCGAGATCACGGTCGCGTTGACCGCCACGGCGGTGACGTCGGCGGCCGGGACGCCGTTCGCTCCGGCGATCGTCAGCCTGACCGTGCCGCTCGGCTGGATCGGCGCGGTGTTGCCGCCGTTGCCGAGACCGCTGCGGGTGTCCAGGAACCGGGTCGGGGTGATCGTCTGGTAGTAGCCGGCCGGGGTCTGCGTCTGTGCGACGCCGGTGACCACTCGGACCTCGTCGATGTCGCCGGCGAAGAACTCCGCGGCGGCGCCGGCCCGCAGCGTCCGGCCGATGTTGAACGTGCCGCCGGCGTTCCAGACCGCGGCGACGCTCGCCTCGCTCTGGAACTGCCGGTCGACGTACAGCCGGATCCGTCCGGCGTGGGCGTCGTAGACAGCCTGCAGATAGGTCCAGCTGTTGAGCAGCGGCGCCGCGAGCGAGTTCACCTGGACCACGGTCGGGGTGTCGGTGTCGGCGCCGGTGACCGCGAACGACCACCGGTTGGCGGTCTTGTCGTAGCGGACGGTGTACGCGGCGCCCCGGCTGCCCTGCTGGGAGAAGGCGGCACGGGACACGGTGGTGTCGGTGAGCCGGACCCAGCCCTCGACCGCGAACGACTGGTCCGTGCGCACCGCCGGGTCGGCCGTGGCGACGCCGGAGGTGCCGTTGAAGCAGAGGCCGGTGCTGAAGTTGTACCCGTCGCACAACGTCACGGTCGGGTCGGCGGACAGCGTCAGCGGGTGCTGGTACCTGCTGTTGTCGGTGACCTGCCGGGGCTCGGCGGTGGTGTAGTCCTCCATGTCCCAGTCGCCGGTGGTGACGGGTGCGGCGAGCGGCTTCAGGTCGAGCGCCGGGACGACCACGCGGTCCCAGACCTGGACCTCGCCGATGTCGCCGAGGAACGTGCCGGTCCGGGATCCGTTGAGCTTGCCGCGGCCGGCGAGGAGCGCCCCGGTGGCGTTCCAGTTCGTGGCGCGGGTGGACTGACCGGCCAGGATGCCGTTCACGTACAGCTTCGCGGTCTTCGTGCCGGCGTCCCACGACGCCGCCAGGTGCGTCCACTGGTTGAGCACCGGCGGCGCGCCCGACGTCGTCTGCGCGACCGGCGCGTTGACCGTGTCCGTGCCGTACATGGTCAGCGTCCACCGGTTGACCGGCGCGGGGGCGTAGGTGACCGCGAACCCGCACGCGGAGGCGCCTTCCTGGCACAGGACGGTGCGGGTGGTGTCGAGCCCGCCGGTCGGCCGGACCCAGGCGGCGGCGCTGAAGCTCTTCGACGTGTCGAGCACGGCGCCGGCGGTGGCGGCGAGGTCGTCGACCCCGTCGAACCGCAGACCGCGGTCCTTGCCGGTGACGGCGTGCGTGCCCGGGACGCGGCCGTCGGTCCACGCCGGGCCGTTGGCCGCCGTCATGGCCGGGCCGCCGGCCGGCGACGTGGCCAGGCTGGTGCCGCTGCCCTCGTCCATCTTCCAGACGGCCTTCGGCGCGGCCGGGACGTCGACGAGGAACCGGTAGTCCTTCGGTGGCGACGCGTTCTGGGCGCCGTCACGGGAGCGGACCGTCAGGACGTGCTCGCCGACGTGGGTCGGGGTGACCCAGACCGTGGCCGTCCCGCCGGTGGTGACGGCGTTGACCCACGACTTCGGGCCGGCGTCGAGCTGGTACTCGTAGTCGACGACGTCGGTCTCGCCGTTGGCGCCGAAGGTGAACTGGCCGCTGCGCCCGGCCGAGCCGCGCATCGTGTCGTTGGGCGGCGACTCGAGGTACAGGCCGTCGGCCGCGGCGACGGTCGGTCTGGTGCCGGGCGGGGTGATGTCGAGCGTGAACTCGCACCACGGCGACCAGCCCGAGCTGCCGCCCAGGCCGTCGCTGACCTGCACCTGCCAGCGGGCCATCGACCCGGTGATCGTGCCGTCCTGGACCCCCACCTCGGCGAGGGTCCCGGACGGGACGCCGGTGTCGCTCTTCGGCCAGCCGGCGACGGCGGTCCAGGCGGTGCCGTTCCACTGCTGGAGCGCGAACGACGCGGACAGTTGGCCGCTCTGGTCGCCGTCGGGGTCGGAGACGCTGGCCTTGAGCCACGGCGCCGTCGACCGTACGGTCGGCCGGCCGCTGCCGGTGGCGCAGGCCTGCCCCGCGGCGGTGTAGTCGGGGTGTGTCGTCAGCGCCGACGCCTGCGGTGTGTTGGGCAGGTTGTTGTACTCGATGGACATGGCGGTGGAGGCCTGGTCGAACTTCTTCCACCGGTTGCCGGTGCTCTCGTCGGTGCCGTCGCTGTCACGCGCCGACAGGCCCAGGGTGTAGCTGCCGCGGCCCTGACCGAAGTTGATGACGTCGTTCACCAGGGTCTGGTTGGAGAACTCCATGTACATGTTGGGTTGCGGGTCGTTGGCGCAGCCGGCGCCGGTGGAGGGTTTGTGGGCGTTGCCGGACCTGGTCTCGACGAACAGGTTGAGGGCGGGGCCGGACCAGGTCTGTTTGCCGCTCGTGGTGAGGTCGCCGGTGCGGTACAGGCTGACGGGGGTGGCGGTGCAGGACCAGGAGTGGGTCATGGTGGTGATGAACTTGGCGCCGCGGATCTGTTTGCCGGGCAGCCAGCTGAGGTCGAACGCGAAGAACGACCGGTAGGTGCCGGACCCGTCGGTGTTGACGCCGACGCGGACGATGCCGTCGTCGCGGTTGGCGTTCGTGGAGTTGGTGTAGCCCCAGCGGGCGCGGCCGACGCCGGTCCACGGGTCGATCACGACCGGGTACGTGACGCTCGGGTCGGCGAGCATCGCGGCGTCGGGGACGATGACGAGCGATCCGCCCTCGACGGTGGTCGGGAGGTCGGCCTTGCGCGCGTTGTCGGGCACGTGCCGCAGCGCCGAGTTCTGGCCGGCGGTGAGGGACCGCTGGGCACTCGGCACGCCGGCGGAGTCCCACATGAGCGCCTGCCCGGCGGAGGCGGTGACCTTCCCGGCGCTGTCGCGGGCCTCGTAGCCGCCGCCCGGCTTGTTCCGCAGCGACCAGCCGGTGCTGGTGAGACCGAACTTCAGCTTGGCGAGGGCCGGGTTCGCCGCGGCCTGCCTGGTCTTGACGATCAGCGAGTAGCCGAAGCCCTCCACAGTGGACTGCACCTGCAGGTCGACGTCCGGCAGCACCGACTCGTACACCGCCGTGTCACCCTCGATCCGCGGCGCGGGCAGCTTCGACGGCCAGGTCAGCTTGAGCGCACCACCGGCACCGTTGAGAGTGACGAGGGGTTCGGTGCCGCCGGCGGAGAACCGCACGTCCGCCACCGACGCCGCCGGCGCGATCGTCGCACCGTCGCGGTGCAGGTTCAGGTCGATCTGCCGCCAGGTACCGTCCTTCTTCGTCCAGTGCGGCACCGCATAGCTCTCCCGCACCAGCGTCCCGCGCGGCGTGGCCACGACCCGGGCGAGCTCGGACTTCGAGCCCTGCACCTCGACGTCGCGGCCGCTGTCCACGGCCTGCCGGATGGCGGCGGTCTCGGCCGCCCGCTGGTTCGTGGACTGCTGCCCTGTTGGTGTAGGCGCGGGTTCCGCGCCGGCCGGCGCGCCGGCCGCCAGCGCGACCACGGTGCCGACCGCGGCGACCGTGAGCGAAGTGGTGACGGCGAATGAGCGGTTTCTGCGCACGGAACGACAGAACTTGATCACTATGAGCCCCCGCGAAAGTGAAAGTGAGCGAAACGTAGGGGCCGCGCACCCGCCATGTCAATCGATGCCCGCGATGTCGGCACACCGCCACACCCGCACCGCGGATCGGCGTCAGTCCGGGGGTGGGCGCTCGCCGGAGCCGCGGGGGATGAGCCGCACGTCGACCGTGACCGTCTGCACCGGGCGCCCGTGGTCGGCGGCGCGCAGGCGGAGCAGGTCGATCGCGGTCCGCCCGATCGTGTCGCTGTCCTGGGCGACGACGGTGACGCCGGGGCGCAGCAGGTCGGCGAGCGGGAAGTCGTCGAAGCCGACGATGGCCAGCGTGCCGGCGTCCGGTCCCAGGTGGCGCAGCACCTCCAGGGTGGTCGAGGCGTTGCCGGTGATGAGCGCCGTCGCGGGCCGCGGGCCGCGCAGCACCTCGTCGAGCGCCGCGGCGATCCGGGCGGGCTCCACGGGCCCGGGGTGGACCCGGCCGGTGATCGGCTCGCCGCCCGCCGCCATGCAGGCCCGGAACGCCGCGGCCCGCTCGCGGCCGGTGAAGATGCGCTCCGCGTCGCCGATGTAGGCGATGCGGCGGTGCCCGTGCGAGGTCAGGTGCCCGAAGGCGGTGCCGATGCCGGCGGCGTTGTCGGAGATGACGGTGTCGGCGGTGATGCCACCGGCCGGCCGGTCGAACGCGACGATCGGCGTGCCCGCGTCGAGCTCGCGGGTGAGGTACTGGTGGTTGTCGCCGACGGGTTCCAGCACGATCCCGTCGAGGTGGTGGCGGCACATGGACTGCACGACCTCGCGCTCGCGGTCCTCCTCGTCGGCCGTCGCCGTGGCCAGGATGGTGTAGCCGTGCTCGCGGGCGGCGGCGTCGAGCGAGCTGAGGACCGGATGGCCGGCGGCCAGGTTGCGCACCGCGACGCCGATGAGGCCGCTGCTGCCGCCGCGCAGCTGCCGGGCGCGTTCGTCCGGCACGTAGCCCAGGGCGGTGACGGCGGCGTGCACCCGGTAGGCGAAGTCGGCGCCGACGGTCGGGTCGCCGTTGACGACCCGCGAGACCGTTCGCAGCGCGACCCCGGCGTGCCGGGCGACGTCGTTCATCGTCGGCCGCTTGCGGCGCTCGGTCATGTCTGATCCTCCCATGTCTGCGGCTCGATCATAGGCGAGATCACTCAGACAACGTTATCCCGAGGCGTCGTCGGAGCGTTGACATCCGATGTTTCGCGGTCGTAAGGTTCCCGCACGGCCGCCACCGCTGTAGCTCCTGCCGGCCCGGGCGGACGTTATCCCGGAGGTTTCCATGTCATTGACCCGCCGCACGGTCCTGATCTCCGCACTGTCCTCCGCCACGCTGCTCGCGACCGGCTGCTCGCCGGGCGAGACCGGCGACGGCGGCCCGACGATCACGTTCCTCACCTTCGAGACCCCGGCACTGACCGCCACGTTCTGGGACGACTCGATCACCGACGCCACCAAGGGCCTCGACGGCGTCACCGTCAAGAAGATCGTGGCTCCGACCAGCGACCGCAACGCCTACGCGAAGCAGCTGCAGGCGTCCGGCCAGTTCCCCGACGTGCTCGCCTCCATCAACCCCAAGGACTTCCTCGAGGCCGGGCTGCTGCAGCCCTTCGAGCCGGGGTGGCTGGAGTCCAACTTCCTGCAGCCCGACGGCAACGCCATCGGCGGCAAGACCTACATCCCGCCGACCAACTCGCAGATCCTGCCGATGGTCTTCTACAACAAGGAGCTCTTCGCCAAGCACGGCCTGGCGGTGCCGGCGACCTGGGCCCAGTTCACCGACGTGGTGGCCAGGCTCAAGGCGGCCGGGGTGACCCCGATCCAGCTCGCCGGCGCCGAGCCGTGGTCGGCCAGCATGCCGCTCGTCGGCCTGGTCAGCGCGCACGTGCTCGGCCGCAACCCCAACTGGATCAAGGACCGCTACGCCGGCCGGACGCACTTCGCCGACGCCGACGTCGTCGCCGCCGTCACCCGGCAGCGCGACCTCGTCAAGGCCGGGGCGTTCGGCAGCGGCGCGCTCGGCGTCAACTACGCCGACGCCAACAAGCAGTTCCTCGACGGCAAGGCCGGCATGTACCTCATGGGCAGCTGGTTCATCGGCCAGGTCTCCGCCGCCCAGGCCGCGAGCTTCGGCGCGTTCCTGCTGCCGACCGAGGACGGCCGGCCGGTCGTGCCGTTCAACGTCGGCGGCACGACCAGCGTCAACGCGAAGTCGGCCAACGCCGCCAAGGCCGCCGAGTTCGCCAAGGCCTGGTCGCTGTCGCCGAAGAACCTGCGCACGCTCATCGAGACCGACGGCGCCTTCCCGATGCTCAAGACCGTGCAGCTGGAGGACTTCGGCGCCAAGGTCACGCCGCTGTTCACCGACTGCTACCGGTTCGTGCAGGACGGCACCGCCAAGGTCAGCTCGATCGGCTGGGTGAACAACGACGACGCGCTGCCACCCGGCGTCGCCGACCTGTTCTACGCCCTGTCGCAGCAGCTGTTCACCAATGACGACGTCAAGGGACAGCTCGCGGCGCTCGACGCCGCCTGGGACAAGGCCGCCAAGTGACGGCGCGGGCCCGGCGGCGGCGGCAGGGCCGGGGCCTCGCAGCCATCGCCTGGCTCGCGGTCGGCCTGTACGTGCTGTTCCTGCTCTACCCGCTCGGCCGCAGCGCGGCGCTGAGCCTGACCGACCGCAACCCGCTCAAGACCAGCAGCAGCTTCGTCGGGCTGGCCAACTACGCGGAGCTGCTGCGCGACGAGCGGCTGCGCGGCACGCTGCAGTTCACCCTGCTGGTCGTCGTCGTGGTGACGGTGGTGGCCAACGTCTTCGGCCTGGCCTTCGCGCTGCTGCTCAACCGCGACACCACCGGCTACCGGGTCATGCGCACGCTCGTGTTCATCCCGCAGGTGCTCTCCGGCGTCATCGTGGCGTTCATCTGGCGCAGCCTGCTCACCCAGAACGGCCTGCTCAACGCCGCCCTGCGCCAGGTCGGCCTCGGCGGCGAACCGGTCGCCTGGCTCGGCTCCACCCGGCTCGCCACCGTGTCCATCTGCGCCGTCGTGAGCTGGGCGACGATCGCGTTCGCGACGGTCGTGTACTCCGCGTCGCTGCGCACCGTCCCGCCGGAGCTGTACGAGGCCGCGCGGATGGACGGCGCGAGCGCACCGCAACGGTTCCGTGCCGTCACGCTGCCGATGATCGCGCCCGGCATGACCATCAACGTCGTCCTCTGCCTGATCACCACCTTCAAGCTGTACGACGTCATCGCGGTGCTGACCGGCGGCGGCCCGGCGAACACCACCCAGTCCACCGCGTACTACCTGCTGGAGGTCGCGTTCACGCAGAACCTCTTCGGCTACTCCTCGGCGATCGCCATGCTGCTGCTCGCGCTCACCGCCGGGATCGCGTACACCGTCACGTCCCTGCTGCGCCGACGCGAGGTCCGGCTGTGATCCGACGTCTCCACCCGCAGACCGTGTTCGCCGCGCTGGCGACCCTCGGTTTCTGCCTGCCCATCTACCTGGCCCTCGTCAACGCGTTCAAGGATCAGCGGCAGATCCTGGCGAACCCGGCGGCCCCGCCCGCGCCGTTCACGCTGACCAACCTCACCCGCGCGTTGCAGCGCCCGGACCTGCTCGTCCAGGTCGGCCTCATCAACTCCGTCGTCGTCACCGCCGTGTCCGTCGCGGTGCTGGTGCCGCTGGCCAGCGCGCTGAGCTTCTACATCTCGGAGCGCCCGCCACGGCTCAAGGGCGTGCTGCTCGCCGTCTTCGCGCTGGGCCTCATGGTGCCGCCGCAGGTGGTGCTGCTGCCGATCGTCGGGCTGCTGGACAGTGTCGGGCTGCAGCACACGTACGCCGGCCTCATCCTGGCCAACGTCGGCGGCGGCTACCTGTCCTTCGCCGTGTTCGTCTACGTCGGTTTCCTGCGCGGCGTGCCCCGGGAGGTCGTCGAGGCGGCCCGGGTCGACGGCGCCGGCGACCTGCGGGTGTGGTGGCAGGTGGTGTTCCCGATGGTGCGCCCGGCCACCGCGACCGTCGCCATCTTCCTCGGCCTGTGGGTGTGGAACGACTTCCTCAACCCGCTGTTCATCCTCGGCCCGCTGAAGGGACAGACCATCACCACCGGCGTCTACCTCTCGCTCGGCACCTACTCGACCGACTACGGCCAGCTCTTCGGCATCATGTTCCTCGCCGCGGTCATCCCGGTCGCCGGCTACCTGGTCAGCCAGCGCGAGTTCATCCACGGCCTGATGAGCGGGGCGACGAAGTGAGCGCGCCGCCGCTGGACGACCTCGCCGGGGACTGGATGCCCGCCGCCGACCTCGCGCACCTGCCGTCGCTGCGCAACCAGTGGGGCCAGGCACACGTCAACGCCGACCTCACGTCCGTGTCGTGGCTGGCGATGCCACCGTTCTCCGGCGGCTACCACACCGGCGTCCTGCGCGTCGCCGGCCGGGTGGTCGCCGCCGACCGGTTCCGCTGGGCGCCGTGGGGCGTCGCCCGGTCCGGCACCGCCGCCGGTCTCACCGTCGAGACCGACACGCGGCTCGGCTACGAGCGGCACGCCGTGCTGTGGCGGGTCCGCCTGCACAACCCGGGGGAGCGGCCGGTCACCGTCGACGTCGAGCAGCGCCTCCTGGCGCCGATCGCGCACAGCGAGACGGGCTGGGGCTGGCTCTACGGCGCGCCGTGGAGCGCCGGGCACTACCCGGACCACTTCGCCACCGAACGGGTGCGGGCCGAGGTCCTCGCCGACGCGCCGCGCCAGGTGCAGCTGCACGCCGCGGAGCCGCGGCACCTGCGGCTGGGCCGCCCCCGCCCGCCGGGCATCCAGCGCGACGAGGACACCGAGCCGATGCTGCTGTCGACGGAGCTGCCCGACCACACCGCGCCCGACTCCGGCCGCGTCCGGCCACCCGCCGTCCTCGGCAGCGTCCGCGGCCTCGCGGCCGCCCCCGGCACGTTCCGGATCCGTGCCGTGGACGAGGAGCACCGCCTCCCGGCCGTGGCGCTCGGACCCGGCGCGACGCTGAGCCTGCAGTTCCGCCCGGACGCCGACGGCCAGAGCGGCGTCATCCTGACCCACGGCAACCACCCCGACTCCGTCCAGCTCGGCCTCACCGACGGCCGGCCGTGGCTGCGGGCCGGCGGTGAGCTCGTCACCGGCGGCGAGGCGCTCGCGGCCGGGCGCTGGCACGGGCTGAGCGTCCACATCGGCGACCACGGCGCCTCCCTCGACGCCGGCGGCGCCGTGCTGACCACCGAGCCCTGGGACGGCGCGCACCGGTGGCGGCCCGAGATCGAGGACACGGCGGTGGTGGTGGCCGACGGCGGCAGCCCGGCCTTCGCCGCGTACGCCTTCGCCACCCCACCCGACCGCCTCGACCCGCTCGGCGGCGGCGCGGTCGCCGGCTGGACCGTCACCGTCGCCCCCGGCGGGACTGCCGAGCTCGGGGTCGTGCTGACCTTCGCCACCGGCCGCTCGGACGCGCTGCGCGCCGCCCGGCACACGGCGGGCCGGTTCGCCGCCGAGCACGCCGCCGTCGCCGACCGCTGGCGCGCCACCTGGGCGAGTGCCTTCACCCCCGGCAACGCGGTGTTCTCCGGCCACCTCCCGGTCCTCGACGGCGCCCCCGAAGGCCTCGCCCGCACGTACCACCTGGGCGTGCTGCTCGCCGTCTACCTGCGCAACACGGGTGTCAGCCCGATCGGCCCGGTCTACCTCACCGGCGGCCCGCGGCTCGGGGCGACCACGACGTTCTTCTGGGACCAGTCGGAGTGGCCGCACACCGCCGCCCGCCTCGACCCGGTGGCGCTGCGCGCCTGGCTGCTCGCCGCGCTCGCCCAGCCGTACGAGCGCTGCCACTCCTTCGACACCCGCAACCTGCTGCCGACCGGCAACCACTACGCCGCCAACGACTACGCACTGTTCCGCACCGTCCGCGCGTACCTGGCGGAGACCGGCGACCTCGCCCTGCTGCCGGAGAAGGCCGGCGCCGCGACGGTCCTGGACCACCTGCGGGCGATGGCCTACCGCCCGCGTTCGGCCCGCGCGCGGTGGGGCGACGGGGTGCTGATGGACTTCGGCCGCGACCCGTGGGAGCTGCTGGAGTGCGTGCCCAACTACCGCGACGCGG
Source organism: Dactylosporangium maewongense (assembly GCF_039531485.1). Taxonomy (NCBI): domain Bacteria; kingdom Bacillati; phylum Actinomycetota; class Actinomycetes; order Micromonosporales; family Micromonosporaceae; genus Dactylosporangium; species Dactylosporangium maewongense. The sequence continues at coordinate 104,312 of NZ_BAAAQD010000015.1, read as the reverse complement.
TCGTGTCGCTCAACGCCGCCCACGCCGGGATGCTGCGCAGTCTCGCGGGGCTGCTGCGCCGGCTGCCCACCGAAGACGAGACGGCGGCGGAGTTGTCTGCCGAGTTGTCGGTGGAGGCCGCCCGCGCCGACGCCGACGCCGACGCGCTCACCGCGGCGGTCCTCGGCCAGTACGCCGGCGGCGGCCGCTGGCGCATCGCGCACCCGGAGGGCGACGAGACGATCGGCCACGTCCTGGACTTCGCGCTGGTCGCCGCCGAGCTCGCCGACGACCTGCCCGAGCACGTCCGCGCGGAGATGGTCGAGTTCGCCGCCACCCACCTCGTCGACGGCGACTGGATGCGGGCCCTCGCCCCCGACGACCCGGTGGCGCCGCGCTCCGACCGCCCCGACCACGGCGCGGCGGGCGCGTTCGGCGCATGGCCCGGCGCCACCGCGCACGGCCTGTGCCGCCTCGGCCGGCCCGACCTCGCCGAGGCCCTGCTGTCACGCATCCACGCCGCCACCTCCGGCGGGCTGTGGGGGCAGGCGATGGAGGCGGTCGGCGGCGGCCGCTTCCGCGTCGCCGAGCGGGGCGTCGCCAACCGCGACAGCAACGCCGGTGTCGCCGCCACCGAGGCCATCCTGCTCGGACCATTCGGTCCTGACGTTCACCGCGGGGATCGGCGCCCCGCCCGTACCAGTCCCGGCAACAACCGCTCGTCCATTCCGCCGATGAGGGAGCGCACATGAACCACCGCCCGAACCACAGACCGCACCACCGGCAGGGCCGCCGGCTGACCGCCGCCGGCACCGCACTGCTCGGCGCCGGCGTCGCCGCGCTCGTCACCGTCTCCTCCGCCCCACCCGCGCACGCGGCGACCCCGACCCCCACCCAGCAGTGGACCGACGTGCAGAACCTCGTCGGTCCGATCCGCGGCGTCTGGACCAGCCCGGACGCCGCGGGCGCGATCAGCCGCTCGATGCCGAACACCGCCCTGCTCGGCAACGGCGACATCGGCGTCACCTCCGGCGGCAGCGCCGGCGCCAAGACCTTCTACGTCTCCAAGGGCGACTTCTGGGCCGGCAACCCCAACCCGTCGTTCGTCGCGCTCGGCGGCGTCACCATCGCGCCCGCCGCCGCTGCCCCGTCGGGCAACCTTGCGCTCGGGGCGACCGCCACCGCCACCAGCGCACATCCGGACTTCCCGCCGCCGCGCGCGGTCAGCGGGCAGTGGGGCAGCGGCTACGAGGGCTGGGTCTCGCAGATCGGCAAGCCGCAGACGCTGACGCTCGACCTCGGCTCCGCGAAGACCTTCGACCGGTACGTCGTGCGGCACGACAGCGCCGCCCGCCCCGCCGAGACCGCCAACAACACCAGGAACTTCACGCTGCAGACCAGCACCGACGGGTCGGCCTGGGCGACGGCGGACACCGTCACGAACAACACGGCCGCCGTCACCGACCGCACCGTCACGAGCCGCACCGTGCGCTACGTCCGGCTGAACATCACCGAACCGACCCAGGGCACCACCGCCGACTCCAGCACCAACCCGCGGGCCCGCATCGGCCAGCTGGAGCTCTACGCCCCCGGCACCGGGCCGGGCACGCCACCCGCGTCCGGCGCGTTCCGCGAGGAGCAGAACATCCTGCGCGGCGACGTCGACACCACGATGACGCTCGCGGGCCAGCCCGTCACCATGCGGACGTGGACGGCCGCCGACCGCAACCTCGTGGTGACGCAGCTGCAGTCCACCGGGACCACCACGGTATCGCTGAAGGCGGAGACCTTCGCCGGCGCCGTCGACGCCCGCTCCGGCTTCACCAACACCGCGGGCGTGTCCGGCCAGACGCTGTGGGCGACCCGCCGAACGCCGACCGGGCCGCGCTGGGTCTCCGAGGCATCGCTCGCCACCCGCCTGGTCGGCGGCACCGTGACCGGCACGCCGTCCGCGTCGGGTGCCACCGCGCGGCTGACCTTCGACCTCGCCCCAGGCCAGACCGTCCGGCTGGTCACCGCCGTCGCGGGCGGCGGGCAGAACCCGACCGGCACCGCGGCCGCCGCCCAGTCCCTCGCCGGCGCGCAGACCGGCGCCGCGCTTGACGGCCTCTACACGTCCCACGTGGACTGGTGGAAGGGCTACTGGCTGCGCTCCTACCTCAACGTCGGCGACGACGTCCTGCACCGCTACTACTACGGCGCCCTCTACCTGCTCGGCTCCTCGATCCGCCCGGGCCGGCTGTCGCCGGGGCTCTACGGCATCTGGGCCACCAGCGACTCCCCGCAGTTCAGCGGGGACATGCACCTCAACTACAACTACATGGCCAACTTCTACGGCGTGTACTCCAGCAACCGCACCGACCTCGCCCAGCCGTACTTCGACCTCGTCGCCGCCTATCTTCCCGAGGCCCGGCGGCGCGCCCGGCAGGACCTCAACCGCGTCAAGCCCGACTACGTGAGCCGCCGCTTCCCGTCCGGCGGCGTCCCGGCCGGGCTGCTGTTCCCGGTCGGCATCGCCCCGTACGGCGCCACCGCCGACGACAACTACCACCAGCAGGTCGGCAACGCCCTGTTCGTGGCGACGCAGTACCTGGCCTACTACGACTACACCCGCGACCGCGCGTTCCTGCAGAACACCGCCTACCCGGTGCTGAAGGAGGTGGCGGCGTTCTTCTCCAGCTGGCTGGAGCTCGACCCGGCGACCGGCCGGTACAACCTCTGGTCGGGGCCGCACGAGGGCCTGTGGGGTCGCAACTCCAGCCCGGACCTGGGCATGCTGCGCACGCTGCTGTCCGCGCTGGTCGACGCGTCCGTCGAGCTGAACACCGACGCGTCGCTGCGGGCGACGTGGCAGAACCTCCTGGCGCACCTGCCACCGCAGCCGACGACCGTCGTCAACGGGCGCACCGTCTACGCCGTCGCGGACCCGGGGACCATCAGCGGCAGCGACACCCGCGCGATCCATCCCGGCGACAACACCGTCAACCTCGAGTTCATCCACCCCGGCGAGGCGCTCGGGCTGTCCTCGCCGGCCGCCGAACGCCAGGCCGCGATCGACACCCTCAACGCGATGAACTCGTGGGGCCAGGACAACAGCTTCCCGAAGGTCTTCACCCAGGCGGCCCGAGCCGGCTACCCGGCGCAGAGCCTGATCGACCAGCTGCGGGCGCAGATCATCCAGAAGCAGGGCCCGAACCTGCGCATCGTCGACCCGTCCCACGGCCTGGAGAAGTCCGGCGCCGTCGAGGCGGTCGACAGCCTGCTGCTGCAGAGCGACGACGGCGTCATCCGGGTCTTCCCGGTGTGGCCGGCGACCCGCGACGCCAGCTTCGTGAACCTGCGCGAGAAGGGCGCCTTCCTGGTGTCCAGCCGGCTCAGCGCCGGCCGGGTGTCCTACGTGGACATCGTCTCGCAGGCGGGCCGACAGGTCACCCTGCTCAACCCGTGGGGCACGCAGCCGGTGACCGTCACCCGGGCCGGCGCCGGCACCGTGGCGCACACGACCGCGAACGGCACCGTGTCGTTCCCGACCCAGTCGGGGGCGACCTACCAGATCGTGCCCGCCTGACCCGCGCCTGACCCGCCCAGGACCCCGCCGGCACCGTCCGGCGGGGTCAGCCGGGGTTCAGGTGGCTGAGAAGGGATCGCGCGGCGGCGGCGGTCTTCGACTTGCCGGTGGTTGCGAGCAGCCATTGCCGCAGGGCGGGATCGGTGACCGGCACGCCGGCGCGCAGGTGTTCGTCGCGGAGGAGCTCCACCAGGGTGTGCAGGCCACGGCCGGTCCGGTCGAGGGACGGCAGCAGGGCGGTCAGCACCGCCCGGACCTGTGCGCCGTGTCCGGCCAGGGACAGGTCGCCCAACGCGTCGGCCCACCGGTGCAGCGGCACCGCGGGAGCCAGCGTCGCCATCGCGGATGCCACCGCCGCCGGGTCCATCCGGTGGGGCAGCAGCGCCGCGGCGGTGTCGACGGCGGCGGTGCGGTCGCTGAGGCCGGCGCCTCCCAGCCCGGCCGCGACGACGTACGGGCTCAGTGGCGGCAGCTCGGCGACCGTGCGGTCGAGCAGGTGCATGGCGTGGGCCGAGACGCCGCCGTCGACGGTGCCGTCGAGGGACGCGAGCTGGTGCTGGAGCGCCAGGGCCAGGAGCGGTTCGATGTTGCCGGGCCACATCGACGCCAGCCACGGGTGCCACGGCCCGCCGGGCGACCGGTCGAACGGTCCCGCGTAGGCGAGCGCCACGGTCGGCAGCGCCGGATCGGGGGGTTCCGGCGAAGCGGGCGGTCCGAGCGCGCCGACCCGGATGGGCCGGTAGGAGGACCATTCGGGATCGAACGACACCTGCCACGCGGGTGCCCGTCCCGCACCGGGCGCGTCGAAGCCGGGTCCGCGGCCGATCAGCGGCGCGTCGTCGCCGCGCGGTGCGCGCGCCCGGGCCGCGGCGATCCATAGTGGACGGTCCGAGCGGCTGAGCGGCTCCGGCGGCGGCCCGCCGAGGGCGTACCGGAGGGCGGTGCCGGCGGTGCCGGGCACCGCGGCCGCCGCGTCGCGGACCGCCGCGGACGCGCCGGCCGGGTCGGGCCCGAGCCGCAGGAGCGCGGCGACCAGGTCCAGCGAATCCGGCTCGGCGCCGGTGGTGAGCCGCTGGATGAGCACGTCCGGCGCGATCCAGCCGCCGGCATGGGTCGGCTCCGCGCACGGGGCGAACCGGCGCCCGGCGCGCAAGGCCGACTCCACGGCGGCCACCCGCCCGGCGAGCAGCTGCACCTGCGGCGGTAGCGACGGCAGCTTGCGTACCGGCTTCGCGTGGGCGGCGGCGAGCACCAGTCCGGCGACGACGTCCAGGAGCAGGTCCCACTCGTACGCGGGGCCGTCGCGCAGCAGGCGGGCCGCCCGGCGGGCCAGGCCGGCGTACTCGCCGGGGTCCGGGCCGAGCCGGGCGGCCGCGCAGAGGGCGCGTTCGAGCAGCTCGGCGTCGGTCGGGTCGGCCAGCAGGATGGCGAACGCCTCGGCCAGCTCCGCCGGGTCCGTGATCGGCGCCACCGCTTCCAGTACCGGCGCGGCGACCTCGGGCGGGGCGACCGGTGCCGTGACCGTGGGCGGCGCATCCGCGCCGAGCCAGCCGCGGGCCTCGGCCGCGACCGCGGGCGCCAGCGCCGGCAACGCGGACAGGACCGGCCCTGGCTCACCACGCAGCCGCAACTGCTGGACGGCGGCCGCCTGGACGTCGGGGTGCGGATGGCCGAGCGCGGCGACGATGACGGACGACTGCCCGTCGCCGACCCGCGCCGCGAGGGCGAGCGCCTTCGTCGCGGTGGATTTCGCCGGTGCGAGGACCGCGGCGCCGAGCCCGTCGGCGAGCGCGGCGCCGTCGTGGTCGAGCCGACCCGCCTTCTGCGCGGCGGTGAGGGCGTCGACGGCGAGCGCGGCGGTCGGCCCGACGGAGCTGCGCAGCAGCGTCACGTAGCCGGCCTGGCGGGCGGCGAGTTCCTCGACGGACGGCGCCAGCGCGGCATGCAGGCGCGAGTACCAGCCGGCGCGGTACTGCGGGAACCCGAGCCCGAGCGCGGCGACGGTCGCGTCCAGCACCCGCGCGCGGTCGATGGTGGCGTCCGACAGCAGGTCGAGGACCGTGTCGTGCCACGTCTGCACGGACCGGCCACCGTACTTGTCGACGTTGGCCAGGCTCACCTGCCGGTTGCCCTCGATCTCGAAGATCCGCCAGAAGGCCCGGGCCAGCAGATCCGGGTCGGCCCGCAGCCGATCCGCCCGGCGCGCGCCGGCGGTGTACCGCCCACCGAAGTGGCCGACCATCGCCAGCACATAGTCGTCGTCGGCGTCCAGCGTGATGAGGCCGTCGCGTTCCGCCGCGCGGATGACGTGGAAGTCCGGGCCGAAGTCCGCGGTCGCCATCGTGCGCATCGCGTGCCGGGCGAGCGCGTGCACGAACCGGCCGCCCCGCGCGCGGGCGATCCGCATCTGCTGGTCGTCCCGGGGCCAGTACAACCCGTCGGCGGGCGCCGCGGCCATGAGGATCAGCTCCAGCCGCCGTCCCTCCTCGGGCGTGTACCGATCCTCGCGCCCGTCGATCGCGTCCCGCCACGCGTACCGCTCCCAGGCGCGCTGCACCGGCCGGTGCAGCGCCGCCCGCTCGTCCGCGGTGAACGCACACACCCGGTCGAGCAGGACCCCGTCGTCGAGCGTCAGGAGTTCGGTCAGCGTCGCCACAGCACGCAGGGTAGCCGCCCGCCGTGACGATCGCGTCCGGTGGCCGGCCGGGAGAACGTCCTTCCAATACCTCATCGCCCTCGGCCTTGTCAGGTCCGGAAGCGGCCTGTGACGGGAAACCGACTCGCCGTATCTGACGCTGCCGCGCGCCCGTCTTTCGACCGCTGATTGCCCATCGGAGGAGGAGCGCAATGCATCCGTCCCTGCCCGACTACCAGAAGCTGTTCGGAGATCTGGACTTCCGCGGCAGCGATGCGTCGCGGTCCGTGTACTCGCCGGCCGCGTACCTCGCCGACCTGCTGCAGCTCCTCACCGGCAGCGACCTGCCAGGGCGGCGGCCGGACCTGCGCGACGTGCGGCTCGACGGCGCGAACAGCTACACGGAGGTGCCGTACCTCGACATCGTCAACGGGATCCTCGCCGACGAGCTCGACCCCGACGGCGGCGCCCACGACGCGCTCGCCGGGCTGCGCCACCCGTTCGGGCTGCCGTTCTCGCTGCGGCACGAGCGGCTGCGGCGGCTCCTGCACCACCTCGGCACCACCCCGCTGGAGCTGTACCGCCGGTTCGCGGTGGACGAGCAGCCCGACGTCGTCGTCCGCGAGTACCTGGGACTCAACCAGGACGAGGCCGACCTGTACTCCACCGTGCTGGACGACGCCGCGCTGCGGGAATGCTACGGGCTGCGCGACGGCGAGACGTTCACCGACCTGGCCGCCGTCGACCGGTTCCGCCAAGCCGTCGGCCTGACCCACGAGGAACTCCTCGCCATGCTGCACGGCGACCTCGCCGAGGCGGAACGCGGGGAGGCCAACCGGTGCTTCATCCACCATGACGACGAGGTCGTCACCCTCGACACCGACGAGCGCCGGCTGGTCCGCGCCGGCAGCAAGCCCGTCCCCGTCGCCTGGTTCGAGCGCGTCAACCGGTTCGTCCGGCTGGCCCGGCGCGCCGGCCTGCGGTTCCAGGACCTCGACCTGGTGCTGCGGTCCTGCTGCGGCAACACCCTTGACGCGACCGCGCTGCGCCGCATCGCCACCCTGCGCTTCCTGCAGCAGGGCTACGACCTGCCGCTGGACGTCGTCGTCGCGCTCGTCGCGCCGGTGAACGCGCTCGGCGTCGGTGACGGCGACACCCCGCTGGACCTGTTCAACCGCGTCTTCAACGTGCCGTTCGTCGCCACCGAACGCACCGTGCTGCGCGGCGCCGCGCACCTGCCCGCCGCCTACGCGGGCCTGCCGGAGCTCGCCGCCCCGCACGACCTGCTGGAGAAGAAGCCGACGTACCGGCAGCGGACCGGGGTCGCCGACGCCGACGTGCAGACGATCGTCACCCGCTACCGGGACCGGTCGGCCGACGGTGTGTCCGGCCCGCTGGACCGAGGCCGTGCCGGCGTCGGCGCGCTGACCCTGCTGTACCGGGTCGGGCAGCTGACCACCGCGCTGGACGTGACCGCCGAGGAGCTGTTCGACATCCTGGACGCGCTGCAGAGCGACCCGTCGCTGCGCCGCCACCCAGCCTTCCCGGTCCTGCTGAGCCCCGCCGAGCCCGTTTCCGCCGACGTGTACGACATCCTGGCCGGCACGGACGTCGAGGCCGGGCTGTGGCTGCTGCAGACCCTGCTCGGCGTGGTGCGCTGGGCGCAGGCGACCGGCCTGGACAGCCGTGGGCTGCTCGAGGTCCTCGGCGTCGGCCCCGAGCGGCGTGGCCCGGCCGCCGACGAGGAGCGCGCCGCCCTGCTCGACGCCCTGCGCGCGCAGTTCGAGACCGTCCAGCTCACCCCGGACGCGTTCCGCTCGGCCCGCTTCGGGCCGCGCGCGGCACAGGTGATCCACGACGTCGTGGCCGGAGCCGAGGACGTCGGCTCGCCGGTGCTGCGCCTCACGCCGGGCGTCCGGGATGCCGCCTACGCGGCCGTCACCGACCTCGGCCGGGTGACCGCCGACGACTTCCGCGGCATCGGTCTCGACGAACGGTTCGCCACGAAGATCCACACGAACCTGGTCCTGCGCGGGTACCTCGACCCGTCCGGCACCCTCGACGCCGCCACGCTCCCCGAGACACCGGAGGAGCTGTGGCTCACCGGGGAATTCGGCGCGTACCGCGACGCGATCGCCGCCGACCTCGCCGCGGCGGTGGACCGTGCTGGCGAGGACGAGCCCGCCGCGTTCTACCCGTCCGACCTCGCCAGGTACTCGGAGCTGACCGCCGCCGAGCAGGCGGAGCTGTACGACAACCTGGTCTTCAACGGGCGGATCGACGCTGAGGGCCGGATCCTGGAGTCCGACGACGACGTGGACCCGGTGGACGCCGACCTCGCCGACCTGGTCTGGCCCGTGTACGAGCGCCTCCTCGAGGTCGCCGACCGGTTCCCGGCCGCCTGGATCACCCTCGACCCGGCGGTGTTCGCCGACGTGCCGCTGACCGACCAGCAGCGGGCCGCGCTCCTGGAGAGCCTGCGGTTCAACGGCTACCTCGACGACGAGGGCGCCTACACCGACCCGGTCGCCGCGCTCGGCCTGACCCTGCCCGAGCTCACCCTGGATGTGGCGTTCCACCCGTACCGGCGGCAGATCCTCGACGCGATCCAGGGCCAGCTGACGGCCGCGCTGACGGCGATGAACACCCTGACCCCCGACGACTTCCGCGACCTCGGCGACGACGCCGCCGCGCAGCGCGTCGCGGGTGTGCTCGACGCCGGGCTGCTCGTCGACGGGCGGATCCCGGACGACGCCGTGCCCGGCCTGACCGACCCGGCGGCCGTGCTCACCCTCGCCGGGTTCACCGAGGCGGAGAACCTGCTCGTGCTGCAGCGCCTCGTCGAGGCCATCCGCGACGCCGCGCCGTTCCGGGTGGACGTCGCCGCCGTCGACGCGCTCGGGTTCACCGTCCAGGAACGCGACGACCTGCTGCGGGTGCTCGTGGAGGCGGGCGACCTCACGCCCGGGCTGACCGTGCCCGCCGACCGGCTGAACTGGTTCGGGCACGTCCACCACGCGCTGGACTTCGCGCTGCCGGGCCTCACCGACTACAGCCGCGACGTGTTCTTCCTGCTGCACGCCGTTGCCGTGGCCGTCGACGCCGCCACCGACGAGGTCGTCGCGGTGCTCACCGCCCGCGAGGCGGCCCAGCGCGCGGCGGTGTTCGCGACCCTGCAGGACGCGCTCGGCGTCCCCGCCGCGACCGCCGAGGCGATCTGCGCCGCGGTCGTCGGCGGCACCGCCGAGACCCTCGACCTGCTCGTCGCGCCCGCCCTGGGCGACCCGTTCGCAGCCGCGGTGGACCCGGACGTGCGCCGCGCGGTGCGCCGCATCCGCGGCTTCGCCGCGCTCGCCGCGCGGCTCGGGCTCGGCGCCGACGAGGTCGCCGTCGCCTTCCAGGACCAGGACCTGACCGGCAAGTTCGCCGAACCGCTGACCCTGCCGCCCGGCGTCGACCGCATCGACGCGCTGCTGGAGAGCCCCGACGGCGACGTGTACCTGTTCCGCGGGCGCGGCTTCTGGCGGTACGAGCCGGGCGCGGACACCCCGGCCGACCCGCGGCCGCGGGCACTGACCGAGCTGTCGGACCGCTTCGGCGGGCTCGCCTCCGTCGACGCGGCGTTCACCGACGCCGACGGCACCGCGTGGATCGTCGGCCGCGACGACGCCGGCACCTCCCGCACGTTCGTCCGGCCGCTGGAGCACACCCGGTGGACGCCGCGGACCCAGGCGTGGGGCACGGTCCGCAACGCGTTCAGCGACGGCACCCGCATCGACGCGGCGTTCGTCGACGAGGAGGGCCGCACGTACCTGTTCCGCGGCGACCAGTACGTGCGCTACTCCGGCCCCGGCTACGCCGCCGTGGACGAGGGCTACCCGCGCCGGCTCGGCGAGTGGTGGGAGGGCGAGCAGCGCCGGCCCGGCGACGCGCCGCTGCCGCCGAGGTTCCGTTCGGCGCTGGACGCGGCGTTCCTCGGCCACGACGGCGTCACGTACCTGTTCTCCGGCGACCAGTTCGTCGCGTTGGGCGGCCCGGCCGACCGCTCCGCCGCGGAGCGGCCGATCGCCGGCGCGTGGGGGACCGTCGTCAACAACCTCGCGACCGCGGACCGGGTCGACGCCGCGTACGTCGACGGCTCCGCGCTGTACGTGTTCTCCGGCGACCAGGTCGTGCGGCACAGCGACAGCGTCGAGAACGAAGGCCTGCGCGTCGACGACGGCTACCCGCGCCGGATCGCCGCCGACTTCGACAACGCCGTCCCGGCGGTGTTCGAGCCCGGCATCGATGCCGCGCTCGCCGAGCCGGGCGGCGTCGTCCACCTCTTCCGCAACGGCAAGACGGCCGCGGTCGGCGCACCCGACGCGAGCGTCGTGCCGACCGCGCAGCGCTGGGGCGTGCTCGGCCCGGTCCTGCCCAGCGGCACCGTCGACGCCGCCCTCCTCGGCCTCGACGGCCGGACCTACCTGTTCAGCGGCGGCCAGTACCTGCGGTACACCGGCGCCGACTACACCACGGTCGACCCCGGGCACCCCCGCGCGATCCCCGACGACTGGGGCGGCCTGTGCCGGGTCGATGCCGCGTTCGTCATGGACGGCGCCACGTACGTCTTCGGCACCGGCGGGAAGCTGTTCGACCTGCCGCTGGACGAAGGCCCGCGGACCGCGTGGTCCCGGGACCGGCTCGCCCCCGTGCACCGCGCCGACCTGGATGAGGGCCAGCTGCCGGGCGCGCTGCGTGACCGGCTCGCCGAGCACGGCATCGCCGTCGCCTCCGACGTGCCGGTGACCAACGCGGAGACCGCCGCCGGCGCGCAGTGGCGGCTGACCGCCACCGACGGGCTGAGCCTCACCCTGCGCAAGGCCGGGCGGCGCCTGCAGGTGCACGTCACGCCCGACAGCGAGGACCCGTCGCGCCCGTACTGGGAGGAGGTCCGCCCGCGGACGTTCTTCGTGAAGTACTCGACCCGCGACTACACCACCCCCGACGCCGGCTACCCGCGGCCGATGACCGAGAACTGGTGGAACCTGCCCGACGACCTGATCGGCGGCGAAGCGGAGGCCCCGTTCGCCCGTGTCGACGCGGTCTTCACCGCCGCCGACGGGCGCATCCACCTCTTCGCCGGCGGCCAGTTCGTGGTCTTCGACGCCAAGCGCCGCTGGTGGTCGGCGCCGAGGCCGATCGCCGACGGCTGGGACAGCCTGCCGTTCGGGCACGTCGACGCGGCGTTCGTCGGCGCCGATGGGCGCACGTACGTGTTCAGCGGCCCGCAGTACGTGCGCTACACCGACACGTACACCCGCGTCGACGACCGGTTCCCGGCGCGGATCACGTCGATGTGGGGGACCGTCGCCAACACGATCGCCCGGACCGGGCGGGTCGACGCGGCGCTCGTCGTGCAGCGCCCCGCCACCGACGACCCGACCGCTGAGGCGCCGCTCACCGACGGCTCCCTCGACACCCCGGACCTGCCCGTGGACGGGCGCATGGTGCGGCGCACGTACCTGTTCTCCGGCGGCCAGTACGTCCGCTACACCGACACCGCCGGCGGCACCCGGCCGGCGACCGTCGACCTCGGATACCCGCGGCAACTCGCCGCGCTGCGCGAGGAGCCCGGCTTCGAGCACCTCGCCGCCGACCTCACGCGGGTCGACGCCGCCTTCGCCGACCGCGGCAACGTCTACCTGTACAGCGGCCGCGACTGCCACGTCGTCTCCCTCGACGTCCACCGCCGCCTCACCGACGTCGCCCGCGCCGATGTCGCCTGTGCGCTCGTCGAGGACGGCACGGTCTACCTGGAGCACCCGGAGGGCTGGCACCGCTACAGCTCCCTGGAGGGCACCACCGTCGCGTCGGAGCCGGCGTTGCCGCGCGGGCTGCGGACCGTGCCCGCCGAGTACCGGACCGGGCTCGACGCGGTCCTCGCCGGCACCGACGGCACCACCTACCTGTTCAAGGGCGCGACCTGCTACAACACCACCCTCGACCGGGCCTACCCGCTGGCCGAGGAGTGGGGCCGGCCGCGGAACACGATCTACCACGACAACGCCGTCGACACGGCGTTCGTCGCCGCCAACGGCAAGACCTACGTGTTCAGCGGCGACCAGTTCGTCGTGTACGACGGCCCCGACTACCTGGAGGCGGAGGTCACGGCCGGCCCGCTGCCGATCGCGGAGCACTTCGCCGGGCTGCGGCGCGTCGCCCTCGCCTACGTCCGCGACGGCGTCACCCACCTGTTCGAGCCGCCGGACAGCACCGGCCTGATGCGCCTGGTCACGTACTCCGGCAAGGAGTACGACCAGCCCGACGACGCCGAACCCCGCTTCGTCGACGCCGAGTTCTGGGGTGTACCGCAGGCGTACCGGCCGGCCGGGTTCACCGCACCGGACGCGGTCCTGTTCACCGGCGACGCCACGCTGCTCCTGACCGGCGGCACCGTCGTGCAGTACGACGAGGTCGACCGCGTCTGGTCCGCGCCGCGGCCGCTGGACCGCATCTGGCGCGGCATCGGCGACGTCGAGGAGCTCACGACCGCGTTCACCGGCCGCGACGGCGCGACGTACTTCTTCTTCGCCCACGAGTTCGCCCGCTACCAGGGCCGCGCGTTCACCCCGCGGCAGCCGATCCAGGACCGCTGGGGCCGCACCCGCAACACGTTCCTGAACGGCAGCGGCGTCGACGCCGCCTTCGTCCACCAGAGTGCCGTGAGTGGCGCCGTGACGTACCTGTTCGCCGGCTCGCAGTACGTGCGCTACTCCACCTCCGACTACCGCTGGGTCGACCCGGGCTACCCGAGGCTGATCGCCGGCAACCTGAGCACCGAGGAGCCGTTCGCGGGCCTGCCGGCGGCCGTCGAGGACGAGCTGGTCGAGCGGATCGGCACCGGCGGGCACGCCGTGCTCGACGCGGTCGTGGCCGGCGGCCGCAACACGTACCTGTTCGCCGGCCGGACCTGCCACGTCGTCTCCGCAGCGCCCGCCGCCGTCTATGACATCAGCGGGCTCGGGCAGGTGCGCAACACGATCGCCGACCGGCGGCGGGTCGACGCGGCGCTCGTCACCGCCGGGTACACGTACCTGTTCTCCGGCGACCAGTACGTGCGCTACACCGGCGCCGACTACACCCGCGTCGACGACGGCTACCCGCGCACCATCGCCGGGTCGCTCGCAGAGGAGCTGGACGTCGAGCGCCTGCCGGAGGAGTTCCACACCGGGATCGACGCGGCGATGCGCGCCCCCGACGGCTGGACCTACCTGTTCGCGGGCGGCGGGCAGAGCCTGCGGTTCCGGGACGGCACCGCCGAGGTGACCCCGATCGCCGGCGCGTGGGGCGCGGTCCGCAACGACCTCACCGCCGCCGGCGGCCCGCGCGCCGCGTTCGTCGCGCCGGGCGGCGAGCTGTTCGCGTTCGCCGGCGGCCAGTACGTGCGTTACGCGCTGCCGCCGGTGCCCGCCGAAGGGGAGCCGGTGCCCGCCGCCACCGCGTACGCCACCGTGGACGACGGCTACCCGCGGCTGGTCCACGACGCGTGGGGCGCGCTGCCCACGGACTTCGAGGCGACCATCGACGGCGCATTCACGCTGCGCGGGCACACCTACCTGTGCAGCGGCGGGCGGTACGTGCGCCACGCCGGCGGGCAGGCGCTCCCGCAGGCGTTCGCGGACCGTTGGGCCGACGTCGCCGACTACCGGCTCGGCGACCTGCGGACCGTGACCCGCTTCGCCGCGCTGGTCCGCACCCACCGCGCCGGTGGCGTCGACCTCGCCGCCGCGCTCGCCCCGGCGGCCCGCCCGAGCACCGACCTCTACCGCTCCGTCGCCGACCTGTTCGGCTGGGACGTCGACGAGCTGCGCTGGTGCCGGCGCAACAGCCGGTTCCTTACCGACGGCGCGGACGACGAGGACCGGTTCGAGCTCGAGTTCCTCCTCGAGCTGGTGGAGCTGTTCGGGTTCGCCGGGCCGCTCGGCGCCGGGCCGTCGAAGCTGCGCGCCGACGTGTGGACAAGGCTGCACCCGGCCGCGGGCCGGCCCGCCGACGCCGCGCTCGACGCCGCGGCCGCGGCCCTGACCCTGCTCCTGGCCCGCGAGGTGGGCGCCGACCGGTGGCCGGCGCTGGCCCGCACGCTGCACGACGAGCTGAACCTGGCGCTGCGCGACGCGCTCGTCGGCGCCGTCCTCGCCCGTGACCCCGGCCCCGCCGCACACCCGCGGACCGCCCGCGACCTGTTCGAGCGCTACCTCATCGACGTCGAGATGGGGGAGAAGGGCATGACGTCGCGGGTGCGGGAGGCGATCGCCGCCGTGCAGCTGTACGTGCACCGCTACCTGCTGAACCTGGAACCCGCCGATGGCGGGGAGGAGCAGCGGCTGCGGGTCAAGCAGTGGTGGACGTGGATGCGCAACTACCGGGTGTGGGAGGCCAACCGCAAGGTCTTCCTGTACCCGGAGAACTACCTGCGCCCCGAGCTGCGCGACACGAAAACCCCCGCGTTCGAGGCCCTGGAACGGGACCTGCTGCAGGGCGAGATCACCGCGCAGGGCGTCGAGCGGGCGTACAAGCGCTACCTCGACGAGTACACCGAGGTGTCCCGGCTCACGATCGCCGGCGGCTACGTCTACACCAAGGACCAGCTGCCGGACGGGCCGCGCCGGCTGGTGCTGTTCGGCCGGACGAAGACCGACCCGCGCCGCTACTACTTCCGGCGGGCCGAGTTCGGCAGCCGGGAGAAGCTGTCCGCGACGTGGGAGCCGTGGCAGCCGGTCGGCGTGCGCATCGACGCCGACCTGGTGCACCCCGTCCACGCGTTCGGCCGCGTCTTCGTCTTCTGGACCGTCGTCGAGCCCGTCGCCGACGACGACCCGGCCAGCGGCACCGTCGTCGCCCGCAGCGACGGCGCGGAGCAGCACGTGACGGCGTCGGCGAAGTCGACCCGGGTCCGGATCGCCTACTCGTTCCAGAACCTCAACGGGGAGTGGGTGCCGGCCCAGGAGCTCGGCACCGGTCCCGCGGAGGCCGGGACGATCGGCGACGTGCAGCTGCTGGTGCTGCCGCGGATCAAGCCCGACACGGGCAGGATGTCGGTCGTCGTGTCGTGCACGTACACGGCCACCCCGCCGACCCCCGCGGGTGCGGAGACGCCGCCGGAGCCGAAGCCGGCCGCGGTGCTGTACGAGCTCAACCCCGAGCTGTACGCGGAGCGGATCCCGGTGCCGCCCAAGGCGGTCGCCGGCACCGGCACGACCCCGGCCGAGGTCGCGGCGTCGATCATCGCGTCCATCATGGCCGCCGCTGCCGCCGCCGCGGGTCTCCCGCTGCCGGCGGGGCCCGCCACGGCCGGCGCCGAAGAGGACACCGACGCGGCCCTCGCTGAGCTCGCCACCGCGGTGGCCGCCGCCGCGGCCGCCAAGGCCGCCACCGCCGACCGGGTCGCGCAGATCTTCCTCGACCAGGTCCAGCCGGCCGACGTGGTGCGCTTCGACGCGCCGACCGGCGCCGAGTCGTGGCCGTGGTTCAGCGTCGACCACAAGGGCGGCAGCTTCCTGTGCCGGCCGGTGACGATCGAGCAGGTCACCGTGGTCCCGGTGAAGCTGAGCACCACCGGGGTGCGCTTCCCGAGCTGGAGCGCGGTCGACGCCGCCGTCGAACTGCCCGGCGGCACGGCCACCACCCCCGGCACGCAACTGTTCTTCTCCACCGCCCGTAACCGGTCCGTGGTCGTCCCGCCGGCCGGGCGGATCCCGGGGGCGGTGCCGATCGGTGAGCAGTGGGGGCTGCCCCGCACCGTGCTGCCGGCCGCGAACAGTGCCGTCGACGCGGTCCTCGTCCGCGGCGAGCACACGTTCGTGTTCTCCGGCAGCCAGTACGTGCGGTTCACCGGCACCCCGTTCGGCAAGATCGACAAGGGGTACCCGCGGGCGATCCTCGGCAACACCGAGACGCTGCCGCAGTGGGACCGGGTCGACGTCGCGTTCACCCTGCCCGGCAACGTCGAGGTGTTCCTCAACCAGGCGCTGGAGCAGGTCGTCACCGTCACCGACGGAAAGCTCGGCACCCCGGCGAGCTGGAAGGACCACTGGGTCCGCAAGCACCTCGGCGGCCTGGACGCCGTCATGGTCACCGACACCTACGTGTTCCTGTTCGCCGGCGACCGGTACGCGCGCCTGGACCACACCAAGAAGCCGAACAAGGGCAACTGGTTCGACGCGCCGGACAAGGACTACCCGCGCCCGATCGCCGGCAACCCCGACAGGATCCCCACCGACGTCCGCGTCGACGCGGCGGTGTGGCGCAACGGCACCGCGTACTACTTCGACAACACCGACCACCGCTACGCCGAGGTGCCGGCCGCCGGCGCGCGAACGTACCGCGCGACCTACGCCGCGCCCAGCGCGATCGCCACGTCCCAGATCGTCGACGCGGCATGGGTCGGCGGCGGCAAGCTGTACCTCACCCGCGCCGGCGAGTACGTGCGGTACACGCTGAACGCCGACAACACCGTCCCGGAGTGCATCGACGACGGCTACCCGAAGCCGCTGGCGGTGCCCGTCGACACCGTCCTGCGGCGCGGCGCCGACCTGTACGTGTTCAGCGGCCCGCTGTACACGAAGATGCCGGCCACGCAGGAGCCGTCGAAGATGCCGGGCTTCCGGCCGGTCGCCGGCGCGTGGGGCGAGCTGCCGGCGTTCGACTCCGCGCTGACCTCCTCGACCGGGCTGTACCTGTTCGTCGGCGACACGTACCTGCTGCACGACCAGACCCTCGAGCCGCCGCGCCCGTACGAACGCACCGCGCTGCCGTTCGAGATCGTGCGGCTGACCACCGGCACCGCCTCGGACCTGAACCGCAAGCTGCTGTCCGGCGGGATGCCGGCGCTGCTCGACCTGAGCACCCAGGAGACGGACGAGGTCGCGTTCAGCACCGACCCGCTCGACGTCAAGGCGATCCGGGTCAAGGCGGAGCTGGTCGACCCCGACCGGCTGCCGTCCGGCTCGCACCTGGACTTCCGCAGCGCCAACGGCCTCTACTACTGGGAGATCTTCTTCCACGCGCCGCTGCTCATCGCGAACGCCCTCAACGGCGCGCAGCGCTTCGAGGACGCCCGCCGCTGGTACGAGTACATCTTCGACCCGACCCACCCGACGTCCTACTGGCGGTTCCTGCCGTTCCTGACCATCGACCCGGCGGCGCTGGCCGACAGCCTGACCGCCGAGTTCGCCGCGACCGGCAGCACCGGCCTGGACGTCGGTACCCTCGCACCGTCGCCGACGTCGACGAAGCTCGGGCCCGCGCTCGCACCGGTCGTGACCGCGCTGCGGACCCTGGCGCCGGCGGTTGCCGAGCACCGGGACCCGCGGACCGCGCAGGAGCTCGCCGCGCTCGGCACCGTCAAGGCGGCCGGGACGCACAAGCGGATCGCCGGCACGCTGGCGGCGCTGCTCGCCGGCACGCCGACGGCCGCGCAGCGCGCCGCGGTCGCGGCGCTGGAGGAGCGGACTCTCATCGCCGCCGACCTCGGCGCCCTGTTCGAGGCCAACGGCGACGAGGAGGACCTGCTCAAGGCCTACCGGGAGGACCCGTTCGACCCGCACGCGATCGCCGCGCTGCGCCCGGTCGCCTACCGCCGCGCCGTCGTCATGGGCTACGTCGACAACCTGCTCGACTGGGCGGACATGCTGTTCCGGCAGTACACCCCGGAGAGCGTCGACGAGGCGCGGATGCTGTACGTGCTCGCCTACGACCTGCTCGGCGAGCGCCCCGAACGGCTCGGCGTCCGGCTCCTGCCGCAGGGCAAGAGCCTGGCCGAGCTCGGCACCGCGGACCTGACCGGCTACTTCAGCCGTGGCGGCGTGATGCTCGACGGCCCCGGCGAGGTGCACGCGGGCGTCGGCGACGCGTACTTCTCCATCCCCGAGAACAGCGTCTTCCTCGACTACTGGACCCGGGTCGAGGACCGGCTGCACAAGATCCGGCAGTCGCTGGACATCCTCGGCATCAGCCGGCCGCTGCCGCTGTTCGCGCCGCCGATCGACCCGATGGCGCTGGTGCAGGCCGTCGCGTCCGGGGCGGGCCTGGACCAGGTGACCGCGGCCGCCGCCGCCCAGCCGCCGCACTACCGGTTCGCCGCCGTCTACCGACGGGCCCAGGAGGTCGTCGACAAGCTCGGCCAGCTCGGCTCGGATCTGCTCAGCGTCCTGGAACGCGGCAGCGCGGAGGAGCTGAGCCTGCTGCAGAACCGGCAGGAGCACACCATCCTCACCATGTCCCTCGCGGTGAAGGAGGCGCAGGTCCGCATCGCCGAGGAGGGCGTCGCGGAGCTCACCGCCGGCCGGGTCGGCGCGCAGGAACGGGCCGCGCACTACGACGCGCTCATCGCCACGGGCATGACCGCGCTGGAACGGGCGCAGATCGCGACGATGTCCCTCGGCGCGACGATGCACATGTCCTCCAGCGTCCTGCAGATCGCCTCCGCCATCAGCCACGCGCTGCCGCAGATCAAGATGGGCCCGTTCATCATGGGCGCGGAGGCCGGCGGCGACCAGGCCGGCAGTTCGCTGGACAGCACGGCGCAGATCCTGCAGTCCCTCGGCGAGGGCTTCCAGGTGATCGGCGAGGTCCTCGGGGTGTCCGCGCAGTACGAGCGGATGTCGCAGGACTGGACGCTGCAGCTGGCCACCGCCCGCAACGATCTGGAGCAGCTGGAGCACCGCATCGCCGCGGCCGACCAGCAGCTCAGCATCGCCCGGCGGGAGGCGGACATCCAGGCGCGGCAGCTGGAGCACTCCGACGCCGTCGCGACGTTCCTGCAGGACCGCTTCACCAACGCCGAGCTCTACGGCTGGATGGCCGCGCGACTGTCCGGCATGTACTTCCAGGCGTACAGCCTCGCCTACGACCTCGCGAAGGCGGCGGAGCGGGCCTACCAGTTCGAGCAGGGCGTGACCGACGAGTTCATCCGGCCGACGTACTGGGAGAGCCGGCGCAACGGCCTGCTCGCCGGGCAGAGCCTCGCGCTGGACCTGCAGCGGCTGGGCAAGGCGCAGCTCGACGGCGACGCGCGGCCACTGGAGATCACCCGCCAGGTGTCGCTGCTGGACACCGACCCGGTCGCGCTGCTGCGGCTGCGCACGGCCGGCAGCGCCGACTTCGCGCTGAGCGAGGCGCTCTTCGACCGGGACTTCCCGGGCCACTTCCGCCGGCAGATCCGCACGGTGACGGTGACCTTCCTGGACGCCGAGGGCCAGCCGGTCGGTGTCAACGCGACGCTCACCCAGCTGAGCAACAAGACCGTGCTGGCGCCGGACCCGGCCGCCATCAAGCACCTGCTCGACCCGAAGGGCAGCCCGCCGGACGCGATCCGCGCCGACTGGCGGGCCAGCCAGCGCATCGCGCTGTCCCAGGTGGACTACGGCAAGGAGAACAACGGCCTGTTCGAGCTGCGCTACGACGACGAGCGTTACCTGCCGTTCGAGGGCACCGGAGCGGTGTCGACGTGGCGGCTGGAGCGCTCCGCCCACCGCGCCCCCGACGTGTACGACGTGCTCGTCACCGTGAAGTACACGGCCGAGTACGGCGGCGACCCGTTCGCCGCGGCGGTCAAGGGGATGCTCAAGCCCTTCACCGCCGCCCGGTTCTTCGACGTGGCGCGGGAGTTCCCCGAGCAGTGGGAGGACTTCGTCGGCAACGGCGCGTCCCGGCTCGTGCTGCCCTTCTCCACCGGAATGTTCCCCGACATGGCCGGCCGCCGGATCACCGGCATCGTGCCCGCGTACGAGCTGACCAACGGCACCCCCGCCCGCCTGGTCATCAACGGCGATCCGAAGCTCACGCTCACCGAGGCGACGCTCCTGCCGACGCCCGGTCTCACCGTCCGCGACGACGGGCCGGGGTGGGCGTTCGCGCTCGACGGCGACAAGGCCGACCTCGGCAACGTCGGGCTCGTCCTGACCTACCAGGCCCGCGTCCAGTAAGGAGACTGCGATGACCAATCCATACCGTTCGGGCTCGTCCGGGTACAACCCGAGCCGGCGGCAGCAGCCGGTGCCCCGGTACACCCCCCGGACCACGTCCAGCATGAGCACGACCACCAGGGTCGGGGGCAGCTACGGCTACAGCGGCTGGTACAGCCCGCCCATCACGGCCTCCTCCTCGACCTCTTCGTCTTCGCGGTCGGCGTACGGGTACCGCCCGCGCCCGGCGGCCTCGTCCTCGACCTCGGTGTCCCGGTCGACGCCCGTGCGGTCGACCCCTGTGCGGTCGACGCCCGTGCAGTCGGCGTCGTCGCGGTCCACTTCGTCGCGGTCCACCCCGACGCGGTCCACCCCGTCGCGGGCGACCGAGGTGTGGCGGCCGGTGGCGCGGACGACGACCGGGCGGTCCACCGCCTACACGCCGCCGCGATCCACGCGGCTGCCGGACCGGTATCCGACGATCCGCGAGGCCGAGGCGTCGCGCTCGGCCCGTCCGACGAGCTCGACGCGCAACCCGGTCACGGTGTGGCGGCCGGTCAGCAGCACCACGAAGCCCTCGACGGTGCGTGACACGCCGGCGGACGCGGGCCCGCCGGTGGCCGCGCCGCAGCAGCCCTCGCCGGCAACCCCGCAGCAGCCCTCGCCGGCGGCCCCGCCGCCGCCCGGCCCGCCGCCGCCGAAGTCGACGGTGAAGACCGGGTTCGCGTCGCGGGTCAAGGCCACGGGCGAGCCCGGCAAGACCAAGCACGGCGAGCTGCCGGTCAGCGACCCGCGCGAGGTCATGCGGGAGCAAGCCGAGGTGATCAGGGACTTCCTGAAGTGGCATGAGGGCCTGCGCACCCCGGTCGCCGACGACATGGAGCTCGCCGCGCTGAAGAAGATCGGCGGCGAGGCGGAGGCACTGCTCGGCAACAAGGGCCAGGCGCCCGACGAGGACCTGGTGGGCCGGGTCGTCCAGGCGTTCGCGACCACGATGGCGCTGAACGTCCGCCCGCTGCCGGAGAACGACGAGCTCGACATCGAGGAGGAGTTGAAGAGCGTCGCGGAGGAGAAGGCGAGGCAGCGTGCCGCCGAGGCCCCCAACGGTGAGCCGGAGCCGAAGGCGGCGGACGACGACTCGCCGAAGACCGAGGAGCAGCAGGTCAGGGTGCAGCTGGACGGCGTGAGCTCCGCGCCGGAGTTGGCGGCCAGCAAGCAATGGGCCGCGCGACTGATCGACGATGGTAAGTACCACACCGCCTCGTACGTGATCGACCAGACCTACCGCGTCGTCCGCTACATGGGCATGGCGGAGAAGGCCGCGAAGCTCGACAACGCGGCCCGCACCGCGGAGCTGCGGCAGCCCGAGCTGGTCAACACGGCCGTGGGCGACCTGGTCGCGGGCAAGTTCGACAGCGTCCGCGCCGCGATCAAGGGGTTGAAGGACGACGCGTACCTGCCCTCCGACGAGGGACACCCGAAGTACAAGGCGCTCATCGGCGACGTGTTCGCCAGCCCGGCATTGAAGAGCCAGGCGACGCAAGCGCCGGACGTGTTCGCCGACCTGCTCGTCGGCGCGATCAAGCTGTCCAGGGTGAAGCCGGACGCGAGGGTCGTCGAGGTCACCGGGGCCGACGTGAAGGCGCTGCGCGACGCGCTGCCGCCGGAGGCCGCGCCGGCGGTGGCGGCGAACCTGCTCAAACGCCACTGGCGCAACCCGGTGGCCTTCGACCAGGACACCCTGAACTGGATGATCGCGAACATCGAGCCCAAGGCGTGGAACGACCCCGGAGACGGGCTCGCCGCGCGGGCGTACAACATGCTCTGGCACGCCGGGGACTATCCGGAGATGATCCGTCTCATCGACAAGGGCGTCAGCCCGAGGCTGCCCGCCAGCGACGGGTCGGACTCCGGCCGCAACCGCGAAGGGGTCTGGAGCGGCTTCGTCCAGCCGCTGGAGCACCTGCTCGGCAACTACGTCCGGCTCGCCGACCCGAAGATCTCGGCGACCGAGAAGATGACGGAGGACGAGCGCAAGAAGGTCGCCGGCGCCGCGGAACTGTTGAAGGTCCTTGGTGCGCGGAAGGACACCACGATCGTCACGACCTGGAAGGAGATCAAGGAGTGCCAGGTCATCACCGGGTTCGACAAGGCTCCGGGGACGATCTGGGGCTTCGAGGACGTGCGGCTGCCGTACGTCCAGGCCGCGCACGAGTCCGCGGAGGGCCAGCGGCCGCTGCGGATGATCGAGATCTGGGACGCGGTGGAGAAGGCGCTCAACGCCAGGGGCTACCCGGCGCTGCTGGCCAACCCCGACAAGGTCATCAATGACTGCCTCAAGGCCGGCGTCAAGAAGCTGCAGGAGGGCCTCAAGGAGAAGCCGCGGGAGTACTACGGCCGGGAGTCCGGCACGTTCGAGGCGCAGTTCCAAGAGCAGGCGAGGGCGTACCTGACGTTCCTCGCCAAGCAGACGCCCGAGGCGAAGCTCGCGATCGCCGACCTCAGCGGCAAGCGGCCGGACAAGTGGATGGGCGCTCTCGGGTGCAAGGCCGGCCTGTGGTGGGCCGCCGAGGCGAAGGAGCCGATCTACTACGTCCTGGACGGCCTGAACGAACGCGACGCGATCGACTACAAGGCCTACAAGACGAAGAAGATCAACGAGCGGATGGCCGACCCGCTGAAGGTCCAGGCGTTCGGCGAGGTCATCACGCTGTCGGAGGTCCGCGAGATCCTGAACCACTGGGACAAACCGGATCAGAAGATGCGCACATACGTGAAGTTCGTCGAGCGCGGCAAGATCCTGGACGGGGCAGACCTGAACAAGATCGACGGCTGGGTCAAGGAGATGAAGGAAGCCGACGCCACCACGAAGCGCATCATGGCGCGGACCGGCCCGTCGAAGGAGGCCCTCGAACCGAAGCTCAAGGGCCTGGACACGACCAACCCCAACCTCCGCGGCGAGGACGAGAGCACCCTCAAGCACGTCGTGCTGCAGGCCGACCTGGTGAAGATGGCCGCCAACGCGCAGTTCGAGCTGCTGTCCGGCGCCCTCGACAACTGCAAGGTCCTCTACGACTGCCTGCTGCTGCCGAAGGACTTCAAGAACGGCTACCAGGAGATGCTCGGCCTGCCGGCGGACAAGCGGTTGTTGGCGGCGGCGGCACTCAAGGACAACTACCTCACCCCGGACAAGACGGCCGCCGCGCTCATCAAACCGCTGCGCGCCGCCGTCGACCGGTGGGCCGTCGCCGACCTGATCGTGTGACCGCCCTCGCCGCCCAGGTCGGTGATCGTCTTTTCGAGATCGCCGACCTGGGCGACGGGGTGGTCAGATCGTGCGGCGCAGCGCGGTCTCCACGGCATCGATCAGCGGGTCGCCTGCGGTCCGCGGGTGCCGTGCGAGACCGAGCTCGACGTCCGGCAGGGTGGGCAGGGCGTCCGCGTCGTGGCAGGCCATGGCAGGCTCGAGGTTCGCGGGCATGAGCGCCGCGACGCCGAGCCCGGCCCGGAGCGCGGCGAGCACACCGATCAGGCTGTTGCTCTCGAACGCCACCCGCCAGCGCCGACCGGTGCGGTGCAGCGTGTCCACCACCGACGTGCGCCACGCGCACGTGTTCGAGAACAGCACCACCGGCAGCGGATCGGCGGCGACGTCCACCCCGTGGCCGACCGCCCAGACCAGCGGGCGGCGCACCGTCCAGCGGGGCGGCCCGGGAAGGTCCGGCACCTCGTCGAGCACGAGGTGGACGCGGCCCGCGTCGTACGCCTCCCGCATCGCGGCCGTGGAGACGCTGAGCACCTCCAGGGTCGCGCCGGGGTGCAGCCGGGCGAGGTCGGCGAGGGCCTGCGGCAGCTGGGAGGCCGCGAGGTCCTCGAGCAGCCCGACGCCGCAGTGGCCGGTGAGCGCGCGCGAGGTCTCGGTGAGTGCCTGCGCGGAGAGCGAGAGGATGCGCTCGGCGTACGGCAGCAGCTCCTCGCCCGCCCGGGTCGGCGAGACGCCGGACGGTGACCGGTGCAGCAACGGGCGGCCGACCACGCTCTCCAGCTTGCGCAGCTGCTGGCTGAGCGCGGGCTGGGTGTGCCCGAGCGCCGTGGCGGCGCGGCTGATGCTGCCCGCCCGCACGGCGGTGACGAACGACCGCAGCAAGACGATTTCGAGATCCCTTGCCATAAGCATCCATTATGCCTGCCCCAACAGAATGAGGCGTTCCTATGGCGTACCGGATGACCTAGCGTCAGGTGAGTGACCGGATACCGGCAGGTGCTTGCCGTGCCAGGGATGGCCTCGTTGCTCGGCATCTCGCTGCTCGCCCGGACCGCGATCACCGCCGACGTAATGGCGCTGACGCTGTACGTCGTGCTGGGCCTGGACCTGAGCTACGCGGCGGCCGGTGGGGTCGCGGCGGCGCTGACCGCCGGGCTGGCCCTCGGCGGCCCGCTGCTCGGCCGCATGATCGACCGGCGGGGCGTGCGGGTCGTGCTGCTGGCCACCGCCGCCGTGCAGGTCGTGTTCTGGATGAGCGTGCCGGTCCTGCCGTACGGCGTCCTGCTGGGCGCCGCCTTCGCGGCGGGTCTGCTGATGGTGCCGGCCCAGTCGGTGACCCGGCAGGCGATCGCCGCGATGACGACGGCGGGGCAGCGCAGGGCCGCGTTCGCGCTGGAGTCCGTGCAGGGTGAGCTGTCGTACATCGTGGGCCCGTCGGTCGTGATCCTCTGCGCGGCGCAGACGTCCCCCGACGTGGTGGCGTGGGGCGTCGGCGCCGCGATCGCGGCCGGCGGCGCCGGGATCGCCGCCCTCGATCCGCCGGTGCGGGCCGAGGGCGAGGCGGATGCCGCCGCGGCCGGACGGCCCCCGCGCCGGCAATGGCTGGGCGCCGCCATGATCGCCGTGCTGACCATGGCGGTCGGCACCACGACCCTGCTCAGCGGCGTCGATCTCGCCATCGTCGCCACGCTCACGGAAGCGGGCCAGGTGTCCTGGGCCGCCGGCGTCGTCGCCGTGTTCGGCGTGGCGTCCGTCGCCGGCGGGCTGATCTACGGCGCGCTGCCCCGCCCGCTGCCCACGTGGCTGCTGCTCGGCCTGCTCGGGCTCGTGACGATTCCCGCCGGGCTCGCCTCCGGCTGGCCCTCGCTGTGCGTGGCCGTCGTCGGCGCCGGGCTGCTCACCGCGCCGACCCTGTCCACGGTCGCCGACACGGTGAGCCGGCTGGCACCGGCCGGCGCGCGGGGCGAGGCGACCGGTCTGCAGTCCTCGGCGCAGAGCGCGGGCTTCGCGCTCGGCTCCCCGGTGGTCGGCGTGGCCGTCGACCTCTCCACTCCGGCGGGCGGCTTCGCGGCGGCGGGGTTGGCCGGCGTCGCCGCCGCCCTGACCGGATGGCTGCTGTCCCGCCGCCCGCCGTCTCCGCCCAGCGACCCCGCCCGCGCCGAGGCACCGGACCTCGAACCGCAGGGACAGGGCCCCCGCTGACCTGCTCAGCGGCGCCGGCGGCGGGCGCGCTGGCGGCAGCTCGCCCCCGCAGCAATCGCCGACATCGCGGCCCTCGCGTTCGCCGACCCGGCCAGGTTCGCCGGGCGCACCCTGGAACTGGCCGGTGACGACCCGACCCCGGTCGAAGCCGCCGCCGCCCTCCGCGCCCACCTCGCCGCATAGCGTGCGACAACCGCGGTCCCGCTCGAACCGGGCGGGTCCGCCGGCCGGTTCAGACGGTGATGGCCTGGAGGGTCTCCGCGATGATCTGGCGTGACCGGGTCCGCGCCGCGGCATCGGTCACCATGTCCTGGACCATGACCTCGGTCGCACCCGATGCCCGGATCACCGGTTCGAGCTGAGCCCGCAGGGTCGCCGGGGTCCCGGAGATCTGCGGCGGGACGACGCCGCCGACGATCGTGCTCGGCTGCGCCTTCGCCGAGGCGCTCAACTCCGCCCGGGCCTGCTCGACGGTGGGGATGGGCCGGTCCCGTCCACCGGCCCGCAGTGCCCGCGCGGGCCAGGTCAGTCGGTGTGCCGACGCCTCGTCGTCGGCGGCGACGATGTTCAGCGCGAGCATCGGCTGTGCAGCACCGGTGCCGAAGGGTGTCTTCGTGAAGCCTTCCCGGTAGTGGCGGAGCGCGCAGGCGGCCCCGCCGGGGTTGATGTGACCGCCGAAGGTGTAGCCGATGCCGAGCCGCGCGGCGAGGCCGGCGCTCGCGCCGGAGGAACCGAGCACCCAGACCTCGGGCACGCCGTCGATGCCGGCCGTGAGGTCGATCGCCGCGAAGGGGTGGGCGCAGTCGAATGCCTTGTGGAGGTAGCCGATGATCTCGTGCACCTGGTCGGGGAAGTCGTCGGCCGGCTGGCTGCTTCGGTCACGGCGCAGCGCGTGGTCGATGAGGGGGGTGGCGGTGGAGCGGCCGAGCCCCAGGTCGATGCGGCCGGGCGCGAGCGACTCGAGCATCAGGAAGCGTTCGGCGACGCTGAAGGCGCTGTAGTGGTTGAGGAGGACGGCGCCAGAGCCGAGGCGGATCCGGGAGGTCCGCTGGGCGGCCGCCGCGATCAGCGCGGCCGGGTCCTGGGCGGCGTATCCCGTCACGTGGTGGTGCTCGGCGAACCAGAAGCGGTGAAAGCCGAGGTGTTCGGCCTCCTCGGCGGCGGCGAGGGCCCGGTCGAGGGCATCCCGCTTGCTGCCGCCGGGCGCGACCGGGGCCAGTTCGACGAGCGAAAATCTCACCGCACGCCTCCGGCGTGCAGGACGCCGCCGGTCCAGGCGGGGAAGCCGGCCGCGAGCACCGAGGCGACGTCGGCGGCGGCCGGGTCGATCTGCAGGCCGTTGTCGAGGGCGCGGCGGGCGGCGGCGGCCATGGCGGCGGGGTCGGGGCCGGCGTCCAGGAGGGTCTGCACGAAGGAGACGTGACCGCGGCGGATCAGCACGGGGATGCCGCCCTTCGCGCGGACCTCGGGGACGAGGTCAGCGTCGGTGATCTCGACGATCGGGGCGTCAGGCGCGAAGAACACCGCTGCCAGGGGGTTGACGACGATCTGCGGGAACTCCCGCATACCGGCCTGCGAACCGGCTGGGGGACACCCGGCGGGTGCCGTGGCTACCGCGCGCATCGCGAAGAAGAGATGCGCCAGGTCCGGGATCTCGGGCGCGCTCAGCAACGCCCGGCAGGCCGCCGTCTCGCACTCGAACGCCTCATCCAGCGGCGCCGCCGCGCTCCGCGCCGCCACCTCCAGAACCGCGGCGAGCGCGCGCACCGGCGACCCCGCCGATCGGCGTCCCACCTCGTCGGCAAGGCCCGGCGGCTCCGCGGTCCCTCCGGGAACCTCGTAGCCGGGCCGCTCCCACCGCTGCACGAAGTGCCCGGCCTGCTGCGCCAGCACCCAGGCCCGCGCCGCGGCGACCACGTCGTCGGCCAGCTCGTCCACCAGGCCGGCGGCCAGCGCCTGCGCCGGGTGATACGCCGTGCCCGGCCCGACGATGTCCAGCACCGTCGCGGCGATCCCGAACATCCGCGTGGCCCGGACCGTCCCGCCACCGCCGGGAATGATGCCCATGCCGGTCTCGGCGAGTGCCCACACGACCGACGGGTCGTTCGGGCCGACCCGGTAGTGGCAGGCCAGCGCGAGTTCGAAGCCGCCGCCGAGGGCCGAGCCGTTGAGCGCGGCGGCGACCGGCCGCCCCAGGGTCTCCAGCCGGCGCGCCTGGTCGCGCAGCGGCGTCAGCAGGTTGTAGGTGCCGGCCGCCTCGTCCGGGGTGATCTCGCCGGGGACGAAGTCGGGGCCGGCGATGAACGAGCGCTTCGCCGAGGTGAGGATCACGCCGCGCAGCCGGCCGAGCTGCGAGGTGAGGTCGTCGAGGCAGGCGCCGAGCCCGTCGTGGTGGCGCTGGTTGAGCATGTTCGCGGTGCGGCCGGGGTCGTCGAGGGTCACGGTGACGACGCCGTCGGCGTCCCAGGACCAGCGCGCCGAACCAGATTGTTGGACATCCGTCATACGGTCAACATAGGCGATGGTATGACGGATATCCAACTGTAGGGTGGGGCTATGGCGCGGGAGGACGACGCGATGCCGGACATCGCCGACGTGACGATGGTCGACGTGCTGCGGGCGGTCGCCGACCCGATCCGCCTGCGCATCGTGCAGACGCTCGCCGACGGCCTGCCGCACGGCAAGTGCGGCACGCACTGGGACTTCGGCGTGCACAAGTCGACCATGACGCACCACTTCCGCACGCTGCGGGACGCTGGCCTGACCCGCACCGTCGTGGCCGGCCGCACGCACACCATCGAGCTGCGCCGCGACGAGCTCGACGCCCGCTTCCCCGGTCTGATCGACGCCCTCACCGCGACCATCTGGGCTCCGGCGCGATCGTCCGTCGGACCCGGCGGCTCTCCGGCCGACCAGCCGGGCCGCTGATCGAGCCCCCGGCCCGGCCGTGATGACAGTCCTCGGCCGGGCGCTCCGACGTATCGGGTAGCTGCCCTGATCGCGCGCAACCGGTCCGCAACGCCGGGCGAACCGTGGTGCGCCTCGCCTGTCCGACGGTTGGTGGAGCCGATCACCAGCCGTCCGACAGGAGCCGCCCATGTTGCCCGCAATCCGGCGTACGATCGCCGTCGCCATCGCGGCGACGTTCGCCTCGCTGGCCGTGGGGGCCGGTGTGCCCACGGTCGCGCAGGCCAGCGACCCGCTGTTCTCGTGCCGCTCGCGTGGACCCGAGTGCCGCCAGCCCGGCGGGCCGTCCGTGAGCCTGCCGGAGCCCGACGGCACCATGAGCCCGGCGGAGTTCATCGCCGCGTCCGTGCCGGGCGCCCAGCAGAGCCGTCGCGAGGACGGGGTGCCGGTGTCGGTGACGATCGCGCAGGCGATCCTCGAGTCCGGCTGGGGCAGGAGCGCGCTGTCCACTGTGGACAAGAACTTCTTCGGCATGAAGTGCAACGGGCAGGGCAAGTACGCCACCGGCTGCCGCAGCCACGCCACGAGCGAGTGCACCGCGGCCGGGGCGTGCTTCGGGACCACGGCGTCGTTCCGGGTGTACAGCAGTGCGGCGGACTCGTTCCGCGACCACGGCTACACGCTGGCCACGCTGCCGCGGTACAGCGTCGCCTTCCAGTACCGCAACGACCCGAACCGATTCGTGGCCGAGATGCACAAGGCCGGTTACGCGACCGACCCCGAGTACACGGTCAAGCTGACCGGCATCATGGCCAAGTACGGCCTGTACCAGTACGACCTGCCCTGAGGTCAGGCGGTCAGGTCGAGAAGGCCGGACCAGCCGCCCGCGTAGAACGTGTAGTAGGCGTGCCCGTCGCGCCCCGCCGTGTACGCCTCGGTGGTGCCGAAGCTCGGGTTGTACAGGACCGAGGGCGACCCCGCCATCGCGCCGCCCAGGGTGTTCCAGCCCGACCAGCCGCCCAGGTAGTAGATGTACCGCAGCTCGTCGGCCGGCGTGTGGACGTACACCTCCGTGGTGCCGGAGGTGCGGTTGTAGACGACGCCGGGGTCGGAGTCCACGGAGCCGCCGAGGTCGACCCAGGAGGACCAGCCGCTGAGGTAGTAGCGGTACTTCAGGGTGCCGTCGGCGGCGCGGGTGTATGCCTCGGTCGTGCCGTAGCGCGGGTTGTAGAGGACGCCGGGGGTGCCCTCGACGGTGCCGCCGAGGTTGATCCAGCCCGCCCAGCCGTTGAGGTAGTAGCGGTACGCCAGAGTCGCGCCGACCTTCGCGTAGACCTCGGTCGTGCCGAAGCGCGGGTTGTACAGCACCGCCGGGTCGGCCGCGGCCGGGCCGCCCAGGTCGATCCACGAGGACCAGCCGTTGAGGAAGTAGCGGTACGCGAGGTTGCCGCTCGCGAGCCGGGCGTACACCTCGGTCGTGCCGAAGCGCGGGTTGTACAGCACGGCCGGGGTGCCCGTGCCGTCGCCGCCGAGATCGATCCAGTCCGCCCAGCCGTTGTAGAAGTAACGGTAGGCGACGTGACCGTTGGCGAGGCGGGCGTAGACCTCCGTGGTGCCGAAGCGCGGGTTGTGGAGCACCGCCGGGTCGGCCTGGGTGGTGCCGCCGAGGTCGGTCCAGCCGGACCACTCGCCGGACCGGTAGGCGTAGGCGAGCGAGCCGCCGGTGGTGCGGGCGTACACCTCGGTGGTGCCGAAGCGGGGGTTGAACAAGCTCACGGTCCGCGAGCCCGGGCGCGGCGGGTCGGCCTGGCGGACGTAGAGCAGGCGGTTGGCGGTGGACGCGGCGGCGTACGCCGGGTACGTCGACATGTCCAGGGCGCCGACGGTCGAGCTCTGCACGAGGGCGGCGCGGACCAGTTGCGGGCTGTAGTCCGGGTGCGCCTCGAGGATGAGCGCGGCGGCGCCGGCCACGTGCGGGGATGCCATCGAGGTGCCGTCGAGCCGGCGGGTCGCGCTGTTGTCGGTGTTCCAGGCGGACAGGATGCCCTCGCCCGGCGCGAAGAGATCGACGCAGGGGCCGTAGTCCGACCAGCGGACGGGGTGGTCGGAGGAGCTCGACGCGCCGACGACGATGGCCTCGGCGACGTCGCCGGGCGAGTTGTCGCAGGCGTTGAGCGGGTTGTCGTCGGCGTCGCCGTTGCCGGCGGCGACGGTCCAGGTGAGGCCGGAGTTGATGGAGCGGCGCACGGCGGCGGCCAGGATCTCGGTCTTCTCCCCGCCGAGGCTCATGTTCACCACCGCCGGGCGGGCCGCGTGGGCGGTCACCCAGTCGACGCCGGCGACGACCTCTGAGAGGTAGCCGTCGCCGCCGCAGTCCAGCACCCGCACGGCGACCAGGTTGATGCCCTTGGCCACGCCGTACGTGGTGCCGCCGATCGTGCTGGCGACGTGGGTGCCGTGCCCGTCGCAGTCGTTGGCGTTGGCCGGGTCGTTGCTGTTGCCGGCGTTCGCCGGGATCGGGTTGGGGTTGGTGGCCCGGTCGACGAAGTTGCGTCCGTAGCTCGCCCGGCCGCCGAACTGGGTGTGCGCGACGCGGATGCCGCTGTCGACGCTGTACGCGGTGACGTGGCTGGCGGTGTTGGGGTAGGTGTACACCGTGTCGGTGCCGCTGCGGTCGTCGATGCGCCCCAGGCTCCACGGCGCGTCGGCCTGCGTCGCGGTGGCGTGCAGCAGGATGTTGCGCTCGACGCGGGCCACCCCGGCCGCGGCCGCGAGCCGCCGCGCGTCGGCCTCGTCGAGGCCGTCGATCGCGAAGCCGTGCACGGCCGCGCTGAACTGCTCCTGCACCTCGCCGCCGAACCGCCCGGCGAGGTCGGCGGCGGCAGCGGCGACGGCGGCCTGGGCCTGTCCGGCGCTCTGAATCCCTGGCTGCTGGTCGAGCAGCACCACGTAGCCGGCGGCGGCGCCGGTCGGCGCCTCGCCGTACACCACGCCCTCCGGCGGCGCCGCCGGGCCGGGGGCCAGCAACGCCGCGAAGGTGGCCAGAGCGAGGGTGCCGATCACGCGTCATCACCTCAGGTGCTCGTTTGACTACGTTGAGTCACCATACCCGATGGCGGCGCGCTGACACCCGATCAGTGCTCGGTTCGGCGGGCACAATACATGGGTGGGACTGCTGTTCCAGACGCGTGCGTCTGACTCCTCGTGGATCGGCACCGTGTGGACGTGCACGAGCGAACGCGTCGCGGAGATGACCTCGGTCGCCGGAGTGTCGTGGGGTCTCGTCTTCTGGCAGCGCGACGGCATCGCGTACACGAGCATCAGTGGACCCGAGACCAGGACCGGCACCGCGCCCGTGCCCGAGGGCGCGACGTTCGTCGGCATCGAGTTCGCCGTCGGCACGTCACTGCGGGTCGTGCCGACGCCCGCCCTGGTCGACGGCGGCGTGGAGCTGCCCGACGCCCACAGCCGCAGCTTCCGGCTGGACGGCGCCCGGTGGGAGACGCCCGGCGCCGACGACGCCGAGGCCCTCGTCGCGCGGCTCGTCCGCGCCGGCGTCGTGATCCGGGACCCGCTCGTCACAGGCCTGCGCCGCGGCGACCGGCCGGCGGCGACCGCGCGCACCGTCGAGCGCCGCTTCCGCGAAGCGACCGGCCTCACACAGGGCGCCGTCCGGCAGATCGAACGCGCCCGCACCGCCGCCGCGTGGCTCGCCTCGGGCGTCCCGGTCGCCGAGGTGGTCGCGGGGCTCGGCTACTTCGACGAGCCGCATCTGGCCCGGGCGCTGCGCCGGTACGTGGGCCGCACCGCCCGCCAGCTCCGCGACGGCACCGGCGGGCCGATCGCCCTGGCCCTGGATCAGCGGGCGACGTCGTAGATCAGCTTGACGACGCCGTTCGGGTACGCCGCCGACTCCCGCAGCCGCAGCACCTGCTTGGCCTTGTCCGCGTCGCTGAACAGGCGCTTGCCGGCACCGAGCAGGACTGGGAAGACGAGCAGGTGGTACCGGTCGATGAGCCCTTCGTCCGACAGGCGCCGGGCCAGCTCCGCGCTGCCGTGGATGAAGATCGCGCCACCGTCGCCGCGCTTGAGCTCGGCCACGTCCCCGGCCGACCGCAGAATCGCCGTCGATCCCCATCCGTCGACGAGGGCGTCGCCGGCCAGCGTCGCCGAGACCACGTACTTCGGCAGGTCCTTGTACGCGGCGTGGTCCTCCGAGCCGCGCCACACCGGCGCGAACACCTCGTAGCTGCGCCGCCCGAACATCAGCGCGGTCGTCTCCTGCAGCTCCTCGCCCTTGAGCGAGAACGCCTCGGGCAGGAACTCGACGTCGTTGACCACCCAGCCGCCGCTGCGGTGCTCCTCACCGGGCCCGCCGCCGGGCGAGTCGACCACCCCGTCGAGCGACATGAACCCTGTGTAGACCAGCTCACGCATGACCCTGCTTCTCCTCAGCCCGGCAACGAGATCGACAAGGATGCTAGGACCCGCCGCCGTGACCGTCTTGTACAGAAACGACGCACCGCCGCCCCGTTGTCGAGAGCGGCGCCTGCCGGTCGGCCGGGTTGGTATGCCGAGGTGCGGGCGCGTCAGGAGGCGGGTTGTGACCGGTCGGCCAGGTGTGATCGGACAGCGCTGAGGAATGCCTCTGTCCGGGGCTCAGGTCCGGGGCCGTAGTTGATGTGACCGCCGTCCTCGGTCCACTCGCCCAGAACGGTGTACCTGGTGCCGTCGATCACTGAGCGAGCCTCCTCGAGGACGATGTACCGCACGCGGGCGTCATGGGCCGACACTGCCATGGCGGCGAAGTGCGCTTCGGCCGGATGCTGCGCGGCCGGGAACACCACGAGGAGCACGTGGTGGTCGGCAACGAGGTGGTGACTCACGGCCAGGCCGGTCGCGGGCAGCCGTTCGTGATCGGGCAGCGTCTGCCCTACGCGGTCCCAGACCGCGTCGAGGTCGAGCCGGCCATCCCGCCCGGCGCTCACCAGGTCGATGCCGAGCCGGAACAGCCCTGAGGGCAGCTCGCGATGCGCGAAGAGGTAGTGATGGCGGCGCGGATCGTCGGACATGCGCCGACGCTAGCAAGGCCCCTCATGGCTCGTTTCGGGGCGCGGCGCAAGGACATCGGTTCGTAAGAATCACGGCGGGGCGGGGATCGTAGGGTCGTGTCGTGGTCCTCAGACGTCTTGGCGCATCCGTCATTGCCGCGCTCGCCGTGCTCGTCGTCGCGGCCGGCTGCGCGGACGGCACCTCCACCGGCGCGGCCGGGCCCGGGAGTCCGTCCGCGCCGGCCCCGGCTGTCACGGGTGGCGCCTCACCCGCCACCTCCGGCGCCACGGCGGCCCCGCCGACGCTGACGTTCACCGCACGGACCGTCGGCGGCGGCGAGTTCAACGGCGCCACTCTGGCGGGGAAGCCGGCCGTGCTGTGGTTCTGGGCGCCGTGGTGCCCGACGTGCGCCGGTCAGGCCAAGGGGGTGAAGGCGACCGCCGAGCAGCTGGCCGGCAAGGTGAACGTCGTGGGCGTCGGCGGCCTCGACGACGAGCCGGCGATGCGCCGGTTCATCACCGAGTGGAAGCTGGACGCGGTGCCGCACCTGTCCGACGAGGCGGGCACCGTGTGGAAGAAGTTCGGGGTCACCTCGCAGAGCACGTTCGTGCTGCTGGACAGCCGCGGGACCGTGGTGCACAAGGGAGTCCTGCGAGGCGATGACCTCCCCGGCCGGGCCGCCGCGCTGACCTGATGGCCGACCTCGGGCTCGCGCTGGCGGCGGGGCTGGTCGCCGCGATCAATCCTTGCGGGTTCGCGCTGCTGCCGGTGTACCTGACGCTGCTGGTCCTCGGTGACGACAGCCCCGGCCGGGTGGTGGCGGTGCGGCGGGCGCTCGGCGCCACGGCCGCGATGACGGCCGGGTTCGTCGCGGTGTTCGGGGTCGTGGGGTTGGTGATCTCGCCGGTCGCCGGTGCGCTGTACCGGGTCCTGCCGTGGTTCACCGTCGGGTTCGGGCTGCTGCTGGTGCTGCTCGCCGGTTGGCTGCTCGCCGGTCGGCACCTGCCGTCGTTCGGGCTGCGGCCGGTGCGGGGTCCGCGGGTGCGGCGCTCGGCCGGCTCGATGACGCTGTTCGGTGCCGCGTACGCGTCGGCGTCGCTGTCCTGCACCATCGCCCCGTTCCTGGCGATCGTCGCCTCCAGCTTCCGCGCGGGCTCGGTCCTGGCCGGGGTGGGCCTGTTCGTCGCGTACGCCGCCGGCATGGGCCTGCTGGTCGGTGTCGCGGCGCTGGCCGTGGCCCTGGCCCGGCCCACGGCGCTGACCGGGCTGCGCCGGTTCGGCCCCGCACTGTCCCGGATCGGCGGTGCGGTCCTGCTCGTCGCCGGCGGGTACGTCGCCTACTACGGCTGGCACGAGCTGAGCGGCGCGGTCGACGACCCGGTCATCGCGGCGGCGCAGCAACTGCAACAGGCGCTGGTCCGCGCGGTGGAGACGCCCGGCACCGCGTGGATCGCGGCGCTCTTCGGCCTACTGCTCACCGGCGTTCTGACAGCACGAACGATCCGTGTCCGCCGTGCCGGACGGACCGCCGCCCCCGGACAGGAGCCTGGCGACGCCCCGCACACAGACGCAGGACGGTGACGGTGCCCTCTCACCCGGAGCGCCGGACAATCGCTCGGTCCGGGTGA
This sequence comes from Dactylosporangium maewongense, assembly GCF_039531485.1. Classification (NCBI taxonomy): domain Bacteria; kingdom Bacillati; phylum Actinomycetota; class Actinomycetes; order Micromonosporales; family Micromonosporaceae; genus Dactylosporangium; species Dactylosporangium maewongense. The sequence goes on along the minus strand of NZ_BAAAQD010000015.1, from coordinate 69,130 downwards.
GTTTGGCGGGACCGAGCGGATATTGGTTTGTACGGTACGGCTCGGGGCGCCGACGCGCGGACCCGTGGCACAAGGTCTACACCAAGATCTACGATCCTTGGAGGCCATGTTGACTACCACGGCCATCGATCTGGACACCCTTTCCGTCAACACCATCCGCGGCCTGTGCATGGACGCGGTCCAGCGGGCGGAGTCCGGACATCCGGGCACGCCGATGGGGATGGCGCCGGTCGCGTACACCCTGTGGCAGCGGTTCCTGCGGTTCGACCCGGCCGATCCGATCTGGCCGAACCGGGACCGGTTCGTGCTGTCCGAGGGCCACGCCTCGGCCCTGCTGTGGTCGCTGCTCCACCTGACCGGGACGCGGGCGGTCGACCCGGACTACGAGGTGCTCGGCCGGCCCTCGATCACACTTGAAGACCTCAAGACCTTCCGCCAACTCGACTCGCGCGCTCCCGGCCACCCCGAGTACCGGTGGACGAGCGGCGTCGAGGCCACCACCGGGCCGCTCGGCCAGGGGGACGCGACCTCGGTGGGGATGGCCATCGCCGGCCGGTGGCTGGCTTCCCGGTACAACCGGGACGACTTCCCGATGTTCGACTTCGACGTGTACTCGATCACCGGCGACGGCGACATGATGGAAGGCGTCGCGTCGGAGGCCGCCTCGCTCGCCGGTCACCTGCGGCTGGCCAACCTGTGCTGGATCTACGACTCGAACCGGGTGACGATCGAGGGCTCCACCGACCTCGCGTTCACCGAGGACGTGGCCGAGCGGTTCCTGGCGTATGGCTGGAACGTCACGACCGTTGCGGACGCCAACGACCTGGACGCCGTGGAGCGGGCGCTGCACAACTTCCGGACCGAACACGAGCGCCCGACGCTGATCGTGGTGCACAGCCACATCGGCTACGGCTCCCCGGTCGAAGGCACCGCGCAGGCGCACGGCAAGCCCCTCGGGGCGCAGGCCGTCCGGGAGACCAAACGGTTCCTCGGCATGCCCGAGGACATCGACTTCTACGTCCCCGACGACGTGTACGGGTGGTTCGCCCAGGGCATCGGTGCCCACGGTGGCGCGGCCCGCGCCGCGTGGCGGTCGAGCTTCGAGGGGTACCGGGCGCGGTATCCGGAGCTGGCCGACGAGATCGAGCGGATGCAGCGACGCGAGCTTCCGGACGGCTGGCAGGACGCGCTGCCCACCTTCCCGGCCGATGCGAAGGGCATCGCCACCCGCGAGTCCTCGGGTCAGGTGCTCAACGCGCTGGCGCAGGCGGTGCCGTGGCTGTTGGGCGGGTCGGCCGACCTCGCCCCGTCCACGGACACGCGCCTGACGTTCCCCGGCGCCGGCGACTTCCAGGCCGACGAGTTCGGACGCAACTTCCACCTCGGTATCCGCGAGCACGCGGCGGCGGCGATCGCCAACGGGATGGCGCTGACCAAGCTCCGCCCGTACTGGTCGACCTTCCTGATCTTCTCCGACTACGCCCGTGGCGCGATCCGGCTGTCGGCCTTGATGGAGATCCCGACGGTGCACATCTTCAGCCACGACTCGATCGGGGTCGGCGAGGACGGGCCGACCCATCAGCCCGTCGAGCAGCTCGCCTCGCTGCGGGCCACGCCGGGGCTGCAGGTGTTCCGGCCGGCCGACGCGAACGAGGTGGTCGAATGTTGGCGGGTGGTCGCTGGACTGCGACGTGAGCCGGCGGCGCTCGTGCTCACCAGACAGCCGGTGCCGACCTTCGACCGCACCCGGTTGGCCGGCGCGGACGGGGTCGCGAGGGGCGCATACGTGCTGGCCGACGCGCCGTCCGGCGAGCCGGACGTGATCCTGCTGGCCACCGGCTCGGAGGTCGCGCTCGCGCTCGCGGCGCGCGACGAGCTCGCCGCCGACGGGATCGGTGCCCGGGTCGTGAGCATGCCGTGCTGGGAGCTGTTCGACCGGCAGCCGCGACAGTACCGCGACGAGGTGCTGCCACCGGCGGTGCGGGCGCGGGTCGCGATCGAGCAGGCGTCCACGCTCGGCTGGGAACGGTACGTGGGCGACGCCGGCGCGATCATCGGCATGCACACGTTCGGCGCCTCCGCACCACTCAAGCAGCTGCAGAAGAAGTTCGGGTTCACACCAGAACGGGTGACGCAGGTCGCCCGGGAACAAGCGGCCGCGAACCCCTGACCGTCGAGGCGGCCTCGCCCGGCGCAGGCAACGAGGGGTTGTGGCAGGCAAGGAGGGGTTGTGGCAGGCAAGGAGGGGACGTGAAGGCAACCCAGACGCTGCACGAGCACGGGCAGAGCCTCTGGCTCGACAACATCACCCGGGGCATGCTCGACTCGGGCAAGATCCAGCACTACATCGACAAGTACTCGGTCACCGGCCTCACCTCGAATCCTTCGATCTTCGACAAGGCCATCGAGTCCGGCTACTACGACGACGCGATCCGGCAGGGGTCCAGGGCCGGGCTCTCCAGCGAGGAGCTGTTCTACGAGCTGGCGATCGAGGACCTGCGGCGGGCGGCCGACGAGTTCCTGCCGGTGCACGAGCGCACCGACGGCGTGGACGGGTGGGTGTCGCTCGAGGTGTCGCCGCTGCTCGCGTCCGACACGGCGGGGACGATCGAGGCCGCCAAGACGCTGCACGCCCGGGCCGCACGGCCCAACCTGCTGATCAAGATTCCCGGGACGGCGGAGGGCCTGCCGGCGATCACCGAGTGCGTGGCGTCCGGGGTGCCCGTGAACGTCACCTTGCTGTTCTCACCGGAGCAGTACGAGGCCGCCGCGGACGCGTACCTGGCCGGCGTCGAGCGCCGGATGGAGCGCCAGCTCGATCCCGCCGTGGGGTCGGTCGCCTCGGTCTTCATGTCCCGCTGGGACGTCGAGGTCGCCACCCGCGTGCCGGAGGAGCTCAAGGACGAGCTCGGGCTTGCCGTGGGCCTGGCCACCTACCGGTCGTACCGGCAGCTCATGGACTCCGACCGGGTGCAGCGTGTGCAGAACTCCGGCGGGCGGATCCAGCGGCTGCTGTGGGCCAGCACCAGGACGAAGGACCCGGCCGCCTCCGACACGCTCTACGTGTACGGGCTCGCCGCGCCGTTCACGATCAACACCATGCCCGACGTCACGCTGGAGGCGTTCTACGACCACGGCGAGATGGGGGCGCCGATGCCCGCCGACGGCGACGGCTGCGACGCGATGCTGGCCCGGTTCCGTGAGACCGGCCTCGATGAGGGTGCCCTCGCCGCGAAGCTGCAGTCCGACGGGGCGAAGACGTTCGTCGCCGCCTGGAACGACCTCGTGGAGAGGATCTCCGCACAGCGTGCCGCGGTCGCCTGACGCAGGCCGCGCCGGCCGGGCGGCTGCGTCACCGGCCGTCCGGCAGGTACCAGTGGTGCGGCGCGATGAGCCGGTGGACGGCGTCCGGGCCCCACGACCCGGGGTCGTACGGCTGCACCGGTGGCGGATTGTCCAGCAACGGGCCGGACACCTTCCAGAGCCGCTCGACACCGTCGGCGCGGGTGAACAACGACTGGTTGCCCAGCATCGCGTCGAGGATGAGCCGTTCATAGCCGGCCAGCGCGCACTGGGTGCAGAAGGAGTCCGCGTACCGGAACGTCATGGCAGCCTCGGTGAGGCGCATGGTGGCGCCGGGCTCCTTGGCCAGGAAGCGGGCCGCGATCCAGCCCGGATCGTCGAAGTCGATCACCAGCTCGTTGTTGGACATCGCGCACGCCAAGCTCGGGTCCAGCGCGAACATCCGCAGGGCCGGCTGCTTGAGCCCGAGGGTGACCACCTGCCGCCGCTGCCCGAGCGACTTGCCGGAGCGCAGGTAGAACGGCACCCCCGACCAGCGCCAGTTGTCCACCTCGACGCGGGCGGCGACGAACGTCTCGGTCTGCGAGCCGGGATCGACGCCGGGCTCGTCGCGGTAGCCGCGGTACTGGCCGCGCACCACCTGGGTGGGGTCCACCGGCGGCATGGCCTCGAAGACCTTGGTGGTCTCGTCGCGCAGCTGCTTGGCGGCCAGGGAGGTCGGCGGTTCCATGGCCACGAAACCCAGCACCTGGAACAGGTGCGTGACGATCATGTCGCGGAACGTGCCGGTCTGTTCGAAGAACCCGGCGCGGCCCTCGATCCCGATCGTCTCGGGCACGTCGATCTGCATGTGGCTGATGTGGTCGCGGTTCCAGATCGGCTCGAACAGTCCGTTGGCGAACCGCAGGGCGAGGATGTTGTCGACCGACTCCTTGCCGAGGAAGTGGTCGATGCGGAACACCTGGGACTCGTCGAAGGTGGTGTGGATGGCGTCGTCGAGCGCGCGGGCGGAGGCGAAGTCCGTGCCGAACGGCTTCTCGACGATGACGCGTGCGTTGCCCGCCAGGCCGGTGTCGCCGAGCATGCCGATCGTGGGCGTGAAACCCCGCGGAGGCACGGCCAGGTGGAACAGCCGACGGGGGTGCCCGCCGATCGTCTGCTCGGCCGTCGCCACCGCGTCGAGCAGCGGTTGCGGGTGCGCCGGCTCCGCCGAGCCGTAGGACAACGACTCGGCGAACTCGTGCCACGCCTCGCCGGTCGGCTCCGCCGTGCCGAACTCGGCCACCGCGTCCCTGGCGCGCCGGCGGAACTCGTCGTCGGTGACCGCGGAGCGGGCCGAGCCGACGATCCGATAGCGGGGCGGCAGCAGACCGGCCCTGGCCAGGCTGAACAGCCCGGGTAGCAGCTTGCGTCTGGCAAGGTCCCCGGTGGCGCCGAAGAGCACGATCACGTGATCCTCGCGGGGTGCGCCCTCCTGCCGCGGCGTCACCGACTCCCTGACACCAGGCGCTGCATACTGAACGCTCATGATCCCTGGTCACTCCGACCGTTGTGGATGTTTGTCTGTACTCCTGACCGCTACCCGGCCCGGCGGCTCGTACACCGATGACCGCGCCGGTGGAATGCCGGTGGATCCGGCGCCGGTGCTACACCATCCAGGCCATGTTGGAGGCCTGGGTCGGGTAGACGAACAGCGCTTCCCTCAGCGCGTCGGCGCGGATGTCCGCCCGGATGGCGAGCGCGAAGAGGTTCGAGAACTCGTCGGCCTCGGGGCCCAACAGGTGCGCGCCGAGAATCCTGCCGCTGCCCTTCTCGATCAGGACCTTGTACATCGATGCCGGCTCGGCGACCCGTCGCGCCGAGTACCAGCTCGAGGTGTCCGCCTGCTTCACGTCGAAGCTCAGGCCCTCGGCCCGGGCCTCCTGTTCGGTCATCCCCACCGCGCCCAATGCGGGGATCGAGTAGACCACGCTCGCCCGGCCGCGGTAGTCCGTCGTGTGCTGGTCGCCGTTCAGGAGGTTCTCGGCGACGAGGCCGCCCTCGTACTGAGCGAAGGGCGTCTCGGGAAGACCGCCGCTGCTGGCCGCGTCCCCCGCCGCGTACACCGCTGGGTTCGAGACGCTCCGCAGGTAGTCATCGACCCGGATTCCGTGGCGATCGACCTCGATCCCGGCGGTGGACAGGTCGAGGTCGTCGATCTCGGGTGCGCGACCGGCCGCGTGGACGACCATGTCCGCCTCGAACACCTCGGATCCCGAATCGGTTGCGGCCGTGACCCTGAAGTTTCCCGGCGTTCCTTCGACCCCCGTGACCTGGGCGCCGGTCCGGACGTCGATGCCCGCGTCGTGGGTGCGCACCAGGAGCCGGGCCACGAGGTCCTGGTCGAACTGTTTGAGGGGCCGGTCGCCCTGCTGCAGGATGGTGACCGTCGCGCCGGCCCTGGCCGCGATGTGGCCGAACTCGAAGGCGATGTAGCCGCCTCCGACGAACACGATCCGCCGGGGCAGCTCCTGCAGGTCGAGGAACTGGTCGCTGCGGGTGAGGTGCTCCTCGCCCGGGATGCCCAGCTTTCTCGGCCACGCGCCGGTCGCCACGACCAGGTTCGCGGCGTCGAGCACGTCCTGGCCGACCTCGATCGAACGCTCGCCGACGAAGCGAGCCCGCCCATGGAAGGTCTCCACCCCCTCCTTGACGAGCATCTCCTCCTGCTGCCGGGGAAACGGGTCTGTGAACGTGGCCTTGAACCGGATGAGCTCCGGCCAGTCGATGCGCAGATCCCCGGTGACGCCGCGGCCCTGCATGCGACTTCTCCGGTCGATGATCTCGGCCGCCCCCACCAGCACCTTCTTGGGGTCACAGCCGCGCAACCCACAGGTGCCGCCGTAGGGCCGGGAATCGACGATCGCCACGTTCCGGCCGGCCGCCTGGCATCGCGCGGCCACCGTTGAGCCGGCTTCCCCAGTTCCGATCACGACGACATCAAAGGACTTCTTCATGATCCTCCTTCTGAGGTACCTCGTCGTTGACGGCAGCAACGATCTGGCGCCGCCGCGCGAGTGCTGCCCGCCCGGCTGCCCGTGAGTGTGCTGCCCTACCCAGGTCCACGGCCCCCGACACATCCGCCGCCTCCCGCGCCCCCGCGGCCTGGTCCCATCGTGTCGGCGCATGATGGAAGACGACGTCCACCGGCTCATCCGAGTGCGCTCAGTGGGGGAGTACCGCCGTGACCAAGGACATCACGTACCGCAGGATCTACGAGCAGTCCTCGCCGGACGACGGCAAGCGGGTGCTGGTCGATCGCGTCTGGCCGCGGGGGATGCGCAAGGCGGACGCGCAGCTCGACGAGTGGCTGCGTGACGTCGCTCCTTCCACCGAGCTGCGCCGCTGGTACGGCCACGAACCCGGCCGCTTCGACGAGTTCCGCCGCCGCTACCTCACCGAACTGCGCGAGCCCGAGCGCCAGGAGGCCACAGAGCATCTCCGAGCCATCGCCGCCCACGACAAGGTGACGCTGCTGACCGCCACCCACGACGTCGACCACAGCCAGGCCGCCGTCCTCGCCGAGTGGCTGACCGGCGCCAGGACCTCCACGACCTGACCCGGTCAGAGTGCGTGACGATTCCTGACCGCCGGTGCGGTCCCGGCCGTGCCGCCGCACGGCCGGGACCGGGGAGGAGAGGCTACGGCGTGACGTCGGCGCTGTCGATCGCCACGTTCCATCCGCTGCTGGCCGCGTTCTTCGTGCCGGTCAACCGGATCCGCAGGGTGTGCGAGCCGGCCGCGAGCACCGGGCTCGTCCACGCCACGCCCGAGGCGTTGCGCGCCGCGGCGTAGTTGTCGACCAGGGTCTCCGCGCCGCCGTCGAGCGACAGGGCCATGACCTGCTGGTCGGCGTCGCGGACGGCGTGCAGGGCGACCCGTGTGCCGGTGAAGGTGAACGTCGCCGTCGAGCCGGCCGTGAAGCTCCAGTTCGCGGTGCCGTTGAACATGTCCGGCACGCCCGTGGTCAGGCCCCAGCCGGAGCCGTAGGCGAAGCGGGCGTCGGTGCCGTCGTAGGTGCTCGCGGCCGCCGCCTGGGTCACGTCGGCGCGGTCGAGGGCGATGTTGGTGCCGGTGCTCGACGGGTTGCGCTGGCCCGTGTTGACGATCGTCAGCGTGTGCGGGCCGGACGCCAGGACGGCGCTGGTCCACACCACGCCCGAGGCGTTGCGCGTGGTGGCGTAGTTGTCGACCGTGACCGGGGTGCCCCCGTCGACCGCGACCGTCATGCGGCCCTGGTCGACGTCGCGGACGGCGTGCAGCGCGACCTGGGTGCCGGTGAAGCGGAAGGTGGCCGTGGCGCCGGCGACGTGGCTCCAGTTCGCGGTGCCGTTGAACATGTCCGGGACCCCCGTCGTGACGCCCCAGTTCGCGCCGTACGAGAAGTCGGGGCTGTTGGCGTCGACGATGAGCGGGCCGCCCGTGGTACCACCGTCCAGCGGGGTGCCGAGCGTGACGGTGTACGCGTCCGAGCCCGACGTCATCGGCACCGCCACGTTCAGCGTGCCGCCCGTGACGGCGACGTCGGCGCTGGATACGACCGCCGGGCCGGTCAGCGGGGACTGGTTGGCGATGCGGGCCACGGTGACGCGGGCGCGGCCGCTGGTGACGAGCCACGACGGCACGCCCCGGATCGCCACCGTGGTGGTGCCGGTCTGGCCCGTCTGGTTGCCCAGCAACGCGACCGCGCGGCCGGCGTTGCGGTCGATGCTCGCGGCGACGCCGATCGGGCCCGAGCCGGTCGCCGCGACGAGGTTCCCGGTCATCTGGGCGTAGGCGCGGTACGTCCACCACTGCCCGGTGGGCTGCCCGTTCCACAGCACCGAGTCGAGCGTGCCGGCGACGCAGCAGTCCGACCAGATCGCGTGCGCCGCCGCGGAGACGTTGGACGCGGCCAGGCGGGACAGGAACCAGGCGAGGTACCCCGGCTGCTGCTGCCCGGAGAAGAGGTACTCGTCGATGGTGAGCGGCAGCGCCGCCACCCCGCGCGCGGACAGGATCGCCGCCGCGTCGGCCGAGTCGGCCAGGGGGTCGTTGCCGAAGTGCCAGTTGAGGACGTTCGGCAGGGTGCCGTCGGCCTTGGTCCGCGCGACCCAGGCGTCGAGCCAGCCGTGGTTGTAGCCGGAGTACGACGGGCCGACGATGACGGCCGACGGGTCGACCTGGCGGATCTGCGTCACCGCGGTGTTCCACATCTGGTAGTACTGCGCGCTGTTGACCCCGCGCGGCCAGAAGCCGGTGCCGTCGGGCTCGTTCCAGATGTCGTACCGCACCCGCGCCCCCGACGCCTTCACGTCCGTGGCGAGCCGGTTGACGAACGCGCGCCAGTTGGTGCAGTCGCCGTTGTCGCACGGGTACACGGTGTTGGACGGCTGCTCGGTGTCGGCGCCCCAGATGTCGGAGACGAGTAGGTGGTAGGTGGCGTTGTAGGGCGCGGCGGTGACCCGCCGGGCCTGCCCGACGGCGGAGTTGAGGCGCACCTGGTAGCCGGACCCGGCGCTGTACCCGTCGCCGATCCAGCCGTGCCCGGCGATGCGCGCCCCGCCGCCGCGGAACAGCGTGGGATGCAGGGGCTGCAGCAGGGAGTCGGCGGGCCCGGAGCCGTCCTGGTTGAGGCCGTACAGGAACCCGGACCCGGCGAAGGTGGGTGTCTTGCCGACCGCGGAGAAGTCGACGTTGACGGTGGTGTCGGCGGCCTCGGCCGAAGGCGTGGCCAGGAGCGGCACCGCGATCGAGCAGATGCCGAGGAGCAGGACGGCGATGAAGCGGCTTGGCGGAGCGGCGCGGGACATCAATCCTCCTGATTGACGGGGAGACGGGCGTCGTCTCGCAGGAACAAGGGGATCCGGGCCAGGGGAGCGTCGACGGTGACGGTCCTCCCGCCCGGGAACGTGGTGCCGGTGTCGGTGTGCGTCCAGCGGGCGCCGGCCGGGAGGTACACCTCGCGGTCGCGCGCGCCGGGGTACAGGACGGGCGCGACGAGCAGGTCGCGGCCGAACAGGAAGGCGTCGTCGACGTCCCAGGCGGCGGCGTCGGACGGGAACTCGACGAGCAGCGGGCGCAGCAGCGGCAGGCCGGAGCGCAGCTGCTCGTGCAGGTACGGGCGCAGCCGTTCGCGCAGTCGCAGGAAGGCGGCGAGGATGGCGTAGGCCTCGTCGCCGTACGACCACACCTCGTTCGGGCCGCCGCCGACCCCGACGCCGGCCCGGTCGGTGCGGGGCTCGCGGTGGCCGTGCAGGCGGAACAGCGGGCAGAACGCGCCGAACTGGAACCAGCGCACGAGCAGCTCCCGGTACTCCGGGTCGTCCGGGTCGCCGCCGTGGAAGCCCCCGATGTCAGTCGTCCACCACGGGATACCGCTCATCGCGACGTTTAACCCGGCCCGCACCGACGCCCGCAGCGCCGGGAACGTCGCCGGGATGTCGCCCGACCACAGCGCCGCGCCGTAGCGCTGCGAACCGGCCCAGGCCGAGCGGACCAGCGACAGCACCTCCGTCTCGCCCTGCTGGCCGAGGTACTCGAAGGCGCCGCGGGCGTGCTCGCGCGGATACAGGTTGGCGACCTCGGCGCCCGGCCCGGCGGCCAGGCTCAGGTTGTGGAAGTGGCCGGGGCGCATCTCGGGCTCGCAGGCGTCGAGCCAGAACGCGCGGACGCCGTCCTTGCCGTACGACTCGTGCACCCGCGCCCAGAGGAACTCCCGCGCCCGCGGGTCCGTGGCGTCGTAGAACGAGACCCCGATCGGCGCGTCGGTCTCGCCGTCGGGCCATTCCGCGTGTACGCCGCTGCCGCTGTCGGTCGCCACCAGCAGCCCGGCGTCGCGCATCGCGGCGTGGTTCGCCGACAGCGGGCTGACCGACGGCCACACCGACACCGCCAGCTCGACGCCGAGCCCGCGCAGCTCCTGGACCATCGCGGGCCCGTCGGGCCAGTCCTCGCCGTCCCAGTCCCAGTCGCCGAGGTGACGCCAGTGCAGATAGTCCGCGACGATGACCGACAGCGGCAGGCCGCGGCGACAGTACTCCCGGGCGACCTCGAGCAGCTCAGCCTGTCCGCGGTACCGGAGCTTGCTCTGCCAGAAGCCAGACGCCCACGCCGGCAGCTCGGGCGCGGGCCCGGTCACCTCGGCGTAGCGGCGCAGGATGTCGGCGGGCTCGCCGGCGGTGAGCCAGTAGTCGATCTGCGGCGCCCGGTCGGCGACCCAGCGGGTGCCGTTGACGGCCAGCTCCACGCGCCCGACGGCCGGGGTGTTCCACAGCAGCCCGTAGCCGCGGCTGGACACCGTGAACGGGATGCTCACCTCGCCGTTGCGCTGCTGCAGCTCGAGCACCATGCCCTTCTGGTCGAAGCGGCCGTGGCTGTGCTGGCCGAGGCCGTAGAAGCGCTCGCCGGCGTAGGCGGCGAAGCGCTGCTCGACGCGGTGGCCCCCGGCGCCAGCCGGCTCGAAGTGCCGCGGTCCCGGCCACCAGAAGTGGGCCGGCGCCTCGCGCAGCAGCTCCTCGCCGGTGTCGGTGCGGCGGGCGGTGAGCAGCCCGCCGGCGCTCACCTCGACCCGCAGCCGGCCGTTGACGAGCGCACCGTCCACGATGGACGCACCCGGGTCGGCGGGCCGGTCGAGCAGGGCGCCGGGCCGGTCGTCGGCGATGCGGTGCCGGCCCGCGCGGACCCGCACACTGTCGGCGCCCCACGGCTCGGCGACGAGCACGTCGTGGCCGTGCCGCCAGGTCAGCGCTGTGGTCATTGCTCTCCTAATCCTTGACGCTGCCGCTGGTGATGCCGGCCGCGACGTAGCGTTGTGCGACGACGAGCAGCGCGGCGACCGGCAGCGAGGCGATGACCCCGGTGGCCATCACGCTGTTCCAGTCGCTGATGTGCGCGCCGATGAAGCGGTAGATGCCGACGGTGATGGGGGCGGCCTCGTCGCGGGTGGTCAGCGTGACCGCGAAGAGGAAGTCCGCCCAGGCGAACAGGAACGAGAACAGCCCGGCGGTGATGACCGCGTTGCGGCTCACCGGCAGGATCACCGACCACAGCGTGCGCAGCGCCGAGGCGCCGTCGAGCTGGGCCGCCTCGCGGATCTGGACCGGGATGCCGCGCATGAACGTGTGCACGATGAGCACGGCGAACGGCACGCACAGCGTCGAGTCGGCGAGGATCAGCGCGAGCGGGGTGTCGAGCAGGTACAGCTCGTCGGCGGCGACGTAGAACGCGTTGGCCATGACGATGCCCGGGATCATCTGCGCCACCAGCAGGCCGAACAGCAGCGTGCGGCGCAGCGGGGCGCCGAGCTGGGCCAGGCCGAACGCGGCCGGCACGGCGACGGCGAGCGTGACGCCGACCGTGCCGAGCGCGACGTACACGCTGGTCAGCAGGTGCCTTCCCTGGCTGGACAGGGCGTTGCGGTAGCCGTCCAGGGTGCCGTGGACCGGCAGCCAGACCGGCGAGGGTTTGATGAGCTCCGTGGACGGCAGCAGGGAGGCGTTGACCATCCAGTACAGCGGGAACAGCATCACGGCGAGGACGATCACGCCGATCGTGGTGTTGGCCGCGCGCCTCACGACGAGCGCCGTTCCGCGCGCAGGTAGCCGATCGCGAACACCACGGCGACGACGATCAGCAGGTTGCCGACGGCGGCGCCGCGCCCGAACGTGAGCTGCTGGAACGACAGGTCGTAGGAGAAGGTCGTCAGGGTCTGCGACGAGTCGGCCGGGCCGCCCTGGGTGAGCACCATGATGACGTCGAACACCTTCAGCGTGTAGATCAGCCCGAGCGTGAGCACGACCGTCGTGACGGGCCGCAGCAGCGGGAGCGTGATGTGCCGGAACCGCCGCCACGCCCCGGCGCCGTCCAGCGCGGCGGCCTCGTAGAGCTCCTCGGGGATGGACTGCAGCCCGCCGTACAGGATCACCATGTTGAACGGGATCCCGACCCAGACGTTGACCAGTGTGACGGCGGTGAGCGCCACGCTCGTGCTGGCCAGCCACGGGATCGGCTCGTCGATGAGGTGCAGGCCGAGCAGCGACTGGTTGAGCACGCCCGAGTCCGTCTCCAGAATCCACCGCCACGCCGTGCCGGACACCACCAGCGGCAGCAGCCACGGCACCAGCAGCAGCGAGCGCAGCACGCCGTTGAGCGGGAACCGGCGGCGGAAGAACACCGCCAGGGCCAGGCCGATGCCGAACTGGAAGGCCAGCGACGCGGCGGTGAACAGGACCGTGTTCGTGACGGTGCCGGCGAACGCCGGGTCACGGAACACCTCGCGGTAGTTCCGCAGCCCGGCGAACGGCGCGGCGCCCGTGTAGAAGGACGAGACCGTGTAGTCCTGGAAGCCCATCCGCACGTTGGTGGCGAGCGGATAGAGGTAGAACAGGATCAGGTACAGCCACGCCGGGGCGACGAAGGCGAGCCGCTTCACTTTCGGGCAGCCGCCTTGAGCGCCTCTTCCGGTGACTTCCCGCCCGCGAGGCAGGCCTGGATCGCGTTGAACAGCGCCTCGCTGGCCTTCGGGTAGTCGGTGCCGAGCTCGGCGGTGCGGGCCTGGGCGGTGGCGATCTCCTCGACGAACGCCGACAGCTGCGGGTCGCTCTGCGCGAGCTGGGCGGCGGCGGCCTGGTTGCTCGGGATGTAGCCGGCCGCCTTCGACCACTCGAGGCTCTTGTCCTGGCTCAGCAGGCACTTGAGCACCGACATGGCCTTCGCTTCGCGCTGCGGGTTGCTGCGCCCGACCGTCCACATCTCGCCGCCGAGCGGGGTCACCGGCTTCGCGGTGGGCGAGGGGATCGGGATCGGCACGATGCCGAACTTGAGGTCGCTCTTCTTGTTCAGCGTCGGCAGCTGCCACGGCCCGTTGACCATCATCGCGGCGTTGCCGGCCATGAACTGGTCGTTGACGTCGGCCTGGGTCCAGGTGACGACGGACTTGGACGCGGCCTTGGCCTCGACGAGGTCCTTCCACAGGGTCAGGGCCTTGATCGCCTCGGGGGAGTCGAGCCGGCTGAGGCTCGCCCCGGCGGTCCAGAAGAACGGCTCGAACTGGAAGCTGCCCTCCTCGGTGCCGACGGCGGAGAAGGCGATGCCGTAGCGGGTGCCCTTGGTGAGCGCCTTCGCGGCGGCGGTCAGCTCGTCCCAGGTCTTCGGCGGCTGGAGGCCCGCGGCGGTGAAGAGGTCCTGGTTGTAGTACAGCGCCAGGCCGTTGACGCCGGGCGCGATGCCGTAGGTGTCGCCCTTGTACTTGCCGGCCGCCACGATGGAGGGGTACAGCCCGTCGGTGGACAGCTCCTTCAGCGGCACCAGGCCGCCGGACGCGGCCAGCTGGGGCAGGTCGGGGTTGTCGACGAGGGCGAGGTCGGGCAGCGACCGGGCGGAAGCCTGCTGCAGCAGCTTCGGCATGAACTGGGCCCGCGGCACCTGCTGGTGCTGGACCTTGACGCCGGCCTGGGCGCCGCACTCGTCGAGCAGCTTCGGCAGCTGGCTGTTCTGCGGCGCGGCCTCGTAGTAGTCGATCTCGGTCAGGGTGTCGGCGCCGTCGTTGGTGCCGCCGGCTCCGTTGCCGCACGCGGTGAGGGCGAGGGCGGTGAGGACGGTGGCCGCGAGCTTTCTCATGGGGGTGGGCCTCTCTCGATTTGTCGAACTGATTCGACAACCGGCGGAAGGGTGTGCGGTGGGCGGGGGTGTCGGTTCAGCGGACCTTGAGCAGCGGGGCCAGCATCGTGACGGAGGGCTGGACCTCGTTGTTGAGCAGCCCGGCGAGGCGCTGCACCGCGGTGCGGGCGAGCTCCTCCACCGGCAGGGACACCGAGGTGACCGGCGTGGTGAGCCGGTCGACGGCGTCGTCGGGGCAGATCGCGACGATGTCGACGTCGGGCCGGCCGAGCCCGGCGAGCCGGTCGGCCACCAGCGGCAGCGCCCACTCGTTGTAGACGACCATCGCGGTGATGTCCGGGTCGCGTTCGAGCAGCTCGCCCAGCGCGTCGACGACCCCGCCGGCGGTCGGCAGGCAGGGCGTCCAGGTCGCCGCGGCGCCCTGCTCGCGCAGTGCGTCGAGGGCCCCGTCGCGGGCGTGGGCGGCGTAGGCCGCGCCGCGGCGGTAGGTTTCGGGGTGCTGCCCGAGGAAGCCCACGTGCGTGTGGCCGCGCTCGACGATGTGCTCGGCGGCGGCGCGCCCGCAGGCGACGAAGTCGAAGTCGACGTACGGCAGGCCGTAGGGGTTGTCCGGCGTGCCGACGAGGACGGCGGGGCACTGCAGCGTGCGCAGGAGCTTGGCCCGGGGGTCCTTCTGCTGCACCTCCATGAGCATCACCCCGTCGACCAGCGCGGTGCCGACGGCGTCCCGGATCGCGGACGTGCCGTCGTCGTCGGTGAGCATGAGCAGCTTCAGCCCGGCGTCCTGGGCGGCGGTGAGGGCCGCCCACACGTACGGCATCTGGACCTGGTTGTGGGGTCCGTGCACGAGCGGCAGCGCCATGGCGATGACGCCGGAGCGCCTGGTGCGGATGGAGCGCGCCCCGGCGTGCGGCCGGAACTGCAGCTCGGCGATGCTCGCCTCGACCCGGGCGATCGTCTCGGGCGAGATGGAGCGGTTGCCGCTGAGCACGTAGGACACCGTGCTGCGCGACACCCCCGCGTGCCGGGCCACGTCCGCGATGGTCACTGCCATTGCCCGAGTCTCCTCCCATCGCCGCGGTCCGGCCGCACTGGGTCGAGCCGGCTCCGTCGAACTGTCGAATCAGTTCGACGCGTGGACCGTAACACCGCGGCAACACGGCGGCAAGACCCGCCGGCAAGGACCGGTCAGTCCGTCGCCGCGATGGCGTCTCTGATCGCTTGCGCGTCGCTGTCGAGGAGCGACCGCTCGCGCTCCGGCGCGTCGTGCTGGAGGGTCCAGCCGTCTCCCGCGTAGCGGGGGATGACGTGAAGGTGGAAGTGGAAGACCGTCTGGTAGGCGACCTCGCCGTCGCAGAGGAGGACGTTGATTCCCTCGCAGCGCATGGTTGAGCGCCGCAACGCCCGTGCCATGTCGTGACCGACCGACCAGGCGTGCGCGCTCGTGACTCCGTCGAGGTCTTCGAGGCCCACCGCGTGCACGCGCGGCACGACGAGGAGGTGGCCGGGTGTGACGGGGTTGAGGTCCATGAAGACCACTACGGTCTCGTCCTCGTACACCACACTGGCCTCGGCCTGCCGGGCCGCGATGGCGCAGAAGATGCACCCCTGCGCCGCCGGCGTCGCGTTCTGTGTCATGCGCGCAATGGTCCCCAGTGCGCCCAGACGGGCGCTACCGGGTTTGCTGCTCTACCGATCGGGGCCGGTGCCTGGCTCGGCCCGCGTGTAGCTGTCGGTGTAGTAGCGGCCGACCTGGTCCCGGTAGCCGGACTGGGTGAAGGTGTCCGGGTCGTACGCGGGGGAGTCCTTCACCTGCTGCCGCGTCCGGTCCACGTGGACGGTGCGCTCACGGTGGTCGACGTGGTCCACGGTCCCGGCCGGGAGCAGCACCTTCCGGCCGAAGATCCACGGGCCGGTGTCCACGACCAGGTGGGCGGTGCCGGTGTCGTGGTTCGCCTCGTCGACGGTGCCGATCCGGCCGTCGGTCGCCTCGACGTGGTAGCCGGTGAGGTCGACGTCGGTACGGCCGTCAGGGGGAGGCGCCGGTGCGGCGGTGTCCACGCCGAGGTCCTCGTCGGGGACGCCGCTGTAGCCGCCGGCGAGTGCCGCCGGGTCACGCCAGGTCCAGGGATCGAACATATCCACGGGTTACCCCGATGGCCGCCGCTCATGCGGATCGAGTCCGTCGAACAGGATCTGGCGGTCGTCGATCACAATGAGAAACCGCCGTCGAGCGTCAGCAATCCGCAAACGACAAACGTGGGAATGGTGCCGTGCCGGCGCCGCCACGAATTCGGCCGGTCTATTCCGGCCCTCAATGCCGGAAGTTCTATTTCGGAATCGGTTTGCGGTCCAGCGGAATGGCGCAACCTTGACATGGGCCAACTGTCCGCCACGCCACAAGTCGACCTGCAGGTCCGGGAGTGAGCCATCGGGCAGATTCCGGGAACCGAATCGACGGCTTGCTGGTCAGGCCTGGTGGCGCTGGCCAAACGGCTATGTGGCTGTATGATTTGCGGCATCGCCGAAACGACGAAGACCGTCATTCTCGGCCGCACCAACAGGTGTGATCTGAGTCACTCCAAACCTGCGCCGATTTGTCCGATCCGGGGCTTACGTGGGTTTTCTGAATCGTACTGCTTCTTAGCTTTGACTTAAGGCTGTTAAAGGTAGCGGTGTGTCTATACCTCAAGGATTCATTCCCTCGCCGAACCGTGGCATGCTTTCGAACGGAATGGTTACGGCAATGTCTCGGACGGCGCTGAACGCCGGTCATCACGCAGCCAATGAGCGTGTACCGCAGACAAAGGAAAGTTGTAGTTAGGTCTGGAACCCCGACCGAACTTTCATGCCGACAAGATCCGACAGGCCAATGGCCGTCGACGGACGGATGTCGACTGACCGGGAGGATTCCCACAGCATGAACCAGCACTCCACCTCGCATGACCTCACCGACGGGCTGCCCAGCGTCCCCGCCGACGAGTCCCCGCTCCACCCCGCGCAGACCTCTTCGCGCTCCGCGACCGGCCGCAGCCCGCTGCGCCGCGCGGGCGTCGGCATCGTGGCGGCGGTGCTCGCCGCCGGCAGCCTGAGCGCGTGCAAGGATCTCCCCGACCTTGGCGCTCTCCCCGCCTATGGCGCGCAGCCCGGCGCCTCCGCGAGCACGGGCGTCGCCCCGTCCGCCTCCACCGGCCTGGGTAGCCCCTCCGCTTCGGCCTCGGCCTCGGCTTCTGCTTCGGCTTCGGCTTCGCCGTCCGGCTCCACGGCTCCCACGCCGACGAGCACCAGCACGACGACGCCGGGCGCGGGCGGCAACCCGACCTACACGGTGGCCGGCTTCCCCGCCGCCAACAACACCGGCTACCCGCAGGGCCTGCCCGGTGACACGCGCAAGAAGGTGACGCTGACGCCGTACACCGGCCCGATGACGATCACGGTCGCCGGCACGGTCATCGACGGCAAGGACATCAACGGCCACATCGAGATCAAGGCCAAGAACGTGACGATCCGCAACAGCCGGATCCGCGTGGCCAACGTGCAGGCCGTGACCTCCACCGACGACAACGCCAACCTGCGCATCGAGGACACCGAGATCGACGGCCAGCTCAAGGACGCGTCGACCGGTGGTATCGCCCTCATCGGCCGCACCGGCTACACCCTCCTGCGGGTCAACGCCCACGGCTCCGGCGACATCCTGCGCATCGACGGCCGCGGCACGGTCCAGGACTCCTGGCTGCACGACCCGGGCGGCTCCGGCTCCGCCCAGCACAACGACGTCATCCAGTCGACGAACGCGACGTACGTCCGCATCCTGCACAACCGCCTGGAGAACCAGCACACCCAGACGTCGTGCATCCTGCTCAAGGCCGACATCGGCCCGATCAGCGACGTGGTCGTCGACAGCAACCTGATGAACGGCGGCGGCTACTCGTTCTACTGGTACGACGCCGGCTACAAGATCACCAACGGCAAGGTCACGAACAACAAGTTCATGCGCCAGTCCGGCGGCGGCTTCTGGCCCAAGGGCGGCTACTACGGCACCCAGGCCCTGAACGCCTCGACGCTCCCCACGTGGAGCAACAACACCTGGGCCGACAACGGCCAGCAGATCGGCAGGTAAGTCAGCGGGACCATCAGTCAGGGGGCGCGACCCGGAACTCCGGGCCGCGCCCCTGACTGTGTACGCAGACCCCGGCGTAGCGGCGGTGTGACACGCCGGATGCGCGGACCGTCCGATGGGTCGTGGCGTGTGTTGAACTGGGGCGTGCAGATGCGTCCGGCGGAGTTGGCGGCGATCCGTGCCGGTGATGTCGATGTGGCGTTCCGCCGGTGGGACCGGCCTCGTGTCAAGGTCGGTACCCAGATGCGTACGGCGGTCGGGCTGGTCGAGATCACGTCCGTCGACCGGGTGCCGGTGAGGTCGTTGACCGCAGCGGACGCCCGCCGGGCCGGTGCGGCGTCGCTGGTCGCGTTGCGGGAGGGGTTGGACCGTGTCCACCCGGAGCGTCCGGTGTACCGGATCGGGCTGCGGTACGCGGGCGTGGACCCGCGGCACGCGCTGCGGGAGTCGGTGCCCGACGACGCCGAGATCGACGCGATCGTCGTGTGGCTCGACCGGCTCGACCGTGCCTCTTCGACCGGGCCGTGGACCCGCCAGACGCTGCTGCTGATCGACGAGCTGCCGGCCACCCGGGCACCCGACCTCGCGCAACGGATGGGGCGCGACACCCCGTCGTTCAAGCAGGACGTGCGCAAGCTGAAGGAACGCGGCCTGACCGAGTCGCTCGACATCGGGTACCGGCTGTCGCCGCGCGGCGCCGCCGTCCTGGACCACGAGGGCCATCCCCGGCCGTCCCGGGACCGACCGATGCCCGAGCCGGGTATCCCGCTGCCGCACATCGGCGCGGCCGCGACGCGTGCGCTCACCGCACTCGGCGTGGTCCGGCTCGAACAGGTGGCCGGCCTCAGCGAACGCGAGGTGCTGGCGCTGCACGGCGTCGGGGCCTACGCCCTTCAACGCCTACGAGCGGCGCTGGATGAGGCCGGGCTGAGCTTCCGCGACGATCCAGGCGCATCGTCGTAAGGCCTCAGCGCAGTCGCAATTCAAGTTGTCACGTGGTCGCGGTGCCGGAAGGGCCGAATCCGGGCGAACCGCTTGACGGTGAAAATGAAAACCGATACCACTAACGTTGTGAAGACAGCGTTTGTGGGCAAGGGTGGCAGCGGCAAGACGACGCTGGCTGCGCTCTTCGCCCGGCACCTTGCCCAACAGCACGTCCCGCTCCTGGCGATCGACGCGGACATCAACCAGCACCTGGCCGTGGCGCTCGGCGCCGGACAGGACGAGGCCGCGCTGCTGCCGGCGCTCGGCGACCACCTCGACGAGATCAAGGAACACCTGCGCGGGGACAACCCGCGGATCGCCTCGGCCGCGGCGATGCTGAAGACCACGCCGCCCGGCGCGGGGTCGCGGCTGGTCGGCGTCGGCGACGGCAACCCGATCTACGACCGCCTCGTCCGGCCGGTCGGTGGCGTCCGGCTCGCGGTGACGGGCCCGTTCGCCGTCGACGACCTCGGCGTCGCGTGCTACCACTCGAAGGTCGGCGCGGTGGAGCTGCTGCTCAACCACATGCTCGACGGGCCGGGGGAGTACGCGGTGGTGGACATGACCGCCGGCGCCGACTCGTTCGCCTCCGGGCTGTTCACCCGCTTCGACCTGACGTTCCTGGTCTGCGAGCCGACCGTGCGCAGCGTCGGGGTTTACCGGCAGTACACCGGCTACGCCCGCGACCACGGGGTGCGCGTCGCCGTCGTGGGCAACAAGGTCGACGACGCCGACGACGTGGCGTTCCTGCGCGACGAGGTCGGCGACGACCTGCTGGGCTGGATCGGCCGGTCCGCGTTCGTGAAGGCCGCCGAACGCGGCCGGCACCTGCCGATCGGCGATCTGGAGGCGGGCAACGCCGAAGCCCTGCGCACCATGCGGGCCGCGCTGGACGGCTGCGGCAAGGACTGGCCCCGGTACGCCGCACAGGCCGCCGAGTTCCACACCCGCAACGCGACCGCCTGGGGCAACGCCCGCGCCGGCGCGGACCTGACCGCGCAGATCGACCCCGACTTTGTCCTGCAGCCGGCGACCGTCGCCGCGCACTGACCGAAGGAGCACACGATGTCACTCGACGTCCCCACCGCACTGCTGGAGCGGGCCGAGGCCGGCCCCGTCGACGATGCCGAGTTCGTCGCCTGCGTGCGCGACTCCCTGCCGTACGCGTGGACGGTCATCAGCGGCGTCGCCGGCGACCTGCACGCCACCGGCGTCGACTTCGCCGACCACGAGGTGCCGCCGCCGAGCGAGGCCGAACGTGGCCAGCTGCTGCGCGCCCTGGCCAGCGACGCGATCCGCGGCGGCCTGGAGCGGCACTTCGGGGTGAAGCTCGCGTTCCAGAACTGCCACCGGGTCGCCGCGTTCACCCCGGCGGCGGTCGGCGGCGAACGGTACCAGGCGTTCGTCTCCCCGCGCGGTCAGCTGCTCAACCAGTCACCGGAGCTTCGTGACTGCTGACCCGGGCACGGGCATCGGCCCGGCCGGCGGGGCGTTGCGTGTCGACGCGTTCCTGCTGGCCGGGCAGTTCCCCGGCGCCGGCCACGGCGACGCGCTGCGCGCCGCGGTCACCTATGCGCAGGCGGCCGAGCGGGCCGGCTTCGACGGCGTCTGGCTCGCCGAGCACCACTTCGTCACGTACGGCACCTGCCCGTCCGCCGTCGCGATGGCGGGGTTCGTCCTCGGCCGGACGCACCGGCTGCGGGTCGGCACCGCCGCGGCGAACCTGTCCAACCGGCACCCGGTCGCCTTGGCCGAGGAGGCCGCGCTGCTCGACGCCGTCTCCGGAGGCCGGTTCGATCTCGGCGTCGCCCGCGGCGGCCCATGGGTCGACCTCGAGGTCTTCGGCACCGGCCTGGACCGTTACAGCCCGGACGGCTTCGCCGAGGCCCTCGACGTCCTGCTCGCCACGCTCGGCGGCGCCGGTACCGTCCGCGGCGAAGGAGCACGGTTCGGCTTCCGTACCGTCCCCGTCGTACCGCGGCCGCCGCGTGCGCTGCCCGTCTGGGTCGCCGCGACCTCACCCTCCACTGTGGACCTCGCCGCCGGTCGCGGGCTGCCGCTGCTGCTCGGCGTGCACGACACCGACACCGGCAAGGCCGATTTGATCCTGCGTCACGCCCAGCCGGGCGCCGGACACGTCTCGGCGCATCTGGCGTACGTCGCGGACACCACCGCACAGGCCGAGGACGTCCTCCGCGACACGCTACCCACCTGGCTGGCCAGGGCGGGCGAACACGTCCGCATCGACGGCACCACCACGACCAGGAACCTCGCCGACTACGTCGAACACCTGCTGGCCATCCACCCGGTCGGGCCACCCGACCGGTGCGTGCGGCGGCTCGCCGGCACGCTCACCGGCACCGGCGTCCGGCGGGTGCTGCTCATGGTCGAGGCCGGCGGCACGCCGGAGCGGACGATCCGCAACATCGACCGGTTCGGCGCCGAGGTGCTCCCCGTGCTGCGCCGCCTGCCGGCCGCCGCTCAGCCTCCAGCCGGGCAACGATAGCCCGCACCACCGGCCCACATCACCGGCCGCACCGCCTGCCTGCGCCGGCGTGCGTTCCGCATGCGCACATTGCGATGCGACGGCTCGTTATTGAAAATGAAAACGAGTATCGTCTGGCTCGCTCGGGCGGCTGACTGCCCGACGGACGACTCGAATCCGAGGAGCAACCGATATGAAGCTGCGAACACTCGCAGTCGCCGCCGCGCTCACCGGCCTGGCGGCCGGGCTCGCCGCGTGCGGCGACGACGCGGGCACGACGGCCCAACCGGCGAACGCCGCCGGCGCCAAGCTGGCCGTGGTCGCGACCACCACCCAGGTCGCCGACTTCGCCCGCAACATCGGCGGCGACCGGGTCGCCGTCACGCAGCTCATCAAGCCCAACATCGACCCGCACGACTACGAGCCGACCCCGGCCGACCTCACCGCCATCAGCGCCGCGAAGGTGCTCGTCAAGAACGGCGTCGGACTGGAAGGCTGGCTCGACGCGACCATCAGCTCCGCCGGGTTCAAGGGGACCACGGTCGACGCCAGCGCCGGTGTGAAGATCCGCCAGGGCGAGGGCGACGAGGCCGAGCACGGCGACCCGCACATCTGGCACGACCCGCGCAACGCCAAGCTGATGGTGCAGACCATCGAGAAGGCGTTCAGCGCCGCGGCGCCGGCGGACGCCGCGACGTTCGCCGAGCACCTCGCCGACTACAGCGCCAAGCTGGACCAGCTGGACGCCGACATCGCCGCGAAGATCGGCAAGCTGCCCGCCGGCGACCGCAAGCTGGTCACCAACCACGACGCGTTCGGCTACTACATCGACCGGTACCAGCTGCAGTTCGTCGGCTCGATCATCCCAAGCTTCGACACCTCCGCCGAACTGTCCGCCAAGGACGTCGACGACATCGTCGCGAAGATCAAGCAGAGCGGCACGAAGGCCGTGTTCTCCGAGAGCTCGCTGCCGCCGAAGACCGCCGAGGCCATCGCCCGGCAGGCCGGCGTCAGGGTCGTCGCGGGCGAGGACGCGCTGTACGGCGACACCCTCGGCCCAGAAGGCTCCGCCGGCGACACCTACCTCAAGATGGAAGCCCACAACACCGACACCATCGTCAAGGCGCTCGGTGGCTGAGCCCGCGTCGGGACCGGCGACGCCGACGGCCCTCCCCGTCGGCGTCGCCCTGCGCATCGAGCACGCCACCGTCGCCTACGACGGCACCCCCGCCCTGCAGGACGTCGACGCGCAGGTGCTCCCCGGCGAGACCGTCGCGCTGATCGGCCCCAACGGCGCCGGCAAGTCCACCCTCATCAAGGCCGTCCTCGGCCTGGTACCGGTCACCGCCGGCACGATCACGGTCCTGGGGAAGCCGCCGGCCGCGGCCCGCCGCGACGTCGCGTACGTCCCGCAGGCCGACACGCTGGACCCCGAGTTCCCGATCTCCGTGGCGCAGGTCGTGCTCATGGGCCGCTACCGCCGGACCGGCTGGCTGCGCCGGCCCGGCCGCGCCGACCGGCGCATCGCCGCGGAGGCCCTCGCCCAGGTGGGCCTCGCCGACCGGGCAAAGGCCAGGTTCGGCACCCTGTCCGGCGGGCAGCGCCAGCGCGTGCTGCTCGCCCGGGCCATCGCCCAGCAGCCCCGGCTGCTGCTGCTCGACGAGCCGTTCAACGGCGTCGACGCGCTCAGCCAGGACGCGCTGCTCACGGCGATCGCGGTACTCAAACGCCGCGGCGCCGCCGTCGTCATCAGCACCCATGACCTGACCCTGGCCCACCTGGCCTGCGACGCCGCCTGCCTGCTCAACCGGCACATGTACGGGTTCGGGCCGGTCCACGACGTGATCACCCCAGCCCTGCTGCGCGCCACGTACGGCAGCCAGGCCCTGGAACTGCGCGGCGACCGCGTCATCGTCGCCCACCCGATCGCGAACCGCCATGCGTAGCGTCCTCGTCGAGCCGTTCACCACGCCGTTCATGGGCCGCGCCCTGGCCGAACTGCTGCTCCTGGCACTGCTCGCCGGCGTCGTCAGCACGTTCGTGCTGGTCCGGCGGCTCGGGTTCGTCGCCGACACCATGACCCACACCGTCTTCCCCGGCGTCGTCGTCGGGTTCCTCGCCGGCGGCGCCGGCGGCGTGTTCCCCGGCGCGCTCGTCGCCGCGGCGGTGACCGCGGTGCTGCTGACCCTGCTCACCCGGTCCCGGCGGGTCACCGACGACACCGCCCTCGCCGTCCTGCTCGCGGCGATGTTCGCCGTCGGGGTCATCCTCGTCTCCCGCCGCAGCTCGTACAGCGCCGACCTCACCGCCTTCCTGTTCGGCCGGCTGCTGGCCGTCACGCCCACCCAGCTCGCCCAGACCGCGGCCGTGACCGGGGTCGTCCTGCTCACGCTCGGCCTGCTGGCCAAGGAGCTTCGGCTGCGGGCGTTCGACCCGCAGACCGCGGCGGCCATGGGCTACCGCGTGTGGCTGCTGGATCTGCTGCTCAACCTGAGCGTCGCCCTCGTCGTCGTCGCGGCCGCCCAGTCCGTCGGCACCATCCTCGTCGTCGCGCTGCTCGTCGTCCCCGCCGCGACCGGCCGGCTGCTCTCCGTCCGCCTCGCGGTGATCGCTGCCGCCGGCGTCGTCGCGGCAGCCGCCGCCGGCTACGCCGGCCTCGTCGTCAGCTACCACGCATCCGTCACCTACGGGCTGCGCCTGGCCAGCGGCGCCACCGTCGTGCTCGCCCTCGTCGCGCTGTACCTGCTCGCGCTGCTCGTCCCGCCGCTGCGCCGGCTCGCCGGCCGCGTCACGCACCGCAGGAGGCACGCCGATGCCGTCGCTTGACGTGGCCCTCAACCAAGCCCTCAACCAAGCCCTCAACCAAGCCTTCAACCGCGCCCTCGTCGAGGCGGTCCTCATCGGCGCCGCCACCGGCCTGCTCGGCGTCCAGGTCGTGCTGCGGCGCCTGTCGTTCTTCACCATGGCGATGACCCACGCCACCTTCCCCGGCGTCGTCATCGCCGCGGTCGTCGGTGTCGACCTGTACCTCGGCGGCGCCACTGCCGGAGTCCTCGCCGCCCTTGCCGTCGTCGCGCTGTCCCGGCGGCGCGGGCACGACCCGAGCACCGCGACCGCCGTGGCGCTCGCCGCCGGGTTCGCGCTCGGCGTGGTGCTGCTGTCCGCGCAACGCGGGTTCACCAAGGACCTCACCGCGTACCTCGTCGGCTCGATCCTCACCGTGACCACCGAGGACCTGTACGTCGCCGCGGCGGTCACCGTCATCGTCGCCGCGGCGCTGGGCGCCGGCCACAAGGCGCTCACGTACACGGCGTTCGACCGTGCCGGTGCCCGGGCCGCCGGCTACCGCACCACCGCCATCGACCTGGGGCTCCTGCTGCTGATCTCGGCGGTGGTCGTCACCGCCGTGCCCGCCGTCGGCACCATCCTCACCCTCGCGCTCGTCGTCGCCCCGGCCGGCGCGGCCCGGCTCTGGACCGACCGGATCGCCACGATGACCGCCGTCGCCGTGAGCCTCGCCGTCGCCAGCACCATCGGCGGCCTGCTGCTGTCACGCAGCTGGGACGTCGCGGCCGGCGCGGCGATCAGCCTGGTCGCCGCCGGCTGTTTCGCCGCCTCGATGCTCGCCGGACCACGCCGCGGCCTGCTCGCCCGGTGGCTGCGCCGCCGCCACCGTGGACCGGACGAGGGCTTCCCCCCGGGCGGCGGGAGGGCGCGGATACTCATACCGTGATCGCGGCGGGAGCCGCCGCTCGCACGGCCTGGGAAGAGGACGCATGGGGACCACGGAGGACGCCGCGGAGCTGGACGAATACGCGCTGCCGGCGGTGGTGCAGACACCGGCCCGACGGCCGCCGCGCGGCGGTCCGGTGGCCCGGTGGCTGTTGCGGCACCGGGTGCAGCCGG
The DNA here is from genome assembly GCF_039531485.1 of Dactylosporangium maewongense. Classification (NCBI taxonomy): domain Bacteria; kingdom Bacillati; phylum Actinomycetota; class Actinomycetes; order Micromonosporales; family Micromonosporaceae; genus Dactylosporangium; species Dactylosporangium maewongense. Next base: position 43,694 of record NZ_BAAAQD010000015.1, on the reverse strand, counting down.
TCGGGCCGGCGGCGGGGGAGGCGCACGCCGAGCAGCACGCCTGGTGGAAGGTGATGTGCCTGACCGGCGTCGACTACTTCTCCAGCCTCGCCTACGTGCCGGCCATCGCGGCGACCGCCGCCGGGGCGCTGTCGCCGCTCGCGACGCTGCTGATCGTGGCGCTGACCCTGTTCGGGATGCTGCCGATGTACCGGCGGGTCGCGAAGGAGAGCCCGCACGGCGCCGGGTCGGTGTCGATGCTGGAGCAGCTGCTGCCGTTCTGGCGCGGCAAGATCTTCGTGCTGGTCCTGCTCGGGTTCGTCGCCACCTCGTGGATCATCACGATCACGCTGTCCGCGGCCGACGCGAGCCTGCACGTGCTGGAGAACCCGCACGCGCCGGGCTTCCTGCACGGCCACGCGGTGGCGCTGACCGTGATCCTGCTACTGGTCCTGGGTGGGGTGTTCCTGCTCGGGTTCAGCGAGGCGGTCAGCGTCGCCATCCCGCTCGTCGCGGTGTTCCTGACCCTCAACGCGGTCATCGTCGTCGTCGGCGTGGTCGAGGTCGTCACCACGCCGGGCGCGTTCTCCACCTGGACGACCGCGTTGACCGCCGGCGGCACCGGCTTCACCGACCTGGCGCTGCCGGCCGTGCTGGCGTTCCCGCTGCTCGTGCTGGGCCTGTCCGGCTTCGAGACCGGCGTGAGCATGATGCCGCTCGTCGCCGCCGAGGGCGAGGACCCGCAGGAGCGACTGCGGGCGCGCATCCGCAACGCCCGCAAGCTGCTGACCGTGGCCGCCGCCATCATGAGCGTGTACCTGCTGGCCAGCAGCTTCGTCACCACCGTGCTCATCCCGCCGGCCGAGTTCGAGCCAGGCGGCCAGGCGAACGGCCGGGCCCTCGCCTGGCTGGCGCACGAGCAGCTCGGCGAGGTCTTCGGCAGCGTGTACGACCTCAGCACCGTGCTCATCCTGTGGTTCGCCGGCGCGTCGGCGATGGCGGGCCTGGTCAACATCGTGCCCCGGTACCTGCCCGGCTACGGCATGGCCCCGGAATGGGGCCGGGCGGTGCGCCCGGTGGTGCTCGTCTACACCGCGATCAGCGTCGCCATCACGATCGCGTTCGGCGCCGACGTCGACGCCCAGGCCGGCGCGTACGCCACCGGCATCCTCGCCATGATGGTCTCCGGCGCCTTCGCCGTCACCGTGTCCGCGTTCCGGCAGCGGCACAAGGCGGCCGGGTCCGGCTTCGGCCTGCTCACCGCCGTGCTGGCCTACGCCCTGGTGGAGAACATCCGCGACAAGCCCGACGGGCTCGCCATCTCGGGCATGTTCATCGCCGGCATCATCACCATCTCGCTGATCTCCCGGGTGTCACGCACGACGGAGCTGCGCGCGGACCGCATCGAGTTCGACGACACCGCCCGCCGGTTCGTCACCGAGACCATCGCCTACGACGGGCGGATCAACCTGATCGCCAACCGCCCCGGCACCGGCACGGCGGCCGAGTACGCGGAGAAGGAGCTCGAACAGCGCGGCGAGAACGCCGTCCCCGGCTCCGCCGATGTCATGTTCCTCGAGGTTACGGTCGTCGACCCGTCGAGCTTCAGCGACACCCTCACCGTCCGTGGCGCCGAGGTCGACGGGCATCGCGTCCTGCGCGCCGAGGCCCCGGCGGCACCGAACGCCATCGCCGCGATTCTGCTCGCCCTGCGCGACACCACCGGCGTCCGCCCGCACTGCTACTTCGCCTGGGCCGAGGGCAGCCCGCTGGTCCACATGGTCCGCTACTTCCTGCTCGGCCGCGGCGACACCGCCCCCGTCACGCGCGAGATCATCCGCGAGCAGGAACCCGACCCGCAGCGCCGCCCCGGCATCCACGTCGGCGCCTGACGCCCGACGGCGATGCCGGCGGCGCACCGGCGAGGGCGGCAGACGTATGCAGGCGGTCGAAGCTCATGGGGTGCCGTATCCGCCGCCGCCGGGTGTCTCGACGACCAGGACGTCGCCCGGCTGGACGTCGACGGAGCCGCAGCCGGCGAGGTGGACGACACTGCCGTCGGCGCGTTCCACCCGGTTGGTGCCGAGCGCGCCGGGTGAGCCGCCGGCCAGGCCGTACGGCGGCACGCGCCGGTGGCCCGACAGCGTGCTGACGGTCATCGGCTCGCGGAACCGGATGCGGCGCACCGCGCCGTCGCCGCCCCGCCACCGGCCGCCGCCGCCGCTGCCGTGCCGGACGGCGAACTCGTCCAGGAGCACCGGGAAGCGCCATTCGAGGACTTCGGGGTCGGTCAGCCGGGAGTTCGTCATGTGGGTCTGCACCACGGAGGCCCCGTCGAACCCGTCGCCGGCGCCTGAGCCGGAGGCGACGGTCTCGTAGTACTGGTGCCGCTCGTTGCCGAAGCTGACGTTGTTCATCGTCCCGGACCCTTCGGCCTGGACGCCGAGCGCGGCGTAGAGCGCGCCGACGATCGCCTGCGACGTCTCCACGTTTCCGGCGACCACGGCCGCGGGGTGCACGGGCGCGAGCATCGAACCGGCCGGCACCACGATGCGCAGCGGGCGCAGGCAGCCGTCGTTGAGCGGGATCTCGTCGGTCACCAGCGTCCGGAAGACGTACAGTACCGCCGCGGTGACGACCGACGAGGGCGCGTTGAAGTTCGTCGCCAGCTGTGGTGACGTGCCGCTGAAGTCGATCGTCGCGGCGCGGCCGGCGCGGTCCACCGTGATCCGGACCGCGATCGCCGCCCCCGAGTCCATCTCGTAGCGGTACCCGCCGTCGCTGAGGGCGTCGATGACGCGCCGTACCGCCTCCTCGGCGTTGTCCTGGACGTGCCGCATGTACGCCTGCACCACGTCGAGGCCGAAGTGGCCGATCATCCGTCCGACCTCTTCGACACCCTTGGCGTTCGCGGCGACCTGGGCGCGCAGGTCGGCGAGGTTGGTCGCCGGGTTCCGGGACGGGTACGGCGCCTCCGTGAGCAGCCGGAGCGTCTCCTCTTCGCGGAACCGGCCGTCCTCGACGAGCGGCCAGGTGTCGAAGAGCACGCCCTCCTCGTGGACGTCGCGGCTGTTCGCGGGCATGGAGCCGGGCGTGAGTCCGCCGATCTCCGCGTGGTGGCCCCGGGAGGCCACGTAGAACAGCACCCCGGACCGGTCGGCGCCGAAGACCTGAGTGCCGAAGACCTGGGCGCCGAAGACCGGGGTGACGACGGTGATGTCGGGCAGATGGGTGCCGCCGTGGTACGGGTCGTTGATCGCGTACACGTCGCCGGGCCGCATGCCGGCGCGGCGGCGACGGATGACCTCCTTGATGCTGGCGCTCATCGAGCCGAGGTGCACGGGGATGTGCGGCGCGTTGGCGATGAGACTGCCGTCCGGGTCGAACAGCGCGCACGAGAAGTCCAGCCGCTCCCGGATGTTCACCGACTGCGCGGTCGACTCCAGCCGGGCGCCCATCTGCTCGGCGATCGACATGAAGAGGTTGTTGAAGATCTCCAGCAGCACCGGGTCGACCTGGGTGGTCGCCTCGGAGGCCGGGTCGCTCGGCCGCATCCGTTCCAGCAGCAGGTGGCCGAACTTCGTCACCGCCGCCCGCCAGCCGCCGTCGACCACCGTGGTCGCGTCCGCCTCGGCCACGATGGCCGGACCGCCGACGGTGTCGCCGGGGCGCAGGCGTTCCCGCTCGTACAGCGGCACCTCCCGCCATGCTCCGCCGGTGTACAGGCGGGTCGTGCCGAGCGGCCGTGCGGCGGCGCGTCCGGGCGTGCCGGCGGGATCGTCCGGCCGGGAGAGGTCCGGGGGCTCGGTCAGCCCGACGGCCTCGACCGAGACCGCCTCGACGATCAGCGGCCGGTCCATGAGGTACGCGTACATGCGCCGGTATGCCGTCCGGAACGACGTCACCATCGTGTCCAGGTCGGTGAGCTCGACCGGCAGCGCGGTGTCGGTGCCCTCGAAGCGCAGGTGCGCGCGCCGGTGCACCCGGATCCGCCGGGCCGGCACGTCCTCGTCCAGCAGCTGCGAGCGGGCCGCCGCCTCCAGCGTGTCCGCGACGCCGGTCAGCTGCCGCATCGCCGCGGGCTCCAGGCGGCGCTCCACCGACTGTTCGCGCATCGCGGTGGTGTCGGCGAGACCGATGCCGAGCGCGGACAGCACACCCGCCATCGGCGGCACGAGCACGGCGCCGATCCCCAGCGAGTCGGCCACCGAGCACGCGTGTTGCCCGCCGGCACCGCCGAACGTCGTGAGCACGTATCCGGTGACGTCACGGCCCTGCTGCACCGAGATCCGTTTCACCGCGTTGGCCATGTTCGCGACCGCGATCTGCCGGTACCCCTCCGCGACCTGCTCCGGCGTGCGCTCGTCGCCGGTGCGCCCGGCGATGGCCGCGCTCAGCTCGGCGAACCCGCGTCGCACCACGCCGGCATCCAGCGGCTGGTCACCGTCGGGCCCGAAGACCTGGGGAAACGTCGAGGGCTGGATCCGGCCGAGCATCACGTTGGCGTCGGTGATGGTGAGCGGCCCGCCGTTGCGGTAGCAGGCCGGCCCGGGGTCGGCACCCGCGGAGTCCGGCCCGACGCGGTAGCGGGCGCCGTCGAAGTGCAGGACCGACCCGCCTCCCGCCGCGACGGTGTGAATGTCGATCATGGGGGCGCGCAGCCGTACCCCCGCGATCTGGGTGTGGAAGACCCGCTCGTACTGGCCGGCGTAGTGCGACACGTCCGTGGAGGTGCCGCCCATGTCGAAGCCGATCACCTTGTCGAAGCCGGCCAGCTGCGACATGCGCGCCATGCCGACGATGCCACCGGCCGGACCGGACAGGATCGCGTCCTTGCCGCGGAAGTGCCCCGCCTCGGCCAGGCCCCCGTTGGACTGCATGAACATCAGCCGTACGCCGCTCAGCTGCTCCGCCACAGCTTCGACGTACCGGCGCAGCACCGGCGACAGGTACGCGTCGACGACGGTGGTGTCGCCGCGCGGCACCAGCTTCATCAACGGGCTCACCTCGCTGGAGCACGAGACCTGGTCGAAGCCGACCCGCTCCGCCAGCCTCCCGATGTCCCGTTCGTGGGCCGGGTACAGGTGGCTGTGCAGGCAGACCACCGCGACAGCGTGGATGCCGCTGTCGTGCGCCCGCCGCAGGTCGTCGGCCAGCCGGTCGAGGTCCGGTGAGCGCAGCACGGTGCCGTCGGCCGACATCCGTTCGTCCACCTCGATCACGCGCTCGTACAGCACGTCCGGTGGCACGATCCGCCGGTCGAAGATGCGTGGCCGGTTCTGGTAGCCGATGCGCAGCGCGTCGCCGAAGCCCCCGGTGATGACCAGCGCGGTGCGTTCGCCCCTGCGCTCCAGCAGCGCGTTCGTGGCGACCGTGGTCCCCATCCGCACCGCCTCGATCCGGTCCACCGGTATCGGCACCGCGTCGGGGACACCGAGCAGCGCCCGGATTCCGGCGACCGCCGCGTCGGCGTAGCGTGCCGGGTTGTTCGACAGCAGCTTGCGTGTCACCAGCCGGCCGTCGTCCGGCCTCCTGGCGACGATGTCGGTGAACGTGCCGCCCCGGTCGATCCAGAACTGCCACCGTCGGCCTACCATCGCGGGCCCTCCTCTTCCGGTGCCGGTGACGCGTCGCCGCGGGGGCGCGGACGGGATACCGTTGGCGGAGTCTGCGGGGAGGCGAATTCCCGGTGGCACACCAGACGGTCGGCGTCTACAGCGAGACCGCGCCCGGCGAGCGGCGCGTGGCGGTCGTGCCTGCGGCCGTCCGTTCCATTCTCGACCTCGGGCTCGTGGTCGTCGTCGAAACCGGCGCCGGGTGTGCGGCCTGGTTTCCCGATGCCGACTACGCCCGGGCCGGGGCGACGCCGGTGCCCCGCGCCGAGGTGTTCGACACGGCCGACATCCTCATCGGTGTCCGGCCACCGAACGTCGCCGCGACCCACCGGTTCCGTGCCGGGCAGGCGCTCATCTGTCTCCTGCGACCGCTGTGCGTGCCGGATCTGGTCCGCCGGTGGGCCGAGCAGGGTCTCACCATCATCGCCGCCGACCTGATGCCGCCCACTCCCGGCCATGCGGGGCCGATGGACTTCCTCGGTGCGCAGGAGCGGGTCGCCGGCTACCAGGCGGCGCTGACCGCCGCTGACGTCTTCGGCCGCGGCCTCTCCGGACCCGCTCGCGGCGGCGCGGTCCGGCCCGCGCGGGTCCTCGTCATCGGCCGTGGACCCGCGGGTTACGAAGCCGCTGTCACCGTGCGCCGGTTGGGCGCGGAGGTCCACGTCTGCGAGGCCCGTCGACGCTCGTGCGCGGACATCACGGCGGGCGTCCGGGACAGCGACATCGTCATCGCCACGGCCGAGATTCCGGGCCGGCGGCCGCCGGTGCTCGTGTCCGCGCGAGACCTGCGGACCATGCGGCCGGGATCCGTCGTGCTCGACACCACGACCGACGGGTTCGGCCGCGTTGTCGAGCTCGCGGAGCCCGGCGCCGCACGGGTGGTGGATCCCGGTGTCACGGTCGTCGGCGACGACAACCTGGCGTCCAGGACACCCACCGGCGCGTCGAATGCCTATGCGACGGGCATCGCGGTCCTGCTCACGCATCTCGTCCACGACGGTCGGCTGTCGATCGACCTCGCCGATCCCGTCCAGGCCGAGCTGGTGGTGGCGCACCATCGGGACATCCTCAACGACGCGGTGTGGCGGCGGATCCTGGACGGGATCTCACTGGCGGGCCTGCCCTGATGCGTGCCGCGCCATGGAACCCGCGAGTTCGGCGCAGTGCGTGTAGTACCGGCAGGCCAATGCGGCGTCCAGCGCGGCGTCCACGTCGACCGGAGCCGGCTCGTGCAGCAGCAGGTGGTCGAGCCGTCGCCGCAGCCGGCCCACCTCGGCACCGGCCGCCTCGATCCGCGCCTCCGTGCCGGCCGGCGTCGCCCCGGTGCCGCCCGCCGTGGCCATCAGGTCGGCGCAGACCCGGCCCATGCGGCTGACGACGGCCCGCACCTCGGCCGGCATCGCCGGCCGCGACGGCCGCGACCCGGCGATCTCGGCCAGCCGCTTCGCCAGCCCTGCGACGCACTCCGCGTCGGCGTTCACCTGCGCGGCGGCGAGGATCGCCCGCACGGCGCCGGCCGGCGCCGCGTCCCTGGTCTCCTCGATCGCCAACGCCTGGTCGTCGACGGCCCGGCGCAGCGCGTACAACGCCTTCTCGGCACTCTGCAGCGCGTCCGCGGCGGAGGGGCCGGAGTCCGACAGCGCTTCGGTGACGTGCTCCACCGCGACCCGCGAGCGCTCGATCACCGCGGCCAGGTGACCGCCGAGCCCGCTCGTTTCCTGAGGATTCCACACGCTGGGCTCCCGCTGGATGGTCGCGACACCGGATCGTGTTGCGCCGCCCGGGGCGCGTGGCGTCGTGCACGGCCGACTACCCCGGACGCCGCGCGCCAATCACCCGCGGCCCCGCCGATGCCTCACCCGGTCCGACCGGGCATACGGTGGACGATCACCCCATCGGGTGGTCATGAACGCGGTCGTGTGGGCAACACGAGTCCTTGGCATACCGGATCTGGTGAGCGAGGAGCCATGCCGGGAGACATCGCACCGATCGTGGTCGGCGTCGACGGGTCGGCGGCGAGCCGTGGCGCGGTGCGCTGGGCCGCGGACGAAGCGGCCCGGCACGGGTGTCCGCTGACGGTGGTGCACGCGCTGGGCATCCCGGTCCCCTTCGGTCTCTACGAGCAGGAGTCTGCTCCCGCCGGCGACGCGGCCGCGCTCGTGCGCGGATGGGAACCGACGGTCGAGGTCGAGACCGTCGTCGCCGCCGGCGAGCCGTCCGACGTGCTGTGCGAACAGTCCCACCGCGCGCGGCTGGTCGTGATCGGCAGCCGCGGGCTCGGCGGATTCGCCGGACTGCTGCTCGGTTCCGTCGGTATGCACCTGAGCTCGCATGCCGCGTGCCCGGTGCTGGTCGTCCACCACGCCGAGCGGTGGGCCGGCCCCGAGACCTCGCTGCCCTCGCTGCCGCAGGACGGCCCGGTCGTCGTCGGTGTCGACGGCTCCTCCGGCTCCGTGTTGGCGCTCGAACTGGCCTTCGAAGAGGCGGCCGCCCGCCATCTCCCGCTGGCCGTCGTCCGAGCCTGGCAGGGGCCGGACTCCGGCTCGGCCTCGGCCGAGGCGGCCGCGGGTCACGCACTGGCCGCCGAGGTCGAGCCCTGGCAGGCGAAGTATCCCGAGGTGCGGATCGATCTCCGGCTTCTCCCGGGCGCCGCGGCCGAGGTGCTGACCCGCGCGTCCGAGCACGCCGTGATGGTGGTGGTCGGCGTCCGGGGACGTGGCGGGCTCACGGGATCGCGGCTGGGCTCGGTCAGCGGGCAGGTCCTGCACCACGCCGCAGGCCCGGTGCTCATCGCCCGCGCCGCGGGGGCCACGACCGAGACGGCGGCGGACCGGCCGTACCGGCGGATCGGCGTGGGCGTCGACGGCACCGAACCCGGCTGGACCGCCTTGTCCTGGGCCTGTGATGAGGCCGACGCCGGCGCCGCCGACGTCACCATCCGTCACACCGATCCATCGCACCAGATCCGCGACCCCAGACCCGACGAGTCGGCACTGGAGCGCGTCGATCCCGTTCTGGCCCGGCACCTGCACGCCGTCCGCGACCGCCTCGGCGGGCACGTCGACTTCGAAGTGGCCGACGGCGGTGCCGTCGACGCCTTGCTGGACCTGGCCGACCGCGCCGACCTTCTCGTGCTCGGCGCGGCCGTGCCGGCCCGTCTGGGACACCTGTCGACCGCCGCCCGCGTCGCCGCCCACGCGCCCGTGCCCGTGGTGCTCGTGCCCGCTCCGGCGCCGCCGCACCGTCAAGGGCCGTTCGCCGGGCACGTCGTCGTCGGTGTCGACGGCTCGGCCGAGTCGCACGCCGCCATCAGGTTCGGCTACCGGTACGCCCACCTGCACCGCGTGCCGCTCGCCGCGGTCCATGTCAGTGCCCGGGCGGCGGGAGACTTCTGGTTCGACGAGACGACCCTGGAAACACACTTCGCCACCGAGCCGGAATCGACCGAGCTCCTGGCCGCCGCGGTCGAACCGGTCGCCGCCCGGTTCCCCCAGGTGCCGCTCAAACGCGCGGTCTTCCTCGGCCCACCCGTCGAGGGCCTGCGCCGCGCCGCCGACGGCGCTGTGCTGCTCGTCCTCGGCCGCCGCGGACACCGCCTGCCGGCGCCGCTGCGGCTCGGCTCGGTCAGCCGGGCATTCGCCGACCGGCCCCCGGGTGTGGTGGCCATCGTCGGATCCCCCGGATGACCGGGCCCACCCTGCTGTCGCGATGCCCCGATGACTCACCCCACGCGGTCACGCCCTCGACGTAGCTTGGGCGGTAGGCCTACGAGACGTGCGGGAGAGCCCAACTGGGTGACAGTTGAGCTGAGAGGCTGAACGACCGAGAGGTCGACCGCGATCCCCACGACCTGATCCAGGCAATGCTGGCGAAGGAAAAACGCCTCGTAGGTCTCTTGGCGCGCATGGCCTGGTCGTGCAGCGGTGCCGGTACGCGGGCCCCGGGATCCGGTGGTGCTCTGACGATGTCAGCTCGAGTGCCGGCCGTGCGTCGTGGCAAGGTGCCGAAGGTACGGGTCGGGCTCGGCGCCGACCGGCGCCAGGCGCAGCTTCACGTCGACCGCGGTGCAGCCGCGCGGGCCGACGAGGACCGGGTTCAGGTCGAGCTCCGCGATCTCGGGGAAGTCCTCGGCGAGGCGGCCGAGGCGCAGCAGCAGATCCTCCAGCGCCGAGGTGTCCGCGGGTGCTGCGCCGCGGTAGCCGGTCAGCAGCGGCGCGGCGCGCAGCCCGCCCCGCATCGCCGCGGCGTCGCGGTCGGTGAGCGGCAGCAGCCGGAGCGTCCGGTCGCCGAGCAGGTCCGTGTACACGCCGCCGAGGCCGAGCATGAGCAGGGAGCCGAACAGCGGGTCGTGGACCACGCCGGCCACCATCTCCACGCCCGGATCGGCCATCGGCTGGACGGTCACGGCGGGCCGCTCGGTGCCGATGGCAACGCCGATCGCCCGGTACGCCGCACGGACCGCGGCCTCGTCGGCGAGACCGAGCCGCACGGCGCCGATGTCGCTCTTGTGCACGAGATCCGGTGCGGCGGCCTTCAGCGCCACCGGATAGGAGATCACCTCGGCGTCGCGCAGCGCCTCGTCGGCGTCCGTGGCGATGCGGGTCTCCACCACCGGCACGCGGTAGCAGGTCAGCAGCGATCTGGCCACGTCGGCGGGCTGCCAGCCACCGCCGGTCGCCAGTGCCCGCCGCACGATGCCACGGGCCGCGCCGTGGTCGACGTCGTGCAGGGCAGGGCGGTTCCCGACCGGCTCGCGGCGCCAGGCCGCGTACCGCGCGGCGCGGCCCATCGCCAGCACCGCCGGCTCCGGCAGGTCGAACACCGGCACCTTGCGGACCCCGAGGGTGCTCGGCACGCCGGGCGCGCCGACCACGACGACGGCGACCGGCAGGTGCGGGCAGTCGTCGGCAGCGGCGGCGATGGCCGCGATCGTGGCGGGGGTGTCGTTGGTCCTCGTGGAGACGAACGTGACGACCAGCAGGTCCACCTCGCCGGACCGGGCGACCACCCGGATCGCCTCGCGCACGGTCTCGGCGGTGGCTTCGGCGCCGAGGTCGATGGGGTTCACGGCGGCCGGCGTGCGGTCGGGCAGCGTCAGCGTGGGCACGATGAGGCCCGCGGCCGGGGCGGCGTCGGCCGCCAGCACGTTCAGCCCGCCCGCGTTGCCCACCACGGCGAGGCGGTTGCCGGTGGGCAGCGGCTGGTCGGCCAGCACCCGTGCGGTGTCCAGCAGTTCGCCGAGCGTGTCGGTGCGAATGACGCCGGCCTGTTCGAACAGCGCCGCCACCGCCGTCTCCGGCGCCGCGACGGCGGCGGTGTGCGAGGCACCCGCCCGCCTGCCGCCTTCCGAGCGGCCGCTCTTGACGGCCAGCACCGGCTTGCGGCTGGCCAGGGCCCGGGCGATCCAGGCGAACCGGCGCGGGTTGCCGAAGGACTCGACGTACAGGGCGACTGCGCGGGTCGCCGGATCGTCGGCCCAGTAGCTGAGCAGGTCGTTGCTGCTGATGTCGGCCTTGTTGCCGAGTGACACGAAGCTGGAGATGCCGATGCCGCAGCCGGCGGCCGCGTCGAGGATGGCCACGCCGATCGCGCCGGACTGTGACGCCACCGCCAGGCCGCCAGGGACGGGCGGTGCCGGGGCAAACGTGGCGGTCAGCCGCACGGCGGGGTCGGTGTTCACCACGCCGAGGCAGTTGGGGCCGAGGATCCGCATGCCGTGCCGGCGTGCCTGGCGGACGAGGGCCGCCTGGGTCGCCGGTTCGATGCCGGCGGTCAGGATGACCGCGGCGCGCACGCCCGCGGCGCCGCACTGGCGCACCACCTCGGGGACCGCCGCCGCGGGAACGGCGATGACGGCGAGGTCCACGGCGTCGCCGATCGCCGCCATGCTGGGACGGGCGGCGATCCCGCATACCTCGGCGGCGTTCGGGTCGACCACGTGGAGGGCTCCGGTGTAGCCGCCGGCCCGCAGTGCCGCGAGCACCTCGCGGCCGATCCCCCCGGGGCGCCGTCCGGCACCGATGACGGCCACCGAGGCCGGGGTCAGCAGGGGCCGCAACGAGTGGTGCGCCGCGGTGCGGTCCCGCAGTCCGACGGCGGCCAGCGCCGCCTCGTCCGGCAGCGTCGGCACCCGGATCTGGAGCGTCCCGGCGTCGGCCTCGAGCCGCCGGGCGACACCCGGCGCGAGGTCCCCGCCCACCTGCAGCATGGCGGCGTTGTGCGGCAGCACGTCGCCGACCAGTTCGGTGATGCCCGCCCGTCGCGCGGCGGCGGCCAGATGCTCCAGCAGCAGCGTGCCGAGACCCTCGCCGTGGTGGTCGTCGTCGACCACGAGCGCGAAGTCGGCCCGTGCCGCGTCGATGCGTTCGTAGGAGCCGGCGGCGAGGACGCTGTCGCGCTCCTCGACGAGCAGGTGTACGTGGTCCGGCCCCGACGGGCGGGTGAGCCTGCGGACCTCGCCGTCCAGTGCCGTGCCCGCGCTGAAGAACCGCAGGTACCGGCTCGCCGGGGAGAGCCGCTGGTGCAGGGCGAGCAGGGCCGGCGCGTCCTGCGGCCGGATCGTGCGGAGCCGGACGATCCGGCCGTCCGTGGTCAGGCAGTCGACGGCGCTCATCGCGGGCTCCGGGCGGCGGGCGGCCGGCCGGACGTGGAGCCGAACTTCAGCAGATCGGCCGTCGCCGCCGGGTCGAACAGGTCGTCGACCGCGGCGGCGCTGTGTGGCGCGCCGAGCGGGTCGCGCACGACGGGGCAGCGGACAACGTCCCGGCCGGACCCGTTGAGCGCCATCCGGTAGGTCATGGTTGCCTCCAGCCCGTGATGCCGCTGTCCGCGGCGTTCGGAGGAATGCGCCCTGCCCGTACACGTCATTCTTGCCCAAGACCGGGGCGAACGGCAGGGGGCGGGTGACGGCTCGGCGGGCGGATCGGTCGCGTCCGGGTGTGGCGGTCGCTGAAGTGGAGCGCGGAGTCCGCGGTCGTCATGGTGTCCCGCGGCCGGGCTCCAGCGCGCCGGGCTCCAGCGCCGCCGGAAGAGGGCCGCTGCGCCGGCGGGTGAGGTCGGCCGCCTCCAGCTCCGCCAGCTGCAGGGTCCGGGCGGCGAGCGCGGCCTCCAAGGCCGGGATCCAGTGGCGGTCCAGGGCCCGTACCCGCCGCCGGGTGGCGGCCATCTCGCTCTCGACGGCGGCGAGCGCCGCGTCGGCGGCCGCGTGCCTCACCGCGGCGAGCGCCGCAGCGCGGTACGCCGCCTCGGCCTGCGAGAGCGCGGCCCCTCCCGGCGCCGGCAGCTGCGCGGGGCGCGGCGGGATCAGCACCGACGGCTCTCCCGGGCAGCGGACGCCCATCACCGCGGTCCACGGCACGCAAACCTCGGCCGGCGGCATCTCGGCCGCCGCGTCGATCGCCTCCAGGCCGTCGAGCAGCACGGCACGTTCGAGCCGGCCGCGGGCCGCCGCGTCGGCCGCCGTCCAGTCCCTGGCCGTCTCGGCATGGCGCCGCCGGAGGCGGTCGTGCTCGGCGGCGAGCAGGGTGAGCTTGCGCCGCAGGACGCTGCTGCCGTGCCGGGTGACCTCGAGGCGGTGACGCAGCCACAGCAGGCCCGAACGGCCCACCGGCACGTGGCGAAGGGCGATCATCCGGCCGCCCCGGTGGGGTGGGCCGCGCGGATCGCCTCGGGCAGCATGACGAGCTCCCGATCCGGCAGGGTCCGCACCGCCTGCCAGGCCCGGTCGAGCGTGTCGTCCAGGGTCCGGGCCTCGTCCGGCCGCTGGTCGATCAGTCGCTGTTCGACGACGTCGGCGAAGCCGAGGTACTGGCGGTCGACATCGCCGAGCGCCGCCGCCCCGATCAGGTCGGCCAGCTCGCGGGTCTGCCGGGCGCGCGACAAGGCGGCGAGCACCTGCGCCGCGAGCGGAAGGTGATCGTCCCGGGTGCGGCCCGGGCCGGCCCCGTGGCGCATGAGCCGGGAGAGCGACGACAGCGGGTCGGCCGGCGGATACACGCCCCGGCCGTGCAGTTCGGCGGAGAGCACGATCTGCCCCTCGGTGATGTACCCCGTGAGGTCCGGCACCGGATGCGTGATGTCCCCGGCCGGCATGGTCAGCACCGGCAGGATCGTCACCGAGCCGGGCCGGTGCCGGATCCGGCCGCACCGTTCGTAGAGCGAGGCGAGGTCGGTGTAGAGGTACCCCGGATAGGCCCGCCGGGCGGGAAGCTCGCCACGGGCCGACGACACCTCCCGCAGCGCCTCGGCATAGCTGGTCATGTCGGTCATCACGACCAGGACGTCCCGGCCGCCGGTGAACGCGAGATCCTCGGCCACTGTCAGTGCCAGCCGCGGCGTGAGGATCCGCTCGATCACCGGATCGTCGGCCGTGTTCAGCAGCAGCACCAGCTCACCGGCGGTGGCCCGCTCGTCCAGGGCGTCCCGGACGTACGCGGCGTCGGCGTGGGTGAGGCCCATGCCCGCGAAGACGACGCTGAACGGTGCGCCGCCGACATGGGACTGCGCGGCGATCTGGACGGCCAGTTCGAGGTGCGGCAGGCCCGCGACGCTGAACACCGGGAGCTTCTGGCCGCGCACCAGGGTGGTCAGCGCGTCGACCGCGGAGACGCCCGTGATGACCGGCTCGGCCGGCGGTTCGCGCCACGTCGGGTTGAGCGGTGCCCCGGCGACCGCCGCGCTGCGCTCACCGGTGACGGGCGGGCCGCCGTCGATCGGCGCGCCGCGGCCGTTGCAGGTGCGCCCCAGCCAACGGTCGCCGACAGCGATGCGCATCGGTGCGCCGGCGAACGCGACCGTGCTGCCGTGGCGGCCCATGCCCGCCGTTCCCTCGAGCACCTGGACGACTGCCGTGTCGCGGTCCACCTCGAGCACGACGCCGTGCCGGTGGGCGCCGCCGGGCAGGCGGACGGTGACGACATCGTCGTAGCCGGCTCCGGAGACGCCGCCGACGACGACCAGGGGGCCGCGCAGCTCTCGGATGTCGCCGTACTCGACCACGGGCCACGCGGTCATGCCGTCGTCCCCGGGGCCGTCGCGTTGAGCTGGGCCAGGACCGCGTCGCGCAGCCGGGCGACGCCACCGGCGTCGGCGGGACCGAGCGTCTCGCGGGCACGGGCCAGCGGGCCGAAGTCGATCGCCTCGATGGAGGCCGGTGCGGTGCCGGCGTCGACGAGCGCGTGACAGCGGTCGCAGACGGTGAGGACGGCGTCGAGCAGCGCCGCCGACTTCACCGCCGTGCAGTGGGCATCGGTCGCGACGAGGGCGTTCTGTCGCAGGACGCCGTCGCGCAGGAGCCGGCCGGCGAGCAGCGTCATCCGCTCGTGCGCCGGCAGCCCGCCCGTGCCGACGAGGTCGGCGAGCGCGGCGATGCGGTCGGCGTCGGCGAGCACGTCCAGCGCCCACGCCCGCCGGGCGTCCCAGCCCGGATCCCCGCGACGGGCGTAGTCGGCGCCGACCAGGCCGGTGTCGCGGGAGAACGACGCCGACCAGGACACCGCGGGGTAGTGGCGGGCGTACGCGAGATCCCGGTCGAGGGTCCACCGGCAGCGGACGAACCGCTCGGTGTTCGCGACGACCGGCTCGGTCATGTCGCCGCCGGGCGGGGACACCGCGCCGACGATCGTGACCGAGCCGGAGCCGCCGCCGAGCGTCCGCACGGCGCCGGCCCGTTCGTAGAAGGCGGCCAGCGCCGAGGCGAGGTCGGCGGGGTAGCCTTCCTCGGCCGGTGGTGTTCCGCTGCGGGACGCGAACTCGCGCAGCGCCTCCGCCCAGCGCGATGTGGAGTCGGCGATGACCACCGCGTCGTAGCCCATGTCGCGGTAGAACTCGGCGACGGTGACGCCGGTGTAGATGCTGGCCTCCCGGGCCATCATCGGCATGTTCGACGTGTTGGCGATCACGACGGTCCGGTCGAGCAGGCGGCCCCCGGTCCGGGGGTCCTCCAGTGTGGACAGTTCGCCGACGACGTCGGCCATCTCGTTGCCGCGCTCGCCGCATCCGACGTAGACGATGACGTGGGCGTCGCACCACTTGGCGATCTGCTGCAGCAGGAGGGTCTTGCCGGTGCCGAAGCCGCCCGGCACCGCCGCCGTGCCGCCCTTGGCGATCGGGAAGAACGCGTCGACCACGCGCTGCCCGGTGAGCAGCGGTGCGTCCGCGGCGCGGCGGGCCGTGTACGGGCGCGGGGTGCGTACGGGCCACGACGTGGTCATCGTCACCGGTGCCGTCCCGACGGTGACGAGGACGTCGTCGGGTCCGTACTCGCCGGGTGCGGCGACCTGCTGGACGGTGCCGGACACGTGCGGCGGGACGAGCACCCGGAACTCGATCGGGCCGCCGGTAGCGACGACGCCGAGGATCCCGCCCGGTCCGGCCGTGTCGCGCTCCGCCACCCGCGGTGTGAAACGCCGGGCGGTGCCCTGCGCCGGCGGGGCGGCGAGTGACCCCGCGGTGAGCCAGACCGGGCCGCCGGCGAGGGGGCGCAGCAGGCCGTCGAACAGCCCACCGAGCAGCCACGGCCCGAGCGGCGCCGCCAGTGGACGGCCGAGCGGGACGGCGGCGTCTCCCGGGCGGAGGCCGCCGGTGTACTCGTACGCCTGCACGGTGACGGCCGGGCCCCGGACGGCGACCACCTCACCGGGCGAGCGGCACGGGCCGAGCTCGAGCACGTCGTGCATGGCGGCGTCCGCGCCGTCCACCTGCACCAGCGGCCCGCTGACCCGCGTGATCCGGGCGGCCTGCGTGGAGTCGCTGCCCCGTGCGGTCATCGCCACAGCTCCGCTACCGCTTCGGCCGACTCGACGGCATGCGCGGTGAGCGACGCGACGGAGCAGTCCACGCACCGGTCACCGAGGCGGGCCGTGAAGCCGCCACCGGTCGCCGGTGCGACCGTCGCGCCCGGACCGAGGGCGGCGGCGGCCCGGGCGGCGAGCGCGGGGCCGAGCCGTCTGTCGTCGAGTGCCGCCCGCAGCGCCTCGGCCACGCGACGGCACAGTTCCTCGTAGACGTCCCGCTGCGCCGCGAGCACGAGCGCGTGGGCGGCACGGCGGGTGTGCGCCTCCTCGGCCTTGGCGAGGCGTGCGGCGTCGGCGCGGCCGGTGCCGCGCGCCATCTCCAGGAGTCGTTCGGCCTCGGCGCCGGCGTCGGCCAGCAGCCGGGTGCAGGACCGTGCGGTCTCGGCACGGACGGCGGCGGCGTCCGTCTGCGCGCGGTGCAGCAGGGCCGAACGGACCGGCTCGAGGCTCTTACGGACCGGCGTGCTCATGCGGCACCGTCCGGGTCCGGCAGCACGGCGAGCAGGCGGCCACCCGGCCCGCCGGCCGCGGCCACGGCCCGGGCCGCGGACGGGGTGACGATGACGATGCCGACCCGGTGGTCGAGCTCCCGCCATGCGGCCTGGGCCGCCCGTTCGTCCTCGGCGGCGACTACCGTGACCCCGGCCAGGCCGTAGCCACGGACCAGGCGGGTCTCGCCGATCGCCGCGACGCGAGCCGTCGCGTCCATGCTCACGCCTTGCCGATCAGGATGATCGCGACGATGAGCCCGTAGATCGCGATGCCTTCCGCCAGGCCGACGACCACCATGGCACGGCCGAACAGCTCAGGACGCTCGCTCAACGCCGCCAGCGCCGCGGCGCCGGTGTACGCCACGGCGATCGCCGCGCCGATCGATGAGCCGGCCACCGCGATGGCCGCGCCGAGCAGCGCGGCCCAGCTCGCGTCACCCGTCCCGGCCTGGGCGACCGCCGTGGTGCCCGCACCGGCCCGGGACGGGGTGAGCAGCAGCGCCGCGGCGGAGACGGCGGCGGCGAACAGCACGGCGTTCACCAGGACCAGCGCGCGGGTCACCAGCCAGGGCCGCCGGGTGGCGGATCGCCGTACGGCCCAGGCGACCATCAGGACACCCGGCACCGCGCCGAGCCAGAGTGCGTTCACCGCTGAACCTCCTTCGAAGCCGGAACACAGCGCCACGGCCGGAAGGGCCGGCCGGTCCCCTCGAACACCCGGGAGAACAGCTCGTAGTACTCCAGGCGCAGCGCCTGAACCCCGGCGACGACGGCCTCGAGGCCGAACGCGACCGCGTTGCCGAGCACGAAGACGGTCACCGCCGTGACCGTCCACACTCCGCCCCGGTGCCACAGCCCGGTGGTCCCGGCCCACACGAGCGCGCCGAGTGCTGCGTGCGTCAACCCGAACGCGGCCAGCCGGGCGAACGAGATCAGGTTCGCGCAGATACGGACGACGAGGTCGAAGAGCTGGACGACGGTCTGCGCCACGGCGGCACCCTCGCCCGCGGCGGCATGCAGGCCGGCGGCGGCGAACGCCAGTCCCGCGGCCGCGACGGCCGCCGAGACGGCGACGAGCGGGGCGCTCGCGGCGAAGACTCCGGCCGCGAGCAGGGCCAGGCCGGCGAAGACGGCGGCACCCGC
This sequence comes from Dactylosporangium maewongense, assembly GCF_039531485.1. NCBI lineage: Bacteria > Bacillati > Actinomycetota > Actinomycetes > Micromonosporales > Micromonosporaceae > Dactylosporangium > Dactylosporangium maewongense. Next base: position 25,673 of record NZ_BAAAQD010000015.1, on the reverse strand, counting down.
GACGCCGGACGGCGCGTACAACGCCAACCCGGCCGAGCCCTCCCGCCAGCGGTTCACGATGCCCACCACGTAGGCGACGGCCAGGAACGCCCCGCCGAGCCCGACCGCGGCAACCAGCAGCCGCACCGGCTCGGCCAACGGCCGCAGCCAGAGCGCCGGCAGCAGCCCGGTCGGCCCGAAGAACTCTCCGTAGAGCACCCCGAAGACGGTGCTGGCCAGGCCCGCGCCGGCGACGAACGGCCACGCGTCGCGAAGCCGGGGGTACCGCCGGGGTGGGTGCCGGGCCAGCAACACGGCCACCAGCACCAGGACGAGTCCGTGACCGGCGTCGCCGAACATCATCCCGAACATCACCACGTAGGCCACGCCGGCCGGCAGCGTCGGGTCGACGTCGGCGTAGGGCACCGCGCCGTACGTCTCGACGATAGGCGCGAACGACCTGCTCACCCGCCCGGCCCGGGTGAGCAGCGTCGGCGGCTCGGCTCCGGGCGGCGGCCGCAGCGCGGCGAGCGCACCACCGAGTGGTGCCAGCCGGTCGGCCAACGCCCCCCGGGACGGCTCGGGACACCAGCCCAGGTACGCGGCCGCGCCGTGGCGGCGCAACGCCGCGGCCCGCATCCGGTCGAAGCCCACCTCGTCCGGATCGCCGGCGCCGTGGTCGACGGGCTCCAGCTCGACCACGCCGGCGAGCCCGACCTCGGCCAGGACCGCGTCGAGCGTGTCCTCGGGCGCCACCAGGGCGACGCGCGTCATGCGCACCGGCCGCAGCCGTTGCCGCCACGACGCCGGCCCGGGCGTGGTCACGGTGTGCCCGGGCCCCGGCCGGCGCCGTACACCTCGTCCAGCGCGGCCGAGACGATCGACGGCGCGGCGATGTCGAGGCGGTCCCAGGCGCGGGCACGCAACGCTTCGGCCGTGCGCTGCGCCTCGTCCATGACGGTCTCCATGGCGTGGGCGGTGTCGGCGCGTGCCACGGCGAACGCCTCGGCGCGAGCCTGTTGTGCGCGGGCGTGCGCGGCCGCCACGATCCGTTGCGCCGCGACACCGGCCCGCCGTCGTCGCTGCGCGGCCGCCGCCTCCGCCTCGGCCCGGATCGCGGCGGCTTCCGCGTCGGCGGCGGCGAGCAAGGAGAAGACCGGGCGCAGTTCCTCCTCGGCCCGGGCCACCCGGTCGGCGGGCACCGCGGCCTGCCCGGCCGCGCCCGGTGGGCCGGCCGGCCGGAAGCGTTGCAGGAGTTGCCGCAGCGTCGTCACGGTCGCTACCTACCCCCGCCGGACGGCGGGCAACGGCTCGCCGCGGCCGATCCTGGGCGCATCCTGGGGGTATGCGATCCGGTGCGGCACATGTCGCCGGCGCCGTGCGGGCACGCGCCCTCGTCCGGCGTTGTGTGGGTCCGGCCTCGGCGCGGGTGCTGGCCGGGAGCCCGGGGCTCGACGCGGCGATCGGCATGCTGGCGTCGGGTCCGTACGGCCGTGAGGTGCGGCCGGGCCAGGACGCGCAGTCGGTGCAGGACGCGGTGTCCCGCACGGCGCTGTGGCACCTGCGGATCCTCGCGGGATGGCTGCCGCGGGACGGCGTCGAGCAGTTGCGGGCGCTCGCCGGCTGGTTCGAGATCCGCAACGTGGAGCGGATGTTGCGCCGTGGACGGGGGTATGGACGGGGCCACGACGGCCCCGCACCGTTCAGGCTGGGGTCGTTGGCGGTCGTCCGGCCGCCACTGTCCGCCACGTTCACAGTGGACCAGGTGCGGGCGGCGCTGGCGTCATCCGCGTGGGGTGACCCCGGGGCCGCGACCGCCCGCGCGATCGGACAGGGCATGCGGGCCACCTGGGCGGTGCGCGCCGCGGCGGTACCTGCGGCCGAGCCCTGGGCCGCGGGCGGCCTCGCGCTGACGGTGGCGCGGGAGCGCTGGCTCACCGGCCGACCGCTCACCGAGGCGGCCCACACCCGCGCCGCCGGTCTGCTCGGCCGGCGCGCGCTCGACGCCGCTTCGTTCGCCGGCTTCGTCGCGGCACTTCCGGCCCCGGCCGCGTGGGCACTCGCCGACGTCCGGGAGCCGGATGCGCTCTGGCGGGCGGAGGCGGGCTGGTGGGCACGGGTCGACCGGGACGCTCACGGGCTGCTGCACGCAGCCGGGTTCGACGGCCGTCCCGCCATCGGCGCGGCCGCCGCACTCGCGGTCGACGCCTGGCGGGTCCGGGCGGCCGTGGCCGCCGCGACGGACGGTGCCGGCACTGGGCGGTACGACGCGATGATGGACGCCGGCCACCAGGAGTGACGGGTGAGAAGTCCCGGACTTTCGTGTGCGGATGCGTGCGCGAGGACGAGACTTGAACTCGTGCAGACGGTCGCGACGCGGGTGGCGCGCCGTATCGAGGTCCGTGGGACGGTGCAGGGCGTCGGCTTCCGGCCGTTCCTCTACCGGCTGGCCCGCGGGCTGGGCCTGGACGGCTGTGTCCGCAACGACGGCGGCGTCGTGGTGATCGAGGCCGCCGGCCCTGCCGAGGCATTGCGCGCGCTCGTCGCCCGGCTGCGGACCGAGGCGCCCGTCCAGGCCCGCGTCGCCGACGTGCGGGTGAGTGAGCTGCACGGTCGCGCGCCGGCACCCGGCACCGGCTTCCGGGTCGGCCTGTCGATCCGCCCGCGCCCGGCCGGTGCCGCGCCCGGCCGGATACCGCCGGACCTCGGCACCTGCGACCGGTGCCTGGCGGAGCTGTTCGATCCCGGGGACCGGCGGCACCGCTATCCGTTCGTCAACTGCACCGACTGCGGTCCCCGGGCGACGATCGTCGACGCCCTGCCGTACGACCGGGCACGCACGAGCATGCGGGAGTTCCCGATGTGCGCGGGCTGTGCGGCGGAGTACGCCGATCCGGCGGACCGGCGCTTCCACGCCGAACCGATCGCCTGCCCGGCTTGCGGCCCGCGACTGGCATGGCACGGCGTGTGCGACACGGTCGCGGCCGCCCACGGCGACGACGCCCTCGCCGCGGCGGAGCACCTCATCCGCCGCGGCGGTGTCGTCGCGCTCAAGGGACTCGGCGGCTATCAGCTCGTCTGCGACGCGACCGACGGGACCGCCGTCGCCCGGCTGCGCGAGCGCAAGCATCGCCCGGCCAAACCCTTCGCCGTCATGGTGGACGGCGTGGCGACGGCGCGGCGGCTGGCCCGGGTCGGCGGGGCGGAGGCGGCGCTGCTGACCTCGCCGGCGCGCCCGGTCGTGCTGCTGGCCCCGCTGGCGGGCGGCCTCGTGGCGGACGCCGTCGCGCCCGGCGTGCCGCGGCTCGGGCTGTTCCTGCCCACCACGCCGCTGCACCATCTGCTGCTCGCCGATCTGGCCCACCCGCTGGTGGTCACCAGCGGCAACGTCTCGGACGAGCCGATCGTGGTCGACGACGACGAGGCCCGGCGGCGGCTGGCCGGGATCGCCGACGGCTTCCTCGGCCACGACCGGGCGATCCGGTCCCGGTACGACGACTCGGTGACCCGCGTCGTCGCCGGCCGGGCGTCGCTCGTTCGGCGCGCCCGCGGCTACGCCCCCGAGCCGATCGCCCTGCCGGTGCCCGCGCGGACGCCGCTGCTGGCCGTCGGCGCTCAGCTCAAGCACACGTTCACGCTCGCCGCCGGCGGCACCGCGTTCGTCGGCCCGCACACCGGCGACCTGGAGCAGCAGGCCACGATGGAGGCGTTCACGGCGAACCTCGCGCAACTGTCCCGCGTCGTGGGCGTCACGCCGGGCGCCGTCGCGCACGACCTGCATCCGGGGTACCTGTCGACGCAGTACGCCGCGGCGCTGCCGGTCGGGCGGCGGATCGCGGTGCAGCATCATCACGCGCACGTCGCGTCGTGCGCGGCGGAGCACGGTGTGACCGGCCGGTTCATCGGCGTGGCGTACGACGGGCTGGGGCTCGGCGACGACGGCACCCTGTGGGGCGGTGAGGTGTTCGTCGCCGACCTCGCCTCGTACCGGCGGGTGGCACGGTTCGCCCGGGCGCCGTTGCCCGGCGGTGAAGCCGCGGTGCGGCGCCCGGCCCGCATGGCGCTCGGCTATCTGTTCGGCTCCGAACTGCCCGACGAACGTGTGCCGCGCGCAGCCGAGCCGTTCCTGCGCCGGTTGCCCGATCGCGAGGTCGTCACCGTGCGCCGGATGGTCGAGCGCGGCGTCAACTGCCCGGTCGCGTCGAGCGCGGGGAGGCTCTTCGACGCGGTCGCGGCGCTGCTCGGCGTCCGCGACGACGCGACCTACGAAGGGGAGGCGGCGGTCGCGCTGGAGGCGCTCGCCGCCGGCTTCGCGGGCGCGCCCGAACTGCCGTGGCGGCTGACGGCACGGGACGGCCTGGTGGTGTACGACCCCTCGCCGACCCTGCTGGCACTGCTGGACGCGGCGCGGGACGGCGCCGGCGCGGGACCGCTCGCCGCCGGGTTCCACGCCACGATCGCCGCCGTGACCGTCGCCCTGTGCGCCGACGTCGCCGCGCGGCACGGGCTGCGGACCGTCTGCCTGTCCGGCGGGGTCATGCAGAACCAGCTCCTGGTGGAGGCCGTCGTCGGGGGACTGGCGGCGGCGGGGCTGGAGCCGCTGGTCAACGAGCTGGTGCCGGGCAACGACGGCGGGATCAGCTACGGCCAGGCGGCGGTCGCCGCCGCCCGGGTGCGGAAGAGGTGAGCCGGATGTGTCTGGGCATTCCGGGCCGGATCGGGTCGGTCGACGACGCGAGCGGCCTGCACATGGGCACGGTCGACTTCGGCGGCGTGGAACGCGAGGTCTGCCTCGCCTACGTCCCTGAGGCGCGGGCGGGCGACTACGTGATCGTGCACGTCGGATTCGCCATCAGCGTCGTGGACGCGGCCGAGGCGCGGCGGACACTGGAGGTCCTGGAGGCGATGGGCGACGTCCTGGAGCAGGAGCTCGCCGGCGGACCGGGGGCGGCGCCATGAGGTACGTCGACGAGTACCGCGACCCGTCCCTCGCACGGCGCCTGTTCGCCGAGATCCGCGCGGCGGCCACCCGGCCGTGGACCCTGATGGAGGTGTGTGGCGGCCAGACCCACACCATCGTGCGGCAGGGCATCGACGAGCTCCTGCCGGCAGGGCTGCGGATGATCCACGGGCCGGGGTGCCCGGTCTGCGTGACACCGCTGGAGCTCATCGACAAGGCTCTGGAGATCGCCGGGCGCGACGAGGTCGTCTTCACGTCGTACGGCGACATGCTGCGCGTGCCGGGCAGCCGGACCGACCTGCTGTCGCTGCGGGCCCGCGGCGCCGACGTCCGCGTGGTCTACTCGCCGCTCGACGCGGTCCGTGTCGCCGCCGACCGTCCCGACCGTGAGGTCGTGTTCTTCGCCGTGGGCTTCGAGACGACCGCCCCGGCCAACGCCATGGCCGTGCTGCGGGCCCACCAGCTCGGGCTGCCCAACTTCAGCATGCTGGTCAGCCATGTGCTGGTGCCGCCCGCGATGACCGCGATCCTCGACGCGCCGGACTGTGAGGTCCAGGCGTTCCTCGCCGCCGGGCACGTCTGCGTGGTGATGGGCTGGACGCAGTACGAGCCGATCGCCGCCCACTACCGGGTGCCGATCGTGGTGACCGGGTTCGAGCCGCTCGACCTCCTCGAAGGCATCCTGATGGCCGTCCGGCAACTCGAGGACGGCCGTGCGGCGGTGGAGAACCAGTACGCCCGCGCGGTGCGCCGCTCGGGTAACACCCAGGCGCAGGACGCGATCCGGCGCGTGTTCCGCATCGGCGACCGCGCCTGGCGTGGCATCGGCACCATCCCGGGCAGCGGCCTGATGCTCACCGACGAGTTCGCCGGATACGACGCCGAGCTGCGCTTCGCCGTGGCCGGCCTGAGCGCCCGGGAGCACCCCGCCTGCATCGCCGGCGACATCCTCAGGGGCACGCGCGTGCCGACCGACTGCGCCGCCTACGGGACCCTCTGCACCCCACGCACGCCGCTCGGTGCGCCGATGGTGTCGACCGAAGGGACGTGTGCCGCCTTCTACAACGCGGGGCGCACGCGCCCGGCGGTCACGGCGGGTCCGCGATGACCGCCGCCGACCTGTCCCGCGCCGGGTGCCCGGTGCCACTCGCCGAGACCGAGAAGGTGCTGCTCGGCCACGGCAGCGGCGGCCAGCTGTCCGCGGAGCTGCTGCGCGACGTCGTGGTGCCGGCACTCGGCGCCGCCGCCGCCGAGACCGTGCCGGAGGACGCCGCCGTGGTCTGTGTCGACGGCCTGGACCTCGTCGTGAGCACCGATGCGTTCGTGGTCAGTCCGCTGTTCTTCCCCGGCGGTGACATCGGCGTGCTGTCGGTGCACGGCACCGTCAACGACGTGGCGATGATGGGTGCGACGCCGCTGGCGCTCGCGGTGGCGTACGTCATCGAGGAGGGATTCCCGGTCGCAGATCTCCGGCGGGTCACCGCGTCGGTCGGCGCGGCCGCGGCGGCCGCCGGAGTGCCGGTCGTCACCGGCGACACGAAGGTGGTCGGGCGCGGCGCGGCCGACGGCCTGTTCGTGACCACGACGGGACTCGGCCGCCGGCTGCCCGGCGCCCGGGTTTCGGCGGCGCTCGCGCGCCCTGGGGACGCGGTGCTGCTGTCCGGGCCGATCGGCGCGCACGGCACGACCATCCTGAGCACGCGCGAGGCACTCGGGTTCGAGGCCGACATCGCCTCCGACACCCGCCCGCTGCACCGGCTCGTCGCGGCGATGGTGGCCGGGACCGGGCAGGCGATCCACGTCATGCGTGACCCGACCCGGGGCGGGGTGGCCTCGACGCTCAACGAGATCGCCGCCGCGGCGGGGGTGGGAATCGAGATCGACGAGGCGGCGGTCGCGGTGCCGGCCCCTGTGGCGTCGGCATGTGAGCTGCTCGGCCTGGATCCGTTGCACGTGGCCAACGAGGGTTGCCTGGTGGCGGTGGTGGCGCCAGAGTCCGCCGAGGCCCTGCTGGCCACGATGCGGGCGACGCCGGAGGGGCAGGACGCGGTCCGGCTCGGGTCGGTGGTGGGGGAGCACCCCGGGCGGGTGGTCATGCGCACCCTCATGGGCGGCCGCCGCATCGTCGACATGCTCGTCGGTGAGCAACTGCCCCGGATCTGCTGACATCGGGGTCAAACGGCCTTTAAAGGGTAGTGGTGCAGAGACGCTCAGTTGTGGAGGCGCGCTCGATGGCCCCGGTGGTGTTGTCCCGGCTCGACGACCTCTTCGCCGCCCTGCGACAGGACGGACTCACCGTCATCGGCCCGACGGTGCGCGGGCACGCGATCGTGCTCACCGAGATCGGCGGTGCGGCGGATCTGCCGTACGGTTGGCGGACGGAGGTCGAGGCTGGCATCTACCGGCTGCTGCCCGGCGACGAGCGGCTCGCGTTCACGCACACGTCCGGGCCGCAGTCGTGGAAGCAGGTCCTCCATCCACCCCGGCAGCGGCTGTGGTCGGCCGACCGATCCGCGGACGGCTTCACGGTCGCCGACGAACCCGAGCCGCCGCGGCGGCTGGCACTGTTCGGCGTCCGCCCGTGCGACCTGCGCGCGATCGGCGTGCTCGACCACGTCCTGGGCGACGGCGGACGCTACGCCGCCCGCCGCGCCGAGGTGCTCATCGTCGCGGTCAACTGCACCGAGCCGGGCGGCGCGTGCTTCTGTGTGTCGGCGGGTGGCGGGCCCGGCGCCGACACCGGCTACGACATCGCGCTGACCGAACGCTCCGACGGGACGTACCTGGCGAGCGGCGGCACGGCCGACGGCGAAGCGCTGCTCGCCCGTATCCCGGCGACGCCGGCCTCCGCCGACGACATCAGGTCCGCGGAACGGGCGGTGGAGTCCGCCGCGACGCGGATGGGCCGGACCCTGCCCGAGGCCGACCTGCGCACGCTGCTGGCCGGTCACCGGGCGGACCCGCAGTGGGACGACGTGGCGCAGCGGTGCCTGACCTGCGGCAACTGCACGATGGTCTGCCCGACCTGCTTCTGCACCTCGGTCACCGACACGACGGATCTGACCGGTGACCACGCCGAGCGCTGGGAGTCCTGGGAGTCCTGCTTCGACCTGGAGTTCACCTCGCTGCACGGCGGGCCGGTGCGCGAGTCGAACGCCGGCCGCTACCGCCACTGGCTCACGCACAAGTTCGGCACCTGGCACGACCAGTTCGGCGAGTCGGGATGCGTGGGCTGCGGCCGCTGCATCGCCTGGTGTCCGGTCGGCATCGACGTCACCGCCGAACTGCACGCCCTCAACGCACACCCGCCCACGCCGGCCGAGGACACGCCATGACGACCACGTACGACCTGCTCGTCACGCACCCGTTCCTCGCCGGGCTGCCGACGGAGCACGTCGAGCGCCTCTCGCGCTGGGCGTCCCCCGCGCCGTTCAGCGCCGGCACGCGGATCTTCGAGGAGAACGACCGGGCCGACCGGTTCTGGCTCATCCGCGGCGGCAGCGTCCACCTCGACATCCGGGTGCCCGGCCGCGGCGACGCCGTCATCGAGACGATCGGCGCCGGCACGGTCCTCGGCTGGTCCTGGATGTTTCCGCCGTTCCGCTGGCACTTCGGCGCGGTCGCCGTCGACCAGGTGCGCAGCATCGCGATCGACGGCGCCGCGGTCCGTTCGCTGCTCGACGCCGACCCCGGCTTCGGCTACGAGCTGACCAAGCGGTTCATGGCCGTCGTCGTGGAGCGCATGCAGGCGACCAGAATCCGGCTGCTCGACCTGTACAAGGCACCTGCATGACCACGATGACCGCCGCCCGCTACCGGGTGACCGAGCGCTGGCGGGAGACCGGCGACACGGTCACCCTCGCGCTCGAACCGGTCGACGCGCCGTTGCCGGTGTTCCGGCCCGGCCAGTTCGCGATGCTGTACGCCTTCGGGGTGGGCGAGGTGCCGATCTCCGTCTCCGGCTACGGCACGGCCGGCCTGCTGCACACGATCCGGGCGGTCGGGGCCACCACCGGCGCCCTGTGCGGAGCCGGTCCGGGCGCGATGCTCGGCGTGCGCGGGCCGTTCGGCCGCGGCTGGGAGCTGCCCGCGCCCGTCGGTGCCGACCTGGTCGTCGTCGCCGGCGGGCTCGGGCTGGCCCCGCTGCGGCCGGTCGTCCTCCACGCGATGGCCGACCGGGACCGCTACCGGCGGGTGGCCGTGCTGATCGGTGCCAGGACTCCGGACGACCTGCTGTATCCCGGCGAGTACGAAGGCTGGCGGGCCGCCGGGCTCGACGTGTACACGACGGTGGACCGCGCCACCACCGAGTGGAGCGGTCACGTCGGAGTGGTGACCGCGCTGTACGACCGGCTCGACCACCGGCCGGCCGCCACGGTCGCCTGCGTGTGCGGGCCCGAGATCATGATGCGGTTCGCCGCGCGGGGGCTGGTCGGCCTGGGCGTGCCCGCCGGGCAGGTATGGCTGTCGCTGGAGCGCAACATGCAGTGCGGACTCGGCCACTGCGGCCACTGCCAGCTCGGCCCGCTGCTCGTCTGCCGCGACGGCCCGGTGGTCGCCTACGACCGGGCCGGCCCGCTGATGACGGTCAAGGAGCTGTGATGACTGTGACGGCACGGCCGAAGCTTGCGGTGTGGAAGTTCGCGTCCTGCGACGGCTGCCAGCTCACCCTGCTCGACTGCGAGGACGAGCTGCTGCCGCTCAGCGAGCACGTCGACATCGCCCATTTCCTGGAGGCGTCCAGCGCGGTGGTGGAAGGCCCGTACGACGTCTCCCTCGTCGAGGGATCCGTCACCACCCAGGACGACGTCGAGCGGATCCACCGCATCCGGGAGCAGTCGGGGATGCTGATCACCATCGGCGCGTGCGCCAACGCCGGCGGCGTCCAGGCGTTGCGCAACTTCGCCGACGTCCAGGAGTTCCGCTCGGTCGTGTACGCCAGCCCGCAATACGTGGCGACCCTGGCCGAGTCGACGCCGATCTCGGCCCACGTGCGGGTGGACCTGGAGCTGCCGGGGTGCCCGATCGACCGGCGTCAGCTCATCGGAGTGCTGACCGCGCTGCTGGCCGGTCGGCGTCCGGGCCTGCCCGTGCACAGCGTCTGCCAGGAGTGCAAGCTGCGCGGGACGACCTGCGTGACGGTGGCGCAGGGCATTCCGTGTCTGGGGCCGGTCACCCGGGCCGGCTGCGGCGCGCTCTGCCCCGCGTACGGCCGCGGCTGCTACGGCTGCTTCGGCCCGATGGCGAAGCCCAACACCGCCGCCATGGTCGCCTCGCTGCGCAGCCTCGGCATGTCCCCGGCCGACGTGGCCCGCGTCTTCCGGACCTTCCACGCCGCCAAGCCGGAGTTCCGGGCCGCCGCCGAGCAGGGGGAGCGGCGATGAGCCACCGCAACGACCGATCACTGCGCGTCGGTGCGCTCGCCCGGGTCGAGGGGGAGGGGGCGATGCACGTGCGGGTCGACGGGGCGACGGTGACCGACGTGCAACTGCGCATCTACGAACCGCCCCGGTTCTTCGAGGCGTTCCTGCGCGGCCGTGGCCACCTCGAACCGCCCGACATCACCGCCCGCATCTGCGGCATCTGCCCGGTGGCGTACCAGATGAGCGCCTGCCTGGCGATCGAGGACGCGTGCGGCGTGCGGGTCAGCGAGCCGGTCGCCGAGCTGCGCCGGCTGCTGTACTGCGGCGAGTGGGTCGCCAGCCACGCACTGCACGTGTACCTGCTGCACGCACCCGACTTCCTCGGCTACCCCGGCGTCGTCGAGATGGCGCGGGACCACCGTGCCGCCGTCGAACGCGGACTGGCACTCAAGAAGGCCGGCAACGCCATCCTCGAGCTCATCGGCGGCCGCGCGATCCACCCGATCAACGTCCGCGTCGGCGGCTTCTACCACGCCCCGTCGTCGGGCGAGCTGCGCGCGCTCGCCCGCGACACCCTGCGACCGGCCCTCGATCACGCCTTCGCCACCGTCGACTGGGTCGCCGGCTTCCCGTTCCCGGATTTCACCATCGACCACGAGCTGCTCGCGCTGACCGACCCGGACCGGTACCCGATCGATCGGGGAGAGCCGCGGACCTCGGCCGGCCGGTCGTTCCGGGTGCGCGACTTCGAACACCACATCGTCGAGACGCAGGCGGCGCACTCGACCGCCCTCCACGCGGCACTCACCGGCGCCGGGAAGTACCTCACCGGTCCCCTCGCCCGGTACACGCTCAACCATGCCGCGCTGTCCCCGCCGGCCCGCCGGGCCGCCACAGCGGCAGGCCTGGGGGAGCGCTGCGACAACCCGTTCCGCAGCATCGTCGTCCGCGCGGTGGAGATGGTCTACGCCCTGGACGAGGCGCTGCGCATCATCGAGGCGTACGAGCCTCCGGCACCGCCTCACCTGGCGGTGCCGCCGCACGCCGGCATCGGATACGGCGCCACCGAAGCACCCCGCGGAACCCTCTTCCACCGCTACGAGCTCGACGCTGCCGGCACGATCGTCAGCGCCCGGATCGTGCCGCCGACGGCGCAGAACCAGCCGAGCATCGAGGACGATCTGCGCCGCTACGTGCAGGACCGCCTGGACCTCGACGACGAACGACTCACCTCCGAATGCGAGCAGGCGATCCGCAACTACGACCCGTGCATCTCCTGCGCCACCCACTTCCTGGACCTCACCGTGGAGCGCCGATGAACCCGCCGGTCGTCGTGATCGGGGTCGGCAACCCGTTCCGCCGCGACGACGGCGCCGGCCCGGCGGTCATCGAGCGGCTCAGGCTCGCCGGCCTGCCCGGGGTCGACCTGGCCGAGAGCGACGGCGAGCCGGGCACCCTCATCACCCTGTGGGAACAGCGCCGGCTGGCCGTCGTCGTCGACACGGTCCACACGTCCCACGCCCCGGCCGGACATGTCCACCGTCGGCTCATGGCCCGCAGGCCGTCCGGACCAGGGGGCAGTACCAGCTCCCACGCCATGGACCTCGGCGACGCCGTCGCCCTGGCCCGGGAGCTCGACCGGCTTCCCGACCGCATGCTGCTGCTCGGCATCGAGGCGGCGGGCACCGGCTACGGCACCGGCCTGACCCCGGCCGTGGCCGCCGCCGTCGACCGCGTGGTCGAGCACATCGTCGCCGCGGTCCACGAACTGCGGCCGGAGGTCGCGCCGTCCCGGGACCATCGGCCTGAACCGGCGCACGGAACCCGGCAAGGCTTGAAGTGAGCTCGGGAAGCGAAGGATCGGGCAGAGCGAGGACGGAGGCGAGTGCAATGACCGCGACGACGATCGAGGCGACGACAGAGCGGAAGGCGCGTCCGGCACCGGCACACACGTGGCCGCCGACCGCCGACACCGGCGACGTGATGCTGCGACTGTGCCGCGCGGAACGGCGTGTCGAGGCGCTGGCGCTCGCGGTCCAGCTGCTGTGCGGCGAAGACACGACACCCGCCCGGCGGCAGGCCGCCGAGCTGCTCAACGAGCTGAGGCTGTAGGCGTCAGCCCGCGGCGGGACCCAACGGCGCCGGGCGTTCTGCCCGGCGCTCACGGCTGTGCGGCGTGCGTCAGTGGCGGGCGACGAGGACCGGGGCCGAGGCGTGGTCGAGCACCTGCTGGGTCACCGAGCCGAGCCTGAGGTCGTCGAAGCCGCCGGTTCCGCGGGGACCGAGGACGATCATGAGCGCGTCGCGGCCCGCGTCGAGCAGCGCCGCGGCCGGCGCCGCCTGGACGGTGCGGGGCTCGACCGGCACGGACGGGTACTTCGCCCGCCACGGTGCCAGCTCGGCGGCCAGCGCGTCGTGGGCCGTGGCGGCGCACCGGGTGAGGTCCGTGGCACGGCCCCACCGGTGGGCGGGCTCCTGCCAGGCGCGCACCGCGATCAGTGGCACCCCGCGCGACATCGCCTCCGCGAACGCCAGCTCCACCCCGACCTCGGCGTGTGCCGAGCCGTCGGCGCCGACGACGATCGGCTGATGCTGCGGCAGCGGCACCTCCGGGCCGGCCCACCGCTCCGCGTGGTGCACGACCAGGACGGGACAGCCCGCGTGCGCGGCCAGCTGCAGCCCGACGGAGCCGATCCGCAACGAGTGGAAGCCACCCGTCCCTCGGCTGCCCACCACGACGAGCGCGGCGGATTGCGACTGGTCGACGAGCACATGGGCCGGGCTGCCGCGCCACGTGAACGTGGTGACGAGCAGGCCGGGTTGCCAGTTGCGGGCCTCGACCGCGGCGTGCAGTGCGACCTCGTGCTCATCGGCCGCCGGTTCGAACGCGTCCGGAACGGCGATCACGTGGGCTACCCGTAGCAGCTGCCCGTGACGCATCGCCTCGTCCACGGCCCAGCGGACAGCACCGAAGCTCGCCGGCGAGCCGTCGACACCCACGATCACCGGTCGACGATTGGTGGTCATGACCCCCTCCCGTTTGTCGGCGGGTCCGTCCCTACCCTCACCGTGCCGCGGCATGCGCCGCGGCGGCAGTGGAATTCGGCCCGCGCCTGGACCGTCAGCGCCGGCCGAAGTGCTCGCGGTGGGCCGCTCATCCGGTAGGGCCGGGCCGGGGTGCTGCGGCCGGTCCGGCCCGTGCGGCGAGTACAGCCGCGGCGGTCGCGACGGTGATGGTGATCAGCGCGCCGAGGATCAGCGCGGCGGGTTCGCCGTCGGCCAGCAGGTGCTCCTGCGTGCCGAGGGTCGCCGCGGCGACGGGCACACCGACCTGGGCGGAGGCGAGGGCGGCCAAGGAGGCCGGTTGCCCGGTTGTCCGTGCGACGAGATGTGTCAGCGTTGCGCCGACACCGAGAGCGATGCCGAGCCCGATCAGCGCCGGCCGGTGGCCGAGGGCGGCGAGGTCGAGCGACGCGCCGAGCCAGACGAAGAACACCGGGCCGATGAAACCCTCGGTGACCGCGAACAGTTGGCGTGCGAGCCGGCGCGGCTCACCGACGGCGGCCACGGCGAGTCCGAAGCCGAAACCGGCGAGCATGACCGAGATCCGGGTCGCCTGCGCCACCGCGCCGAGGCCGAACAGCAGTGCCAGATTGAGTCGCAGTTCCAGCGCGAACTTCCGCCGCGCGGACAGTTGGTGGACCGCCTTGCGCCACCCCTTGCGCTCCACCAGTCGCAGCACGGCGAACAGCCCGATTGTGCAGATGATGAGCACGGCCGCGCCGAGCGCGGACCGACCGGCACGCGCCGGATCGATCGCGAGTGGCAGCGCGAGGATGCAGACGGCATCGGCGAGCGCGACCTGAGGCAGCAACTGCAGGATCGGCAGCCCGGTCAGATGCATCGCATCGATGATCGGCAGGACCAGCGCGGCTGAGGACGACGCGAGAAGCACCACATAGAGGGCGATGTGTCCGGTGCCGAACGCGCGGGCGATCACGAACGCGACGGGAACCGCCGCCGCGGCGACGAGCACCGCGCGCAGCGCCCCCAGCGGCAGGGCCGTCCGCAACGCCGGGTCGCGGACCGGCACGTGCGAACCCGCAACGAACATGACCAGCGCGAAGCCGATGTTGGCCAGGAACGTGAACAACGCGTCGTCGGCGTGCAGCACACCCGCTCCCGACGGGCCGAGCGCCACCCCCGTCAGCAACTCCCCGACGACGACGGGCGGTCCCCAACGCCGAGACACCGCCAGCAGCGGACCGGCCAGGCCGGCCACGCAGATCAGCGCCAACAGACCGAGGCTCATCCCGGATCCCCCGGTGTGGAGGGGCCGTCACCGCCGCCGGGCATCCCTGCAGGCGCCGGCGGAACGCTTGCACCGCCCACACCCGTCGCCGGCACGTGCCGCCGTGCCGCCGGCCGATCCGCCAGACCGATCGACATGTTCATGGCGCCGACCTCCCGGCTGTGCACCTTCGCGTCCGCTTCCCCGACCTCACCCACAGCATGGTCTGCGAATGGCGGACGTGCCCACGCCTGTCAGGCAAAGCTACCTACCTACCTGGCTGGGCTGCGGCTCGTCGGAGCCCGGCGCTGACGTGGCCACGTCCGGCGACCTGGTCGCGGTCAACTGTCGTGCGGACGCGTCGATCCCGCCACCGGCACCCTTCGCCGAACTTGTCGCGGATCCGCCGCAGGGAAGCGGTCTTCCACCCCCACCATGCCGCGGCATGCGCCTAGCGGCAGGGCATTCGGCCCGTTCCTGGACGGTCAGCGCCAGTCGAAGTGCTCGCGGTGGATGTTGCGGTTCGGGATGCCGGCCTCGCGGAACCGGCGCACGAACGCGCCGACCATGCCGGCGGGGCCGCACAGGAACACCGACACCGCTCGCGGGTCGTCGTGGCCGGCGGCGGCGGCGAGGACCTCGTCGGGGGTGAGGTAGCCGCGGGCGCTGGTGTCGTGCAGGTGCACCCGGACGTTGTGCGTGCGGGCGACGGCGGTGATCTCGTCGGCGAACGGTGCCGCGCCCTCCGTGCTGTAGAACAGGTCGACCCGGGTCGCGGACGGGAACCGGTCGAGTGCCCGTATCCAGCTGAGGAACGGGGTGATGCCGATGCCGCCGGCGATCCAGATCTGCTGGTCGGTGCCGCGGGCGTGGTCGAAGCGGCCGTGCGGGCCGCCGACGACGGCGGGCATGCCGGGCTGGACGAGGGTCTGGATGCCGGTGGTGTCGTCGCCGAGCGCTTTGATGGTGAAGCGCAGCACGTCGTCGTGGGGTGCGCTGGAGATGGTGAACGGATGCCGTCGCCAGCCGCCGGCGCTCTCCAGGAACAGCATGGCGAACTGGCCGGGGGTGAAGCGCAGAGGCCGGCCGACGGGGGACAGGGCGAGCTCGGTGAGGCCCGGGCCGATCGTGGTGACGGCGGCGACCTGGTAGTCGTGCAGCGGCAGGAAGTACCGGGCGACGGTCTCGCGGTAGACGTAGAAGGCCACGCCGATGCCGCCGGCGACGAGGTAGCTCCAGCGCAGCAGGGCCGACCCGAACGCGGTGCCGTCGAGCAGGCCGCTTCGGCGCCGGCGAGCTGACCCGCGAACGACAGCCACCCGCCGTCGGACGGGCCGACGATGATCCAGACCGCGGCGTACCCGCCGGCCAGCGCCCACACGCTGGCCGGGCCGAGTCGTCGCGCCGGGGGCAGCACCGATCGCACCGATGCGGTGACCGGTCGGGCGAGCAGCGTCACCCCATCACCATCCCACCGCCGGCGACGACCGGCGCGAGATCCGGCAAAGCCGGCGGACCCGTCCCGCCGGCGACGGTCGCGGCGTGCCGCGCGGGTCACAGCGGCATCATGCTGACCCGGTTTCCTCACTGGCCGGCGATCCACGGCGCGATGCGGTGCCGGTTCATGAGCCGAAGTGCGCGGCGTCGAGCGCGGCCTGCAGGGAGCGGCGGTAGCCGTCGCTGGTGACGGTGGCGCCGGACACCGAGTCGAAGTCGGCGCTCTGCGCCCGCAGGACCGCATCACGCAGCGCCGGCACCGCATTCGAGTTGATCTCCCGGTCGCGCCGGTTGCCGCTGGGCACCTGCAGCGCCACCACGTCGGTGATCCGGCCGCCGGAGATGGTCACCCGCACCTGCACCGGCCCCCACCGGGTCTGCGAGACGGTGCCGTTGACGACCGTGGAGCCCGGCGGGGCGGAGGAGCCGGCCGACGGCCCGGGGGCTGGGCCGCCGGGCACCACGCCCGGCGCCGCGCCGACGACGCCGGGCGTGTCCGGGGCCGTCGCACCCATCGTGCTGGTGCGGTAGCTGAACAGCAACACGACCGCCGCCACCGTGGACATCAGCCACAGCGTGATCCGCCTCATCCGTGCCCTCCCTACCAGCTGATCGCTCGGTGTGCACGCGCCGCGGGGTCACGCTGGACGCCGGCTACAGGCCGGGTCGGAAGAGTGCGAGGCACCGTGTCACTGTGCCGCGCGGTTCTTCGAGGATTCTTAGCCCACCGCGTGCCAAGCTTGGGCCCGTGCTCAACGCTCCCGCGCCGCCCAGGCTGCTGCTGGTCGAAGACGACCGGCGCATGGCCGGCGTGCTGCAGGAGTTGCTGGCCGACGAGGGCTACCTGGTGGAGTGGGCCCGCGACGGGCAGGAGGGGCTGCATCTCGGGCTGTCCCGCGCGTACGACGTCATCGTGCTCGACCGGCGGCTCCCGGCGATCGAAGGACTGGACCTGCTGCGCCGGTTGCGAGGGCGCGGCGTCACCACGGCGGCGCTCGTGCTCACCGCCAGGGGCACGGTCGCCGACCGGGTCGAGGGCCTCGACGCCGGGGCCGAGGACTATCTGACGAAGCCGTTCGACGCCGAGGAACTGCTGGCCCGGCTGCGGGCACTGCGCCGCCGCCACCGCGAGCAGGCCGACCAGCTGCCGATCGGGCGCCGGTGGCTCGACGCGACGACCCGCCAGGTGCACGGCCAGTCGGGTGACGTGGTGGCGCTGTCGGACCGTGAGTGCGCGCTCCTGCGGACGCTCGCCGCGCGGCCGCATCAGGTGTTCAGCCGCGACGACCTGCGCACGCTCGTCTTCGACGCCGCCGAGAACCCGGGCGTCGTCGACACCTACGTGCACTACCTGCGCCGCAAGCTGGGCCGCCCGGTGGTCAGGACGGTGCGTGGGCTCGGCTACCAGCTCGGCTCCGCATGACGGGCAGACCCGAGACGCGCCTGCTGCGCCGCGCCACCGCCGTGATCGCCGCGCAGGTCGCCGCCGCCGTCGCCGCGACCGTCGTCCTGGTCAGCGTGCTGGCGTTCTCGCTGACCATCCGCGCCGAGCACCGGGCCGAGGAGCGCACCGTCCGCGTGCAGACGCTTGCCGCCGGTGCGGACCTGATCGGCACCGAAGGTGTGCTGCTGTTGCGCCGCGCACCTGACGGCGCCGTCACGGCGAGCGGCGGCACACCGCCCGCCGTCGTCCGGATGGACGTCACCCGGCTGCGGCCCGGACGCGGCAACGCGACGGTCGGCGGCCGGCACTTCGAGGCGTACGCGGTGGACGGCGCCGACGGCAGCCGGACCGTCGGCCTGCTCGACGTCACCGCCCGCGAGGAGTCCGGCGAGCGCCTCATCGGATCCCTGCTGGTCGCCGGCCTGATCGGGATCGTCGCGGCCGCATCGGTCGGTGCCGTCCTCGGGCGGCGGGCGGTGCGCCCGCTGGCGCGCGCCCTCTCGCTGCAGCGACGCTTCGTGGCCGACGCCAGCCACGAGCTGCGCACCCCCTTGGCCGTGCTGCACACCCGCGCCCAGCTGCTGCAGCGGCGACTCAACCGCGACGTCGACACCGCACGGGTACGCGCGGATGTGGCCGAGCTGGTGGCCGACACCCACGCTCTCGGCGAGGTGGTCGACGACCTGCTGCTGTCCGCGGAACTGTCGCACCGGCCCACCGGCGGCGTCGCGGTCGACGCCGCAGGCCTGGCGCGGGAGGTTGCCGCGTCCGTGGAGCCGCACGCCGGTGCGCAACACGTCACGTTGCGCACCGACATCGGTGCGGGGCCCCTGGACGTGACCGGGGTGCGGTCCTCACTGCGTCGGGCCCTCGCGGCGCTGGTCGACAACGCCCTCGGCCACGTCAGCGCGGGAGGCACCGTCACGGTCAGCGTCGGCCGGGCGGACGACCGCGTCTGCCTGGCGGTCGTGGACGACGGCGTGGGGCTCGACCCGGCCCGGGCCACTCACCTGCTGGCCCGCTTCGCGCGCGGCGAGGATCCCGTCGACCGGCCCGGCCGCCGCTTCGGGCTCGGGCTGGCGCTGGTGCAGGAGGTCGTCGTCGCGCACGGCGGGCAGCTGCGCATCGACGGCAGCCCCGGGCACGGCGCCCGCTTCACGATGATCCTCCCCGCGGCCCCCGTCCCCGCCGGTCCTGCGGCGGCGGCCGGGGAGTAGGAGCGGTTCGGGACCTTCGGCCTTGGAACGGTGGCCGCGGCGCGTGGACCATGAAATGTGGTCGGTCCGCGGTGCCGACCGGCTCCCCAGGTGGACGGAGGAACGGGATGTCCGTTTGGCGCGGGTCGCTCGTCGGCCGGCTGCGTCCGGCCTCTGTCACCCGGTGGTGGGCCGTCCGGGAGGCCATCCTGTTCTGCCTGGTGGCGCTGCTGCTCATCGCCGGTGTGGTGGCCGCCGCCGTGGGTGCCGGCGGCTGGGCGTCCGCCCTGTGGACCGGTGCGGCGCTGGTCGGGCTGGCCTGGTCGACGGTCACCATCGCCGTCGCGCTGCTGCGCCGCCGGCCCTCGGTGGATGTCATCGCGTGGCTGGCGCTGGCGGGCGCTCTGCTGGTCGGCGAGCCGCTGGCGGGCGCGGTGATCGCCGTCATGCTGTTCACGGGCGGTGTGCTGGAGGCGCGCGCGTCGGCCCGGGCCCGCCGGGAGCTGGGCCGGCTGGCCGCCGGAGCGCCGCGGATCGCCCGCCGGGAAGGCCCGGACGGCGTGGCGGAGATCCCGGTTGACCGGGTCGTGGCCGGCGACCGGCTGCTGGTCGGTGCGGGCGAGCTCGTCCCGGTCGACGGCCGGCTGCTCGGCGACGGCGTGTTCGACGAGTCGGCGCTGTCCGGCGAGCCGCTACCGGTCGAGCGTCGCGCCGGCGACGACATCCGCAGCGGTGTCGTCAACGCCGGGCCGGCGGCGCGGATGCTGGCCACCGAGACCGCGGCCGCGTCGACCTACGCGGGCGTGGTGCGCCTGGTCGAGCAGGCGCAGGCGAGCAGCGCCCCCTTCGTCCGCCTCGCCGACCGGTTCGCGCTGGCCTTCGTACCCCTGACGCTGCTGGTGGCCGGGCTCGCCTGGGCGATCTCGGGTGAGGCGGTGCGGGCCGTGGCCGTGCTGGTCGTGGCGACGCCCTGCCCGCTGCTGCTGGCCGCCCCGATCGCGATCATGTCGGGGGTGTCCCGGGCCGCGCGGTACGGGGTGATCCTCAAGGGCGGTGCGGCGCTCGAGCGGCTGGCCGCCGGGCGGGTCCTGCTGTTCGACAAGACCGGCACGCTGACCCGTGGCAGGCCGGTCCTCTCCGCCGTGATCACGGGCCATGACCTGCCGGCCGACGAGGTCCTGCGGCTGGCCGCAGCGCTCGACCAGGCGTCGGCCCACGTGCTGGCCGCGCCCATCGTGACCGCGGCCCGCGAGCGCGGGGCCGGCCTGCCGACGGCGACGGACGTGCGGGAACGGCCCGGTTTCGGCATCGAGGGGACGGTCGAGGGTCGTCCGGTACGCCTCGGCAAGGCGGCCTGGGTCGTCGACGGCGCCGCACCGGAGTGGGTGCGCCGGGCCCGCCGCCGGGCCGCGCTGGACGGGTCGCTGACCGTGTTCGCGGCGGTGGACGGCCGGCCAGCCGGGGTCCTGCTGCTCACCGACCCGCTGCGGTCCGACGCGCCGCGCATGATGCGGACGCTGCGCAACGCCGGCATCGAGCGCACCGTCCTGATCACCGGGGACCGGGCGGACATCGCCGAAACCGTCGGGCGGATCGCCGGAGTCGACGCCGTGTACGCCGACCGCGACCCCGCGGACAAGCTCGCCATCGTCCGCGCCGAACAGGCCGCCGCGCCGACCGTCATGGTCGGCGACGGGGTGAACGACGCCCCGGCGCTGGCCGCCGCCGGTGTCGGCGTCGCGCTGGCGGCCCGCGGTGTCACGGCCGCCGCCGAGGCGGCCGACGTCATGCTCACCGCGGACCGCGTCGACGGTCTCGCCGACGCGATCCTCGTCGCCCGGCGCGCCCACCGCATCGCCCGCCGTTCGGCGGCGCTCGGCATGGCCCTGTCGCTGGCCGCGATGATCCCCGCCGCGGCCGGGCTGCTCACGCCGGTGGCGGGTGCGCTGTTGCAGGAGGTGATCGACGTCGCGGCCATCGGCCTGGCCCTGACGGTGCTGCTGCCGCAGCGTACGCACACCGTCACCATGCCGACCGCCGACCTCGCCGTGACCCGGCAGCTGTACGCGCAGCACACCGCCATCCGCCCGCTCGTCGAGCGGATCCGGGCCGTCGCCGACGACCTCTCCGTCACCGGAGGCGACCTCGGACCCGTCCGTGAGCTGGTCGACCGCCTCGAGACCGACCTGCTGCCGCACGAGCGGGCCGAGGAGGCGCAGCTGCTGCCGATCGTCGCGCGGGCGCTCGGCGGTCCCGACCCGATCGCGGCGCTCAGCCGTACCCACGCCGAGATCGAGCATCAGATCCGCCGGCTGCGCCGCATCCTGCCGGACAGCGCCGGCCACGCCGAGCCGGAGGACGTGATCGACCTGCGGGCCGGCCTCTACGGCCTGTACGCCATCATGCAGCTGCACAACGCCCAGGAGGAGGAGAACGCGTTCAGCCTCATGCCGGCAGCGTCCGCCCCGACCTGAGCCTGACGACGTGGGCCCCGGGAGGACCTCCCGGGTCCACGTCCTGTGCTGGTCACAGTCCGGAGGCGGGCAGTCCCTCCAGCGTGAAGCGCTCCTGGAGCCAGGGCAGCAACGTCCGGTACGCCGTGATGGTGTTCGGCTGGCCGTTGTCGTGGGACAGCACGATCGAGCCCGGGCGGGTGTGACCCTTCACGTGGCTCACCACGCGCGAGATGTGCGCCGACGCGTCGCTGTCGTGGGTGTGCTCCCAGTCGCGCGGATCCACGTCCCAGGAGATCGAGTCCATGCCCAGCGCGCGTGCCTTGGCCACGAGGGCGGGCGTGAAGTTGCCGCCGGGCGCGCGGAAGTACCGGATCGGCACGTCCTGACCGACCACCGCGCGGATCATGTCGTTGGTGTGCTTGAGGTCCCAGTCGATGTAGGCGTCGTCGCGCTGGGCGAGGTTCAGCAGGTGCTGCCACGAGTGGTTGCACAGGGTGTGCCCGTCGGCGTAGATGGCCCGGACGAGGTCGGGCCGGTCGCGGACCCGGAAACCGACCATGCAGAACGTGGCGTGGATGTGCCGCTCCCGCAGCATTTCCAGCAGCTTGGGGGTGTTGATCGGGTCCGGCCCGTCGTCGAAGGTCAGCGCGACCGCCGGGCTCCCCGTGGTGATGAACGCGCCGAAGCGCCCGTCGCCGTCGTGGAAGGTCGGGCTGGCCGACGGCGACGCCGACGGCGTAGGGCTGGGCGAGGGCGCGGCGGCGACCGGCACCGCGGACACGGCCGGCGGCGGTTGCGCGGGCCGGTGCACCGGGACGCCGTCGCCGCCCAACGTGCCCAGCAGCAGTACCACGGCGGCCAGCAGGCCAGAGATCGTAGGGCGCACGCCTACCAGACGGCCGAACACCGCGACAGGGTTGCAACTGGTGCCGGCCCGAGTCAAGCCGGGTGCGGGTGCACGGTTCATGATCGCGGCACTCTTCCCATGCATCGATGAAGGGCTCTATGATGCTGATCAATTCATTGTGATCTCTGCCGGAGGTGGCAAATGCGGAAAATGACGATCCGCCACAAGAGTGCCGTTCGCCTGTTGTCCGGAGCGCGGCGGCTCTGGCTGGAATGGTGCTGGTAAGACGCGGCCGGGCGGGCGCCTCCGAGCGCCCGCCCTACAACTGCCACCGCGACCTCGGCCCGTACGCAGGGGTCGACGCATTCCTCGCCGACCTCGCCCGCGATCACCCCCGGCAGGCCGCCCGCCACTCCGTCGAGCTGCACTCCATCGTCCCGGCCCTGAATCCGGCCAGGATGACCGCGGCTGACGAGCAGCCGATCCGGTTCCACCCCGTTCGGCGCACGGCCGCCCTCTCGTTCGGGGCGGCGGAGTTCGTGGCCGCGTGCGCGGTACGCCGTCCCCTGACCGTCCACTTCGTCCACGCCGACGCGGCCGACGAGACGACCGCGGAACTGCTCGCGACGCTGACGCGGCGGCTCGCGTCGACTCCGACGGCCCTGCACCTCCACGACGGGGGAGCGCCCGGGCCGGAGGTCGAATCCCGGCCGACCCACCTACGGGCCATGCTGGGCGACAGTCTGGCGCGCGGCTTCTACCACCACGCCGTGCGTACCGCGCGGCGCGGCCGGGCCGCTGTCACACCCGAGACCGACCTTGCCCTCTGGTGGTCGTTCACCACGGGACTGGCCACCGCCCTTGCCGCGGTCGGCCACGCCGTTGAGGCACTCCAGCTGTACGCCGAAGCCCGCGCCGTCACCGACGATCCGAAGATCACGATGTCGGCCGCATACTCCACGGCCATGCTGTACGCCCGCCACCTTCCCCCGGCGCAGCAGGACCCGGCCCTGGCCAGACAATGGCTGGAGACGGCACTTCACCTGGCCGACGGCATCACCGACGAACGCCGGCGCGTCGTGTCGACCATCTTCTACGAGCAGGGCATCGCGCTGTTGGACAGCCGCGAGGGCCGGGTGGACGAAGCGCTGGAACTGGTGAACTCCGGTCTGGTGAAGCTGTCCACCGTCCTGGGCGCCGATGAGCGTCGGCAGGACCAGGCCCGCCTCCGGCACAACCGGGCCCAGCTCCACCTGGCGCTCGGAAAAGCCGCCGAGGCGCTGGCCGACCTCGACGACGTCATCGCCTACGACCCCGAGAACTGCGAGTACTACGTCGATCGGGCGGCCCTGCACCGTGCCGCCGGGCGTACGAGCGCAGCCCTGGGCGACTACGCGGCGGCGATCCGGCTGGGACCACACCTGCCAGAGGCGTACTACAACCGCGCGACGCTGTATGAGGAGACCGGACGGAGCGGGGCGGCACGTGAGGACCTACTGCGCGTCCTGGCCATCGATCCGGCCCATCTCGACGCCCGCGTAGCCCTCGCGAACCTCCATCTCGCCCGGGGCGACCTCGCCGCCGCCGAAGCATGCGTACGCTCAGCCCCGGCCGAGCGGCGCGACGCACCCGCACTGCTGTGCACGCTGGGTCTGATCCGCTCCGAACGCGGTGCCCTCGACGAGGCCGACGATCTGCTGACGCGGGCCCTCGACGCCGCTCCCGGGCTGGCCGAGGCGTGGACCAACCGGGCCGCCGTGCGCTTCGAACGTGGCGACGCCGCCGCTGCCGTGGCCGACCTCGACCGCGCGGTGGTGCTGTCGACCGCAGCCGAGCCCCGCTTCAACCGCGCCACCGCGCTGATGCGGTTGGAGCGCTGGGGCGAGGCTGCCGACGACCTGACTGCCGCGCTGTCCGTGCCCGGCCTGGACGCCAAGCTCCGCCGCGACCTGCGCGCCGGGCTCAACCGCTGCCGGGCTCATGCGTCGTCCCGCCGGCGCTGACGTCATCTTCGCCGCTCAAACCCGCCTGACCAGGGAACGCTCGACGCAACGGACCCGTCGCGGCGAGCGGGAGCGGTCACGACGCCACCGTCCGGCGGTATCTGGGGGCGGTCTCTTGCAGCAGCGCGTCGATCACCGGGGTGCAGCGCTCGTCGCCGGTCGCCTCGCGCAGGACCACGAGCGCCCGGCCGCGGGCCAGGTCGCAGCCCAGCCGGCGCAGTGTGTCGGCGGCGGCACCGGCCAGCTCGGCCGCGCCGTCGCGGTCGCCGGTGCGCAGCAGTGCCAGCGCGCGGGCAGTGTCCGCGACCGCCGCGGGCTGCCGGTAGTCGCATGCCCGCGCCAGGTGGGCCGCCGCCCGGGCGTGGTCACCGGCCCGGTCGGGGGCGCCTGCGGCGAGGTCGGCGTGCGCGAGCCCGGTCAGCGCCGCGACCCGGCCCTGTGCCGTCTGCGAGACGGTGGCCAGGCGCAGCGCCCGCTCCAGGTAGCGCCTGGCTACCTTATGGTGGCCGTGTTCCAGGCGTACCGTGGCCAAACTGTGCAGCACGAGCGCCTCGGCGGCCGGGTCCGCGCCCGAGCGCAGGGCGGCGAGCCCGGCCACCGCCGAGGCCAGCGCGGCCCGCAGGTCACCCTGCAATGCCTGCACGACGGCGAGGTGCCCGGCGGCGGCGGCCTCGCCCTCGATGTCGCCGAGCCGCTCATAGCCGGCCGCGGCGTCTGCCAGGCAGCGGTGGGCGCGCCCGAGCTGGCCGCGGTGCAGGTGGATGACGCCGAGGTTGATCCGGGCGGACTCGGCGCCGAGCCGCGAACCTGACCGTTCGTGCAGCGTGAGCGCCTCCTGCAGCACTTCGGCCGCCGTGTCGAGGTGGCTGGTCAGGGTCCGGACCACGCCGAGGTTGTTGAGGGTGGTCGCGGCCCCGCTCGGGTTGCCGGCCGCGCGGTGCTCGGCCACGATCGCGGTGAAGTGCCGCGTGGCGCTGCGGGAGCGGCCCAGCCGGGACTCCAGCACCGCGGCGAGAGAGCGTGCGGCGAGCTGCCCGGCCGGCCAGCCGGCCCGGACGCTGAGCCGGCGGCCGTGCCCGGCGTGCCGCACCGCTTCGTCGGGGTCGCCCTTGATCGTGTGCGCGACCGCCAGGCTCACGTGGAGCGCCGCGCTGGCCCGCACGGCCCCGTCGCGCTGCGCGGCGGTGAGCCCGGCGGCGGTCACCGACAGCCAGCTCGGCAGGTCACGGTTGGCCATGAACGGCACCCTGAGCGGCACCGCGAGCCGCCAGGCCATGTCCGCGACCCCGCGGCCGGGGGCTGCCAGCGCCGCGGTGCACAGGTTCGGGTACTCAACGGCGAGCCAGGCCCGGGCGTCCGCGGCCTCGGGGAACAGGCTCCGGTCGGCGGGTTCGTCGTCGGCGCGCGGCACGTTCGGGGCGAGCCGGGCGGCTGCGGCCCGGCACCGGTCGACGTACCACTGGTAGGCGCGCCGGGTCGCCGCCTCGCGCCGGCCGGGTGGCTCGGTCGCCGCGGCCAGCGCGGCGGCGAACTCGCGGAGCAGGTCGTGCATCGCGTACCGGCCCGGGCGCACGGTGCTGAGCAGGTTCGCGTCGGTCAGCCGGACCAGCAGGGGCGCCACCTCCGCCGCCGGCAGG
>NZ_BAAAQD010000014.1:0-352182 GCF_039531485.1 Dactylosporangium maewongense | reverse complement strand
GTGGTGACCCTGGTCGAACGACGTCGACTCGGCCGACGCGGAGTCCTGCTCGTACACGCCGAAGTTCGAGTCGTAGTTGTTGTCAGCCGCGTTCACCTCGTGCAGCTGGTTCAGCGACTCGTGGTCCTGACCGGTCTCCACGTGACCGTAGTCGGTGCCGCCGTCGTACCCGTGGTCGCCGCTGTCGCCGCTGTCCCACTCGCTCATGTCAATCCCCCAGCTCGCTGATGTCCGTGTTGCCTTGCTGTCACCCAAGACGTTAGGCGTTCTCGAAAAGCATTGAATCCCCGAAACGTGCCACCGCCCAGCACAGTGCCAGGTAGGCGACAGTCCCAGCCCGGGGCAGGCGCTCCGGGCGCGCCGGATTACGCTGTCGGCCGTGATCGGGCCTCTGGCAGTCGCCGTGTACGTGCTGTCGCTCGCCCTCGCCGCCTGGGCGTTCGTCGAGTTCTTCCGGCACCGCGAGCCGACCCGCCCGCTGTTCCAGGGGCTGGGCGTCGTCGGGCTGCTCGTGCTGGCGCAGGTCGTCGCGCTCGGCATCGGGCTCGCCCGCGGGCAAGGCCCCGAGGAGGGCGGCGAGGTCGTCACCCTCGTCGGGTACATGCTGACGGCGGTGCTCCTGCCGCCCGCCGGCGCCGTCCTCGCCAGGATGGAGCCGACCCGCTGGGGTTCCCTGCTCATCGGCAGCGCCGCCGTCATCGTGCCGGTGCTCATCCTGCGACTCGGACAGATCTGGAATGGCTGAGGACACCATCCACAAGGGGCCCGGCCGGGTCCTCGTCGCGATCTACGGCGTGTTCGCGCTCGCCGCGTCCGCCCGCGCGAGCGTGCAGATCGCGACGAAGTTCGGCGACGCGCCCCTCGCGTACACGCTGTCGGCGCTCGCCGCGGCCGTCTACATCGTCGCGACCGTCGCCCTGGCCCGCGGCGCCCGCCGGGTCGCGCTCGCCGCCTGCGGGTTCGAGCTGCTCGGCGTCCTCACCGTCGGCACGCTCAGCGTGGTGGACGGCGCGGCGTTCCCGGACGCCACCGTCTGGTCCGACTACGGCCAGGGGTACGGCTACGTCCCCCTCGTCCTGCCAATCGTCGGCCTGTGGTGGCTGTTGCGGGCCAAAGCGGGCAAACCAGCCGCGTAAAACGTCACCGGAAGTCGCGGGACGCCGACCGGATCGGCAGGCTCAGCGCCGCCAGGTGGTCGGCCCGCAGGTTGAGCACGCCCTCGACCTTCTCGAGGACGCCGCGGACGACCATGGCGTTCGCGGTCCGGGCGACTCTCCGGTACCGCTGCCAGAGCCCCGGCGTGCAGGTGACGTTGAGCATCCCCGTCTCGTCCTCCAGGTTGATGAACGTGACCCCGGCCGCGGTCGCGGGGCGTTGGCGGTGCGTGACGATCCCGCCGACGGAGACCCTGCGCCCGTGCTCGACGGTGTGCAGCCGCTCCACGCAGAGCGCGCCGATCCGGTCGAGGTAGTCGCGCGCGAACTGCGCCGGGTGCGCGTCCGGCGCCAGGCCGGTCGCCCACACGTCGGCGATCATGCGTTCCACGGCGTCCATCCCGGGCAGCATCGGCGCCTCGAGGCCGCCGGTCGTGCCGGGCAGCCGCCCTTCCGTCTCCCGCGCGGCCGCGCCCGCCGCCCACAGCGCCTCCCGCCGGCTGAGCCCCAGCCCGGCGAACGCGTCCGCGGTGGCGAGGGCCTCCAGGTGCGGGGTGGTGAGGCCGGCCCGCCGGGCGAGGTCGCTCATCGACGTGAACGGCCCGCCGCCGGCGCGCTCCGCCTCGATCCGCTCGGCGACGGCGGTGCCGAGGGACCGGACCGCGGACAGCCCGAGCCGCACGACCGGCCCGCCCCGCCCCCAGCCTGCGGGCCCGTCCACAGGAACCTCCGACGGCAGGGGCGCCTCCAGGGTGGCCTGGGCGTCGCTGAGGTTGACGTCGGGGCGGCGGACGCTGACGCCGTGCCGGCGGGCGTCGTCGACGAGCGACTGCGGCGAGTAGAACCCCATCGGCTGCGCGTTGAGCAGCGCCGCGCAGAACGCCGCGGGGTGGTAGCGCTTCAGCCAGGCGCTCGCGTACACGAGATAGGCGAAGCTCATCGCGTGGCTTTCCGGGAAACCGTAGTTCGCGAACGCCGACAGCTTGTCGAACAGCTCGTCGGCGAGCGGGCCGGCGATCCCGTTGCGGGCCATTCCTTCGTACAGGCGCTGACGGATGCGACGCATGCGCTCCATCGACCGTTTCGACCCCATGGCGCGACGCAGCTCGTCGGATTCGGCGGGGGTGAACCCGGCGACGTCGATCGCCATCTGCATCAGCTGTTCCTGGAAGAGCGGCACGCCGAGGGTCTTGCGCAGCGACGGTTCCAGCAGCGGATGCGGATAGGTGACCTGCTCCTGTTTGTTCTTGCGGCGGATGTACGGGTGGACCGAACCGCCCTGGATCGGGCCGGGGCGGATCAGCGCGACCTCGACGACCAGGTCGTAGAACTCGCGGGGTTTGAGCCGTGGCAGGGTCGCCATCTGCGCGCGGCTCTCCACCTGGAACACCCCGACGGAGTCGGCCCGGCACAGCATGTCGTAGACCTCGGGGTCGTCCAGCGGCATGAGGGAGATGTCGAGCTCGCCGCCGATCATCTCGAACGCGTAGCGCAGCGCCGACAGCATGCCGAGGCCGAGCAGGTCGAACTTGACGAGCCCGGCGGCCGCGCAGTCGTCCTTGTCCCATTGCAGGACGGTGCGGCCCTCCATCCTCGCGTGTTCGACGGGGCACACCTCGATGACGGGCCGGTCGCAGATGACCATGCCGCCGGAGTGGATGCCGAGGTGCCGCGGGAAGGTCTGCAGCTCGTTGGCGTAGTCGAGGACCGGCGGCGGGATGTCGTCGACGTCGGCGGTGCTCACGTCGCCCCACCGTTCGACCTGCCGGCTCCACGCGTCCTGCTGCCCCGGCGAGTGCCCGAACGCTTTCGCCATGTCCCGGACCGCGGATTTCGGCCGGTACGAGATGACGTTCGCGACCTGCGCGGTGTAGTGCCGGCCGTACTTCTCGTACACGTGCTGGATGACTTTTTCCCGCTGATCGGACTCGATGTCGATGTCGATGTCGGGTGGCCCGTCGCGTTCCGGGGAAAGGAACCGCTCGAACAGCAGCCCCCATTTGACGGCGTCGACGTTGGTGATGCCGAGCGCGAAACAGACCGCCGAGTTCGCCGCGGATCCGCGGCCCTGGCAGTAGATGTTGTTCTCCTTGCAGAACGTGACGATGTCGTACACGACGAGGAAATAGCCGGGGAAGTTCAGCTCTTCGATCAGGGCCAGCTCGTGCTCCAGCTGCGCGTGCGCTTTCGCGTTGCCGCGGTAGCGGTCGGCGGCTTTCGTCATCGTCAGGTGCCGCAGCCAGTCCATCTCCGACATGCCGGGCCGCGGCACCGGGTAGTCCGGCAGCCGCGGCGCGACGAGCTGCAGGTCGAACGCGAGCTCCCGCCCGTACGCGGCGGCCCTGGCGACGGCGCCGGGCCAGGCCGCGAACCGGGCCGCCATCTCCGCGCCGCCGCGCAGGTGGGCGGTGCCGGCGGCGGGCAGCCAGCCGTCGATGTCGTCGAGGCTGCGCCGGGCGCGGACGGCGGCGAGCGCGGTCGCCAGCCGGCGGCGGCCCGGGGTCGCGTAGTGGACGTTGTTCGTCGCGACCGTCGGCAGGTTCCTCGCGGCGGCGAGGTCGGCGAGGGCGTCGTTGCGTTCGTCGTCGTCCGGTCCGCCGTGCGACGTCAGCTCCACCGCCACCGATTCGGGGCCGAACAGCGTGACGAGCCGGTCCAGTTCCCGCGCCGCTTGTTCCGGACCGTGCTCCAGGAGTGCCGCCGGGACGTGGCCTTTCCGGCAGCCGGTGAGGACCAGCGCGTGGTCCTTGAGGGTCGCCGCGGTCTCCTCCAGGTCATAGACCGGCCGGCCTTTCTCGCCACCCCGGAAGTGGGCCTCGCTGATGGTGCGGGCGAGCCGCGCGTACCCCTGCGGGCCGCGCGCCAGGACGAGCAGGTGCCGGCCGAGCGGGTCGGGTTCGCCGTTCTGCGGGCCGGGCAGCCCCAGCGACAGCTCCGCGCCGAACACGGTCCGGATGTCGAGCTCCCTGGCCGCCTCCGCGAACCGGACGACGCCGTAGAAGCCGTCGTGGTCGGTGATCGCGACGGCTTCCAGGCCGAGGCGGGCCGCGGTCTCGGCGAGCTCCTCGGGGTGGCTGGCCCCGTCGAGGAAGCTGAAGTTGGTGTGGCAGTGCAGCTCGGCGTACGGGACCGCGTCGGTGGGCCGTTCCAGCGGGGGCGCCGTGTACGCCTCGCGTTTGCGGGTCCACGCCGGCGAGTCACCGCCGTCGCCGTCGTCGGCGGCGAGGACGTCGGGGTGGTAATCACCCTTCCTGCCCGTCAGTCTCCGTTCGAACTCCCGCCAGGGGATGTCGGGGTTGCTGAATCCCATCAGTCGTAGAGTCCTTCCACCCGCCAGGCGCCGTCCTCGAGGACGGCCAGGACCGCCCGCTCGTCGGCGAGCCGGAGCTGGAACCGGACGCGGCGGCTGGCTCCCTCGTCGTCCCACCAGCGTTCGTCGACCGGCCACGGCCCGGCCCACGCGATCACCTGCTGCGGTTCCCCGCCGATCTGGATGTGCGCCGGGGCGCCGCTGAGCTCCAGGCGCCCGCTGACCCGCACCGGCTGCCCGTCCTTGTCGGTGACGGCGGCGGGCGGCGGCTCCCGGTACACGGTCGCCGGCGACGGTGACGGCAGCCGCCCCGGCCACGGCGCGTCGGTGCCCCGCGCGACCCGTTCGTCGCCGAACGCCACGAGCCGGATCCGGCTGCTGTCGGCGCGCCCGCCGTCGAGGACCGCGGTGAGGACCGCGTCGGGGCCGAGGAGCCCCTGGACGCGGGTGAGGGCCCGGTGGGCGCGGTCGCGTTCGTCGCCGGCCTCGCCCCACAGCCCCGGCTGGAGCCCGAGGTGCTCCAGCACCCCTTCGGGGACGAGCCGCAGCCGCGCGATCCCCCCGGTCGGGGTGTGCCTGCTCTTGAGCCAGCCGTCGAGCTGCCAGCGGACCCGGTCGGCGATCGCGTTGACGCTCAGCAGCCCGTCGTGCCGCCATGTCCGCAGCAGCTCCTGTCCCGTGACGGTGACCGCCTCGATCCCGAGCCGCGTGCAGGCGAGCCCGTGCCGCTGGAGCCCTTCGTGCAGCCGCTCGGCGAGGCCCCGGGCCGCGAACGCGGCGGCGTCGACCCGCTCGACCGGCTCGTCGAACGTCTCCGTCACGTCCAGGTCCGGCGGCGGCTGCCGGGGCGCGAGCGGCCGCTCGTCCCGCCCGCCGGCGAGCCGGTGCGCGAGCGCCGCGTCGAACCCGAACCGCGCCAGCACGTCCGGCCCCGGCAGCGCCGCGAACTCCTTGAGCGTGTGGATCCCGAGCCGCCGCAGCAGGTCGGCCAGCTGCGGCCGGCCGAGCGCGCTGATGCTCAGGTCCGCGAGGAACCCCGGCGTCTCCCCCGGCGGCACGAGCACCCCGGCCCGCGCGGCCAGCCCCGCCGCGAACGTCCCCTCGGCGACCCCGACCTGCGCCTCCACGTCGCACCGCTGCGCGATCTGCTCCACGAGCCGCTCGGCCGCCTGGGCCTCACCTCCGTAGAACCGCGAGGGTCCCCTGGCCGCGAGCGCGCACGCCCCCGGCCGCAGCGTCTCCACCCCCGGCGCGACCTCCTCGACCGCCGCGAGCACCGGCTCGAACGCCCGCATGTCCCGCCCCGGGTCGTGCTCCAGCACGATCAGGTGCGGGCACCGCCCCTGCGCCTCCCGTTTCCGCAGTCCCCGCCGTACCCCTTCCTCCCGCGCCGCCGGCGACGTGGCCAGGACCCTGTTCGCGTGCAGCACCGCCACCGGCTGCTGCGCCGGGTACCCGTCCACGATCTCCGCCGCCACCACCGGCCAGTCGGGGCACCAGATCACCATCGTCCGCGTCGCCTGCTCCGCCGGCGCCATGTCAGCCGACCCTTCGCAGGCCGGCGGCGGGGGCGGTGCGCGGCATCTTCGCGTCGCGGACGGGCGGCAGCGGCCCTTCCAGCGCCGGCAGCCACAGCGTCACCTCGCGCGCGGCGCTCGCCGCTCCCCGGCCGCGGGCCTGGATCGTCAGCTCCCGGCAGCGCAGCCGCCCCCGCCCTTCGCCGAGCCCGCCCCAGGTCTGCTGGACCGGCGCCACCGTCACGTCCGCGCCGGCCCACACCCCGGCCGGCATGAGCACGCTGCCCCGCTGCCTGGCCCGCGCCGCCAGCCGCCCCGCCACCGCCGGCGCGACCGCCCCCGGCACCGCCGCCACCACGATGTCCACCCCGTCCAGCAACGCGGCGACGATGCTCGCCCACTCGGCTCCCGGGTCCGGCACCAGCGCCAGCCGCTCCAGCACCACCCCCATCTCCGCCGCCGCCACCGGATTCAGCGACGGCATCCCCACCACCGCACACCACGACCCGGCCCGGCTCGCCGCCGCCAGCAACGCCAGCAGCACCGACGACGTCTGCACCGCGATCGTCGCCCCCCGCCGCAGCCCCCCACCCGGCAGCAACGCCCGCAGCCCCGCCAGCACCGGCAGCACCTTCCCGCTCCCGACCCCCGCCCCCGCCGCGTGCTCACTGGCCGGACGCACCACCCCCGCCCCGACCAGCCCGGCCAGCCCCCGCCCGGCCGTCTCTGCGTCGCCTCGCCGCTCCCCGACCACCCGCAGCTGCCCGGCCGCCCCGCCGGCGCGCACCTCGCGGACGCCATGGGCACCCTGCGCCTCCGGAGCCACCTCGACCGCGGCGTCGACGTCGGCCGCTTCGACCAGCTCCCGCCCGCTCCCGGTGGCGTGCTCACTGGCAGACCGCGCCACCCCCGTCCCGACCGACCCCCGCCCGCTCCCGGTGGCGTGCTCGCTGGCCGGACGCACCACACCCGCTCTGATCAGCCCGGCCAGCTTCCGCCCGGCTTCCTCGCCGTCGCCTCGCCGCTCTCCGACCACCCGCAGCTGCCCGGCCGACCCGCCGGCGCGCGCCTCGCGGACGCCATGGGCACCCTGCGCCTCCGGAGCTGTCTCGACCGCGGCGTCGGCGTCGAGGGCGGGGACGGACTGCAGCCCCCGCCGGAGGGCAGCGTCGCTCGCGCCCGCAGCCCCGTTCACGACGTCGCCATCGACGCGTGCGTCATAGGACCCGGCGGCCGCCGAAGCCGACGTGCCAGCCACGGCACCTGCTCCCCCACTGTCGAACCGTTCTCCCCCGCCGCACCCGGCCCACCGCTCCGGCGCCCCTGACACGACGCTGTCCCCACTGCCCTGCCAGCCCCTGACCCGAGCCGGTCCCACGACCCGCTGTCCCAGGTCAGTGCACCCGCCGCGCCACAGATGTCACGCGATACATCGCCACCCTTCGGAAGATCGCGGAGCACCACTCCACGCCTCCGCTCAGCACCGACCCGGCACCGCGACCGGCACGACCCGGACAGGCGGCCCGTTCACCTTGTCCACCGCCGCCCAGTCCACCGGTCTCACCATGATCGAAGGCCAGATCCGGCGATGCCGGCAGCCAGATTCCTCCTTCGATCAAGCCGGTCCCGCAACGTTCGTCGTCCGGAGCGTCGTCCCAGCCGGTCCGGCATCCGAACCCCCTCGCCGTCCCGACCGGCGGCGCTGCGGCCCGACCGGACGCACACCCCGGCAACCCTCGACCACGCGAGGACGCAGCCCCGAACCCGCCGCCGACCGGCAACCGGCCGCGACCGCGCGGCGCGGTGGCGGACCGGACCATGCCGGGCCCGGGCAGCAGGGGTCCCGGGCACCACGACGGCGGACGCGACCGACCCGGCGACCCGGCACCCGTGGCATGAACGCCGAGCGTCGAGACCTGCGGCCCGCGGACCGAACGCCGCAGCTCAAGGGAGTCGTGGTTCAAGGCTTCACCGGGTTCTTCGACGCCGTGCCGAGCCGCCTCCACTTCGGAACCGGCTGGGCGTGGGCGTACCGAGGCCATCCGTGGCCAGTTGCAAAGGAAACGACGAAGGCGGGCGATCACCCACCGGAAACCCCACCGACCGAACAGCACAACCATCCCGGCCGATCAGGCCGACCGGTCTGCCTCTTCACTCCGGCCGTTCCTGAGCAACCCGGTCAGCCCAAGTGGTCCAGGCGGTCCGGTGGTCCAGGCGATCCGGTGGTCCAGATGATCCGGTGGTCCAGATGATCCGGGTGGTCGAAGCGGATCGGCCGGTCCAAGCGGTCCGGGTGATCCAGGCGGTCCCGGCGGTCGAAGCGGGTCGACCGGCCTCGGCGGGCTGATCGGTCTCGGCGGAGCGACTGGTCCCGGCGGTCCGGGTGGTCCGGCTGGTCCCGCCGGGCCGGCTGATCCGACCGGGCCGGCTGATCCGCCGAGACCGGACAGGCCGGACGGTGGGCCGAGCGGTGGCTGCCTGGTCCGGCGGCGCTGTCCTGGCACGGCCGCGGGTCAGCTGGCGAGGCCCTCGAGCCTGGGCTGATACGAGAAGCCGAGTCCGACCTCGACCACGGCGATGAACTGCTCCGCGGAGCGCATGAGGTCGTCGGCCTCCCGGGCGGTGACCACCCGCGGGATGCCCGCCTCCGCGGCGGAGCGCTTGCTGGCGCCGGCGGCGAAATAGGCCGCCCAGTCGCTCAGCTCGGGCGCGACAAGCACCAGCAGCGACCAGACGCTCGTCACCTTGCTGCGGCGGCCCGGCGCGGCGGGCACGGCCCTGGCGGCGAGGACGGCGGCGGCGGCGCGGAGCGCGGCGAGGTGGGCGGTGGCATAACGCATGCCGTCGGTGCGGATCTCCGCCGCCTCTTCGAGGCCTCGGCGGGCGAGGGTCAACAGCTCCCGCGGCGTGCGGTGGGGAAGCGCGTGCGCGGGAACCGGAAGCTGCTGCCGGGACACACCACCAGCCGCGCCGGTGACCGGAGCGGTGGCCGGAGCGGTCGGGAATCGACTGACGTTGGACGGCTGGGTCGAACGGTTCGCCGGCATGGTCTCTCCCTCTGTGGTGCGTCGGTGGGTCCCGCTCTGGGTCCCTGTGGTGCGTGCGGGCCGCCGCTGGGGGAGTAGCGGTGACACGCGGGTCGTGCGGACGTGACGGTCGAACGGCGCGACCCCGCCGGCCGGGCGTGGAGCTTCCCCACACCACCCCCGACCGGCGGGCCGGCTGGGCCGCTGCCCGCCGCCCGGGGGTCGTGGGCGGCGAGCAGCGACCCCACCTGAGGCCAGACCCGCGAAAATCCGGCCTCCGCGGTGTCGCGGACCGCGCTCGGGAAGAACGCCGCGAATCGTCTTCCCGAAGCAGTTCGAACACTCGTTCGACTGAGATAAGACTACACCCGGGTGCCGGGAAAGTCGCCACGACGCGGGCAGATTTTTCGAACATCCGTTCGCACGGTCACTCGTGCAGGTGACTGCGCTGACCGTCGTGGTCGAAGACGCAGAGGATCTCCGCCGGCCCGTCGTGGGCGCCGAACGCGTGCGGCGTCATGGTGGAGAACGCGGCCGCCTGACCCGGCTCGACCAGGATGGTCCGCTCCCCCAGCCGCAGCACGACGGTCCCCGACAGCACGGTGAACCAGTCCTTGCCCGGATGCACCCGCAGCTCCTCCGGCACCGGCCGGGTGATGCGCATCTTTGCCACGGAGACGCCGTGCGGCCCCGGCTCCCGGGTCATCATCCAGGTGGTCACGCCGTGCGCCTCGTCGCGCCGGGGGCGGATCACCACGTCCTCGTCGTCGACGGACTCCACGAGCTGGTCCAGCGTGGTCCCGAGCGCGCGGGCGATCGGGGCGAGCTGGTCCAGGGCGATCCGCCGGTGACCCGTCTCGATCCGGCTCAGCGTGGAGGGGCTCAGGTAGCAGCGCGAGGCGAGGTCGTCGAGCGACCACCCCTTGGCCACCCGCAGCCCGCGGATCCGCTTGCGAACGAGGCCGTCGAGCTCACCGTCTTGCGTCATACGCAAGATTGTATGCCGCGACAGCAAAGCGCGGCTATGGTCAAGCCATGCCCCAGAACCACACCCACAGCCACGCGCACGGCCACGCCCACAGCCAGGCACACGCCCATAACCATGCCCATCAGCACGACCACCAGGACCTCGCCGACATCCTCGACCTCGACGCCGAGGTGCTGCACGAGCACCTCACCGAGGTCATGGCCTGGGTCCACGAGCAGACCGGCGACGTCGCGACCGTGCTCGACCTGGGGGCCGGGACCGGCGCCGGCACCCTCGCGCTGGCCCGCCGCTTCCCCGGCGCGACGGTCACCGCCGTTGACGTGTCGCCGCAGATGCTGCAGTACCTGCGGCACAAGGCCCACGCCGCGGGGCTCGCCGACCGGATCCGCACCGTGGAGGCCGACCTCGACGGCGCCGACAGTACGGGCGCTGACGGTACAAAGGCCGCAGATGCCGACCTGGTGTGGGCGGCCAACTCACTGCACCACCTGGCCGACCCCGTCGCCAGCCTGGCCCGCATCCGCGGCGCGATCCGCCCCGGCGGCCACCTCGTGGCGTTCGAGATGGACGCGTTCCCCCGGTTCCTGCCCGGCGACGAGCTCGAGACCCGCTGCCACGAGGCCGTCACCGCGATGCGCGCCGGCGACATGCCGCACCTCGGCGCCGACTGGGGCCCGCTGCTGCGCGCCGCCGGGTTCACCGTCCAGGCGCAGCGCCGCTTCGAGATCGACCTGGAGCCGCCGCTGCCGGAGGCCACCGGCCGCTACGCGCAGACGTCCCTGCGCCGCCTCCGTCAAGGGCTCGAAGGGAAGCTGAGCCCCGAGGACCTGACCGCGCTGGAGGCGCTGGCGGAGGTCGTACCGACGCGGCCGGACCTCACCGTGCAGGCACGGCGAACCGCCTGGATCGCCACGCCGTAAGGGGCGTCATCCCCACCCGCACCTGACCTGTATCTTCTGCGGGTGACCCACCAGCCAAGGCCCGCCACCGGCGCCGCGATGGTCCTCGCCGGCAGCTTCCTGTTCGCCGTCAACGGCACCGTCGCCAAGCTCGCCGCCGGCACCGGCATCGACGCGCCGCAGCTCACGACGCTGCGGGCCGGCGGCGCGGCGCTGGGCCTGTTCGCGCTCGCGCTGGCGTTCCGGCCGTCCCGGCTGCGGATCACCGGACGGGAGGTGCCGATCCTCGTCGCGTACGGGCTGGCCGGCTTCTTCTTCGTCCCCATGCTCTATTTCGTCGGGATCGGCCGTCTTCCGGTCGGCATCAGCCTGCTCTTCGAATACACCGCGCCGGTACTGGTGGCGCTGTGGGCCCGCTTCGTCCAGGGACACCGGGTCCGCCCCCGGCTGTGGGTGGGGCTCGCCGCCAGCCTCGGCGGGCTCGCCTGCGTCGCGGAGATCTGGGGCGAGCTGCGCCTCGACGCGGTCGGGGTCGCCGCCGCACTCGCCGCCGCCGTCCTGCTCGCCGTCTACTACCTGCTCAGCGCCCGCGGCGTCGCCAGCAGGGACACGCTGTCGCTGACCGCGTACGCGTTCGCGGTGTCGGCGCTCGCCGGCTCGGTGGTCCGGCCGTGGTGGGACTTCGACTTCGCCCGCACCACGGTCACCACCCACGGCGTGCCCGTGTGGCTGCTGCTGATCTACATCGTCGTCGGCGGGTCGATCGCGCCGTACCTGCTGCTCGCCGGCGCCATGCGGCATCTGCCGCCGACGAGCGTCGGCATCATCGGCATGTCGGAGCCGGTGATCGCCACCATCGTGGCCTGGCTGGTCCTGCACGAGCACCTGAACGCGGCGCAGATCTGCGGCGGCGTCCTGATCCTCGCCGGGGTCGCGCTCGCCGAGACCGCCCGCGTCCAGACGAAGGCGGAGCAGCGCCGCCCCGAAACTGTCGGTGCCCCGAACTAGAGTCGGTCGCATGCAGCTTCATCCCAACGTGCAGGCCATCCAGGACGCTCTCGACGCCGCCGGCGCCCGCGACGCCGCCGGCGACCCGTGCCAGGTCAGGGTGCTCACCGAGCCGGTCCACACCGCCGCCGCGGCCGCGGCCGCCGTAGGGGTCGAGGTCGCCCAGATCGCCAACTCGTTGATCTTCGAGGCCGGCGGCGACCCGTTACTGGTCCTCACGTCCGGCGCGCACCGCGTCGACACCGCGAAGGTCGCCGCGCTGCTCGGCACCGGCAAGGTCAAGCGCGCCACCGCCGAGTTCGTCCGCGAGCACACCGGCCAGGTCATCGGCGGCGTGTCGCCGCTGGGGCACCCGAAGCCCGTGCGCACCCTCGTCGACGTCGACCTGGCGCGGTTCGGCGAGATCTGGGCCGCCGGCGGCATCCCCCAGGCGGTGTTCCCCATCACGTATGACGAGCTCGTCCGCATCACCGCCGGCACCCCCGCCGAGGTCGCGTGACCGTCCGGTTGCACGTGTGGCGGGTGCGGAAGCGGGCGGTGCCGCTCGCCTTCTGGGGGATGGCCGCCGACCGGCGGGCGCTGCGGCGACGGGCGGAGTTCGTGAAGCTGCTCGGCACCGGGAAGGGCAGCGACTTCGGCGCCGGCAAGGCGGACCTGACCCGCTGGGCGGCGATCGTCGTCGGCGACCCCTCGGTGGCGCCGCCGATGCGTGGCGCCACCGCGAGCTGCGCCGTCACGCTGGAGCCGATCGCGAGCCGCGGCACGTGGGCGGGGCGGGCACCGTTCGACGACGGCGGTGACGCGGCGCCACCCGTACACGCGAACAACGGCATGATCGCGGTGCTGACGCGGGCCAGGTTACGGCCCAGGAAGGCGCCCGCGTTCTGGAAGGCGATCGACCCGGTGTCCCGCGCGCTGCCCGGCGCCGACGGCATGATCTGCGCGTTCGGCGTCGGAGAGGCACCCGTAGGATTCCAGGGCACGATCAGCCTGTGGCGCAGTGCGGCGGATGTCGTGCGTTTCGCGTACCGTCAGCCCGAGCACGCCGCCGTCGTGGACCGCACGGCCCGCGAAGGCTGGTATGCGGAGGAGTTGTTCGCCCGGTTCCGTGTGCTGGACGTCACCGGCGACCGCGAGGTGATCGGTTGGAGGGACCGCCCGTGAGGCTCGTGCGGTGGCGCGGGGAGGACCTCCTCGCGCGACTCGACGACGTCATCGCCGTCTACGGGGAGGCGATGGGCTACTCGGTGCAGCTCCTGCAGACCCGCCGCGGGTATGTGGCCGGCCACACCAGGCGCGAGTCGTTCCAGGCCGTCGCGACCCTCGACGACGAGGACAACCTCCTCGGCTTCGGCTATGGCTACCGTGGCACGTCCGGCCAGTGGTGGCACGACCAGGTGCGCAACGCGCTGCGCCGGGAGCACCGCAAGTTCTGGCTCGGCGACTGCTTCGAGCTCGTCGAGCTGCACGTCCGGCCGCACGCGCAGGGGCACGGCATCGGCGCCCGGCAGCTGCACGACCTGCTCACCCAGGCCCCGCAGCAGACGGTGCTGCTGTCCACCCCCGAGGCGCCGGAGGCGACGTCCCGCGCGTGGCGGCTCTACCGGCGGTTCGGGTTCGTCGACGTCCTGCGCCACTTCAACTTCCCGGGCGACGACCGCCCGTTCGCCGTCCTCGGCCGGCAACTGCCGCTGTGAGAGCGCTCTGGGCGCTGCTCGCGGCGCTCGTCCTCACCGAGATCGCATACCCGCTCGTGCACGGCGGCACCCGGGCCGCGCTCACCGTCGCCACCGTCGTCGCCGGCTACCTGCTGTCCGTCGGCCACGCCTGGCTGTCCCGCGGCCCGCGCGCCGCCGCCGTCCTCGTCCTCGTCACCACCGGCGGCGGGTTCGCGGTCGAGGCGGCCGGCCGGTCCACCGGCTACCCCTTCGGCGACTACGACTACACCGGTTCGCTCGGGCCCAGGCTGCTGGGCGTGCCGCTGACGATCCCCCTCGCCTGGACGTGGATGGCGTGGCCGGCGTGGGTCGCCGCGGCCCGCCTCACCCGGCGGCGATGGGCGCGGGCCGGGATCGCGGGGCTGGGCCTGGCGACCTGGGACCTCTTCCTCGACCCGCAGATGGTCGCCGAGGGCCACTGGCACTGGTCCTCCCCCGGCGCCGCGCTGCCCGGAGTCCCCGGCATCCCGCTCACCAACTATCTCGGTTGGCTGGTGGTCGCGTCGGTACTGGCAGCGGCGCTCACGCTCTGGTTACCCGACGCGCCCGGCACCGACGACCGGCCGATGTATGCGCTGTACCTGTGGACGTACGCCTCGAGTGTCCTCGCGCACGCGGCGTTCCTCGGCATGCCCGCGTCGGCGGCGTGGGGCGCTCTGGGGATGGGGCTGGTCGCGGTCCCCTTGGCGGTGACGCTGTGGCGGGCGCGGTCCTGACCCTGCTGGTGCTGCTCGTGTTCGCGCTGACCGCGCACACCGTGGTCAACGCGCGCCTGCTGCGCTCTCCCCGTGCGGGCTCTCGTCGTGCGCCGGGCGCCGCGGCTGGTGACGCTGCTTCTGTGGCCGGCGCTTCGGGTGCGGGCCGGGTCGCGGTACTGCTGCCGCTGCGGGACGAGGCGGCGCGGGTCGAGCCGTGTCTGCGGGCGTTGCTGGCGCTGCGCGGCGCGCCCAGGATCCTGGTCCTCGACGACGGCTCCACCGACGGCACCGCCGACCTCGTCCGGTCCGTCTGCGGCGACCGCGTCACGCTCCTGGCGGGCAGGCCGCTGCCGGCCGGCTGGCTCGGCAAGCCGCACGCGTGCCAGCAGCTCGCCGACGCGGCCGGGCTCGCCGGCGACGCCGACCTGCTGGTGTTCCTCGACGCCGACGTGATCCTGGCCCCCGACGCCGTCGAAGCGGCCGCCACGCTGCTCGGCGACGCGGGGGTGGGGCTGCTCAGCCCGTACCCACGCATCATCGCGGGCAGTCCGGGCGAGCGGCTCGTCCAGCCACTGCTGCAGTGGTCGTGGCTGACGTTCCTGCCGTTGCGCGCGATGGAACGCTCCCCCCGCCCGTCGCTCGCCGCGGCCGGCGGGCAGTTCCTGCTGGTCACCCGGGCCGCCTACGACCGCGCCGGCGGGCACGCCGCAGTCCGCGACAAGGTCCTCGAAGACATCGAGCTGGCCCGCGCGGTGAAGCGCACCGGCGGCCGGATCGCGCTCGCCGACGGCTCCGACCTGGCCACGTGCCGCATGTACACCTCATGGCGCGAGGTCGTCGACGGCTACAGCAAGTCGCTGTGGGCGTCGTTCGGCTCCCCCGCCGGCGCCACGGCCGTCGTGTCGCTGCTGCTCGGCCTGTACGTCCTGCTGCCCCTCACCGTCCTCGCCGGATGCTGGCAGGGGCTCGCCGGCTACCTCCTCGGCGTCGCCGGGCGGGTCGTCAGCGCCCGGACGACCGGCGGCCGCGCCTGGCCCGACGCCCTCGCCCATCCCGTGTCCGTGCTGCTGTTCGCGTGGCTGGTCCTGCGCTCCTACCGCCGCCGCGGCCGCGTCTCCTGGAAGGGCCGCCCGACATGGCAACCGTGACCGTCACCGGCGGCCGCGTCTCTTGGAAAGGTCGCCCGGCATGGCAACCGTGACCGTCATCGGCGCCGGCGTCGGCGGCCTCGCGACAGCGGCCCGGCTCGCCGCGGCCGGCCACAAGGTCACCGTGTTCGAGCAGGCCACCACCGCCGGCGGCAAGCTCGGCCGGCACGAACGGGTCACCGCCGCCGGCACCTTCCGCTTCGACACCGGCCCGAGCCTGTTCACCCTGCCGCAGGTCGCGGCGGAGCTGTTCGCGCAGACCGGCGGCCCCGCCCCCGAGCTGGACCTGGTCGCGCTGGATCCGCTGGTACGACACCACTTCCCCGACGGCACGACCCTCGACTCCTGCGCGGGGGCCGGATTCGAGGACCGGATCGCGGCCGCGTTCGGCGCGGACGCCGCCGCCGACTGGCGGCGCCTGTGGCAGCGCGCCGCCCGCGTCTGGGAGACCTCGTGGCGGCACGTCCTCACCGCGCCCGTCGACAGCCCGCTGCAGCTCGCCGGCCTGGCGTGGCGGCTGCGCGACCTGGCCGCGATCGCACCCGGCCAGACGCTGCGCGGCCTGGGCCGCCGGCACCTGCGCGACCCCCGCCTGCGGATGCTGCTGGACCGTTACGCCACGTACACCGGCGCCGACCCCCGCCGCGCACCCGCCGCGCTGCTCGCGATCCCCTACGCGGAGCTGGCGTTCGGCGGCTGGTACCTCCGCGGCGGCCTCGGCACGCTCGCCGACGCGCTGCTCGCCCGGTGCGCCGCGCTCGGCGTCACCGTCCACCTCGGCACCCCCGTCGAGTCCGTCCTCGTCGAAGGCCCGCGAGCCGCCGGCGTCGTCCTCACCGGCGGCGCCACCGTCCGCTCCGACCTCGTCGTCGCCAACGCCGACGCGCTCCACCTCTACCGCGACCTGC
Organism: Dactylosporangium maewongense; assembly: GCF_039531485.1. Taxonomy (NCBI): domain Bacteria; kingdom Bacillati; phylum Actinomycetota; class Actinomycetes; order Micromonosporales; family Micromonosporaceae; genus Dactylosporangium; species Dactylosporangium maewongense. Next base: position 335,808 of record NZ_BAAAQD010000014.1, on the reverse strand, counting down.
TCCCCACCCCACGCCGCGCGGCCCGCCTGACCCGGCGCAGCCTCGGCGGGTTCGTCCTGCTGCTCGGCGTCCACGGCACGACGCCACAGCTCGCGCACCACACCGTGTTCTTCCCCCGCGACTACGACGCCGAGTTCGACGCGATCTTCGGCTCGCCCGCCCACCCCCCGGCAGACCCCGCCGTCTTCGTCACCTCGGCCGACGACCCCACCGCCCGCCCCACCGGCCACGAGGCGTGGTTCGTCCTGGTCAACGCCCCGCCGCACGGCGAGTTCGACTGGCGTGCCCCCGGCGTCGCCGACGGCTACGCCGACCGCGTCCTGTCGATCCTCGCGTCCCGCGGCGCCGACCCCCGCGACCGCCTCCTCTTCCGCGACGTACTCACCCCCGCCGACCTCGAAGCCTCGACCCGCTCCCCCGGCGGCGCCATCTACGGCACCGCCAGCCACGGCCTCACCGGCCTCCTCCGCCCCCCGACCCGCGGCACCGTCCGCGACCTGTTCCTGGTCGGCGGCTCCGTCCACCCCGGCGGCGGCCTACCCCTGGTCATGCTGTCCGCCAAGATCGTCGCCGACCGCATCGGCCCCGCCTAGCGCCCTGTTTCCGCACCTCCGCGTGGCGCCCGTTTCCGCCCCCGCCTCGCGCCTGTTTCGTGGTCCGCCTGACGCCAGCCTTTTCGTGGCCCGCGTGACGCCAGCCTTTCGTGGCCCGGCTGGAGCGGCGCACCCTCGGCCAGCCGCCGAAATCGCCTTCCGACGTCGTCACCGATGGTAATACCTCGCGGTCACAGCCATGGAGCGCCGTCACCGGGTCATGACAGAGCGCGACGGACGGCAATGGCGAGTTGCGTGAAGCCGGCAGAAGTCAGGGCGGCCATCACCACCAGCACCGCGAGGACCGTCGCGGACTCCCAGCGGCCCAGGGCGGACGCGCCCGCGACGGCGAGGAGGCCGAAGATCGTGACGAGGACGCGGGTCGGGCGTTCCGCGACGGTGACGGTGCCGATGTCGGACATGCCGGCGACGGTGGCGCGGGCGCGGACGTACTCGTGCAGCCACATCACGCCGCCACAGGCCACCGCGAGCCAGGCCGGCCCGCCGAGGAGAACCAGCGCCACCAGCCAGCAGGCCTCGGCGACCCGGTCGGCGGCGGAGTCGTAGACCTGGCCGAGGCGGCTCGCCCTGCCGGTGACCACGGCCAGGACGCCGTCGACGGTGTCCGCGACCGCTGACAGCAGGACGAGGACCGCACCGGCGAACGCCCAGCCGCCTCCGCCGATGACGGTCAGCGGCACCGCGACGGACAGCAGCAGGCCCAGGACCGTGACGGCGTTCGGGCTGCGGACACCCGCGCGGACGAGGGCGGCGCCCAGCTCGTACGAGATGCGCAGCCAGCCCCGCACGAGCGGCGGTGCGGACCTCGGGTCGTAGCCGCCGTGTGCCGCCGCCCACCGCTCGGCATAACCGTCCCAGTCGCGGACGTCAGACGCGGGCGCCGACACCGAGCTGCTGCCAGACCTCCCGGGTCGCCGTCGACCGGTTGAGCGTGATGAAGTGGATCCCCGGCACGCCCTCGTCGAGGAGCCGCTGGCACATCTCGCTGGCCAGGTCGATGCCGAGGCGCCGCACCGCCTGCGGGTCGTCGGCGATCTGCTCGAACCGGGCGGCGAGATGCGGTGGGAAGGGCGCGCCGGACAGCTGCTGCGAGCGGGCGATGGTGCCGATGGCCGTGACCGGCATGACACCGGCGACGATCGGGGTGTCGCAGCCGGCGGCCGCGACCCGGTCCCGCAGGCGCAGGTAGTCGTCGGCGTCGAAGAACATCTGGGTGATCGCGAAGTCGGCGCCGGCCCGGCACTTGCGGACGAAGTTGGCCGTGTCGGATTCGATGTCCGTCGACCTCGGGTGCTTGTACGGGAACGCCGCCACCCCGACGCTGAAGTCCCCCGCCTCGCGGACGAGCCGGACGAGCTCCTCCGCGTAGAGGACACCCTCCGGGTGCTGGACCCACTCGCCCATCGGGTCGCCGGGCGGGTCGCCGCGCACCAGCAGGAAGTTGCGGATGCCGGCGCCGGCGAGCTGACCGATGACGTTGCGCAGCTCGGCCACCGAGTGGTTGACCGCCGTCAGATGCGCCATCGGCAGCAGCGTCGTCTCCGTCGCCACCCGCTCGGTCACGGCGACGGTGGTGTCCCTGGTGGTGCCGCCCGCACCGTACGTGATGGAGACGAACGACGGCCGGAGGGGCTCCAGCTCCCGGATCGCCTGCCACAGCTGGCGCTCGCCCTCGGGGGTCTTCGGCGGGAAGAACTCGAAGGAGAACGTCGGCGCCTCTGCCGCGATCAGGTCACCGATCGCCGCGGGTCCGCCACCCATCACAGAAGGAAGTCCAGAAGCCACGCCCCGACTGTAGTGCCCCCGGCGCCGCGGCCGGGAGGTCGCGTCGGCGAATCATGTCGTACCCCTGAGGTAGAAAGACGTCGGACGGTTCGACGGCCGCGGGCATCGCGAAGGCCTGCGGCGCGCCGGGCGTCCTGCTGGACCGCGAGAGGACGGGGGTCGCTGGTGCCAGGAGGTCGTGACCCATGTCCCAGAGGATCGACCCGCCCGCACATCCGGGCGAGACGCTCGGAGTGCTGCTGACCCGCCTGCGCCAGGCACAGGGCAAGTCGCAGGTGCGGCTCGCCGGGCTGCTGTGCGCCGCGTCGGGGCTGCCGACACTGACCCGCCACGAGATCTCCAGGTGGGAGCGGGAGGAGCGCATCCCGAGCCGGGTCTGGCTGTGCTGGCTCGCGCTCGTGCTCGACACCTCGCTGGACGACCTGGAGCGCGCCGCGGCCCACACCCGCCGGCGAAGGGAGCCGACCATGACCGCACCCACGATCTCGACCGTCACGGCGACCATCCGGCCTGCACCGCGTCCGCCCGGCCCTGCTCCGGCCGGCGCCTCCACGGACCGGGTCACGCCGCCCGGCTCCGTCCCGCGCGGGCTGCCGACGCACGGCGCCGGCCCGGGCACGGGCCTGGGCACGGGCACGGCCCGCCCGAGCGAGGTGGATGACGTGGGCGGGCGGATCGCCGGGTTGCGGCGCATGGACGACCTGGTCGCGGGGCCTGAGCTGGTGGCGCTCGTGCTCGCCGGGCTGCGGTCGGCGGTGCGGGCCACCGGCGCGGGGTGCGGGCCACCGGCGGCGGCCGCTGAGCTGGTGCAGCTGCATGCCTGGGTCGCGGCCGACGCGGGGCGGCCCGTCCCTGACGGCGCTGTGCGGGGTGGGGTGCGGGCGGCGGTCGCCGGCGGTGACCGGGCCCTCGCCGGGCACCTGCTCGGCTGTGTCGCGCAGGCCGCCGGGGAGCGTGGTGACGCCCGGGCGGCCGTCCGGGCCGCGGTCGCGGCCGAGCGGGTCGCGGGTGCGTGCGACCCGGCGACGGCGACCGTGCTGGCGCTGCGGGCCGCGTTCGCCGCCGCGGCGGCCGGTGATCGACGGTCGTGCGACGGCGCCCTCGCGGCGGCGGACCGGGCGCATGCCCGCCGAGGCTCCGCGGTCGAGCCGCCGTGGCTGTACTGGCTGGACGACGCCCACGTGGAGGCCCTGGCCGGCCTGTGCCTGACCGCGGCGGGGCGGCCCGCGGCGGCGCTGCCCCGGCTCGGTGCGGCGCTGCGGGGTCCGGGCGTCCGGTTCCGCGCCGCGGGTCTGGTCAGCGCGGCGCTGGCCCGCGCCCACCTGTCCGGCGGCGACCTCGACGCCGCCTGCACCGCGGCCGCCGAGACGCTGCTCACGTGCGCCGAGTCCGGTTCGTTCCGGGTCCTGCGCCAGCTCCGGTCCCTGGAGACCGCGCTGCACGCCGCCGCAGGGCGGGGGCGGCGACCCGCGTCGCTGGTCGTGTACACGGAGCTGGCCGAGTCTGCCGCTGGCTGTCTGCCGGGCGCCGCTCCACCACCGGCGCGTCAGGGGCACGCCCGCACCGGTTCGTTCGCCGCGCCGGCCGTGGCCCGGGCGGGCGGGCCGGACCAGCTCCAGGGAAGGGTGGCCAGCTGACCTTCGCAGACGTCCCGACCACACCGACGAGACCGACCGACCTTGACAACTGAACAGCGAGGGTGCCGAAGGCGGCGGCTGTCGGACGGCCTGCGATTCGCCCCAAAGGCTCCAGGCGCCGGGGTCCGAGCACACCGTCGCACCAGGGGCTGTCCACGCGCCGGTCCGCCGCATCGCCCACAACCGGACCGCCGCGAACAGGCCAGCGCGAAAGGGCGAGGTGGACGGGGCGAGGTGGACGGGCAGAGCGGAAGGCAAGGTGGACAAGATGGGGCGGGGCGGACCAGCTTCAGGGAAGGGCGGCCGGCTGGACCTTGGACTCGCAGGCCGGGGTATCGCCGAGCGCCGTTGCACCGTCGACGCACCAGGCTGTGCACGCGCCGGGTTCACCGCGTCGCCCGTGACCGAGCCAGGGGGCGACGGGCTGGGACGGGCCGAAACGGTCCGCGGCGAGCCCCAGGCCGACGGGTCGGGGGCGGGTCGAGGCCAACGGGCGGGCTGGGGCGAGGTTAACGGGTCGAGGCGGGACCGACGGGACAAGGGTGGTCAGACGGGGGACGGGACCGGGCTGAGGCCAACGCGTCAGGGCAGGCCGACGGGTCGAGGCGGGGCCGGTCGAGGCGGGGCCGGTCGAGGCGGGGCCGGTCGAGGCGGGGCCGGTCGAGGCCGACGGATCCGGGGCGGAGCTGATCAAGGTCGACGGGTCGGGGCGGAGCTGGTCGAGGCCGCAGCCAAGTCGAAGTGGGGTGCGGTTCGGGCGCACGGTGGGTGAAGTAGTGGTTTCGCAGGGTGGAGCGGGTCCGTCGGGTGGACCGGGTGGGAGGCGGGGTGGATGACGGGGGTGGGGACCGGAGCGGCGGTTCGCGCGGATTCGGGCTAGCGTCTCTGCCGTGACGCACCCCTTCCTCGACCGGGCCGAGCTTCGCACACGGGTGCGGCAGGCACTCGACGACTTCCTGCGGCAGCGGCGGAGCAGGCTCGCGGAGATCGAGCTGGAAGCCCTCGCGCCGGTTGCCGACGCGATCGAGGCGCTCGTGGTGCAGGGGGGCAAGAGGCTGCGGCCGGCGTTCGCGTACTGGGGGTACCGGGGCGCGGGCGGGGCCGATGACGACGCGGTGGTGGCGGCGGTCGCGGCGCTGGAGCTGGTGCAGGCGAGTGCCCTGATCCACGACGACGTGATGGACGGGTCGGAGACGCGGCGCGGGGAGCCGGCGGTGCACCGGAGGTTTGCGACGCTGCACACGCGGGCGGGGTGGCGGGGCGATCCGGACGGGTTCGGGACGGCGGCGGCGATCCTGCTCGGGGACCTGTGCCTGGTGTGGTCCGACGAGATGCTGCACTCGAGCGGGCTCGGGGCGGACACGCTCGCCAGGGCGCGGCCGGTGTTCGACGAGATGCGGACCGAGGTGACGATCGGCCAGTACCTCGACGTGCAGACGCAGGCGACCGGGGACACGTCGACGGCGCGGGCGAGCCTGGTGGCGCGGTTCAAGTCGGCGAAGTACACGATCGAGCGGCCGCTGCTGCTGGGGGCGGCGATCGCCGGGGCGCCGGAGGAGCTGAACAAGGCGTACGAGGGATACGGCCTGCCGCTCGGCGAGGCGTTCCAGCTGCGCGACGACGTGCTGGGCGTGTTCGGCGACCCGGTCGTGACGGGCAAGCCGGCCGGCGACGACCTGCGCGAGGGCAAGCGCACGTACCTGGTCGCCGCCGCCATGGAGGACGGCGGTGCCGACGACGCGTGGAAGCTGCTCGGCGACCCGGAGCTCGACGCCGCGGGGGTCGCGCGGTTGCGGGGGGTCATCGTCGGGAGCGGCGCACTGGACCGTACCGAACGCCGCATCGCAGACCTGACGGCCGAGGCGCTGGGAGCGTTGGACGGGGCGCACCTCACGGCGGAGGCGCGGGAGGTCCTGACGGGTCTGGCCCAGGCGGCGACGCAGCGGACAGTCTGACCCACAGCGACAGGGTCAGCACGATCAACGCGAAGCCGAACAGGAGGTCCTCGACCGGGGCGTACACGAGCCGCAGCCCCAGAATGTCGGCCGGGTTGTACAGGACGACGCCGCGGCCGGTCAGGATCCCGTTGGACAGCAGCTGGAAGCCGAAGATGATCGGGTAGGTGCACCAGAACACCTTGCCGAGCACCACCCGGCTCCGGATCGCGAAGACGTCGATGAGGACGGCGGCGACGACTCCGGTGACGGCGGCCATGGTGTACGTCATGGGCGCCGCCGCGCGGAGAGCCGCAGCAGGGTCTGCCGGGTCGCCTCGAAGCCGAGGATCGCGCAGACGGGCACGACGAGGAAGAACAGCACTTCCTCCAGCGGCAGCCCGCCGGGGAACACGACCCCGACCATCTGCGCCGGGTCGAACGTCCAGTGTCCCGCGCGGATGGCGAGCAGGTCCCAGCCGATGAAGAGGGCGGCGACCGGGGCGATGGTCAGGATGAGCCGCCGCACCTGCCGGAGCACGCCGACCTTCAGCAGCGGCTCGAGCCACAGCGCGCCGAAGAGACAGCCGGCGAGCACCAGCAGGTACGTGAAGCGGAGCACCGCTAGAAGCCCAGGGCCTGCGCGCGGCGCTTGACCTCGGTGGCCCGGTTACCGCGCAGCGCGGCCGCGGGTGTGCCCGGCAGGGTGTCGTCCGGCGTGTACAGCCACCGCAGCGCCTCATCGTCGTTGTACCCAGCGTCGTGCAACACCGTGAGGACGCCGGGCAGGTGCTTCACCACACCGTCGTCGCTGATGAAGTCGGCCGGCACGCGCAGCACACCGTCCTGGCGGACGGCGAGCAGCTTGCGCTCCCGGACGAGCTGGTGCACCCGGTTGACCGGGATGCCGATGCGTTCAGCGACGTCCGGCATGGTCAGCCACTCGGTTGGGCCCACTGGTTGTTCGGTCACAGGGAACACAGTGCCATGTCGCTGGGACGCATACCGACGGAGGGGAACGGCTGTGGGGCTCTGGCTCAAGGTCCACCATGAGGTCACCGGTGCCTGGCGTTCCGCGCGCTACGACGTCTACCGGCAGGTGAGCCGCCGGAAGCTGACGCAGCTGCTGACCGCGGAGACGGCGGAGTTCACCGGGTTCGCCCCGCGGCACCGGGCCGTCCCGCGCCGGGAGCGGCCGCGCCGGGTGGCGGCGACGAGCGGGGTGGCACTGCTCGTCGCGGGTGGGGCGGCCGGCACGTACCTCGCGGTCGCCGGCAGCCTGACCGCGCTGCGCACCCCGCCGGCGTCGTCGGTGGCGGCCGCGGCGGCGGAGCCGACGGTCACCGTCCCGGAGACCTCCGGCGGCGCGCCGGAGACCCAGAAGGCGTCGCCGCGGGCGCAGGTGCGGCGGTCCGCGCCGCCGCCGGTCCTGGCGATCCCCGCCGTGCCGCCGCCGGCGGTGGTGCCGACGACGAAGACGGTGGAGGGCACGCCGTCGTCGTCGACGAGCCCCAGCCCGAGCGTGACGGCCAGTCCGTCACCGTCCGTATCGACGCCGTCGCCAACCCGCACGACCTCAAAGACCCCGAAACAGGGACAAACCAATGGTGGTATGGCAGGAGGCTGAGGAATCCGGTTCACCAGCCGTACACTCGCAGCCAATGGATACCACGGTCGCCGATCCCCTTCTCGGTGCGCTTGTAGACGGGCGCTACCGCGTTCGCTCCCGTGTCGCCAAGGGCGGCATGGCGACGGTCTACACCGCACTCGACGAGCGGTTAGAGCGCACCGTCGCCTTGAAGATCATCCACCCTGGACAGTCGCACGATCCGAAGTTCGTCAACCGGTTCACCGACGAGGCGAAGACGATCGCGCGGCTCACCCATCCCAACGTCGTCGCGGTGTACGACCAGGGCACCCACCACGGGCTGCCGTATCTGGTCATGGAGTTCGTGCGGGGCCACACGCTGCGCGAGGTGCTCGCCGAGCGCCGCCGCCTGCAGCCGCAGGAGGCCCTCGCGATCATGGAGCAGATGCTCGCCGCGATCGCCGCCGCGCACCGCGCCGGTCTCGTCCACCGCGACGTCAAGCCGGAGAACGTGCTGGTCGCGGAGGCCCCCGGCGACTCGCACAACATCATCGACGGCGTCGTCAAGGTCGCCGACTTCGGCCTGGCCCGCGCGGTCGAGGCCAGCGCCGACGAGACCGGCTCGCACCTCATGGCCACGGTCGCCTACGTCGCGCCGGAGCTCGTCACCGACGGGCACGCCGACCCGCGCACCGACGTGTACTCCGCCGGCATCGTGCTCTTCGAGATGCTGACCGGCCGGGTGCCCTACGAGGCGGACCGCCCGGTCGAGGTCGCGTGGCAGCACGTCGACCGCGACGTGCCGTTCCCCTCGCGGTACGTGCCGGGACTCCCGCCGGCCATCGACGACCTGGTGACCCGCGCGACCCGCCGCGACCCCGGCGCCCGCCCCACCGACGCGGGCGCGATGCTCGCCGAGGTGCAGGCCGTCCGCGAGAGCATCGGCATGGAGATCGCCACCCGGTCGCGCCCGCTCGCGCAGCCGACGGTGATCGTGCCGCAGATCGAGTCGGTGCCCCAGACGCAGAACGTGTACCGCACCGGCGCGATGGAGCCGGCCCGGCCGTCGTGGGCGAAGCTGCCCAGCCCCTCCCCCGCGCAGCCGCCCGCCCGCCGGCGCCGCGCCGCCGAGCCCGAGCCCGTCGGGCCCGCCGCCCGGCTGGCGGAGCTGCTCGCCCAGATCAACGCCAACCCGCGGACCCGTCTCGCGGTGATCGCCTCGATGCTGACGCTGGGCCTGCTGGTGGCGATCGGCGGGTACTGGATCGGCGTCGGCCGTTACACGGACGCGCCCGACCTGACGACGATGTCCAGCGACATGGCCGGCCAGCAGGCCAGGGCCGCCGGGTTCAAGGTGAAGTTCGGCCCGCCGAGGTTCGACGCGAAGATCGCCAAGGACAAGGTCCTCGCCCAGGACCCGGGCGCGCACGCGCGGATCCTGGACGGCGGCACGATCACGCTCACGCTGTCGCTCGGCCCCGAGATCCACAAGGTGCCCGACATCGCCGGCAAGGAGTACGACCTCGCCCTCGTCGACATCCAGGCGACCGGGCTGCAGGCGACCCGCGCCGAGAAGTACGACGACGCGGTCCCCGCCGGCTACGTGGTCGAGACCGAGCCGAAGATCGGCACCGAGGTCAAGCCCGGCCAGACGATCAAGGTCTTCGTCAGCAAGGGCCCCAACCCGGTGAAGGTGCCGCTCGTCATCGGCAAGAACGTCGAGGAGGCCAAGCAGGCCCTCACCAAGGTGAAGATCGCCATCGGCAAGATCGAGCCGGTCGACAGCGACAAGCCCAAGGACGAGGTCGTCTCGCAGAGCATCGGCGACGGCAACAGCGTCACCGACGGCATGGTCATCGACCTGCAGATCTCCAAGGGCCCGGCGCTCGTCACGGTGCCCGAGGTCCGCGGCCAGCAGCTCGACCAGGCCCGCCAGCAGTTGGAGTCGATGGGGCTCAACGTCGACGTGCAGGGCTTCGGCACGGTCCGGCAGATGGACCCGCAGCCCGGCACGCAGGTGCCGCCGGGCACACGCATCCGTCTGCTCGCGTACTTCTAAGTGGCGGCCTCGGTACAGGGGACGGCTGAGACACCGGTCGGCGGGCACGCGCTCGTCGCCGGTGGCCTGGCCAAGGCGTCGCAGCGCTACGTCGAGCAGACCGGCGCGACCGCCGTGCAGATCTACGTGTCCAACCCGCGCGGCTGGGCGCTCGCCGAGGGCGACCCGGCCCAGGACGCCGCGTTCCTCGCCGGCTGCGGCGACTGGGGCGTGTCCGCGTACATCCACGCCGCGCTGCTGGTCAACCTCGGCTCCCCGACGGAGGCGACCGTCGAGCGCTCCGTCGCCACCCTCGAGCACGCCCTGCGCCGCGGCAAGGCGATCGGCGCGCGGGGCGTGGTGTTCCACGCCGGATCGGCCGTCGACGCCGTCCACGCGGAGAAGGCTTTGGATGTCGTACGAAAGGTGCTCCGGCCACTCCTCGACCGCGCCGCACTGGAGGGCTGGCCGCCGCTGCTGGTCGAGCCGAGCGCCGGAGGTGGCCGGTCGCTGGCGTCCAGGGTCGAGCACCTGGAGGCGTACCTGACCGCCGTGGACCACCACCCGCAGCTCGGCGTCTGCTTCGACACCTGCCACGCCTGGGCCGCGGGCCACGACCTGGCCTCCCCGGGTGGCATGACCGCCACGCTCGACACCCTGGTCAAGGCGGCCGGCCCGGGCCGGCTGCGCCTGATCCACGCCAACGACTCCAAGGACGCCTGCGGCTCCACCCGCGACCGCCACGAGTCACTGGGCAAGGGCACGATCGGCCCGGCAGCGTTCGCGGAGCTGGTCCGCCACCCTGCCGCGGCCGGCGTCCCCCTCATCGTCGAGACCCCCAGCGGCGACCTGTCCGCCGACCACGCCGCCGACATCGCCCTGCTCCGCGCCGCCCTCTGACCCTGCCGCTACAGCAGGTAAAATTACGGAGGGCAACCGCGCGACTCCGCGCTTGAAGGTCAATTAGTAGGCGTGATGTAGGGTGCAATAGACCGGCACGCACCGCCGACCAGGTCCGCCATCCGACGCCGTGCCCGCCATGCGAGTCGCCGCTGCGGCCCGCAGGACCGGAAGCCTCCAGCCCGCCTCCCACGCGCGCCCGCGCGCACGGAACCCGCCTCGGCGGCAGGCCCACGGACGGCACGAGTGCGATCAGCGGGCACGACCGACGGCTGGGAATCTCCGGCAAAGGCTGCGCGGGAAAGCAAGGCTGCGCGGGAAAGGCTGAGCGGAGAGGTCAGGTCAGGAGCTTCGTCAGGACCGCGGCGGCGGTGGAGACGGCGTCGTCGGTGAGGTCGAGGTGGGTGGTGAGGCGGACCGTCCGCGGGCCGAACGGTGACACCAGCACGCCCTGCTCGGCGGCCGCCGCCGTCAGCTGCGCCGCGTCCAGCGGCGCCGCGCGCAGGTCCAGCATGACCAGGTTGGTCTCGACGCGGGCGGGGTCGGCGGCGCCGGTCGGGGCGAGCGCCGCCGCCAGGTGCCGCGCCTTGGCGTGGTCGTCGGCGAGGCGGTCGATGTGGTGGCGGAGGGCGTACAGGCCGCCGGCGGCGAGGATGCCGGCCTGCCGCATGCCGCCGCCGAGGCGCTTGCGGATCAGGCGGGCCTCGGCGATGCGGGCGGCGGAGCCGATCACCAGGGAGCCGACGGGCGCGCCGAGGCCCTTGGAGAGGCAGACGGAGAGGGTGTCGAAGAGCTGCCCGTACGTCGCCAGGGGGACGCCGGCGGCGACGTGCGCGTGCCAGATGCGGGCGCCGTCGCAGTGCAGCAGCAGGCCCGCGTCGTCGCAGACGGTGCGCAGCGCCTGCAGGGTCTCCAGCGGGATGATGGTGCCGCCGCCGCGGTTGTGGGTCTGCTCGACGGCGATCGCGCTGGTGGCGACGGTGTAGCCGCCGGCCGGGCGGATCATTCCGGCGACCGTGGCCACATCGAGAGCACCGCCGGCGAAGGGCCATGTGCGGGTGGAGATGCCGCCGTACGCGGCGGCGGCGCCCATCTCGTAGGTGACGACGTGCGCGTCGGCGTCGCAGAGCAGCTCGCCGGCGCGCGGGACGACGAGCTGCAGGGCGATCTGGTTGGCCATGCAGCCGGACGGCGTGAAGAGGGCCGCCTCGTGGCCGAAGAGGGACGCGGCGTAGGACTGCAGCTCGTGCAGCGTCGGGTCCTCGTCGAACACGTCGTCCCCGACCGGCGCCTCGGCCATCGCAAGACGCATGGCCGGCGTCGGCCGGGTGACGGTGTCCGAACGAAGATCCGCTAACACATCAGCCACGCAGCATCTCCGCGACGAGGAACGCCAGCTCCAGGGACTGCTGCGTGTTGAGGCGCGGGTCGCAGGCGGTCTCGTACCGGCCGGGGAGATCCTCGTCGACGATCGCCTGGGCGCCGCCGAGGCACTCGGTGACGTCCTCGCCGGTCAGCTCGACGTGCAGGCCGCCCGGGTGGGTCTCCAGCTCGCGGTGGACCTCGAAGTAGCCGAGGACCTCGTCGACGATGCGGTCGAAGTGCCGGGTCTTGTACCCGTTGGACGACTCGTGGGTGTTGCCGTGCATGGGGTCGCACTGCCAGACGACGCGGCAGCCGGCCGCGGTGACCTTCTCCACGATCGGCGGGAGCGCGTCGCGGACCTTGTTGCTGCCCATGCGGGCGACGAACGTGAGCCGGCCCGGGATGTTGTCGGGGTTGAGCTTCTCGAACAGTTCGAGGGCCTGCTCGGGGGCGGTGGTGGGGCCGAGCTTGACGCCGATCGGGTTGGCGATGCGCGACATGAAGTCGACGTGAGCGCCGTCGATCTGGCGGGTGCGCTCGCCGATCCACAGGAAGTGCCCGGACAGCCCGTACGGCCGGCCGCCGGCGATCCGGGCGAGCGGCCGCTCGTATTCCAGGGCGAGGGCCTCGTGCGAGCAGTACAGGGTGACGGTGCGCAGCGCCTCGTCGTCGTTGACGCCGCAGGCCTGCATGAAGCGCAGCGCGCGGTCGATCTCGCGGGCGATCGCCTCGTAGCGCTGGCCGGCGGGCGAGGTGACGACGAAGCCCTTGTTCCAGTCGTGGACGGCGTGCAGGTCGCCCATGCCGCCGCCGAGGTACGCCCGGAGCATGTTCATGGCGCTGGACGAGTTGGCGTAGGCGCGGATCATCCGCTGCGGGTCGGCGATGCGGGCCTCAGGGTCCTGGTCCAACGAGTTGATCATGTCGCCGCGGTACGCCGGAAGCCCCAGCGAATCGAGGGCCGCGGAGCGCGGCTTGGTGAATTGGCCGGCGACCCGGCCGAGCTTGATCACGGGCAGGGACGCGCCGTAGGTGAGCACGACCGCCATCTGCAGCAGGGTGCGGGCGTTGCCCAGGACGTGCGCCTCGGTGTTGTCGGCGAACGTCTCGGCGCAGTCGCCGCCCTGCAGCATGAACGCCTTGCCGTCGGCGACGAGGGCGAGCCGCTCGCGGAGCTGGTCGACCTCGTAGGGCGCGACGATCGGCGGCACCGACGCCAGCAGCTGGCCGACCTCGTCGACCGCCGCCTGGTCGGGCCACGGCGGGGTCTGCGCACGGGGCAGGGCGCGCCAGTGGTCGAGACCGAACTCGTCGTCCTCGGAGTTGCCCGCGACGGCCACTCGGGAGATCTCGGGACCGGGGTATGTGAAGTGGTGCCACTCCTGCCGCATACGCAAAAGCCTACCGACCCCTCGGCCCGGACGGGTGTCGCCATCCCGCCCGGTCCCGGAGTACGGAACACGCGGACCCGGAGCACGGAACACGCGGGCCGGGCGCACGGAACACGGGGACCCGGCGCACGGAACGCGTGCGCCCGGTCCGCGGGAACTGAGACGCAGCCCACGGTGCCGGAGCCCGCGAGCTACATGTTGATCATGTGGCCGGCCAGACCGTGGATCGCTTCCTTGACGGCCTCGCCGAGGGTCGGGTGGGCGTGGACGTTGCGGGCGACCTCGTGCACCGTCAGGTCCCACTGCTGCGCCAGGGTCAGCTCCGGCAGCAGCTCGGTGACCTCCGGCCCGATGAGGTGCGCGCCGAGCAGCTCGCCGTACTTGCCGTCGCTGATGATCTTCACGAAGCCGGTCGCGTCGCCGAGGCCGTGCGCCTTGCCGTTGGCGGTGTACGGGAACTTGACGACCTTCACGTCGAAGCCCTTCTCGCGGGCCTGCGCCTCGGTCCAGCCGAAGCTGGCGATCTGCGGCTGGCAGTACGTCGCGCGGGGGATCATGACGTAGTCGAGCTCCATCGTCTCCGCGCCGGCGATCGTCTCCGCGGCGATGATGCCCATCGACTCGGCGGCGTGCGCGAGCATCAGCTTCGCGGTGACGTCGCCGATGGCGTAGATGTGCGGCACGTTGGTGCGCAGCCGCCCGTCGACGGCGATCGCCCCGCGCTCGGTGAGCGCCACGCCGGTCTTCTCCAGCCCGTACCCCTCGACGCGGGGCTGGAAGCCGATCGCCTGCAGCAGCTTGTCCGCCTCGAGCACCTGCGCGGCGCCGTCCTTGCCGATGACCTCGACGCTCACGCCGTCGGCGGTCTCGGCGACGGCGGAGACCCGCGTCGAGGTCAGCACCTGGATGCCGAGGCGCTTGTACCGCTTCGCCAGCTCGGCGGACACCTCGACGTCCTCCAGCGGGACGAGCCGGTCGAGGAACTCGACGACGGTGACCTTGACCCCGTAGTTGTGCAGCACGTAGGCGAACTCGACCCCGATCGCGCCGGCCCCCGCGATGATGATCGACGACGGCAGCTCCTCGGAGAGGATCTGCTCCTCGTACGTGACGACCTTGTCGGACAGCGACGTGCCGGGCAGCAGCCGGGTGGTCGCACCGGTGGCGATGATCGCGTTGGCGAACGTCACCGTGTCGTCGCCGACCTGCAGGGTGTGGTCGTCGAGGAAGACGCCGCGGCCGTGGTACTGGCGGATCTCGTTCTTCTTCATGAGGTAGTGCACGCCCTTGACCCGGCCGTCGGCGACCTTGCGGCTGCGCTGGAACGCCGCGCCGTAGTCGAAGGTCACCGAGCCCTGGATGCCGAACGTCTTGGCCTCGGCGGTGAAGATGTGCGCCAGCTCCGCGTTGCGCAGCAGCGCCTTGCTGGGGATGCAGCCGACGTTGAGGCAGACGCCGCCCCAGTACTTGTCCTCGACGATCGCGGTGCGCAGGCCGAGCTGCGCGGCGCGCACGGCGGCGGTGTAGCCACCGGGGCCCGCGCCGAGGACTACAACATCGAAGTTGTCGCTCATAACCAGTCCTTGCGTTTGAAGGTGACGTACAGCCCCACGGACAGCACCACGATCAGCACGGCGGAGGTCACGAACCCGGCGTGGTGCTCGTATCCCGGAAAAGGCAGATTCTGCCCGTAGTAACCCGTAACAGCCGTGGGTACCGCGATGATGGCCGCCCAGCTGGTGACCTTCTTCATGATGTTGTTCATCCGGTTGCCCTGGACCGCGAGGTTCGACTCCAGGATGGTCGCGACGAAGTCGCGCAGCCCCTCCGTCCACTCCGTGACCCTCAGCACATGGTCGTACAGGTCCTGGTAATAGGGGGCGATCTCCTCGTCGACGAGCTTGGCGCGGGTCAGGCCGTTGACCACCTCGCGCATCGGCAGCACGACCTTGCGCAGGTGGCTGAGGCTGCGCCGGAGCCGGAAGCTGCGCTGCTGCACCTGCCGGACCGCCTGCGGGGTCTCCTCGAAGAGCGTGTCCTCGAGGGCCTCCAGGGCGTCGTCGAGCGCCTGCACCGCGTCGAAGTGCCCGTCGACGACGACGTCGAGCAGCCCGTGCAGGAGGTACGCCACGCCGTGCCGGGCCAGCTCGGACGTCGCGTCCCAGCGGCGTACCACGGCGTCCATGTCGAACCCGTCGCCGTGCACGGTGATCAACGCCCGGCCGGTGATGAACGCCGACACCGGGCACACGGTCAGCTCGCCGCCGTCGCCCTCGAAGGTCGCCTGGTACGCGCTGAGGAACAGGTGCCCGTGGTAATGGCTCAGCTTCGGCCGTTCCCGGGGCGACGACGCGTCCTCGATCGCCAGCTGATGCAGGCCGAACTCCTCCTGCACCCGCTCGTACACCTGCGGCGACGGCGACACGAGATCCAGCCATACCACCGTGTCCTCGGCGGCGAGGTGCTCCGAGATATCGTCGAGCGGGAAATCCTCGGCCACCAGGTCACCGTTGCGGTAGAGCCGCGTTCGCGCCATGCCGTCATCCAACCAGAAGGAGGCAGGCGTGGCAGCGTTCATCGAGGCGACGCAGGTCCGGCCCGCCGGCGACGGCTTCGACGCCGAGCTCGATCCACTGTGGACCGTCGGCGGCAAGCCCAACGGCGGCTACCTCCTGGCGATCCTGGCCCGCGCCGCGATCGAGGCCGCCGGCACGCACCCCGACCCGCTGTCGGCGAGCGCGGTCTACCTGTCGCCGCCGGACCCCGGCCCGGCCACCGTCACCGTCGAGGTGCTGCGCACCGGCCGCACCGCCAGCCAGGTCCGGTCGCGGCTGTGGCAGAAGGACCGCGCGTGCGTCGAGGCGCTGTTCACCCTCGGCACCCTGGCGGCGGCCGGCGAGCCGCGCTGGGTCGACGCGCAGCCGCCACCGGTCGCCGCCGAGCAGGGCCTGTTCCCGACGCCGTCGGAGGCGCCGGGCACGGGGCTGCGCATCGACATGCTGGACCAGTTCGAGCAGCGCATCGACTGGCAGGCGGTCGGTGACCCGCCCGGCGAGCTGCGCGGCTGGCTGCGGCTGCCGGACGACGCGGCGTGGGACCCGGTGTCGCTGCTGTTCGCCGCGGACGCGTTCCCGCCGGCGACGTTCACCCTCGGCAGCCACGGCTGGACCCCGACGCTGGAGCTCACCGTGTACGTGCGGGCGGCCCCCTCCCCCGGTCCGCTGCGGGTCCGCCAGCGGGCCCGGCTGCTCACCGAGAGCCTCGTCGACCAGGTCTGCGAGATCTGGGACGCGCGGGACCGGGTCGTCGCGCAGGCGACCCAGCTCGCCGCGTACCGGATGCCGGCAGCATGAACGTCATGCCGGCACCGTGAACGTCGCGCCGGCACCATGACGTCGCGCCCCGCACCGGACGGTGCGGGGCGCGACTGTGGGAGAGGAGGTTACCGCTTGACCCGTTTCCGCACGCTCTTGCTGGTGCTCCGCCACGCGTTGGTCGCAGCCTTCATGGCCCGCTGACGCGGGGTCTGCTTCCGGCGGCTCCGCATGACCGTGACCACCGCGACGACCACGGTGGCGACCCCGGCCGCGGCGGCGGTCACCAGTGGAACGGGCCGACGGCGTGCCACGTCCTTGCCCTGCTCGGCCAGCTCGGCCGCGCGCTGCTTGGTCTTGGCGGACATCGTGTCGACCGTGTTGCCAAGGTCGTCGCGAGTATCGATGGCGGGGCCACCGATCTTGCTCCCGTTCGCATGTGTGACGCTCATCGCTGCCCCTTTCTCTCTCTGAGAGCAGGTTGCCCATCCACCGCGGTGCTCAATCACCGCAATGTCGTGACGATCGGCGCATGGTCGGACGTCACTGCCGTGCCGACGCTGACCTCGGCGCAGGTCAGCCCCCTGACCAGGACGTGGTCGATCTGCTTCACGGGCTTGTCGGCGGGGAACGTGCGCACCGGCCGGAACGCCGCGAACCCGTCCGTGTAGCCGGCGTCGGCGAACGCGCGCATCGCCGCGTCACCGGGCTCGATGTTGAGGTCACCGGCGATGAACGTCGGCCGGTCGCCGCCGAACCGGGTCGCGAACGCGGCGATCTCGCCGACCTGGACGAGGGGTTCGGCGTCCGGCGGCGGCTGGATGTGCGTCGACACGACCGCGATCTCCCGGCCGCCGAACCGCACGACGACGCCGAGGGCCTGAGCGCCCGTCGGCGCGCCGACCGCCGACAGCCGCACCGTCTCGGCGGCGGCGACCGGCAGGTTCGTCAGCACCGCGTCGCCCCAGACGGCGTCGGCGGCCGGGGCGAACCAGTACCGCATCCCCAGCCGCGTCGCGAGGGTCCGCAGGTCGTCGTGGCCGCCGTTGAGCACCCACGCCCGGTCCACCTCGGACAGGACCACGACGTCAGGGTCCGACGCGGCGATCGCGCGGGCCGCCGCCGCCGGCCGGAAGGTGCCGTCGAGCCCGAAGCCCATGCGGATGTTGTACGCCACCAGCCGCAGCCCCCGATCCGCGCCGGCCGCGCCGGTCGCGTCAGACCGCTCGACCGGCGGGGTCGTGGTGGCCCCGATCAGCGGCACGAGCAGGCACACCGCGACGGCCGCGAGACCCGTCCGCCACGGCACGCCGGTCGCGGGCACGCCGGTGCCGGAGCGCAGCAGGATCCAGGCGGGGGCGAGCGCGACCGCGACCGGCACCCACTGGTTGGGGTAGCCGAGGTCGTAGGCGGCGTAGTAGGCGACGGCGGCGACCGCGAACACGAGCATCCCGGCGAGGGCGGCGTACCCGGACCGCGCGTTCCGGCCGGCGTCGGGCTCGGGTGGCGTGTCGGCGGCCGCGGCGCGGAACGCCCAGCCGAGCGCGCCGCAGCCGAGCAGCAGGGCGACGAACAGTCCGCCCGGGCCGTGTGACAGGCCGAAGATGACCGCCGCCGCGACGATCGTCAGCGCGGCCGCGACCCGCTCGAAGCGTCCCCTGAGCGGGCCGGTCGCCCCGGCGAGGAAACCCACCACGGCCAGGCCGAGCAGCAGCTCCGGCACGGCGGGCGGGGGTGTGGTGGCGACCGGGTCGAAGCGGTAGGACAGGGCGACGGTCGCGATCGCCGGTGACAGCGCGAACATGCCGGCGAGGAGCATCGCCGGCCCCACGAGGAACCAGGCGGCGGCGGACGTCCTACCGGGTGCCGTGCGTCGCTGGTACCAGATGAACACCAGGCACTCGGCGGCGACGAGCGGCGCGGCCCACCACCGTGACTGCCACGTCAGGTCGACGGTGCGCAACGCCGCGTGCTGCAGCGCGCCGGCGGCGAGCCCGACCGGGACGCCGACGGCCGCCGGTCCGCCCCGCACGGCGGTCGCCGCGAGCCACGACAGCCCGGCGAGCAGGCCGATCGAGGCGACGTACAGCTGTGCCTGTCCACCGTGGACGAACACCAGCGCGAACCGGGCGGCGGCGAGCCCGGCGCCCCCGGCGAGCGCCGCCTTCGCCGCGTGCCTCCCGGAGCCCCACCGGGCGGCGAAGGGCACCACCGCGAACGGGACCAGAAACCACAGCAGCGCGAACGCGCCCATGAGCTCGGCCGGTGTCGAGGCGGCCTGCCCGAAGATCGTGATGATCGACGGGAGCCAGACCCGGAGCAGATCGACCAGGAGCAGGGTCCCCGCCGCGGTGCTCACCAGCGGGGCGGGGACGTGGTGGTCAGTCCTCGCGAACGACAACCTGGACGGCGGCGTCATCGTCGAGACGATAGCCGACGCCGCGCACGGTGGCGATGATCCGTGCGGCCTCACCGAGCTTGACCCGCAGGCGCCGCACGTGGACGTCGACGGTGCGCTCGGTGCCGACCATGTCGTAGCCCCAGACCTGGCGCAGCAGCTGTGCCCGGCTGAACACGCGACGCGGGTGCTCGCACAGGAACAGGAACAGGTCGTATTCGCGGCGCGTCAGTGGCACGGGCGCGCCGTCGCGCAGGACGAGCCGGGACCCGGTGCACAGGAAGAGCGACGGGGCGTCGGGTGCGGCCGCGCCGATCCGCTTGACCTTCGCGGCGTCGACGCCGCCGATGACGGTGTCGGGGGTCTCGACCAGCCGCAGGTTGCGGCCGGTGTGCTGGGACGGCCCGTGCTGCAGGGTGTGCGCCGGCGCGGCGGCGCGCTGCAACGGGGGCTGGGGCTGCTGGGTGCGCTGGATCTGCTGCTTGGCCTGGCTGGCGGCGAGCGCCTCGAGGTCGCTGATCAGGCGGGACGCCTCCGGTGGGAGCTCGTCACCGCCGTTGAGGGTGATGTGCACGGTGATGGTGACCACCGAGGGCGCCACCTCTGGCGCGCCGACGACCGAAATGGCCATTTTCAATTCCTCTCGAAAAGCCTTTGCAATGACGCCGAATCAACGAACCGTCACTCGACAAAGGCCGTCGAAATGGTGTGCACGTCGCGAGACCCACGCCGGGTCAACGTGTACCTCAAGGCACATGGGACCGACCTTACCAGCATCATCACCCATAGCGACAGAGCTGTAACCTGCCGCACAGAATTGATCGATGACAATTCGTCTGATGTTTTCGGCCGACATTCACCGGCCATTCACGACACGTCTACGAGTCCAGCCTGGTCACCGTACGGCGACGGGTCAATCCCTTCCCGCATGTTGAGACCGCCCGGTTGTCGCCGATCACCGGACCCATGCCGAAGTGCGCACATGTTGACGACAAATCCTATCCACTAGATAGAATCTTGTCGTCCACCATATGGGATCGAGGCGCGCAACTCGCCAGGGCTGACAATACTCGCACCGAGCTCGCGCACCCGTTCGCGGAGCTCCCGGTCGGCGGTGACCACCACGACCGGCCGGTGACCGACATTGTCGGCGACGAGCGCGACGATGTGGTCGTCACCGGATCGCGGCGCGTCTTCCACGTGCACGCCCGCGACCGGCGGCACGCCGCGGGCGGCGCCCTCCACCACCAGGGTCACCGCGCCGAGCAGCGGCGGGGGCAGCGCGGCGGCGTCCCGCGCGGCCAGGGCGTCCCGGAGCCGGGTGGCCGCCCCGCGGCGGTCCCGCCACCAGCCGTCGGGCACGGATCCGACGACGTTGGCGCCGTCGACCACGATCAGCGGCTCGTCCCGCCCGCCGTCCACGTCCTCCACCCGCCCGCCATGCACGTTCGCCGGCCGCTCGTCACCCACGTTCGTCGGCCGTTCATTACGCTCGTTCGCCGGCCGCTCGCCATCCATGTGAGCAGTCTTACCCAGTCCTCGCGGGGGAACGCCTCAGCCGCACCCGCACCGCGCCGATGTCGAGCACCGGAGGCGCCATGGAACAGATCCGCGAGACGGCCGGTGTCACCCTGCGCACCATCATGCGGTACGTGCGCGCCAGGGGCGGCGACACCGCGGTCACGCACGTGCTCAACCTCGCCGGCGAACACGAGCCGCCCGAGGCGTACGACGACGCCCGCCGCTGGTGGTCCTACGAGACGAAGATCAACGTCTTCGCGGCGGCCGCGCAGGCCCTCGGCGACGAGTCCGTCGGGCTGCGCGTGGGGCAGAGCATCCTGTCGTACTCCGTCAACACCCCGCTGCGGCTCGGTCTGCTGCTGCTCGGCGGCCCCACCCAGCTCATCCGGCTCATCGCGACCACCAGCGCCAAGTTCAACGCCGCCGCCGACATGTCCACGCTCTCCACCGGGCACGGCACGGCCAGCGTCCGGTACCGGCTGCGCAACGGCTACCAGCCCAGCCGCTACGACTGCGACTACACCCGCGGGCTGCTCACCCAGCTGCCGGCGCTCTTCGGCCTGCCCGCCGCCACCGTCACCCACGACGTGTGCCAGGTCCGCGGCGCCGAGGCATGCGTCTACACCGTCCGCTGGCGGCAGCGCCGGCTGTTCTCCTGGCTGTGGCGGGGCCGCCACCGCGACGACGCCGCCGACGACATCCTCGCCGGCAGGATGGAGCTGCTGCAGCGCACGGTCGCCGAACTGGTCGCCGCCGAGCAGCCGGAGCGGGCTCTCGCGCTCGTCGCCGACCGGGCCGGCTACGCGGTGAACGCCCAGGCGTTCCTGCTGGTCGCCTCCCCCGCGCCGGACCAGCCGCGGCAGGTGCACGGCTACGGGCTCACCGACGCCGAGATCGCCGTGCTCACCGACGCGCCGCCGACCAGCTTCGCCGGCACGATCGTCGCCGACATCGCCTCACCGAACCGCTACTACGGCTACCTCGTCGCGTACTGCGAGGACTTCTTCGACGCCGAGCGCCGCATGCTCGACGCCTACGCGAACCTCGCGGCCGTCGCCCTCGACGCGCTGTCGGCGCTGGAGACGGCGGCCGAGCGGCAGCGGACCGCGGAGAGCCTCCTGGCGCTCGCCCGACAGCTCACCCTGGCCCGGACCTCGACCGAGGTCGCCGAGTTCACCGCCGACGCCGTCAAGTCCGTCATGGGTGCCGACTCCGCCACGGTACTGCTGCACCAGCGCGGCAAGCTCCGCATGGTCGCCAACGCGGGCGCCGGCGACGGCCGGCTCCGCAAGGCACGCAACCTCACCGTGTCCCCGCAGGACACCGCCCTCTTCGACCGCTTCCGCGACGGCACCGGCCAGCCCCGCGTCTACGACAGCACCAGCGACGAGCCGTTCATCCGCGCGATGCTCGACACCTTCGGCCACGACATGATGATCATCGTGGACATCGCGCTGCCGGACCACCCGTACGGCATCCTCGTCGCCGCCTACGACACCCCGCAGTGCACCGCCCGGGCCCGCGAGATCACCAACCGGATGGCCGGCGTCGCCGACCAGGCCGCCACGGTCCTGCGCACCTGCGAGCTGCTCGACGAGACCTGGCGCCTGGCCCACGTCGACGCCCTCACCGGCCTGGCGAACCGCCGCGCGTTCATGTCGGCGCTGGACGCCGCCCTCAGCGCCGGCGAGGGCGCCGTGCTCTTCATCGACCTCGACGGCTTCAAGTCCGTCAACGACACCCTCGGCCACGCCGCCGGCGACGAGCTGCTCACCGCCGTAGCCGGCCGCCTGGGCGCCTGCGTCCGCACCGGCGACCTGGTGGCCCGCCTCGGCGGCGACGAGTTCGTCGTGCTCACCCACGGCACGCTGGGCGCCTCCGGCGTACCGGACCTGGCGGAACGGATCCGGGCCGCCTTCACCGAACCGATCGCCGTGCGCGGCTCCTCGTTGGTCACCGCCCGCGCCAGCGTCGGCGGCACCCGCTTCCACCTCGCCGAGGAACCCCAACACGTCCTGCACCGCGCCGACACCGCCATGTACGAAGCAAAACGCCTGCTCACCACCGTCTACAACTAACCCCCGACCCATCCCGTCACCAACGCTTCACGGCGAGCAACATCGCCCAGATCAATTAGATCGCCCGTGCTACGGTGCAGAAGCGGTCCGGCACCACCGGCCGTGCCCCCGCTTCCGCCACCACGCCGACCCGACCGGACTCCGAACCCCGGTGACACCACATCTCGCGGACGCCGCAACAGGTTCGTGGTCACGTCGACGGGCGGTGTCCGCGCGGTCGTCGCCGGCGTGCCGGGCGGCGATCGCAGCGCGGACCTGGGGCAGGCGGGTCGCCTCGCGCAGATGCCGCACGTCGGCGCACAGATGTTGGTCAATGCCCCACTTTGCCCCCTTTGCGCGATAGACAGTGCGCGATCCACCTACAGTTCGATCTTTGTTTTGGGGGTTGATCGCGCAACGTCTATCCCGAAGAAGGGGCAATTCGGGGCATTGATCAATGTCTGTGGAAAGGGTGGCGCTCCGGACCGGGGACGCGCTGCGGATGCTCGAGTGGCGGGGACCCGCACGGAATCCGTCGCGAAAGAGAATCCAGCAACCGCCGGTTCACGGACCGCAAGCCGTCGTCAGTGGCTGTCCTGCAGGTGGGCGAGCATGGCCTGGTTGGCCTCCCAGCCGTCGGGGAAGCGGACCGGGACGTTCAGGTGGACGGGTTCGGCGGACGGGTGGGTGTCGAGGAGCTCGGCGATGCCGGCCCGGGCGACGACGACGCAGGCGTGGCGGTGGCGGGAGGCGAGCACGCACAGGCGGCCGGCCTCCAGGTGGAAGGCGCTCGCGTCGCGGCGGCCGGAGAGGGGGTGCAGGATGACGGTGACGTCGTACTCGCGGCCCTGGAGGCGGTTCGCGGTGTCGACCGTGACGTCGGTGGCGGCGGTGCCGGCCAGGGCCTGGCGGATCGCGGCGACCTGGTCGCGGTGGGCGGCGCCGACGGCGATCCGGTCGACGGTGACGGGGCGGCCGTCCGGGGCGTGCTCGGAGTAGGCGACGGGGCCGCGCTGCAGCAGCCGGTTCACCAGGGCGGCGATCGCGGCGACCGCCTCCCGGTCGGTGCGCACCGTGTGCCGGGCCGGGAGTTCGTGCAGCGCCCAGCCGGTCCGGCGGGCGGTCTCCAGGGTCGCATCGAGACCGTGGTCGCCGCCGAGGGCACGGGCGGCGAACTCCAGGCGGCGGTCCAGCGGTTTCGTGCCGGCCTCGAACGGCGTGAACGGGTAGAACGCCGAGGACACCACCGACGCGGCCGACGGCGGGAGGCGCCACGACACGGGCAGGCGGTGGACGGGCAGTTCGGGGTTGTGCCGCAGCAGGACCGCGACCGCGCTCTGCATCGGGTCCCAGGACAGGCCCGCCCAGCGTTCCACGGCGACGACGGAGAAGGGGTCCAGCTGGCCGGGGTCGCCGACGAAGAGCGCGCGGGAGAAGCGGCCGGCGACGCGTAACAGCATGTCGGAGCGCATCTGGTACGCCTCGTCGACGATCGCCCGCTCCCAGCTGCCGTCGGTGACGGTGGCCCACTTCGCGGCGGTGCCGATGGTGACGGCGCTGGCGTTCATGTCGCTGACGGCGCCGCTGACGGTGACGGTGCCGTGCCTGATGACGCGCTGGGCGGGGACGTAGGTCGACGCGGACAGCCGGCCGATGGCGAGGGTCGGCGCGACGGTGGCGAGCCGGTCGATGAGGTCGTCGACCTGCTCGTTGGTCTGGGCGACCACCATCAGCCGTTCGCCGGATTCCGCCAATGTACGAGCGGCGCGCACCACCAGCGTCGACTTCCCGGCACCGGGCGGGGAGTCGACCACGACGCCACGCCCGGCGGCCGAGCCGAAGTCACGCAGGATGTCCTCGATGACGCCGGTCACGACCGACCCTCCACAACGTCGGGCAGAAACGTCATGACCAGTCCTCCACGGCGTCGTTCTCGCTGGGGCCGTACTCGACCGCCGGTGGCGGGCCGCCGTGCGTCCACGGGGTGTCGTCGCGGCTCGGGAAGCGGCCCGGCGGCTGGTACGCGTCGGTGACCGGCCCGTACGTGACGCGCTCCCCCACTGCCGGCACCGACCCCGGCGCCGGCTGCTTCGTGGAGCGGCCCATGCCCTTCGACAGCTCCAGGGTGACGTCCACGCTGGACACCTCCACGACCATCGCCTGCTGGGCGAGGCGCGCCGGAGAGACCAGCAGCGCGCCCGGCTCGAGCCGCACCGGGTCGTCCGTCTGGACGGTGATGTGCGGGCGCAGCGCCGCCTTCTTGCCCGACGTGTCGACCCGGTTCGGTGACGCGGCGACGACGGTACCGGTGAAGGCCTCCCCGGACAGCCGGAACTCGGCCATGACGAGCGGGTCGTCGAGGGCCCGCTGCGCGTCGAACCGGGCCTGCTCGCGTTCGAGCCGGTCGAGGCGGCCGGCGGCGGCGACCGCGCTGTCCCGCCGGGGCTGCGGCAGCGCGGTCCCGTCGGCGAGGCCCATGTGGTACATGGTGAAGACGTCGCGGTCCATGGCCCAGCGGGTCTCGACGGACGCGCCGGCGGACCGGGCCCGCAGGAGCCGGACGGCCTGCCAGGTGAGGTCCCACGTGGGCTGCATCTGGTCGGCGACGGCCGCGGTCAGCGCCGCGAGGGCCCGCTCCCGGGCGAAGTCGTCGCCGTCGGACCGGGCGACGGCGGCGAGCGCCGGCGCGAGGATCTCGTTGTCGAACGTCGGGTCGGTGCTCGGCCCGGCCGGCGGTGAGCGCAGCGGGTCCTCGGCGAGCGCGGCGGCGGCGGCGCCGTCCAGGCCGCCGGGCGGGTCGATCCAGCCGAGCAGGGCGGCGAGGTTGGCGTCCTCCAGGCCGCTCTGCCCGGTCGCCCAGTGGTTGCCGAGGACCTCGGTCATGGCCAGGAGCATCGACGAGCCGGGGTGGTCGGCGCGTTCCCGCAGGAACGTCAGCCACTGCCCGAGGATCGGCACGGTCCGGTGTACGGGGTACGGCCCGAACGGCCGGCGGAACCTGGTCGAGCGGCCCAGCAGGCGCACGAACTCGATCCCGCCCCGGTTGGGGACGATGACCTGCGGGGCCTCGGCGTACCGCAGCTTCGTGCCGGACGCGGCCGAGTCGACGCTGCGCGCGCAGCCGTCCACGTAGGACAGCACGACGCGGGCGAGCTCGGCGACGAAGTCGAAGCGCTGGGTGCGGTCGCGGGGGTTGGCGACCACGAGCACCCGCGGCTCGGCCGGGTCGGTGCCGACGATCGCGGCGAGGGGCGCGGCCGCCTCGCCGGCGAGGCTGAGCGGCACGAGGACGAGGGGGTTCGCGGCGATGTGCGTGTGCCGGACCGTGGTCAGTGGCTGCGCCTTGCCGGACTCGACCGCCTCCGCCCTGGCGAGGGCCGTAAGGATGCTCACGTCGCCGGCTCACACAGCTCGCGCAGCTCGGGAAGGTTACTCACGGGGGTCAGCCGATGCCGTCGAGGCACTCGGTGCGCAGCTTGTGCGCGAAGCGCAGCAGGCCGGCGATCTCCTCCTGGCCGGCGCCCGGCGTCAGCGTCCCGCGGGCCAGGCCGAGGACCGTGCCGATGCTCTCCACCCCGCCGAGGTCGTCGCGGACCGAGCGGCCCAGCGCGGACGTCGACCCGGCCGACTCGTCGCGGCAGAAGAACGCCATCTCGCACGTGCCGAGGCAGTCCGGGCTGTACCGGGCGTCGATCGTGCTGACGGCCTTGCGCAGCTCGTCGGCGGGGCGGGTGGCCTGCTGCTCGCTGTCGTAGGCGAGGTCGAAGGTGAGCCCGGCCGGCAGCGCGTCGAGGATCGCTTCCAGGCGGGTCAGCCGGGACAGCTGCCGCCGCAGCACGGTCAGCTGCTTGCGCACGTCGACCAGGGTGGCGGTCGGCCGGTTCGCGAAGTTCTCCGGGCAGACGAGGACGACGTTGTGCGACACCGTGTCCTCCGGGTGGCCGAGCTCGGCGAGCAGCTCGCGCATGGCCATCACGTACACCGCGGACTGGGTCGCCGCGGCGGCGGTCTTCCCCGGGTCGGCCTGGCCGTCGATGACCGCGAACGACTTGATCTCGACCACGTGGAACTTCCCGCCGGCCCGGAACGCGATGAGGTCCGGTTCGAGGTACGCGTAGTAGCCGGCGATCTCCAGCCGCAGCATCGGGTGGTCGAACAGCGTCCCGGCGTCGTCGCGGTCGGCGGCGGCCCGCGCGAGCAGCGCCTTCGTCCGCGCGTACCGCACCTCGCGGCTGGCGTTGCCGCCGACGTTGGACAGGTCGTCGTAGGCGACCTCGGGGATCGCCAGGCCGAGCCGCTCGCGGAGCAGCTGCAGCAGCTCGGCGGCGCCGTCGGCCTTCACCTGCGCCTCGAACGCGTTGCCGCGGGCGATCGCGAACCTGGACTGGCCGAAGCCGGCGGGGAAGCCGAGCTGCCCGGCGACGGCGCCCTTGTTGACCCCGGCGGCGTCCATCAGTCCACGGCGGCCGCACCCCGGGTTGCTGGTGAGCGCCGCGATGGTCCGCGCGTTGTGGTTGCGCGGCGCCACCGTGCCACGGATGCGGTCCAACCGGTCGACCAGTGGGTCCATGAGCGGTCTTCTTTCGGGGAAGCAGTTCGCGGTTTCATGCTTTGCTCGCGGTACGACGGAGGCGCTGCAACCGGGCGCCGAAGAGCGCCTCGGATCCGTCCAGGCGTTCCTGTGCTCGTATGGCCGCCGCGGCGCGGTCCGCGGTGTCGGCGTCCAGGTGCACGTCCAGCTCGGCCTGGGCCAGTTCGGCGACTGACTCAGGGGTGATCCCGGCGCCACCCGCGCCGGGGATGCTGGCGGCGAACCGCCACAGCAGCCGGCGGGCGTCGTGGGCGTCCTCGGGCAGCTGCGCCACCCGCTGGGCGACCTTGATCGCGCCGATGAGGAAGTCGACGCGGGCGCTGAGCGGCCCGACCACCCGGGTCTCGAGGGGCCAGGTGGACAGCGCGAGGAGCCCGCGCGCCGGTGACAGCAGGTCCGCGGTCAGCGCCGGGCAGAGGTAGTACGGCCGGCCGAACGGCTGGACGCGGAACGAGCGTTCCTCGTCGCGCCGCAGGCTGGTGAGGCGCGCCGCGACGAGTTCGCCCGGGAAGAAGGCGTCGTGGACGGCGATGATGAGCTTCGGCGCCGCCGGCACCGTGAGCAGGGTCAGCGCGTGATGCACCTGTTCCCGGATCGACAGCATCGGCTTGTGTACCGGCTGCGGCGCCGGCCTGGCCTGGTCCTCCAGGTCGGCGAGGGCGTCGTCCCAGGCGTGCTCCGCCTGGCGCAGCTCGGCCCGCAGGGCACGGGCCTGCATCCGGTCACCGGTGGTGGCGGCCCTTCGCAGCTCGCCACGCAACCGGTCGATCCGCCGCTCGAGCATCTCGATGGTGATCGGTTCGGACACGAACGGCACGGTAGCTGGTTCCAGCAAGTTCCAGCAAAGACCAGTGTCGGCGTGTCGCCTTGCAATTTCTGGTTCGTCC
Source organism: Dactylosporangium maewongense (assembly GCF_039531485.1). Taxonomy (NCBI): domain Bacteria; kingdom Bacillati; phylum Actinomycetota; class Actinomycetes; order Micromonosporales; family Micromonosporaceae; genus Dactylosporangium; species Dactylosporangium maewongense. Next base: position 307,789 of record NZ_BAAAQD010000014.1, on the reverse strand, counting down.
GGTTCGCCACCCGGCGGGTGGCCTACGCCGGCACCGGTTGCCGCTGGTCCTCCAGCCGGCCGGCCGGGGCCCGGCTGGGCAGTGGGATGAGCTTCGGCTTGCGCCTGGCGGCGAGGTCCTCGACCCAGCCGAGCCCCAGGACCACGAGCGTGACCAGGGCGAACACGAGCACGATCTGGAGCAGCCCGCCGTACGGGCCGAGCAGCGACACGCCGGCCGCGACCGCCGCGAGCCGGACGGCGGTGATGACCGCCTCATGCCACAGGTAGATGGTCAGCGCCCGCCGGTTGATCGCCTCGACGGCCGGCTCGGCGGCGCCCAGGCTCAGCGCGGCCGGTGCGGCGTTCAGCATCACCAGCAGGAACGCGGTCGACCACAGCACGTCGGCGACCGGGAGGTCGTTCATGTCGTACCCGCGCGGGCCGGGGTTGGTGTAGAGCATGAACAGGCCGATGCCGCCCATGACCAGGCACGCCGGCCAGAGGATCTTCTTCGAGATCCGCTGGAGGGTGCCGTCGTGGTGGGCGAACCCGAGCATCCACATCGGCGCGTACATGAAGAAGTCGCGGACCATGCCGCCGCTGCCGTGCCCGGTCTCCCACAGCGCGACCAGGACGCCGAACGGCACGAGCACCGCCGGGATGGGCGCCTTGCGGTACAGCCACAGCAGTACCGGCGACGCGATGATGAACCAGAGGTAGGACCGGACGTACCAGATCTGGCTGAACCAGACGCCGCCCTTCTCCGACGTGGGCGGATCGTCGAGGGGCACGAACCACAGCACCAGGCGCCACGTGTGTTCGAGCCCGCCCATGAACGACATGAGGACGACTGCGAACGCGCCGAGCACCCAGAACGGCACGACGATGCGGCGCATGCGGCGCCCGATCGCCTTCAGCCCGAAGCCTTCGGATCGGTCGAGGGAGGCGGCCATGAGGGAGCCGCCGAGCGCGAACATCAGGCCCATGGCCGGGAACGCGACGGTCAGCCACGCGAAGCCGAGTGTGTGATAGGTCACCACCCGGACGATCGCGACGGCTCGCAGGAGGTCTACGTACCGGTTCCGCATCCCCTACAGGTTGCCCTGACGGTCTTAGCGGCAACCTTGGTTCAGCTCAAAATTGGCTGTGTTTATTCTCAAAGATCCTAGGGAGGACAACCCGTTACTCTTCCGGCAATCGACGCTGTTCACCCGGATCTCACCCGTTTACCCCTTCTCGACGGCCTTTTCGGTCGCCTGTACGGCCGCCTGCTCGATCGCCGTGACCAGCGAACCGAAGTCGAACCCGCCCTCGTGCGGGACACCGTTGACGAAGAACGCCGGCGTCCGGGTCACCCCCGCGGCGCGCCCGGCGGCCAGGTCGGCGTCGACGCGTTCGTAGTGCACGCGGGTGCCGCCGGTGCCGGGGAGGCCGAACTGCTCCGCGTACCGGGACAGGTCGGGGTCCTCGAGGCTGTTCTGGTGCGACAGGAGCAGCGCGTGCATGCCCCAGAACGACCCGGCGTCGGCGGCCGCCTCCGCGAGCAGCGCCGCCGGCATCGCCCGCGGGTGCTGGTCGACCATCGGGAAGTGCCGGAACACGAAGCGCAACCGCTCGGCGAAGTGCAGCTGGAGGCGCTCCACGACGCCGAACGCCCGGCCCGTGGACGGGCACTGGTAGTCCCCGTACTCGAGCAGGGTGAGCGGTGCGTCGGCCGGGCCCTGCGCGTGGTCGTTGTCCATGCCGACGCACCTGCCCACCGCGGCATGCTCTAGTCGACCCGATCCGCTCCCTTCTGGCAGCCGTCGTCCGGGTGCTTGCGGCAGTTCCGGGGTGGCTACTGCTTGGGCAGGCGGAGGGCGATGGTGGGGGCGTCGGCCATGACCGAGTTGGGTGCGCCGCCCTTGGCGACGGAGGCCGGCGGGCGGTCCGCGCGGCCGACGGTGACCTCCGGGTACAGCTCGACCTCGTCCCACTCCCCCATCGCCTTGGGCTCGCCGCGGTGGAGGTCGACCTCGCGGGGCGGGACCGAGGAGCCGGTGCGGGCGAGCAGGCCGGCGCCGTTGGTGCTGACGTCGGTGACGAGGACCATGCCGTCGCGGAGCTCCAGGCGGACGTGGTTGCGGCTGACGCGGCGGGTGGACTCGTCGGTGAGCCAGTTGCCGATGGTGATGCCGCCGGGCTCGTCGGGGGCGCGGCCGACGACGACGGGGCGGGCGGAGGTGAGGGGGAAGCGGGCGCGGACGGTGCCGTCGATGCGGACCGCCATGGTCATGGCGACGGGGCGGGGGCCCGCGTCGATGAGGCGCTCGCCGTGGCGCGGGCAGACGGGGGCGCCGCTCGGCAGGGCCGGGGGCGGCTGGCCGGCGCCGGCCGCGGGCTGGCGGCCGAAGGTCGGGCAGTCGGTGGCGCCGCAGCGCCAGTACCGGCTGAGCACGGGATGCGGCCGCGGCGACGACCCCGTGGACGGGGCGAGGGTGAGCTCCATCCCGCCGGACGCGCCGGTGGTGAGGTACACCGGGCCGGGGTGGCCGGGCAGCGGCGTGCGGCTGATCAGCGGCAGGCCGGTCAGCGCGGCGACCTCCCGCGCCCTGGCGGCCGGCCGGGCGCCCGGCGGCAGCATCTCGATCAGCCCGTCGTCGGACCAGCGGCGCAGGACCATGCGCTCGTTGGACGTGAAGTCGGTGTCGGACATGGCGCCGCGTTCGGCCACGGCGTACAGGCCGACGCCGCCGTCGCCGAGCTGCCGGCTCAGGGCGTCGACGAACAAGCCGAGGCGCAGCAGGGCGGCCGGGCGGCCGCCGTCGAGGTCGACGCTGCGGGCCGCCTCCACCAGGTCGATGACCCCGCCGGCTGCGAGGGGGTCGACGCTCAGTCTCCGCTCGACCGCGTCGAGCGCGCGGCTGGTTTCGAATCGCACCCGGTTATCATGCCGCAAAGCCGCCGTCGACCACCTCTGCGGCCGACGGCGGGCTTCACGCCGCGCTCGTCGGCTGGGGAAGTGCACCGAGCGCGGGGCGCGCGACCGGAGGGGGGCCACCCGGTCGCGGCATACATCAGCTTCACTGCATGTAACGGTACGGGCACGGGATCGCCCCTGATACGGGTGAATGCCTGAATGAACGAACTGTCAGCCGCCGCAGGCGGCCGCGACCGCCGGCAGCTCGTGCGCGGGGATGCCGTCGCGCTGCCACACCGCGAGGGGGTGGTCGTGGGCGCGGATCTCGACGAGGGGCCGCAGGCCGGGCGGGCGGGTGTGGACCCGCACCCGCAGCCGGAGCGTCTCGGGGTGGCCGGGGATGCGGTTGGCGAGCTGGCCGAAGAACGGCGGCTCGGCGGCGCGGTCGGGGTCCTCCCACTGCTCGACGGCGCGGGCGAAGCCGGCCGGGCTGAGGCTGACCCAGACGCTGTACGTGAGCGCGCCGGGCTCCGACGGGGAGCTGCCGCCGCGGACCGGGACCTCGATCAGTGCCCGGAGGAAGAAGTGCTGCTCATCGAGGTCGGGCAGCTCCACGAAGCAGAGCTCCTCCTCCAGGAACGACGCTCCCCCGACGCCCGGGACGCCCCAGGTGTCGGGGGCGGAGAACGACCACATGCTCGGCACGTCGCCGAGCTCCGTGCCGCAGCACGTACAGGTGACGGTCACCGGCAGATTCAACCACTCCGCGCGGCGATCTCCCGGGCGGGCTTTCAACCGCTCTGCGCGGCGAGCTCCCGGGCGCGGTCGCGGGCGGCTTCGAGGGCGGCGAGGAACGCTGCCCGTACGCCATGGTTCTCCAGCTCGCGGATGGCGTTGATGGTGGTGCCGGCCGGGGAGGTCACGGCCTCGCGGAGCTTGACGGGGTGCTCGCCCGACTCGCGCAGCATCACCGCCGAGCCGATCGCGGTCTGCACGATGAGGTCGTGCGCGACCTGGCGCGGCAGGCCGAGGAGGATGCCGGCGTCGGTCATCGCCTCGACGAGGAAGTAGAAGTACGCGGGCCCGGAGCCGGACAGGGCGGTGACGGCGTCCTGCTGCGACTCGGGGACGCGGATGGTGCGGCCGAGGGGGCGGAACATCTCCTCGGTGAGCGCGAGGTGCTCGGCGGTGGCGTGCGGGCCGGCCGAGATCGCGGTCATCGCCTCGTCGACGAGGGCGGGCGTGTTGGTCATCACGCGCACGACCGGGGTGCCGTCGGGCAGGTGCCTGGCGAAGAACGAGGTGGGCAGGCCGGCGCAGAGCGACACGACGAGCTTGCCCGGGGGCAGCTTGGGGCCGAGCTCCGCCAGCAGCGCGCCGGCGTCCTGCGGCTTCACCGCGACGGTGAGCACGTCGGCGGTCTGCAGCGCGGTGACGCTGTCCACGACCTGGATGCCGTAGCGCTCCTGCAGCTCCTTGGCCCGTTCGGGCCGGCGGGCGGTGGCCAGGAGCCGGTCGGCGGGCCAGCCGGCCCGCAGCAACCCGGACAGCAGCACCTCACCGAGCTTGCCCGCACCGAGAACGGCGATGGTCCGCACGTACCCCACTCCTCAGTTCGACGAAAGTCCGACGAGAGTTCGACGAGAGTTCGACGAGAGTTCGACGAGTGTTCTCGCCGAACGTTCGAAGACGGACATGGCGCGGGCCCGGTCATGACGACCGGGCCCGCGACGGGCTCAGGAGCCGAAGAAGACCTCGGCCTCGGTGTAGCGCTCGACCGGGACGGTCTTGAGCTCACGGGTCGCGTCGGCGAGGGGCACGCGGACGATGTCGGTGGACTGCAGCGCCACCATCTTGCCGAAGTCGCCCTCGTGGACGGCGTCGATCGCGCCCAGGCCGAAGCGGGTGGCGAGGACCCGGTCGAACGCGGTCGGCGTGCCGCCGCGCTGGATGTGGCCGAGCACGACGGTGCGGGCCTCCTTGCCGGTCTTCGCCTCCAGCTGCTCGGCGAGCCACTGGCCGATGCCGCCGAGGCGGACGTGGCCGAACGAGTCGAGCTCCTGGTTGTGCAGCACCATCTGGCCGTCGAGCGGCTGGGCGCCCTCGGCGACGACGACGATCGGCGAGTACTGCGTCTGGAAGCGCTTCTCGACGTAGCCGGCGACCTGGTCGACGTCGAACTGCCGCTCCGGCAGGAGGATGACGTTGGCGCCACCGGCGAGGCCGGCGTGCAGCGCGATCCAGCCGGCGTGGCGGCCCATGACCTCGACGACGAGGGTGCGGTGGTGCGACTCGGCGGTGGTGTGCAGCCGGTCGATCGCCTCCATCGCGATGTTGACCGCGGTGTCGAAGCCGAACGTGTAGTCGGTCGCGCCGAGGTCGTTGTCGATCGTCTTCGGCACGCCGACGACGTTGACGCCCAGGTCGGTCAGCTTCGCCGCGACGCCGAGGGTGTCCTCGCCGCCGATCGCGACGAGCGCGTCGATGCCGAGGTCGGCCAGGTTCGACTTGATCTTCTCAACGCCGCCGTCGATCTTGAACGGGTTGGTCCGGGAGGAGCCGAGGATGGTGCCGCCGCGCGGCAGGATGCCACGGACCTGAGCGATGCCCAGCTCACGGGTGTTGCCCTCAAGGGGGCCACGCCAGCCGTCGCGGAAGCCCACGAACTCGTGACCGTAGGTGGCGATGCCCTTGCGGACCACGGCCCGGATGACCGCGTTGAGGCCGGGGCAGTCGCCGCCCCCGGTCAGTACGCCGATACGCATGCTAGATCTTGCCTTCCTGGTTGCGGTGCTGCTCGACCGCCCTGACGGGCACGACCGAGCCGGAGGGTCCCACTCGTTGGCGACGCTGCCGATTCACAGCGCACTGTAGTCGCTCCTCCTGAACGCGCCGACGTCGCACCAGTCGGCACATCCGTCCTAACAGCTGTCGTCACAGCTCTCATCTCGGATGCCGAACATCTTGGCCGACTCGTGCTCCTGCGCCATCCGCCGCAGGGCGGCGAGCAGGGAATCCCCGAGGATCGAGCCGACGACGGCGGCGTGCAGCTTGCCCTCGTTGCCCTCCGCCCGGGCGACGAAGCGCAGGTCGTGCACGGCGATCCGCTCGGCGAGGTCCGCGTACTGCTCCAGCAGGTGCTCGACATCGGCGCCGACCTGCTGAAACGCGGCGACGACCTCGGCCGCGGCCTGCCGGGTGCGGGCGTTGTCCGACAGCAGCCAGCCGCGCTCCTTGATCAAGGTTCCCACCCGTTCGTGCGCCGCGGCGAGCATCGCCGGATCACTGGTCTCACGGGTGCCGACGGAGGCCGGCAGGGCCCGGCCGAGCACCTCGTGCACGTCGGGGTCGGGCTGGTCGAGCTCGGTGAGCAGGTCGCGGATGGTGGCGATCGGCAACCGTCCGATGTCGAGCAGGACCCGCACCAGCCGCAGCCGCTGAACGTGTCGATCGTCATACCTGGCCTGGTTGGGGCTGGTCAGCTCGCCGGACGGGAGCAGCCCCTCCCGTAGGTAGTACTTGATCGTCGGCACCGGCACGCCGGTCTTCTGGCTCAGCTCAGCGATGCGCATCAGGGTCCTCTCAGGGTTGACACGGATAGTGTAACTCTCCAATAGTGGAAAGCGACGCTATCGATAGTTCGACTATCCATTTGCTGGGAGCTTCTGATGCGACTCGCACAGCTGCACCGCCCCCTCGTCGTCAGCGCCGCGGCGCTGACCGTCCTCGCGGTCCTGACCGGCGCGGGCGTCTTCCTCGACGACCGCGAGCTGGTCGGCGCGCCGCTCTGGCTGAAGCCGTTCAAGTTCTCGGTCTCCATCGCCGTCTACTCCGTCACCATCGCCTGGATGCTGTCGCTGCTGGACCGGCGGCAGCGGCTCGGCTGGTGGCTGGGCACCGTGTCCGTCGCCGCCCTCACCACCGAGATCGTGATCATCGTCGGGCAGGCGGCGCGGGGCCGGCAGAGCCACTTCAACAACCAGACGCCGTTCGATTCGACGCTGTACAGCGTCATGGGCGCCACGATCGCGATCGCCTGGGTGTGCACGCTGATCCTCGCGGTCCTGCTGCTGATCCAGCGGCTGCCGGACCGGGCGGACGCCCTGGCGGTCCGCTTCGGACTGATCGTCGGCCTCGCCGGCATGATGGTCGGCTTCCTCATGACCATGCCGACCAAGGCGCAGCTCGACCTGCCGGCGGGCGAGTCGCCCACGATCGTCGGCGCGCACAGCGTCGGCGTGGCCGACGGCGGCCCCGGCCTGCCCCTGGTCGGCTGGAGCACCACCGGCGGCGACCTGCGCGCCGGGCACTTCATCGGCATGCACGCCCTGCAGGCGCTGCCGCTGCTCGGGTTCCTGCTGGCGCTCGCCTCGCGGCGCTTCGCGCGTCTGCGCCCCGACCGGGTCCGGGCCCGCCTCGTGACGGTCGCCGGCCTCGCGTACGCCGCCCTCACCGGCCTGATCGTCTGGCAGGCGCTGCGCGGCCAGTCGATCGTGGACCCCGACGCGCTGACCCTCGCCGCCGCGGGCGTCGTACTTCTGGCCACCGTCGCGGGCACGATGTGGGCGCTTGGCGGCCCCCGTACCGTGGAGCCCACCGCCGCCGAGGCACGGATGCTGAGCGAGGTCCACTGATGGCTGACACCCTGTTCCAGCTCGCGTTCCTGGTCGTCGCGCCGTTCTGGGTGCTGATGATCTTCGCGCCGGGGTGGCGCTGGTCGGAGCGGATCGCCGGGTCGGTGTTCATCGCCCTGCCGGCGCTGGTCGTGTGGGCGTTCGCGATCGCGCCGGTGCTGCCGGAGTTCGCCGCGGAGATGCTCAACCCCGACCTGGCCCGCGTGCGGTCGCTGTTCGCCGACGACGACGTGGTCGCCGCCGTGTGGGCACAGGTCCTCGCCTGGGACCTGCTCGTCGGCCGCTGGATCTACCTGGACAGCCGGGAGCGGCGGGTCCACCCGCTGATCATGGCGCCGCTGCTGGTGCTGACGATCCTGCTCTCGCCGATCGGCCTGCCCCTGTATCTCGCGTTACGGCTCCCGCTGACGAGGCGGCCCGTCACGCCGGGCGCAGGACCCGCCCGGCGTGACGAGGACGTGCTTACGCGGGGTGCATGACCTGCCACCTGGCGAGGTTGTGCTTGGCGTCGACGAGCGCGTCGTGCCGTCCCTCCGCCGCCGGCAGGGGCGGCCGGCCCGTCTCGTCCCACAGCTGGCGCAGGTCCTTGGTGAAGCGGGGGATCTCCCGGGGCAGCGTCGGCATCGGCCCCCACAGCTGGGCGAGGGCGACGTGGTCGTAGGCGGCGTACCACGCCCACAGCTCCAGCTCGTCGGCCTCGCCGGCGCGCAGCGGCTCGACGAGGAACTCGAGCAGCTCCTCGCGGATCCGCTCGCGGGAGCGCCACGCCTTGTCGGCCGGCGACGGCAGCTTGTCCAGGACGTTGCGGCGCACCCACGGCACGGCCCGCGACCCGTCGAACTCCGTGGAGACCGCGTAGTACTCGCGGCCGTGCTCGTCCACCACCCCGATGGAGACCAGGTCGATCAGGCGACCGTCCTCGATGAACTCACAGTCGTAGAAGTAGCGATATGCCGACACCGCTCCCATCCTGCCCCGTCGCCGCCCGGGGGTGCGGCGGCAGGGTAGGGCCGCAAGGTCGGCTCACAGCAGCAGCGCGGCCATCCTGGTCAGCTCGGCGTGGTCGCGGGGTGTGCCGCCGCCGGTGTGGATCCTCTCGGCGACGGCGGAGGCGTGGGCGGCGGTGCGCAGCGCGAGCATCGCGGGCAGGACCGCGGCGCACTCGTCGGCCGGGACCGGCCCCGCCCGGACGTACGCCTCGACCAGGGCCTCCGCCTCGGTGCCGCCCGCGCAGAGGACGGCGTGGGCGAGGTCGTACAGCAGCGGACCGGTGCCGGCGGCGGCCCAGCCGACCAGTCCGACCCGCCCGGTGCTGGAGTCGAGGCGGAAGCGGGCGGCGTCCGGCGCGCCGTGCCGGACCCCGTAGGTGAGCTGGTCGGTGACCATGATGCGGCGCACCACGGCGGCGGTCTCGATCACGGCCGGGCCGAGCCACGGCTCCATCGCCAGGTGGGGCGCCGCCGCCGGCACCGCCGCGACCTGGAACTTCGCCAGGTCGGGGTGCACGAACCGGCGCAGGCTGCGGTGCGCGGCGCCGAGCGCGCCACCCCACCACGACTGGTCAAGCGGGTCGTCGGCGTGCAGCGGGCGGCCGGGGACCAGGCACATCAGGGCGATGACGCCGTCACCCGCGCGCGTGGGGAGCGCGGTGGTGAGCGCGCCGTCGGCGGCCCGGACCGGGCGCCCGGCGCCGACGCCCGACGCGTCGAGGTGCTCAGCGGCGCACAGGCCGGCCTCGAAGCCACGCCGCGTGGCCACCGGAGCCCATTTCACCACGAACTGGGCCGCATCACGCGGATCCGGTTCGAATTGGCCGTTGTCGATCTCGACCCGCCAGGCGTCTTCACCGAGAGGAATGCACGGGCCGGGGTCGCACTGCCAACTCCTGCGCAGTGTCGTGTGCACCTGGTCGGCAGCGGGGGCCACGCTGCGCATTATGCGCCAACAACGGCGTCCATGCCCGGTGAACAGGCAGATGCCCGGGAAGCGGTGCTCGCACCACCGGCCCCCCGGGCATCTGACACCAACCCCGCCCCCCAGCGGTTCGCGTGCTGGCACTAGCCTGCCTGCGGGCTCATGCGCGGGCTGTCGGTGAGCCGATGCGGGGGATGTACAGACTCCGACACGCGCGTCATGATCTGGTAGAAGTTCCGTACTGTGCTCGTGATCACCTACGGTGATCATGGGACCGATCAACGTTTGCACCGGGAGGGGTTTGACCGTGGAGGGTCGGCTGCCAGATCCCGGCGACGCACTGACCGGCGTGGATATGTTCAGCGGCTTGGATCCCGATGTGCGTCAGCGGGTCATCCAGGCGGCGGTGCCACGGACATACCGCAAGGGCCAGCTGCTGTTCGTCGAAAACGATCCGGGCGAGTCACTCATCGTGCTCAAGCGCGGTGCCGTGATGGTGTTCCGGACCGCGCCGACCGGCGAGCGCGCGGTCCTGTCGGTCGTCCGCCCGCCCGACACGCTCGGCGAGGTGTCGCTGCTGGACGGCGCGGCCCGGTCCGCGTCCGCGGAGGCGATCGAGGACTGCCAGGCCCTGGCGCTGTCCCGGCACGCGTTCATCGAGCTCGTCCACGCCAACCCGCGAATCCTGGACGCGGTCATGCGCTCGCTCGGCGCGCTCATCCGGCGCCTCACCGAGCAGAACGCCGACCACGTCTTCCTCGACCTGCCCGGGCGCGTCGCCAAGACCCTCGTCCGGCTCGCCGGCGAGACCAACGCGCCGATGGTGACCATCGAGCTCAACCAGAGCCAGCTTGCGGAGATGGCCGGTGGCTCGCGGCAGAGCGTCAACCAGGCCATCGGGTCGTTCGCCAGCCGCGGCTGGCTGCGCACCGAGGGCCGGCGGATCGTCGTGACCGACCTCAGCGCCCTGCGCCGCCGCGCCGGGATGACCGACCGCTGACCTGCCTGTCGCACCACCGCGTTGCGTGCCGCAACGCGGTGGTCGATCGGGTCCCCGGCGTGTGAGGATGTGCGGGGATCCAAATCAGGGAGTGTCGGCGATTTCCAGTCAGTGCGCACGCTGCGGCCGCCAGTCAGGCGATGGTGACCGGTTCTGCGGTGGATGCGGCGCCGAGCTGAGTCCTGCCTGCGCGACATGCGGCCGATCGCTGAGCCCGGACGCGTCGTTCTGCACCGGCTGCGGCACCCCACGCGCCGCCACCGGCGCTGGCGGCGGCACGGCGAGCCGCGCCGACCGTGGCGGTGGCCACATCGGCCGGGCCACGGTGCCGATCCCCGCCACCCGCAGCGAGGACCGCCGGCGGATCAGCGTCCTGTTCGTCGACCTGATCGACTTCACGCCCTATGTCGAGCGCGCCGACCCCGAGCTGGTCCGCGAGCTGCAGAAGGGCTTCTTCTCCACCGCCCGCGAGGTCATCGGTCAGTACGGCGGGGTCGTCGAGAAGTACATCGGCGACGCCGTCATGGCGCTCTTCGGCGCGCCCGTGGCCACCGAGACCGACGCCGTGCGCTGCGTGCGCGCCGGCCTGGAGCTGCAGCGGGTGCTCGCGCGGTATGCCAGCACCGGCGACGGCGAGCGGGCGCTGCGCTTCCGCGTCGGGGTCGCGACCGGCGAGGCCCTCGTCGACGTGGCCGCGGCCCGCGACGGTGGCCAGGCGATCGTCGCCGGCGACGTCGTCAACACCGCCTCCCGGCTGCAGTCCCTCGCCCCGCCCGGCGGGGTCCTCGTCTGCGGCAGCACGTATGCGCTGACCAAGTCCTCGATCCGCTACGAGGCGCAGCCTCCCGCCACGCTGCGTGGCCGCTCCACCCCGACCGAGGTGTGGCTGGCCCTCGCGCCGCTGCGGCGCAACCACCCCGACCGGGAGGCCGGCTCCACGCCCCTGGTCAACCGCACCCACGAGCTCAGTCTGCTGGTCAACGCCCTGCACCGGGGCCTGCGCGAGCGCACCCCGCAGCTGGTCACCGTCATCGGGCACGCCGGGATCGGCAAGAGCCGGCTCGTGCACGAGCTGTTCCTGCACGCGGAGCGGCTCTTCGACGCGCCCGTCGCGTGGCGCACCGGCCGCTGCCCCCCGTTCGGGGAGAACGTGACCTACGCCGCGCTCGCCGACATCGTCAAGGCGCAGGCCGGCATCCTCGACACCGACAGCGCCGAGACCGCCCGCGAGCGGCTCGACACGGCGCTCAGCGTGATCGTCACCCCGTCGGAGGCCGAGCGGCTCGCCGACGCGCTCAGCCCGCTCGTCGGCCTGCCCGGGCCGAAGCTCGCCCCCGACGAGACCGAGTCCGCCTGGCGGCGTTTCGTGGTCGCGCTGGCCGCGCACCGGCCGACGGTCCTGGTGTTCGAGGACCTGCACTGGGCCGACGAGTCGATGGTGCGGTTCGTGGAGCGTCTGGGCGCGTCGGTACGGGACGTGCCCCTGCTCCTGCTGTCGACGGCCCGGCCGGAGTTCCTGGAGCGCAACGCCAGCTGGGCCGGTGCCATCGCCGGCTCGGTCACCATCACGCTGCCACCGCTGCGCGACGCCGAGATCGCCACCATGTACGCGCACCTGCTCGGGCAGGCCGCGTTCCCCGGCCACTCGCTCAACTCGCTCGTCGAGCTCGCCGACGGCAACCCGCTGTACGCGCTCGAGTACACCCGCATGCTCGCCGAGCAGGGCAACGTCCGCACCTCCGACACCCTCAGCCGGGTGCTGCCGATGCCCGACAGCGTCCACGCGGTCATCGCCAACCGGGTCGACCTCCTCGAGGCCGCCGACCGGGCGGTGCTGCAGGCCGCCGCGGTCGTCGGCATGAACTTCTGGCCCGGCGCGGTCGCCGCCGCGATGAGCCGCCCCGCCGACGGCATCGAACGCTCCCTGCGCCGCCTCGAGCAGCGCGACCTCATCCACGAGCAGGCCGCCTCGACGATGGAGGGGCAGACGGAGTACCGCTTCGGCCACGTCCTCGTCCGCGACGTCTGCTACCAGCGGCTCCCCCGCACCGAGCGGGTCGCCCGGCACGAGCTGACCGCCGCCTGGCTCGACAGCGTCGCCGCCGACCGCGACACCGACCTCGCCGAGGTCGTCGCCAACCACCGGTACACCGCCTACGAGATCGCCGGTTCGCTCGGCCTCGACGCGCCCCGGTACAGCGTGCCGGCACGGGACGCGCTGCACCGGGCGGCCCGCCGCGCGTACGCGCTGCACGCCCTCGACGCCGCCGCCGCCCACACCGGCAAGGCCCTCGCCCTCTGCGACGACAGCACCGACCAGGGCGAGCGGCTGCGGATCGAGCTCCTGGCCACGGAGATCGCCTTCTACGCCGATCCGGAGTCCTTCCTCGGCACCGCCGGCTCCGGCCCGGCGGGCGCGGCCCGTACCGGCGGATCCGGCGAAACGGGAAGCGCCGACGTGGCCATGGCGGGCACGGACCAGCTGGCGAGCCTCGCCGAGCGGCTCTACGCGGCCGGTGAGCAGGCCAGCGCCGCCCGGGCCTGGACGATCCGCGGGCAGGCCGCGTGGCTACGCGCCGACCGGCTCGACGCCCTGTCGTGCCTGGACCGGGCCGTGGAGCTGTTCGACGAGCTGCCGGACGCGCCGGAGAAGGCCGACGCGTACGCCGAGCTCGGCCGCCTGCACATGTCCAACTTCGAGGTCGAGCCCGCCGTCGCCGCGGCCAGCGCCGCCGCGGAGATCGCCGACCGGCTCGGCCTCATCGAGGTCGCGACCAGCGCCCGGATCACCATCGGCACCGCGCTCTTCCAGGCCGGCGACCGGTCCGGCCTGGTCGAGCTGCAGGCCGCGCTCGAGGTGTGCCGGGAGCGGCGGCTGCTGTCGGAGCACCGGGCGATGCGCAACGTCGCGTGGGCGCTGCTGGAGGACGGCGACTGGACCGCGTCCGCGGCGATGTACGAGAGCACCCGCAACACCGTGCCCGGCAGCCACACCCTAGCCACCGGCTACTCCAACGTCGCGCAGGTCGCGTACTTCACCGGCGACTGGGCCACCCTCATCGGCGTCGCCGAACGCGCCCCCGCCTCCGAATGGGACCTGCAGGTCCGCGGCGCGCACGCGTGGATGAAGATCCTGCGCGGCGAGCCGTTCATCAACGCCGACGAGATCGAGGGCCTCGTCGCCGCCGGCCGGCGCAGCGGCTTCTACCGCCTGCAGTGGACCGTCCTCGGCCACGGCGCCCTCTGCCGGGCGCTGCAGGGCCACTCGCGGGACGCCGAGGCGCTGATCGTCGAGCTCGCCAAGACCTGGCGGGAGGTGCGGGCGATCGCCAGCGGCGAGTGGATCGACGCGACCGCCCACGCCGCTGTCCTCGCCGGCCGGGTCGCGATGATGGCGATCCGCGACATGCTCGCCGACGTGCCGCACCGCACGCCGTGGGTCGAGGCGGCGCTGCGGACGATCACCGGGGCGATCGCGTTCGTCGACGGGGACTTCGCCCGGGCCGCCGACATGCACCTCGCCGCCGCGGAGCTGTACGGCGAGATCCCCAACGCCTCCGCCCGCATGCTGTCGCTCACCTGGGCCGTGCAGGCGCTCGGGCGGCTCGGGCCGGCCGCCGCCGAGCGCCTCGAGCCGTGGCGCAGCGAGCTGGTCGCCTTCGCCACCCAGGCCGGCGCGCCGATGCTGCTGACGCTCGCCGAGCTGCCGCCTACGCCGTTGTAGGCGGCTTTGTACGTCGCTGTGTGGCCTACGCCGCCACGGGCTGCTTCTGCGGCTCCGGGGTGCTCTTCACCTTCTGCGCGTACATGTCGATGTACTCGCGGCCGGAGAGGGTCATCAGCTCGTACATGATCTCGTCGGTGACGGCGCGCTCGATGAACCGGTCGCCGGCCATCCCCGCGTACCGGGAGAAGTCCAGCGCCGGCCCGAAGCGGATGTGCACGCGCTTCAGGTTCGGCAGGATCTGCCCGATCGGCTGAACCTTGTCCATGTTCATCATCGCCACCGGCACGACCACGGCACCGGACTCCAGCGCCAGCCGGGCCACCCCGGTCTTGCCCCGGTAGAGCCGGCCGTCCGGCGAGCGGGTGCCCTCCGGGTAGATGCCGAAGACGCCGCCCTCCCGCAGGATCTTGAGGCCGACCTCCAGCGCGGCCCGGGCCGCCTTCCCGCCGGAACGGTCGATCGGCACCTGCCCCGTGCCGGCGAAGAACAGCTTGATCAGGCGGCCCTTGATGCCCTTGCCGGTGAAATACTCGGCTTTGGCCGGAAACGTGACCCGCCGTTTGACGCTCAGCGGCATGAAGATCGAGTCCGCGAACGACAGGTGGTTGCTGGCGATGATCACGGGCCCCTCGGCAGGGACGTGCTCCAGCCCCTCCACCCTGGGGCGGAAGATGAGCTTCAGCACAGGCCCGAGGACGATGTACTTGAGGAACCAGTAGAGCACCGCTCAACCTTCCAAGATCTGCCAACAATCGGTGATGACCGTCGCAAAGAGCCTACGAACCAGTTCGGCACACCACAACGCACTCCCGGAACCGCCCGTGCACGTGTCAGGATTTCGGTCAGCGGTTTTTTCGCGGCGGACCCGGTCGTCGCGGTGTCGGCCGCGGGGAGGGGCAGGCGGTGCCAGGGGGTGGGGCGCGGCGCGGCCGGCGCGACAACGGCCTGGTAGCGCAGGAATACGCGGTGGTCGGAGACGTCGACCCGCGGGTCGGCGAGCATCTGCTGGACGTGCTGGCGGCCGGTGGCATCGCCGCCTATCTGCAGCCCGCCACCGACCTGCACCCGGTGACGCGCACCACGACCCTGCCCGCCAGACCCACCGACCGGCTCTACGCTGATCGTGACCACCTCGCCACGGCGCGCGACTATTTCACCCAGCTTACCGCCGTGCCCGAGCAGCACACCCCACCCGCCGAGGCCCCCCAGCCCGCCACAGCGCCCTCACCCCAGTCATCCCCGTCATCCCAGTCATCCCAGGAGGCCAAGACGAGCCGCAAGTCGGACGACGAGACGTTCGCCAGCATCATCGCCGGCTTCCACACCACCGTCGATCCGACCAGCGCCCCCTGGCCCGCCGCCGAGGACCTCGACTCATCGGGCTCCGCCGCCGCCGACATGGACACCGAGCCGGCCCCCCGCACCCCGCTGCGCCGCGCCTCCGAGGCCGTCGACCGCTCCCTGCTGGACAGCCTCGACTCCTTCGGCGCCGACCTGCCCGACGACGAGGACGACGACGCCGGCTACACCCCGCCTCCCCCTCCCCCGCTGCCACGGATCGCCCCGTCGACCGTCCTGGCGGTCCTGGCCCTGATCGGCGGCCTGGTCCTGCTGATCTGGCCCGACCTCCTGCCGGTCTTCGGCCCCCAGTCCACCCTGTTCCTGGGCTTCGCCCTGCTGCTGAGCGGCTTCGTCACCCTGATCCTGCGCCTACGCCCCGGCGACGAAGAGGACGACGACCCCGACAACGGCGCCCGCGTCTGACCCACCCCCAACCACGGCGCCCCCGCGTCTGACCCACCCCGCCGACGACGAGGACGACGGCCCCGACCACGGGTACGCGTCCGCTCCACCGCCGACAACGGCACGCCGCGCCTGCCCTTCGCCCGCGTCCCGGCAACCGCGGTGATGCCGCACAGGCCGGTGCCGTGGCGGGGGTCGGCGCCGGCCCTGAACGCACGCACCGCCACCGGCCTGCTGCGACGAAGACCTCCACCACAGCCCCCGCATCCGGCCCACCTTCGGCACGCCACACCAGACCCTCGCCCGCACCCCGACGACGACCCCGACGCCTGCACCCCGACGACGGCGCCCCGGACGACGGCGCCCCGCGTTCTACCCGCCCCGGCACGACGGCACCCGCCACCAACCCACCCGGCAACAGCGCGCTACGGCGCGCTGCGGCTGGCCCTGCTGTCGCCGCCCGGTGGCCTGCCGCGCCGGCGTGTCGTGCGGGCGCGGCGCGTGATGGCGCTTCGTTGGCCGGGAGTGCGGCGGGCCTCGGGAGCTGCACGTCGCAGAGCGCGGCACGTCGCGGCGAGGACGGGCTCGGTGCCGGTGACGGGCCTACTTCCACACCGTACATCAATCGATCTAATCGACCTTGCGAAAGTCACGCTCCGCGCGCACGCCGATACAGCGTTAAGCGTGAAGCGTGGGGGCGGTCAGGCGGGCTTCTCCAGCCAGTCGAGGATGGCGTCGATGGGTTCCTGCCAGCGGGCGTCGAGCATCAGGTCGTGGCCCATGCCTGGGAAGAGGAGCGGGGAGCCGCCGTACCTGCGGGCGACCCACTCCAGCGCCGACGCGGAGACCACGCGGTCGTCGGGGCTGCCGGCGACGAGGACCGGCGGGGTGCCGACCGGGGGTTCGGGCTCCTGGCGGCGGATGAGCTGACGCTGCGCGCCGGCGGGGACCCGCTGGAGGCGGGCGGCGAACGACTGGGCCGCCGAGGCCGGCAGCGAGCGGCTGAACAGCTGCGTGGAGCGCAGGCTGACGTGGCCGCCGAAGAGGCCCGGGAGCGTGCCGGCGGGGTTGCGGCGCAGCAGGCCGAGCGCGGTGGCCAGGCCGCCGAAGACGGGGGCGACGAGGACGCCGGCGCGGGCCGGGTACCGGGCGAGCGCCATCGCCACGACGAGGGCGCCGGTGCCGTGGCCGACGAGGATCGCCTGCTTCGGCAGGCCCGCGGCGACCTGGGTGACGTCGTGGACGTAGTCGCGCAGGCGGGCGTCGGGGTCGGGGCCGCTGCCGCCGTGGCCGCGCAGGCTCATCGCGGCGGCGGGGAAGCCCCGGCCGGCGGTGTGCTCCAGCCAGTGCTGGGCGAAGGCCCAGGCGCCGTGGCCGTACCCGGGGACGAACAGCACCGGCGGGCGGTCATCAGAAGCCGAAGACGAAGACGAAGCAATAGCCGAAGACGAGGTGGGCTGCTCGGTGAGCACCTCGCGCCGCACCGGCTTCGGCGGCGACGACCACTCGTCGGAGCGCATGACGCGGGTCGTGGCGGACGGGGCACGGGTGGTCAACGGACCGCCTCCAGCTCGTGCAGGGACTTCTCCAGCTCCTGCAGGTACACGAAGTGGCTCACCTCGAACCAGTGCCGGGTCGAGTCGGTGACCTTGCCGGCGGTGAAACGCCGGTCGCCTTCCTGGCGCAGCTTCGCCCACAGGGCCTGCGCGCGGGTCGGCGACGCGTCGAGGACGCGCAGCCACTGGGCGATGAACACCGCCTGCCAGTGCGCCAGCGTGAACACCCCCGAGTCGGGCTGCAACAGGCCGGCGACGGCAAGGGTCGGGTGGGTGCGCGACAGCATCTGCAGCGCCAGTCGCGGGCGGCCGGCAGAGTCCGTCGAGAGCAGCTCCGGGGCGAGGAAGTCGAAGCTCGGCCGGTACCCCGTGGCGAAGACCACCAGGTCGGGGTCGATCGTGCGGCCGTCGGTGAGGACGACGTCCGTGCGGTCGAAGCGCTTGACGTCGGGCAGCGGCGTGATCCCGCCGTGTCCGAGGTAGTACGGCAGCTGGCTGTTGACGAGCGGGTGCATCTCGAGCAGGCCGTGGTCGGGTTTCGGCAGGCCGAAGCGGGTCAGGTCGCCGACGGTCATGTTGATCGTGCGTTGCAGCAGCCACTGGCGCAGCCGGAACGGCAGCCGCATCGCGAGGATCCGGTCGTTGACCTGGTCGGCGGGTTTGCCGAGGGCGTACTTCGGCGCGTACCAGTAGCCGCGGCGGGTCGAGTGCCAGCACTTCGCCGCCTGCTGGGCCGCCTCGACCGCGATGTCGCACCCGGTGTTGCCGGCGCCGACGACCAGCACCTTGCGCCCGCGCAGTTGGGAGGCGTCCTTGTACTGACTGGCGTGGATGACCTTGCCGCGGAAGTCCTCGAGCCCCTCGTACTCGGGCATCTTCGGCGACCAGTTGTGCCCGTTGGCGACCACGACGGCGGCGTAGCGCATGGTGCGCGGCGCCCCGCCCCGCGAGCCGCGCACGGTGACGTCCCACCGCGGCGGGCCGCCGGCCGGGTCGTCGGCGGGTTCGACCCGGGCGACCTCGGTGCCGAACCAGATGTGCTCCCGCAGCGAGAAGTGGTCGGCGTACCGCTCGAAGTAGGCGAGCAGCTGCGAGTGGTGCGGGTAGTCGGGCCAGTCGTCGGGCATCGGGAAGTCGGGGAACTGCGTGAACGGCTTCGACGAGATCAGGTGCGTGCTGGAGTACACGGGGCTGCGGTCGTGCCGCCAGTTCCACCCGCCGCCGACGCCGGTCTCGCGCTCGTAGCAGTCGACGCCGAAGCCCGCCTCGCGGAGGTTCTTGATCGCGGTGAGGCCGGTCCCGCCGGCGCCGATGACGCAGACGGTGTCGCCGCGGTCGTAGACGGGCTCGCCGTCGCGCCAGTGGGTCGCGCCGCCGGCCAGTTCGTCGAAGCTCGTCACCCGCGTCGTCTCCCCACTGCACCGCGTCCCACTGCACCGTGCGCCCCGGTCGCCGCGCACGCCTTGTCGCGGGCAGATCCTCGTCCGCTCGGCGCTGGTTTGTCCAGTCCCGCACGTCACGCCCCCGAACCCGGCACCCATGATCCGGAAGAGTTCGGGCAGCCCTGGGTGCACAAAGTCTTCCGGATCACGGGAAGGGCCCGGCGAGCCGGGAGGGCGGGCTACTCGGGCAGGTCGAGCTCGACGACGACCGGGAAGTGGTCGCTGGCCTGGCGGGCGGCGGGGGTGTCGACGACCTCGTAGGACAGGACGGTGATGCGGGGGTCGACGAAGACGACGTCGAGGCGTTCGCGTGGGGCCGAGCACGGGTACGTGTGGCGGGCGTCGGTGCCGGCGCTGTCGACGAGGCCGTCGGCGAGGGTGCGCCAGGCGGCGCCGCCGGAGTTCTCGTTGAGGTCGGCGGCGAAGACGACCGGCTCGGCCAGCTCGGACAGGTGCTGTTTGAGCAGCGTGGCCTGGCCGGGGCGTTCGGTGGCGTCGGTGGACAGGTGGGAGCCGGCGACCGCGAACGCCGACCGCCCGACGCGGCAGCGGACGAACGCGGCGCCGCGCATGTGCCGGCCGGGGGTCAGCGGGTAGCGGATGTCGAAGGCATCGATCGGGCGGACGCGCAGGTTGAGCAGGACGAGGTTGCCCAGGGACGGTAGGCCGCCGCCGCCGATGACGAGCTCGAAGTCGCGGGCGAGGGCCGCCGACTTCTGCCGCCACCGGAAGCGGCGGGGCGCCTCCTGCAGGATCGCCACGTCGGGCGCGATCTCCCGTACGACCTGCGAGAGGGCCCGGCGGTCGTCCCGCAGGCTGTGCAGGTTGTAGGAGAGGACCCTGAGTTTGCTCATACGCGCGCCAGGTCGGCGGCTCCGACCACTCCCGCGAGGTTGCCCATGAGGGCGGGGCGGACCTCGGCGACGGGAAGCCGGCCGCGCTGGGCGAGCTGCTCCTCGTAGCTGGCCCGGGCGGGCTTCATGAGCAGGTCGCCGGCGTCGATGACACCGCCGCCGACGACGATGACCTGCGGGTCGAGGATCTGCACGATGTCGGCGAGGGCGACGCCGAGCCAGCGGCCGATCTGCTCGAAGGCGCCGGTCGCGACGGTGTCGCCGAGGCGGGCGGCCTGCGTCACGAAGTGGCCCCGGATGGCGTCGGGGTCACCGCCGGCGAGGGCGAGGAGCTGCTCGGCGAGCTCGGGGTGGGCGCGGGCGTCGGCCTTGGCGAAGCGGACGAGGGCGTTGCCGCTGGCGTACTGCTCGAGGCAGCCGTTGCGCCCGCAGCCGCAGGGGTGGCCGCCGGGGACCATCGTCATGTGGCCGAGCTCGGCGGCGATGCCGTTGGTGCCTCGGATGAGGCCGCCGTTGATGACGATGCCGCCGCCGATGCCGGTGCCGACGGTGAAGAGGACCATCGAGCTGTCGGCGTCGTGGCCGGCGCCGAACTGGAACTCCGCCCAGGTGGCGGCGTTGCCGTCGTTCTCCACGACGACGGGCAGGCCGACCGCGGCGGTGATCTTCTCGCGCAGCGGCTCGTTGCGCCAGGCGAGGTTGGGGGCGAACTGGACGGTCGAGCGGGTCGCGTCGATCCAGCCCGCCGCGCCGATGCCGACGGCGTCGACGGGGTGCGCGGCGGCCAGCTCCTGGATCACCTCGATGATCCGGTCGGCCGTCTGCGACGAGTCCTGCGCCGGCGTGTCGCGCCGGGTCTGCGCGAGGACGTCACCCGCCGAGTCGACGACTCCGCCGAGGACCTTGGTTCCGCCGATGTCGACTCCGATGGTCAATCCCACCGCGTCTGTCTCCTCTCGCACAGGCGCTATGCCTCGGGATCAATCTTGGGTTTGACGGCCTTCTTGGCCATCGGTTTCGGCGACTTCGGTGTCTCCGTCGTGGCGTGCTGCCACACGTCTTCGGGTGTTTCGGGGGTTTCCGGTGTACCGGTGGATCCTGGCGAGCTGTCGCGACGCGCTCCGGTCGCGCTGTCGCCGCCGAAGGCTCGCAGGACGCCCGCCAGGCCGACGGCCAGGTCGCCGACGCCGGTGGCGAGGCGCTCGGCGAACTCGGGGTCGGGGTCGCGGGCGGCGGCGATGGCCTTGCAGACCGGGCAGACGCAGCACTCGGCGGAGCCGGTGGCGAAGCCGGCGGTGCTGTTCGCGGCGACCGACAGGGCGGCGAGTGCGGTCGCGACGAGGCGTTCAGCCTCCTCGCGCGCATCCCGGCTCATGCCGCACCCCCGGACAGGCCCTCGACCCGGCGCTTGAGCTCCTTGAGCGCGGTGTCCATGATCATCTTCTCGGCCTTGCGCTTGAACATGCCGAGCATGCCGATCGCGAGCTCCACGGCGAGGGAGTACGTGACCGTGGAGGTGCCGTCGCCGTTGGCGGTGATGTCGTAGGAGCCGTCCTGCTGCTTCTGCATCTTCGACGGCGCGACCAGGCTCCACTCGATCCGGGTCAGGTCCTCGGCATACTCGTACTGCAGCGTGTACTCGTCCGACACCGGGCCGGAGTCCAGCGCGAAGCGCACCTGACTGGCGTAGCCGTCCTCGTACTCCTCGACCACCTCGACCGATTTCACCGCGGCGACCCACTCGGGGTATCGGGCGAAGTCGGCGATGACCTCGGCGATGCGCTCCGGGGGCGCGTCAATGACGATCGACTGCGTCGAAGTGTCGGCCATGCGTGGCAGGCTACCTCTGCGGTGCGCCTGACGATCCGTCGGCAGGGTAGGTTCCCGAATACGGGTTGAACGAAGGAGTCGGAACGTGCGCGAGTTCACCGTGCCCTCAGCGGTCACTGTCGGCGACCACGCCACGCTGACCGACCCCGTGTGGGACAACGCGGTCACCGCGCCGGACGCGGTGCAGTTCCAGCGCCAGCAAGCTGGCGGATGGCAGGATGTCACCTGCGCGCAGTTCCACGACCAGGTGCTGACGCTCGCCCGGGGGCTGCTCGCCGCCGGCGTCGAGCCCGGTGAGCGGGTCGCGCTGATGAGCAAGACGCGCTACGAGTGGACCCTCATCGACTACGCGATCTGGTCGGTCGGCGCGGTCACCGTGCCGATCTACGAGACGTCCAGCGCGGAGCAGGTCGCCTGGATCCTCGAGGACTCCGGTGCGGTCGCCTGCTTCGTCGAGACCGACACGCACCGCGACACGGTCGCCGCGATCCGCGACCGGCTGCCGGCGGTCGAGCACGTGTGGCAGATCGACGGCGCGCCCGGCACGCCCGGCGCGATCGACGTCCTCGGCGCCGACGGCGCGGCCGTGCCCCGCGAGGACGTCGAGCGGCGGCGGGCCGGCACCAGGGCCGACGACCTCGCCACGATCATCTACACCAGCGGGACCACCGGCCGGCCCAAGGGCTGCATGATCACCCACCGCAACATGCTGTCGGACATCGTCAACGCGATCCCCGAGCTGCAGTCGCTGTTCCACCAGGGTGCCCGGACGCTGCTGTTCCTGCCCCTGGCGCACTCGTTCGCCCGGCTGATCCAGATCGGCGTCGTGCAGGCCCGGGCCACGATGGGCCACACCGCCGACACGAAGAACCTGGCGGCGACCCTGCAGAGCTTCCGGCCGACGTTCGTGCTGTCGGTGCCGCGCGTGTTCGAGAAGGTGTACAACACGGCGAAGCAGCGCGCCCACGCCGACGGCAAGGGCGCCATCTTCGACCGGGCGGAGCGGGTGGCGATCGCGTTCAGCTCCGCGGAGCGGCCCGGTCCGCTGTTGCGCGCGCAGCACGCGTTGTTCGACCGTCTCGTGTACGGGAAACTGCGGGCCGCGCTCGGCGGGCAGTGCTCGCGGGCGATCTCCGGCGGCGCGCCCCTCGGCGAGCGGCTCGCGCACTTCTACCGCGGCATCGGCGTCACCATCTTCGAGGGGTACGGGCTGACCGAGACCTCCCCCGCCACCAACGCCAACCGCGACACCGGCGCGCGCATGGGCACCGTCGGGCGCCCGCTGCCCGGCGTCACGATCCGCATCGACGACGACGGCGAGATCCTCGTCCAGGGCGACATCGTCTTCAAGGGGTACTGGAACAACCCTGCCGCGACGGCGGAGGCGATCGACGCGGACGGCTGGTTCCACACCGGCGACATCGGCGAGCTCGACGACGACGGGTACCTGCGCATCACCGGTCGCAAGAAGGAGCTCATCGTCACCGCCGGCGGCAAGAACGTCGCCCCGGCCGTCCTGGAGGACCGGGTCCGCGCGCACCCGCTCGTCAGCCAGTGCATGGTCGTCGGCGACCGGCAGCCGTTCATCGCCGCCCTCGTCACCGTCGACCCCGACGCGCTGCCGGCCTGGGCCTCCGCGCACGGCAAGCCCGCCGGCGCCGACGCGGCCGCGCTCGTCGACGACCCCGAGCTGCGCGCCGAGATCCAGACCGCGATCGACGACGCCAACACCACCGTGTCGAAGGCCGAGGCGATCAAGGTGTTCCGGATCCTGCCGCAGGACTTCACCGAGGCGACCGGCACGCTCACTCCGTCGTTGAAGGTGAAGCGGAACGTTGTCCTGAAGGAGTACGCCGGCGAGATCGCCGCCATCTACGAGCGCTGATGCATTCACCTACGGTAGGGAGGACCATTCGTTGACCGAGCTGACGGTGCTGGGCGACCGTCCCAGAGGCGCCGTGATCGCGGTTCGTGTCCTGATGCTCGCGCTCGTCGCGGCGCTGCTGTTCATCGACGGCACGCGTGCCGAGGAGCTGCTCTGGCTCGCGCTGCTGCTGATCGCGGTCGCGATCGCCACGGTCGCGCCGCCGGCGCACCGGATCGCGCACTTCGGGCGCGCCGCCGAGGTGCTCGTCGTCGCGCTCGCCGCCTCCGGCGTGGACACCGGCTTCCTCGTGTACCTGCCGGTGCCGGTCGTCGGCACGGCCCTCGCCTCGGGGATGGTCGTCGCCGGCGGTTACCTCGCGGCCGCGGTGGCGCTCCTCGTGGCCGGTGGTGCCGCCGACGGGGTGCTCGACGAGCGCCGGCACCTCGCCGCCTGCCTGACCTGGGTGGTCGTCGCCGGGGTCAGCGCGTATCAGGCGGGGGTCCTGCAGCGGGCGTTCCTCGCCCGGCGCACCGACGAGACGCCGCAGCCGTACGTGGAGGCGACCCGCCTGCTCACCCAGCTGCGCAGCGTCGCCCGGCAGCTGCCAGGCGCGACCCTCGACCCCGGCGGCCTCGCCGAGCACCTCCTCGACGAGGTCCGGGCGATGGTCCCGTCGTCCCGCGGCGCCGTCCTGTCCGGCAGCGGCGGTGGCCGGCTCGTCGTGCTCGCCCAGGCCGGCGTGGAGCGCCTCGACTGGGAGACCGCGCTGGACACCGAGAGCTCCGTCGCCGACGCGTGGGCGACCCAGCAGCCGGTCGTGTCGGGCCGCTCGCAGGCCCGCTCGGTCGCGCCCAGCCGCGACATCTCCTCGATGGTCGTGCCGCTCGTCGCCGGCGTCCGCACCGTCGGGCTCATCATCCTGGAGAGTGACACCGCCGGGGCGTACCCGCCGGCGATCCTCGCCCGCGTGACCGGCCTGACCGGTGCGGCCGCGCTGCGCCTCGAGGCGGCGCTGCTCTTCGACGAGGTCCGGTCCCTCGCCACCACCGAGGAGCGGCAGCGGCTCGCCCGCGAGATCCACGACGGTGTCGCCCAGGAGCTCGTCATGGTCGGCTACGGCATCGACAACGCGGTCGCCGCGCTGCCCGACGCCGCCGCCGCCGAGGAGGAGCTGCGCATCCTGCGCGCCGAGGTCACCCGCGTCATCACCGAGCTGCGGCTGTCGCTGTTCGAGCTGCGCAGCGAGGTCGACCGGTACGGCGGCCTCACCGCGGCGATCGCCGACTACGCCCGCACCGTCGGCGCCTCCGCCGGGCTCCGCGTGCACCTCTCGCTCGACGAAACCACCGCCCGGCTGCCCGCCGCGGTCGAGGCGGAACTGCTGCGCATTGCCCAGGAAGCCATCACGAACGCGCGGAAACACGCCGGGGCGGAGAATCTTTGGGTAACGTGCGCGGTCGATCCACCGTTCGCACAGGTAGAAATCTCCGACGATGGAAGCGGCATCGGTGAGAACCGCCCAGACGGACGCTATGGTCTTGCGATCATGGCCGAGAGAGCGGAACGTATCCGAGGCCGGTTGGAGATCACACCGCGCGTGCCGAATGGGACAACAGTGGCGGTTGTGCTCGGAACCGCACCGCGTGCGCGGTAGCGTGAAGGCACCAGAGGGAGAGAGCACCGGGAATGTCGACTACCGCGACGCCGACGACACGTACCAAAGTTCTGCTCGTCGACGACCACGATCTCATCCGCCGAGGACTGCGACACGCCTTCGAGCGTGACCGGCAGTTCGAGGTGGTGGGCGAGGCCGCGACGGCCGCCGAGGCGATCCGCCAGGCCGGCGCCCTGCAGCCCGACGTGGTCATCATGGACCTGCGCCTCCCCGACGGCAGCGGTCTGGAGGCGACCCGCGCCCTGCGCAAGACCAGCAACACCATGGGCATCGTGGTCCTGACCATGTACGCCGGCGACGACCAGCTCTTCGGCGCGCTCGAGGCCGGCGCCTCCGCGTTCGTGCCGAAGACCGCCCCGGCCGACGAGGTGGTCGCCGCGGCCCGTCACGCCGCGTCGGCGCCTTCCGCGTTCACCGCCGCCGACCTCGCCGAGGCGATGAAGCGGCGCCTGGCCCCCAGCGGCCCGCAGCTGTCCCCCCGTGAGGGCCAGGTGCTGCGCCTGCTCGCCGACGGCATGAGCGTCGCCGGCATCGCCAAGCAATTGTTCGTCTCCGAGTCCACCGCGAAGACGCACATATCGAAGCTGTACGAGAAGCTCGGCGCCGCCAACCGCGCCCAGGCCCTCATGACCGCCCTGCGGCTCGGCCTCCTCGAAGCCCCCGACGCCCCGAAGTTCTGACCCACTTCCCCGGATTTCGACTTTTCGATAGGCGCTGGCCGATCTGCCCCCAACCCCCAGAACGGCCAGCCTGTCGTTTCTCAACCCCGCATCCCGCCCGCCGCCATTGACCACATTCGCACCGCGGGCGCCCATTCCTCCACCTCCACGCGAATCCCCCACTCGTTCGGCCCCCGCCGACCAGCACCACTTCGAAGCCACCACCCACCCACTCCGACCGCCGATCCCGTCCGCTCCGACCACACCGCACCCGCGCTCATGATCCAAGGCCGACCACGGCCGCCCGGACAGCCACCACGCGACTTCGATCACCGAGCTGGCGGACCATGAACGCGACTCCCCGGCACCACCCTCCCCACGCCACGCCCACGCCCACGCCCAAGGACAACCACGGCCGCCCCGACGGCCACGAGGCGACTTCGATCACCGCGAAGGCGGGACACAGCGCAGCTCCCCGGGCACCGCTCTGAGCACGCCACGCGTGCGCTCATGATCCAAGGACGGTTGCGGCTGCCCCGACGGCCACTGCGCGACTTCGATCTGTGCGCCGCCGGATCTGCGGCACCCGCTCGAACGGGACCGCGACCCGAAGCATCCAGCGCTCCCGGAAACAGGAAGCGCAGGTCAGCACGTCGCAGGCCAGGAGCTGCGACACCAATGCCGCGCTCCCCGACGGCGCCGGACTCGACCGCGCCAGGCCTCTCCGGCACTCGTCCGTACGGGACCGCCGGTCGGAGAAGCGCGGACCGGCGTGCCGCGAAGCGGGGGACGGTGGCCGGGTGCCGCCGGCGTCAGCGGGAGCCGGGCGGAGCTTGGGTGAGCAGGGTGCGAAGACGGTCCGCCTGGGTCTCCCAGCGCCACTCCGACTCGACCCAGGCGCGCCCCGCGGCGCCCATCCTCGCGGCGAGGGCGGGGTCCTGCAGGAGGGTCGTGATGCGGTCGGCGACGGCGGGCACGGCGCGGCCCGGGACGACGAACCCTGTCTCGCCCTCACGGACGGCGTCGGGGGCGCCGCCGGAATCGCCGGCGACGACGGGGAGGCCGGTGGCGGAGGCTTCGAGGTACACGATGCCGAGCCCCTCGACGTCGAGCCCGCGGCGGCGGGTGCGGCAGGGCATCGCGAAGACGTCGCCGGCGGCGTAGTGGGCGGGCAGCTCGGCCCACGACACGGCGCCGGTGAACACGACGTCGCGCTCGACGCCGGTCTCGCGGGCCAGGCGCTCCAGGGCCGGCCGGTGCGGCCCGCCGCTGACCAGCAGCAGCGCGGCGTCGGGGACAGCGCGGCGGATGAGCGGCAGCGCCCGGATCAGCACGTCCTGGCCCTTGCGGGGCACGAGGCGGGACACGCAAACGATGACGGGCCGGTCGGTGAGATGGTGGCGGGCGCGGACCAGGTGGCGGTCGACCTGTGGTGAATACGCGTCGACGTCGACCCCTGGCGCCAGCCGCTGCAGCGACGTGAGCCCGTCGAGGACCTTGGCGAGCCGGGTGCGCGTGTACTCACCCAGGTACGTGACGACGTCGGCCCCCCGGCCGATGCGCCGCAGCAGGGTGCGGGCGCCGGGCAGCGCGGCCCAGCCGACCTCGTGCCCGTGGGTGAGCGCGACGACCCGCTCGACCCCCGCCCGGCGCCGCAGGCCATCGGCGAGCAGCCCGAGCGGCGCCGCCGCCCCGAACCAGACACTGTCGCAACCGTGCGCCCGGGCGAGCTCGGCGGCGCGCCGGGCGACACCGGCCGTGGGCAGGAGCATGCCCGTCCGCTCCCGGACCACCTCGAACGGCTGCTCCGCGTCGAACTTCTCCGCCCCCTGGAACGTCGAGCAGTAGACGACGACCGACCCGGCGGGCTGCCGCACCGCCAGGTTGTGGACGAACTGCTGGATCCCGCCGGGCCTGGGCGGGAAGTCATTCGTGACGAGCAGGGTGGTCACCGTGCACCCCGCCCTGCCGCGGACCCGCGGGACGCCGCGCCGGGTCGCCGGTCCCCACCCGGCCGGGCCGGACCGGCAGTCGTCGCGCGCGCCGTGCTCACCGCTCGCCCCGGGCCCAGGCGCGGGCCTCGGCCATGCGCTCCACGGCGGTCGGGTGGGAACCGAACAGGAACTGCTCGACGGGGTTGGGGTCGGGGTCGCCGAGGTTGACCAGGGAGAGCCGGCCCTGCATGGCCTCGAAGCCGGCCGGGTCGGCGGTGAGCTGCAGGGCGTGCCGGTCGGCGCGGGCCTCGACGCGGCGCGACACGAACGCCTGGGCCGGGCCGGCGAGCAGGCCCGCCACGGTCGCGACGGCGATCAGCAGGGCGACCGCGCGCGGCTCGCCGATCGAGTCCACGCCCGCGCGGCGCAGCAGGGCGCCCCACGAGCCCAGCAGGTACAGCGCGCAGACGGCGGCGGCCGCGCCGAACGCGCCGAGCAGCGTGCCGGTGAGCACGTCATTGTCCTTGGCGTGGCCGAGCTCGTGCGCGACGACCGACTCGACCTCCTCCGGCGGCGCCTTCTCCAGCAGGGTGTCGTAGACGACGATGCGGCGGGTCGGGCCGAGACCGGACACGTACGCGTTGACGGCCCGGGTGCGGCGGGACGCGTCGGCGATCAGCACGTCGCGGACGGGGACGCCGTCGCGCTCGGCGAGCGCCATGAGCCGGGTCCGCTGCTCCCCCTCGGGCATCGGGGTGAACTTGTTGAAGACCGGCTCGACCAGCACCGGGAAGATGAACGACAGCAGCACCGTGAGCAGGGCCGCGCCGACCGCTCCCCACGCCCACCACCAGCGGGGCACGAAGTGCGTGATGGTGAAGAAGCCGACGAGCACGACCGCGCCGATCACCGCGCCGACGGCATAGCCCTTGAGCATGTCGACCGTCCAGGCGGACCAGTCCTGCGTGGACAGCCCATAGCGCCTGAGGATGGACTGGCGCCAGGCGGCGAGCGGCAGCGCCGCCACCTCACCGACGAAGACGACGGCGAGCCCGCCGAGCAGCGCCCGGGCGAGCCAGTGGCCGCCGAACGGCCGGGACACCTGCTCGACGATCCACGCGCCGGCCGGGGTCAGGCCGAGCAGGAGCGCGACGAGCAGGCCGAGGCCGATGGACAGATACATCCCGGGGCGCAGCGCCGCATGGAACGCCTGCCCCTTGGCGACGGCGTCGGCGGGCAGCGTGTCGAGCGCGGCGAGCTGGTCGGCTCGCGGCGCGGGCGGCGCCGACCAGGGCACCCGCAGCGCCGCGACCACCACGACCGCGACGATCAGCGCCGCGAGGGTGATCGCCGCCCATGCGCGAGGAGTCACGCCGCACCTCCTGGTCGGAAACTCCGCAAGCTTATGCGGCGCGGTGCCGTCTCGACCGACGCGGTGCGGCCGGCTCGACGTGGGTGGGGTCGAGCACGGTGACCTCGAACCCGGCCCGCTCGAACACCTCGATGGCGCGGACCTCGGCCGCGCCGAGCTGGTGCAGGGCGGGTGGCGTGTCGAGCAGCAGGGTCACCACGCAACCGCCGCAGGCGGTGCCGCGCACTGAACAGGTCTCGCAGTCGACGAGCATCGCTCCTCCTCCGTTGACCGTCTGTAGCTCCACGGTAAGCGGGGGGTATGACAAAAATGCGTTTCCGCAGGTCAGGAGCGTGATAGCCGGCGGAGGAGGGTGTCGTTCCCCAGCGGGTACGCACCGTGACGGCGTACACCGTCGATGACCTCCTTGTCGGAGGAGATCACCACGACCGGGCGGCCGGCCGGCTCGGCCCTGACCAGGCGCCGGATCAGCTCGTCGGCGGTCTCGCCCTTCTTGGAGAACAGCACCCGCACGCCGCGCGGCGCCGGCGGCAGCCCGACGACCCGCTCGGCGCCGTCGAAGACGACGGTGACCTCGGCCCTGGTCTGGGCGACGAGACCGCCGACCCCGGCGACCAGGCGGTTGCGCTGCTGTTCGAGGGAGAGCTCCCCGTAGCCCTTCTTCGTGACGTTGTACCCGTCGACGATCATGTGCGCCTTCGGCAGGCTCAGCAGCTGGTCGAGGCGGGCGGGGTCGTCGGCGTCGAGCGCCCGGGCCGCGCCGGCGCCGGGCGCGTTGTCCGGGCGGTCGGCGTCGTGCTCGGCGACGAAGTCGGCCGGCAGCCGGTCGGTGGGGTCGAGGGCCAGCTCGCGGCGCAGCCCCACGGCGGCCTGCCCGATCGTCTCCAGCAGCAGCCAGAGGCGGGCGTCGTCGACGGCGCGGGCGTCCTTGGCGCTCTGCCGCTGGGCGCCGGCCACGGTCTCCGCCTCGGCGAGCTTGGCGCGCACGCGGCGCAGCTCGGCGTCGTGGTCGGCGGTCGCCCGGGTGGCGCGGCCCTTCTCGCTGGCGAGCATGTCGGTCGCCTTGCGCTCCTTGGCCTGGCTCTCCCGCAGCGCCTTGCCCAGCGAGCGGACCTCCTCGCGGAGGCCGGCGGTCTCGTCGCGGAGGCGGGCCAGCTCGTCGCGGAGCTTGTCGGCCTCGACCCGGGCGACGGCGCGGTCGTGCTCGGCGCGGGCGAGGCGCTGCTCGACGTCGCGGATGCGGTCGGACGCGGCGGCGTCCTCGGCCTCGGTGCGGACCGTGTCGGTGGCCCGCTCGACCAGGTCGCGCCAGCCGTCGGGGCGGGCGAGGTAGGCCAGCGCGGCGACCTCGACGGGGTCGGCGGCCGGCGGCGCGACCCCTTCCAGGATCGAGGCGCCCAGGTCACCGGCGTCGTTGACGACCCTGGTCGCGAGGCGCTGGCGCAGCAGCGGGTCGCCGGACAGCTGCATCGCGATGACGGGTCCGCCGAGGCGGGCGCGCCGGTTGGGGGCGAACTTCGCGACCCGCCGCAGCGGCATCGGCAGCTCGTCGAGGGGCAGGCCGGTCATGGCGCCGGCCGCGAGGGAGATGACCCGCTGGCGGATGATCTCGGGCAGCGCGGGCTCGGCGCCGCCGTCGGAGTCCGGCAGGTCGACGTCCTCCGGCGCAGACGTCACCGCGGCCTCGTCGTCGAGGTCGTCGGGAGCATCGTGCGCGGGCATCACTCCAGTGTCGCATTGTCGACCAGATTCGCCCCGGATGGTCTCCAGGACCGGCGGCTTCCCTCGAAAGGCTAAAAGCTGACATATCCTTATTTCACCCGATTGGGTACGCCAGCGAGGAGGCACGGACATGCAGCCGCCGGTACCCGACAACGAAGCGGAACGGATCTCGACCCTGCGGGGACTGGCGGTCCTCGACACCCCGCCGGAGACAGACTTCGACGACATCGTCAGGATCGCGTCGGAGGTCTGCGGCGCCCCGATCTCCCTGGTCACCCTGGTCGACACCCAGCGACAGTGGTTCAAGGCCAAGACCGGCCTCGACGGCATCACCGAGACGCCCCGCGAAGTGGCGTTCTGCGCCCACGCGATCATGGGCCGCGACCTGATGGTCGTCCCGGACGCCACCGCGGACGCGCGGTTCGCCGACAACCCGTTCGTCAGAGCCGCGGACGGCATCCGCTTCTACGCCGGCGCGCCCCTGCTGACCAGCGAAGGCGCGGCACTGGGCACCCTGTGCGTGGTCGACCACGCGCCGCACCGGCTCAACCTGGACCAGATGCGGGCGTTGCGGGCGCTCGCCAGGCAGGTCACGGAGCTGCTCGAGCTGCGGCGCCTGGTCGACGCCGCCGCGCTCGACGGCCCGCCCGAGTCCAGGTCGGTCGACCTCACCTACCTGACCGAGGCCCGCATCCGCGAGTTGCGCCCCATCGCGGACGCCAGAAACATGGCCATCACCCTCGGAGTGACCGATGCGGCGTCGGTACAGGCGGATCCCGGCCGACTGTCGCGCGCGCTGGACTATGTGGTGTTCTCGGCGTTGAAGGTCGCGCCGCCCGGCGGACGGGTCGCGGTGCGGGTGCTGGGCACCCCGGTCCCGACGGTGGAGATCAGCCACGCGGGTGGTTCGATCGCCCCGGAGTGGCAGGCCGACCTCGACGGCACGCGGGAGGCCGACGAGCTGGTCCCGCGGGCCGTGGCGGAGATCCTGCGGTCCCACGGGGCGACCGTGGCCAGGACCAACGCGGCCCTCGGCTCGCCGGACGTCCGGTTCGAGCTGCGCTTCCCGCCGCACTGAGCGATTTTTTGTCACACCCTGGTCGTAGTGTGCGCGCGTGGCCGACTACCACCAGGAAACGCTCGATGCCCTGTTCGACGACCCGCGTGCGGCGACGCTGTTCGCGTCGACGTTCGTGGTCGTCGACCTGGAGACGACCGGCGGCGCACCCGACGGCGGCGGCATCACCGAGATCGGCGCGGTCAAGGTTCGCGGCGGGGAGGTCCTGGGCGAGTTCGGCACGCTGGTCAATCCCGAGGAGCGGCTGCCGGCGTTCATCACCGTCCTGACCGGCATCACCGAGGCGATGCTGGTCGAGGCGCCGAAGATCGACACGGTGCTGCCGGCGTTCCTGGAGTTCGCCGCGGGCGCCGTGATGGTGGCGCACAACGCCCCCTATGACACCGGGTTCCTCAAGGCGGCGTGCGCCAAGCACGGCTACGCGTGGCCGAAGCCGATCGTGCTGGACACCGCCGCGATCGCCCGGCGGGCCCTGGTCGCCGACGAGGTGCCCAACAACAAGCTGTCCACCCTCGCCCGGCACTTCCACGCGAGCACCCAGCCGATCCACCGGGCCCTCGACGACGCCCGCGCCACCGTCGACGTCCTGCACGGGCTGATCGCCAGGCTGGGCAGCCACAAGGTGCACACCATCGGCGACACGATCGAGTTCGTGAAGGCGGTCAGCCCGTCCCAGCGGCGCAAGCGACACCTCGCCGAAGGCCTACCCGACGCGCCGGGGGTCTATGTGTTCCGCGGGCACAAGGACCGCCCGCTCTACATCGGCACCAGCTCGTCGATCGCGACCCGGGTCCGCAGCTACTTCACCGCCGCCGAGAAGCGCGCCCGCATCGACGAGATGATCAACGCGGCGCAGCGGGTCGAGGCGATCGTCTGCGCCCACTCCCTGGAGGCCGAGGTCAGAGAGCTGCGGCTGATCGCCGCGCACAAGCCGCCGTACAACCGCCGCTCCAAATTCCCAGAGCGGGTGATGTGGCTCAAGCTCACCGCCGAGGCCTATCCCCGGCTGTCGATCGTGCGCGACGTGCAGCCCGACGGCGCGGCATACCTGGGGCCGTTCGCGTCCCGCCGCGGCGCCGAGCTCGCCGCCGCCGGCATCTATGACGCGCTGCCGCTGCGCCAGTGCACCCACAAGCTGTCGCTGCGCACGAAGACGCCCGCGTGCGCGCTCGCCGAGCTCGGCCGCTGCCCGGCGCCGTGCGAGCACCGCATCTCCCCCGGCGACTACGAGACCGCGGCCGCCGAGCCGTTCCGCACCGCCACGACCGGCGACCCGGGCCCCGTCGTCCGCGGGCTCATGGCCCGCATCGAGGCACTCGCGACCGCCGAGCGCTTCGAGGACGCGGCCACGATCCGCACCCGGCTGATCACGTTCCTGCGCGCCGCGATCCGCATGCAGCGGCTCGCCTCGCTGACCAGCCTGCCCGAGCTGATCGCCGCCCGGCCCTCCGCCAAGGGCGGCTGGGAGCTCGCCGTGGTGCGACACGGCCGTCTCGCCGCGGCCGGCGTGTCACCCCCGCGGGTGCATCCACAGCCGACGCTGGATGTGGTTCTCGCCACAGCCGAGACGGTCCAGCCGGGTCACGGGCCGACGCCACGCGCGTCGCCGGAGGAGACCGAGCGGATCCTCGCCTGGCTCGAGCGGCAGGAGACACGCCTGGTCAAGGCCGATATGGGTTGGTCATCTCCGGCCACGGGGGCCGGTCGGTGGCGCCCGTTCCTCGCCCGCGCGGAGGCCGCCGCGACGGTCCGGATCGACCTGGAAGGCTAAGCACATCGGACGATCGCACATACTCAAATGACCGATCGGATGCCACGAGGGAAACTAGGCTGGAACCTACCCAAACCCAGGCCCGCCCGGCCCGTCGGTGAGGAGGTGCCGCATGGAGCCCGGTCTGCATCAGTCCGGTGCGCCCCTGGATGCTGGCCCCTCCACGGTCACCGGCGCCGGCGGAGCCAACTCCGGGTCCTCGTCCGCGCACAGCGAGTTCATGTTGGACCCACTGACGCCCGGGGGCAAGCCCAACGAGCCGACGGGTTTTGCGCACCCGTTGGCGACGGGGTTCACGACCGGCGGGGCATCGCCGCCGACACCCGGCGCCACCGAAGCCCAGCAGCTCCTGGACGCGGTGGGCGAGGTGCTGCTCGGCCCGCGTGGGCTGCCGACCGCGTCGATCAACGTGCCCGAGGCCCCGCCGCGGCGCCGCCCTGCCCACCCGGCCGGCCGCCACCCGGAGCGCAACACCAGGGACAGGGTGCGGCAGGATCGGCAGCGGGTGGAGCGGACGTACGTCGACAGGACCCCCTCCGACCGCCGGGACTCGCCCTCCCCGGCCAGGTCCCCCCAGGACAGCGCGCCGCAGGACAAGCACCCAGAGGCCACGGCGCCACAAGGCACTGCCTCACAGGACAAGACGCCACAGGACCGGGCGCCACAGGACCGGGCGCCGCGAGACAGCACGCCACAGGACAGCACGTCGCACGACCGGGCCTCCCACGACAGGCACCCGCACGGCGCCGCCTCGCAGAACGCCGCTCCGCAGGGCAGCGCCCCTCAGGGCAGCACCTCGCAGGATCAGGTCTCGCACGACGGGCACCCACAGGACAGCGCCCCTCAGGACGCCTCGCAGGACCGGACCCTTCAGCACGGGCAACCGCACGGCAGCGCGTCGCAGAACACCGCCTCGCAGGGCACCGCCTCGCAGGACCGGGAAGCTCCGAGCAAGGGTCCGCAGGACGAGGCGGGACACGGCCGGGTGGCGCCAGGTGAAGGAGCCCAGGACGCGGGCCACCGGGACGGTGCGGCGCAAGGGCAGGAGCCGGAGGCCGGGCAGGCCCCGGACCCGGAGGCCCAGGACGTGGTGGCCCAGGACGGTGCGGGGCGGAGCTGGGGGTCGCCGTGCGAGGGGTCTCGGGACGCGGCCTGGCAGCGTGGCGCGCGGGTAGGCCGGGACGTGGGGACTGTGGAGAGTCAGGCCGCGGTGGTGGCGCCCCCGGGTGAGGTCGTGAGCGACGCGGCGCCCGGGCAGCGGGTGCCGGTGGATGGGAAGAGCTGGCAAGGAGCGGCCGGGGGGCAGAGCGCCACGGACGCGGGGCAGGACGGAGCGGGTGGCTCCGGGCACGACGGTGGCGTTGGCGTATGGGGCGAGCAGCGGACACCCGCGCAGAGCACGGCAGGCGGGTCCGGGCGCGACAACCCCGGCGCACGGGACGAGCAGCAGACACCCGCGCAGTGGACCGGGCAAGAAGCGGCAGGCGGGTCCGGGCGCGACAACCTCGGCGTACAGGGCGAACAGCAGACACCCGCGCAGTGGACCGGGCAAGAAGCGGCAGGCGGATCCGGGCGCGACAACCCCGGCGTGCGGGACGAGCAGCAGACACCCGCGCAGTGGGCGGGGCAGGGGCAGCGGCCGCAGCGGGCGGCGCAGGATCAGGGTGACGGGCGCAGGGACTGGCCGGCCAACGAGCGGCCGCCGGCGCCGCGGGGTAATCCCGGGAGTGCCGCCGGTGGGCGGGCGCGCAACGAACGGTCCGCCGGTGAGCGGGCGGGGTCGGACACGGGAGCGGGCGCCGGGGGCGAGCGGGACGTCGCGGGCAGGAGCACCGGCGCGGAAGCGAACGGTGCCGCCGGGCAGACGGACGCGGCCGCCGGTACACGCGAGGACACGACCGCCGGGAAGGCCAAGGACAAGGCGGGCCGGAAGGGTGGCAGGGACGCGGCGGTGAAGCGGGCGGTGCCCGTGGACGACCGGTTCGCGGCGCCGCGGGCCAGGCTCACCGCGCCGCCCACCGAGGACTCGCCGGCGGTGCCGCCGCCGCCGTCGTATTCGGCGCTGGTCGGTGGGGCGGTGCCCGGGGACCCGACGTCGACGTACTCGGCGATCATCGGGTCGCGGCTGCGGGCGATGCTGCCGTGGCAGTCGGCCGAGGACCCCATGTCCAACGTGCTGCGGTCGCACCGAACGATCCACCCGATGGGCGACGTGGCGTTGCTGCGGCGGGCGTACGCGACGGCCGAGCAGATGCACCGCGGGCAGATGCGCAAGAGCGGCGAGCCGTTCATCTCGCACCCGCTCGAGGTGACGGAGATCCTCGCCGACCTGGGGATGGACACGACGACGCTGGTGGCGTCGCTGCTGCACGACACGGTCGAGGACACGGACTACACGCTGGGCGCGCTGGAGCGGGACTTCGGCGGCGAGGTGGCGCTGCTCGTCGACGGCGTGACGAAGTTCGACAAGATGTTCTACGGCGCGGACGCCGAGGCCGAGACGATCCGCAAGATGATCGTCGCCGCCGGGCGGGACGTGCGGGTGCTCGTCATCAAGCTGGCGGACCGGCTGCACAACATGCGCACGCTGGACGCGCGGTCGATCAAGTCGCAGGTGCGGATCGCGACCGCGACGCGGGAGGTGCTGATCCCGCTGTGCGAGCGGCTCGGCATCCAGGCGCTGAAGCGGGAGCTCGAGGACTGGGTGCTGCGGGCGGTCAGCCCCGGCGGGTACGCGCTGATCGACGAGTACGTCAGGCAGCGCAAGGGCTGGGACGGCTACCTCGAACGGGTCATCGCGGCCGTCAACACGGACCTGCGGAAGTTCGGCATCGACGCGCAGGTGTCGCCGCGGCCGAGGCACCTGTACTCGATCTGGAAGGACACCGTCGACGGCAACTACGAGGACCCGCACGACATGCCGCGGGTCGTCATCATCGTCGACGGGCCCGAGACGGACTGCTACGCCGCGCTCGGCGCGGTGCACGGCAAGTGGCGGCCGGTGCCGGGGCGGTTCAAGGACTTCATCGCCACGCCGAAGGGCAACAACTACAAGTCGCTGCACACCACGGTGCTCGGGCCGGAGGGGCAGTCCCTGGAGGTGCTGATCCGCACCGAGGAGATGCACCAGGCCGCCGAGTACGGCATCGTCGCCAACTTCCGGTATCCGCACGTGGCGGCCCGCTTCGGCCCCGCGTCGAAGGCGGAGCAGCTGAACTGGCTGCGGCGGCTGCTGGACTGGGAGGCGGCGGCGTCGGACCCGTCGCAGTTCATCGCGTCGCTGCGGTGCGACCTGGCCGAGGACCAGATCCTGGTGCTCGCCGAGGGCGGCGGCCGGCCGGTGCTGCTGCCGCAGGACGCCACGCCGGTCGACCTCGCGTACATCCTCGGCGCGGACGTCGGCAACCGATGTATCGGCGCGAAGGTGAACGGCCGGCTGATCGCGGTGTCGTCGCCGCTCGCCGACGGTGACACGGTCGAGATCATCACGCGGACCGGGCAGCGCGACGAGTTCGACTTCGACGCCGACGCCCCCGCGCGCGGGCCGTCGCCGGAGTGGCTGGAGTTCGTGAAGACGCCGCACGCCCGGCTGCACATCAGCCGGTGGTTCGAGGCGCACGAGGCGCCCGCGATCACCGTCGCCAACAAGGTGCGGCTCGGCCGGCTCGCGATCGGTCTGGCGCTGCGCCGGCAGGGCCGCGGCCTGGCCAGCGACCTGCCGCTGGTGCGGCTGTCGGCCCGGCTCGGGTACCCGGACCTGGAGACGCTGCTCGTCGCCGTCGCCGACCACAGCCGCACCGCGGACGAGGTGGTCGAGGAGTTGATCGCCCTGGTCGACCACTCGCCCCGGTAGGCCGCTAGCCTTTCGGAGATGGCGGTAAAACAACAACTGCGCATGGTGGCGTACCGGACGTTCTACCGTCTCCCGTCCCGCTGGAAACGCAGGATCGTGCGGACGTTCCAGCCGACGTACACGGTCGGCGCCGTCATCCTGGTGCGCGACCCCGAGGCGAGCCGGATCCTGCTGCTGCGGCAGCCGCCGGGCGCGGGCTGGTCGCTGCCGGCTGGGCTGATGGACCGCGGTGAGCGGCCCGTGCAGACCGCCGCGCGCGAGCTCGCCGAGGAGACCGGGATCAAGCTGCCCCTGGAGCGCTTCCGGCCGGCGAACCCGAACGCCCTCGTGCACACCCGCGGGCAGTGGATCGACATGGTGTTCGAGGTTGAGGTCGAGCCGCCCGCCGAGCTGGTCGTCGACGCCGCGGAGGTCATCGAGGCCGCCTGGCACCGGCTCGACACGCTGCCGCCGCTGACCGTGTCGACGTCGCAGCTGCTCGCGCACTACGGGATCGGGCCGTACAAGGACTACCCCGAGGTGCTGACGAAGTGACCGACATCTGTGCGGTGATCCTCGCCGCGGGTGAGGGCCGCCGGCTGCGGCCGCTGACCGAGCACCTGCCGAAGGCCCTGTGCCCCGTCGGCAACGTGGCGCTGCTCGACCGGGCCATGGCCAGGGTCGCCGCGCTCGGGATCGCCGGCCCCGCCGACCTGGCGGTCAACGCCTGCTATCTCGGGGACCAGGTCGTCGCGCACGTCGGCGACCGGGCGCACCTCTCCGTCGAGCCGGGTGATCCGTTCGGTACCGCGGGCGGCGTCGCGCTGCTGAAGGACTGGATCGGCGGCCGCGGCGTCCTGGTGGGCAACGCCGACGCGTACCTGGCGGCGGGCGAGATCCCGGAGACGTCCGGCAGAGGGGAAGGCGGCGCGGACGGTCCGGCCGCCGACATCGCGGAGCTGCTCGAGGGCTGGGACGGTTCGACGGTACGGATGCTCGGTGTGCCCGGGCCGCCGAAGGAGTTCGGCAGGCACCGGTTCGCCGGGTTCTCGCTGCTGCCGTGGGACCTCGTGGAGCGGCTGGAGGCGGTGCCGTCGGACCTGGTGAGGACCACGTGGCGGCCCGCGGAGCGGGAAGGGCGGCTGGAGGTCGTCGAGTACCGCGGGACGTACCTGGACACGGGCACGCCCCGGGACTACGTGACGGCGAATCTGCACGCCGTACACCATGAAACCCTGATCGGTGAGGGCGCCGTGGTGACCGGGAGCGTGGAGCAGGCGGTGATCGGCGCGGGGGCCGTCGTCGCCGGTCAGGTGGTCCGCGGGGTGGTGTGGCCGGGCGGGGAGGTCCGCGCGGGCGAAACGCTGCGCGACGCGGTCCGGGTCGGCCGGGAGCTCACCGTCGCGGCGGATTAGCATGACGATGTCCACATGCTGGAAGGAGCACCGCAGGTGATCACCGCGATCGTCCTCATCGACTGCGCGACCGACTCGATCCCCGAGGTGGCCGAGAACATCGCCAACCTTCCCGGGGTCAGCGAGGTGTACTCGGTCGCCGGCAACGTCGACCTGATCGCGATGGTCCGGGTGCGGCAGTACGAGGAGATCGCCGAGGTCATCGCCGGCGGCATCTCGAAGGTGGCGGGTGTGATCGACACCGACACGCACATCGCGTTCCGCGCGTATTCACAGCACGACCTGGAAGAGGCGTTCTCGATCGGCCTGCCCGACACGGACTAATTTCCAGCAAATTTGCCGCCCCTTGCAGCAAGCCGTTCGCCGCAGCTGTCGGCAAGCCGCAAGAAACCGGGAAAACCGCTGGTAAGGGCCCCGACAGTGCGCCAAATCGCATCGAACCCGGCCCGGCGACGCGGTAGCCTCGACGCCCATGAGGATCGGCATCGTCGGAGCCACGGGTCAGGTCGGCAGCGTCATGCGCCACATCCTGGCCGAGCGTCAGTTTCCGGTAGACCAGTTACGCCTGTTCGCGTCCGCCCGCTCCGCGGGCCGGCCGATCGACTGGCAGGACCAGCAGATCACGGTGGAGGACGCGGCGACCGCCGACTACTCCGGCCTGGACATCGTGCTGTTCTCCGCAGGCAAGGGCACGTCGAAGGAGCTGGCGCCGAAGGTGGCCGCCGCCGGTGCCGTCGTCGTCGACAACTCCTCCGCCTGGCGGATGGACCCGGACGTGCCGCTGGTCGTCGCGGAGGTCAACCCGCACGCGATCGCGAACCGCCCGAAGGGCATCATCGCCAACCCCAACTGCACCACCATGGCCGCGATGCCGGTGCTGCGCCCCCTGCACGAGGAGGCCGGCCTGGTCGCGCTCGTCGCCGCCACCTACCAGGCGGTTTCCGGCGCCGGGCTCAGCGGCGTCGCCGAGCTTGACGAGCAGGTCCGCAAGGTCGCCGACGGCGCCGCCGCGCTCGCGTTCGACGGCTCGGCCGTCGAGTTCCCGGCGCCGAAGCAGTTCTCCCGGCCGATCGCCTACAACGTGCTGCCGCTCGCGGGCTCGATCGTCGACGACGGCTCGTTCGAGACCGACGAGGAGCAGAAGCTCCGCAACGAGAGCCGCAAGATCCTCGAGATCCCCGGCCTGAAGGTGTCCGGCACCTGCGTGCGCGTGCCCGTGTTCACCGGCCACTCGCTGCAGCTCAACGCCCGGTTCGAGCGGGCCGTCTCGGTCGAGCGGGCCATCGAGCTGCTCTCTGCCGCGCCCGGCGTGGTCCTGACCGACGTGCCGACGCCGCTGCAGGCCGCCGGCGCCGACCCCAGCTTCGTCGGCCGGATCCGGGTCGACGAGACCGTCGAGCACGGCCTGGCGCTGTTCGTCTCCAACGACAACCTGCGCAAGGGCGCGGCGCTGAACGCCGTCCAGATCGCCGAGCTCCTCGTCAAGTGACCAAGGTGGGGGCGGTCCTCACGGACCGCCCCCACCCCCCAATGGTCAGCTCACACGTGCCGGCCGAACCATTCCAGGATCGCGTCGAAGCGCGCCACCCGGTGCGACGGCCGCCCGGACCGGGACAGCTCGTGCCCCTCCCCCGGGAAGAGCAGCAGCTCCACCGGCGTCCCGCGCCGCTTCAACGCCACGAACAGCCGCTGGGCCTGCTCGACGGGGCACCGCCAGTCGTGCTCCGAGTGGATGATCAGCACCGGGATCTCGATCTTTCCGGCGTACGTGAGCGGGCTCTGCTGCTCGAACGAGCCGCCGTTCGCGCCGTAGAGCGAGTCCGCGAACAGCCAGCCGATGTCGGAGCTGCCCTGGAAGCTGTCGATCGCGTTGACGGCCCGCTCGGAGACCGCGGCCTTGAACCGGTCGCCGTGCCGGCCCGCCAGCCAGGTGGTCATGAACCCGCCGTGCGACCCGCCGAGCACGCCGACCCGGTCGCCGTCGAGGTCGCCGGCCTCCAGCGCCGCGTCCAGCAGGGCGAGCAGGTCCCTGGCCGAGACCTCGCCGACGTTGCCGCGGACGGCCCGGCCATGCGCCTCGCCGTAGCCGGACGAGCCGCGCGGGTTGCCGTAGACGACCGCGTAGCCCGCGCCCGCGTAGACCTGCGCCTCGTCGAAGAGGCGCCACCCGTACTGCGCGAACGGCCCGCCGTGGATCATCAGCAGCACCGGGTGGGGGCCGTCGCCGGCGGGCCTGACGACCCAGCCGTGGACCGGGTAGCCGTCCGGCGCGGTCGCGGTCAGCTCGACCTGCTCGAGCGCGGTGACGCCGGCGGAGAAGCCGGTGAGCCTGGTGTCGCCGGCGTAGACCTCGCCCCAGTCCGCCGGCCCCGCGATCGTCGTCACCAGCGTGCCGTCCGCGGCCTCGGAGAAGCCGGCCACCTGGCGGGGCCCGTCCACCACGATCTCGGGGGTCCCACCGTCGTACGGGACGCGCAGCAGCTGCACGGCGCCGCGGTGCTCGTTGGTGAACAGCACGCCGCGTCCGGTGGCGGCGATGTCACCGCCGGGCGCGGCGAGCGTGTAGGCCTCCGCGTCCAGCAGCTGCCGGGCCGTCCCGCCCTCGACGGGCACGGACCACAGCGACTCGTTGCGGATCACCGGGTCGACGCGGCCCTCGCCGGCCAGGTTCGCGGTGAAGACGACCGACCGGCCGTCCGCCGCCCACCGGCACAGCCCGGCGCTGTACGTGGTGTCTGTCAGCACCCGGATCTCGCCGCCGCCGGCGGGCATCACGCACACGTCGGACGCGAAGTCGTCGCCCCTCGTGTCGTGCCGCTCGGACACGAACGCCAGGGTCCGCCCGTCGGGGCTCCAGTCCGGGTCGCCGTGGCCGAGCTCCCCGTCGGTCAGCTGCGTCACGGTGCCGTCGAGGTCGGCCACGTGCAGGTGGGCCGGCCGGTCCAGGAGGAAGCCGAGGCCGTCCACCCGGTAGAAGTAGCGGGTGATCCGCCGGGGTGGCTCGCCGTCGGCGCCGACCGTCTCGCCGTCGTCGGTCTTCCCCGTGCCGTAGCGGCCGTCCTGCGGTACACGGGCGGAGAACGCCAACCGGGCACTGTCCGGTGACCAGGCCGGCGTGCCGGCGCCCAGCGGCAGGTCCGTGAGGCGGCGCGGCTCGCCGCCGGCCAGGGGCATGACGCACAGCTGCGGCGCACTGTCGTGCTCGGCCTTCGGGCCGCCCGCCCGGCTCCCCACCGCCTTCGTCGCCCGCAGGAACGCCAGCCACCGCCCGTCCGGCGAGATCCGCGGCGCGCTGTCGTGCCACCCGTGGGTGAGCTGGGTGGGTTCGGCACCGCCGTCGGTCCGCACGAGCCAGAGCTGGGAGGTGTACGAGTCGGCGGCGAACTCCAGCCGGGACACCGGCACGACGGCGATCGTGCCGTCCGGGCTGACCGCGGGCGCGCCGGGGAGGCGCATTTGGGACAGATCGATTGGCTTCACGCCCCGCACAGTAGTCTGAGTCACACTTCTTACTCGCCAGTAACCTCCTACCTCTACCCTACGAATCCATGGAGTCCGTGGAGTTTCTTGATCGCGGCGCCGATCGCGTCGCGCTGCACGCGTATCCAGCGGACGACGCCCCCACCCTCGCGGTGCTGTGGCCCGCGATGGGCGTGCCGGCCCGCTATTACCGGCACTTCGCCGCCGCCCTGAACGCCGACGGCGTCGAGGTCGTCGTCGCCGACCTGCGCGGCACCGGCGACAGCACCCCGCGCCCGTCCCGGTCCTCCCGCTACGGCCTCGCCGAGCTCACCACCGACGTCGAGGCCGTCCTGGACGCCCTGAAGCCCCGCCGCGCCGGCCGCCGGACGCTGCTCGTCGGCCACTCCCTCGGCGGCCAGGTCTGCGCCCTGCACCTCGCCGTCCGCCACGCCGCCGGCCTGGACCCCGGCGTCGACGGCCTCGCCCTGCTCGCGGTCGGCCTGCCGTACTGGCGCTGCTACCCGGGCTTCACGGGGCCCGGCACGCTCGCGTTCACGCAGGCGATCGCCGCCGCCTCGACGGTCCTCGGCGTGTGGCCGGGCTGGGGCTTCGGCGGCCGCCAGTCCCGCCCGGTCATCCAGGGCTGGGCGCACACCGCCCGGACCGGCCGCTATCCCGCGCTGGACGG
The DNA here is from genome assembly GCF_039531485.1 of Dactylosporangium maewongense. Lineage (NCBI taxonomy): Bacteria > Bacillati > Actinomycetota > Actinomycetes > Micromonosporales > Micromonosporaceae > Dactylosporangium > Dactylosporangium maewongense. The sequence continues at coordinate 264,734 of NZ_BAAAQD010000014.1, read as the reverse complement.
CGTCGACGTCGAGGCGTCATTGGCAGGTGTACGACTTCCGGTCCTGGCCGTCGACATGGAGGCCGACCAGTACACGCCAGCGCCCACCGTCGACCGGCTGACCGCCAAGCTGTCCGCGGCTGCGGTCGTCCGCGAGCACTACTCCGCCGCCGACGCCGGCTCCCCGATCGACCACTTCACCTGGGCCCGCCACGGCGCTCCCCTGGCCGCCCGCGTCGCCGCTTGGGCCACCACCCTGTAACACCCACCGCCGGCCTCTTACGCGGTGCGGCGTCGGCCAGGTCGCTCACCGCGAAGCGGCGTCGGCCTCTACCGCAGTACGGCGTCGGCCAGGTCGCTCACCGCGAAGCGGCGTCGGTCAGGAGCCTCGCCGCCTGGTCGGTGAGCGGGGCGCCGTGGCCGAAGCAGACGGTCGCCGGGCGCAGGGCGGCCTGCCGGCGGAACGACTCGGCGACCCGGCCGGGGTCCGCGTTGAACACGCCCGGGATGACCGCGCCGTCGGGGGTCCTGGCGATCGTGTCGCCGGTGAACAGCACCCCCGGGCCGGGCAGGTGGAACGCGACGCTGCCCGGGGTGTGCCCCGGCACCTCGACGGCCGTGGCCGTCACCCCGCCGCCCAGGTCGACGACGTCGCCGTCGCGCAGTTCCCGGTCCACCCTGGCCGGCGGCGCCGGGGCGTCGGGCAGGGTGGCGTGGACCTGCTCGTACAGGTCGCGCTCCCAGCCGTCGAGCACGGGCGGCGGGACCGCGGCCCTGCCCCGGACGGCCTCGGCGTCGCCCGCGTGGGCGTGGACGGTGACGTCGCCCCAGGCGGCGATGTCCGCGGCGGCACCGGTGTGGTCGGGGTGGGCGTGGGTGAGCAGGAGGTTCCGCACGTCGCGCCGGTCGAGTCCGAGGGATTCGACGGCCGCCGCGATCAGGGGCGCCGATCCCGGCAGCCCGGTGTCGACGATGGTCAGCCCGTCGGGGCCACGCCAGAGATACGCGTGCCCGACGGGGAACGCGAACTGATAGAGACGCTCGGGCAGGAGCTCGACCAGGTCCATCCCCGGACCGTAGGCCCGACCGGGTGCCGGGGCCCAGAGCGGTCCGCCCACAGCGGATCCGCTACCGGCGAACCCCCGCGAGGGTTCCCGTTCGCGGTCCTGACATGACGAAACCCCCGGCTCCGCGAGGGAGCCGGGGGTTTCGCACGGGATCGGGGTCAGTGGCCGCTGGTGATTTCCTCGCGGTCACGGTCCTCGGCGACCTGGCGCGGCTTGGGGGCCGGGCCGGCCTTCTCGATCGGGTAGAAGAAGCCCTTCACCGTCGGGGCCAGGGCACCGAGGCGGTTCATCTTCTTCGGCACGACCCAGCCGGCGTAGTCGAGGCCGTGGGCCTCGCCGTGCGCCTCCTCGGCGGGGCCGTGGCCGTTGCCCGAGGGCAGCGGCTGGTGGATCTCGACGAACTTGCCGTCGGGGAGGCGGCGGATGATGCCGGTCTCCACGCCGTGGGCGAGGACCTCGCGGTCGTGCTGCTGCAGGCCGAGAGCCACCCGGTACGCCACGTAGTACGCCAGCGGCGGGAGCACCAGGATGCCGATGCGGCCGGCCCACGTCATCGCGTTGAGGCTGATGTGGAACTTGTCCGCGAGGACGTCGTTGCCGCCGGAGATGAGCAGGACCACGTAGAACGCGATGGCCATGGAGCCCAGGGCGGTCCGCAGCGGGTTGTCGCGCGGGCGCTCCAGGAGGTTGTGGACCCGTTTGTCCTTGCTGAACCTGGCCTCGATGAACGGATAGAAGATCGGCAACATCGTCAGGATGCCGGGTAGCACCACCGTCGGCCAGAAGATCGGCGGGATGGTGTAACCGTCACCGTAGAAGAAGTCGAACCGGATCTCCCAGGCCGGGAAGAGACGGGTCGAGCCGTCGAGGAACATGACGTACCAGTCGGGCTGGCTCGCCGCCGAGACGACCGCCGCCTTGTACGGGCCGAACAGCCAGATCGGGTTGATCTGGAACAGGCCCGCGAGCGCCGCGATCATGGCGAACACGATCATGAAGAAGCCGCCGGCCTTGGCCGCGAAGCCGGGGAACATGCGCACGCCGACCACGTTGTTGTTGGTGCGGCCGGGGCCGGGCCACTGGGTGTGCTTCTGCTTCACCAGCAGGCCCATGTGCACGCTGATCAGGCCGAGCAGCGCGCCCGGGACCAGCAGCACGTGCACGATGTAGAGGCGGTCGAGGATGACCTCACCAGGGAACTCACCACCGAACAGCGACGTGGTCACCCAGGTGCCGACGATCGGGATGGACAGCATGATCGCGCTGGCGATGCGCAGGCCGGTGCCGGACAGCGCGTCGTCAGGCAGCGAGTAGCCGCCGAAGCCCTCGAGGAAGCCCATCCAGAAGAGCAGGACGCCGACGATCCAGTTGGCCTCGCGGGGCTTGCGGAACGCGCCGGTGAAGAAGACCCGGAACATGTGCACCACGATCGCGGCCATGAACAGCAGCGCGGCCCAGTGGTGCATCTGGCGCATGAAGAGGCCGCCGCGCACGTCGAACGAGATGTGCAGCGCGGTGTTGTACGCCTGCGACATCTCCACGCCCTTCAGGGGCGCGTAGCTGCCGTCATACACGACCTCGCGCAGCGACGGGTCGAAGAACAACGACAGGAAGATGCCGCTGAGCAGCAGGACGATGAACGAGTAGAGCGCGATCTCACCCAGCAGGAAGGACCAGTGGTCGGGGAAGACCTTGTTCATCAACCGCCGCAGCGGGGTGGCCGCCTGGAACCGCTCGTCGAGTGCCTTGGCGGAGTTGGCCGGGAGAGCCCGGACGTCGATCTTACGCCGTTTCATGGCCGCTCCCAGAAGGCCGGTCCGACCGGAATCTTGTAGTCCGAGGTCGCGATGAAGTACCCCTCATCGTCCACCGTAATTGGCAGCTGGGGCAAGGCGCGGCTGGCCGGACCGAAGATGGGCCGCGCGTTGTCCGTGATCTGGAACTGCGACTGGTGGCACGGGCACAGCAGGCGGTTGGTCTGCTGCTCGTACAGGCTGGCGGGGCAGCCGGCGTGGGTGCAGATCTTCGAGTAGGCCACGAAGTTCTGCCACTGGGAGCCCTTGTTGATCTCCTTGACGTTGCCCAGCGTCGCCTCGGCGTCCACCTCACGCAGGTGGATGAGCAGCGTCGGCGAGTCGGCCCACTTGTTGGTGGCGCCGTGCGGGATGCCGGGGAAGACCGTGATCTGGCCGCCGATGCTGACGTCGGCGGGGCGGATCGGGGTGCCGTCCTCGTGGGTGAGGCGCACCGGCTTGCCGTCGTTGTACTTCGGGTCCCAGCCGGTGGTGAAGAAGACGTTGTCGCCGTCCTGCGTCGGCGCCTTGATCAGCGAGCCGACGAGCAGCGCGCCCGCGACCGCGCCGAGCGGGGCGGCACCGGCCAGGAACGCCATGCCGACGAAGCGGCGGCGCTTGAGGCCGAGCTCGTCGCCCATGTTCAGGATCGTCGCCGCGGTCAGGACCTGCTCGGTGCTGTCGGACGGGCCGTCGTGCCGCTCCTGGATCGAGACCTCCTCGGGCAGGAGCTTCTTGCTCCACACGACGATGCCGAGGCCCAGGGTGAGCAGGGCCAGGCCGAGCGTCGCGCCGAGGACCGGCGTGTAGTACGGGTAGAGGTCGCGGTAGGTCGCGTCGCCCTCGCCGTACTTCCACGGCCAGGCGATGTAGGCGACCACGAACGCGGTCGACGCCAGGCCGGTGAGCAGGAACAGGAACGCCAGGACGCGCTCGATGCGGCGCTCCGCGCGGGTGCCCGGGACCGGGAACCGCGGCGCGTAGTGCACGATCTCGACACCGTCGCGGCGGGCGCCCTCCCTGACCAGGTCGAACCTGGTCAGGGACGCGTCACTCGCGTCGAACTCGTCGTCGGACGGGTGGTGGGTGGTCATGACTTCCCTGCAATCCACAGCGTGGCGAACACGAGCGCCGCGATACCGACGAGGAAGATGACGAGGCCCTCGGGCACTGGGCCGTACCGGCCGAGGTTCCAGCCGCCCGGGTCGCTCGCCTGGCTCTTGTTGAGGTTCTGGATGTAGGCGATGATCGCGGCCTTGTCGTCCGGGCTCAGCTGGTTGTTGCCGAACACGGGCATGTTCTGCGGGCCGGTCAGCATCGCCGCGTAGATGTCGCGGTTGGTCGAGTGCTCCAGCGACGGGGCGAACTTGCCGGACGACAGCGCGCCGCCGCCGGTGGAGAACGCGTGGCACGAGGAGCAGTTGACCCGGTACAGCTCGCCGCCGTGGGCGAGGATCTTGTCGTCGCCCCGGGCCTGCTTGATCTGCTCGTCGAGGCTCGCCGCGCTGGGCAGCTGCGGACCGCCGCCGAGCTCCTGGATGTAGGCGCCCAGCTGCGCGGCCTGCTCCTCGTTGAACTGCGGCTGCTTGCGCTCGGCCTGCGCCTCCTGGCGCGCGAGCGGCATGCGGCCGGTGTTGACCTGGAACTCCACCGCGGCGGAGCCGACGCCGATGAGGCTCGGTCCCCGGTCCTCGACGCCCTGGGCGTTGCGGCCGTGGCAGGTGATGCAGCTGACCTCGTAGATCGCCTTGCCCTCGGCCGCCGCGTCGGACAGCTTCACGGTGTCCTCGGCGCGACCGACGCCCGGCGCGTATGACGTGTAGAGGCCGCCGACGATCGTGAGCGCCGCGACCAGGCGCACAGCCGCCGACAACCGCCGGCGCAGCTTGCCTCGCGCCGCGCGCGCGCCACCCGGCACCAGCCGGGCAAGCGGCCGCTTGCTCTGCTCAGAAGTCATGGCCTCACCTTTGTGATCATCACCTAAGTCGTGGAGGAGAAGTGGTGGTCCCGGGAGCGTGACGCGGCCCGGACTCCTACTGCAGGAAGTAGATCATCGCGAACAGTGCGATCCACACCACGTCGACGAAGTGCCAGTAGTACGACACGACGATCGCCGCGGTGGCCTGGGCGGGGGTGAACCGGCCCATGGTGGTGCGGATCAGATAGATGATGAAGGCGATGAGCCCGCCCGTGACGTGCAGGCCGTGGAAGCCGGTCGTCAGGTAGAACATCGAGCCGTAACCGTCGCCGTTGATCTTCACACCCTCGGAGACCAGGGTCACGTACTCGTTGGCCTGGCCGAGCACGAAGATCAGGCCCATCACGAAGGTCAGCGCGAACCACCGGCGCAGGCCGTGCACGTCACCGCGCTCGGCGCGGAACACGCCGATCTGGCAAGTGATGGACGACAGCACCAGGACGGTGGTGAAGGTCAACGCGTACCAGACGTTGAGGACCTCGGTGTGCTCGTGCCACAGCTCAGGAGCCGCCGCACGGATCGAGAAATACATCGCGAACAGCGCCGCGAAGAACATCAACTCGCTGGAGAGCCACACGATCGTCCCGACACTGACCATGTTGGGCCTGGTCAGTGAGTGGATCTGGCTCTTGGCAATCGCTGGGGCCGCAGTCACGCCGTCATTATTGCCCCCCGATCATCAGCGACTTTTCACGGGGTCCACCAGAGAGGGACGATTCGGCCTCCGGCATAGGCTGTGCACGTGTTGCTAGCTGCAGATCCAGGGCCTCCGTCCGTCGCGGGCATCCTCGGCACGGTGCACGTGTCGTGGTTGACGCTGCTGCTGGTCGTCGCCGCCGGGGTGTACCTCGCGGGCGTGCTGAGCCTGCGCCGGCGCGGCGACGCGTGGCCCCTCGCGCGGGTGGTGCTCTTCCTCGGGCCGGGCCTCGGCTCGATCGCGGCGGTCACCATGTCCGGCGTCGAGCGCTACGACACGACCCTGCTCAGCGTCCACATGATCCAGCACATGATGCTGTCGATGATCGCGCCGATCTTCCTCGCCCTCGGCGCGCCCGTCACCCTCGCGCTGCGCACGCTGCCGCCGCGGGGCCGGCGGGTGGTGCTGACCGTGGTGCACTCGCGGGCGGCGCGGATCCTCGCGTTCCCCCTGGTGGCGTTCGGCTTCTTCGTCGTGACGCCGTTCGTGCTGTATTTCACCGGCCTGTACGAACTGACGATGCGCCACGGCTGGGTGCACGAGCTGACCCACGCGCACTTCATCGCCGTGGGCTGCCTGTTCTTCTGGCCACTGATCGGCCTCGACCCGTTGCCGGGGCGCTGGCCGTACCCGGCGCGGGCGCTGCTGATGTTCCTGTCGACGCCGTTCCACACGGTCCTCGGGCTGACCATCATGCAGAGCAAGGAGCTGCTCGGCGGCGACTGGTACCCGTCACTGGGCCTGGCCTGGGCCGACCCGGTGCACGACCAGGTCGTCGCCGGCGGGATCCTGTGGGCGGGCGGGGAGTTCGTCTCCGTGACGATGCTCGCCGTGCTCGTCGTCCAGTGGATGCGCCAGTCGGACCGGGAGGCGAAGCGGATCGACCGGCAACTCGACCGCGAGGAGCGGCAGCGGATCGAGGAGCAGGAGTGGTCCGCCCGCACCGGCATCACCATCACCGATGACGGTACGATCCCCGAGGCACCCGCCACACGAGGAGCAGCGCGCACATGACACAGCACACCGTCCTGCTGTACAGCGACGATCCCGAGGTCCGCGACCGCATGCGGCTCGCCATCGGCAGCCGTCCCGCGGCCGACCTCACGGTGAAGTTCGTCGACGCCTCCACCTACGCGGAGGTCGTCAGGCTCGTCGACGACACCGACGTGGACCTGCTGGTCCTCGACGGCGAGGCGACGCCCGGCGGGGGTCTCGGCATCGCACGCCAGCTCAAGGACGAGATCACCGACCCGCCGCCGGTCGTCCTGGCGATCGCCCGGGCCGCCGACCGCTGGCTGGCGTCCTACGCGCGGGTCGAGGGCACGATCATGTATCCGCTGGACCCGGTCACCACGGGCAAGACGGTGTCGGACCTCCTGCGCTCGCTCCCCGTCCAGGGCTGAGCATGGGCGAGCGGACCTGGCCCCAGCTGCTCAACGCCCTGCTCCGGGGCGAGGACCTGTCCAACGACGACACCGGCTGGGCGATGGGCGAGATCATGGCCGGCTCGGCCACGCCCAGCCAGATCGCCGCGTTCGTCGTCGCGCTGCGCGCCAAGGGTGAGACGATCACCGAGGTGGCCGGCGTCGCCGAGACGATGCTGTCCATCGCGCCGAAGGTCCCGCTCACCGACGCCCAGCGCGACGCCGCCGTCGACATCGTCGGCACCGGCGGCGACCGCGCCAACACCGTCAACATCTCCACGATGGCCGCGATCGTCACCGCCGCCGCCGGCGTGCCGGTCGTGAAGCACGGCAACCGCGCCGCCTCCTCCTCCACCGGCGCCGCGGACCTCCTCGAGGCGCTCGGGGTCACCATCGACCTCGGCCCCGACGAGGTGGCCCGCTGCGTGCAGGAGGTCGGGATCGGCTTCTGCTTCGCGGCCCGCTTCCACCCCGGCATGCGCCACGCCTCGGCCACCCGCCGCGAGATGGGCGTGCCGACGGTCTTCAACTTCCTCGGCCCGCTCACCAACCCGGCGCAGCCGACCGCGGCGACCGTCGGGTGCTTCGACACGCGCATGGCGTCGGTGATGGCGTCGGTGCTGGCGAAGCGCAACTTCTCCGTGCTGCTCGTCCGCGGCGAGGACGGCCTGGACGAGTTCACCACCGGCGCGCCCACCCGCGTGTGGGCGGTCAGCGGCGGCTCGGTCACCGAGACGGTCCTCGACGCGGCCGACCTGGGCCTGCCCCGCTCCGCCCCGGGTGACCTGCGCGGCGGCGACCCGGCCCACAACGTCGCGGTGGCGCACCGCATGTTCGCCGGCGAGACCGGCCCGGTCCGCGACGCGGTCCTGGTCAACGCGGCCGCCGCCATCGCCGCCCGCGACGGCCTCTCCCCTACGGGCCTGCCCGACCAGCTCCGCGCCGGCATCGCCCGCGCCGCGGCCGCCGTCGACTCGGGCGCCGCGACCGCGCTCGTCACCCGCTGGGCCGCCTTCAAGCCGTAACGCCCGCTCTTTGACCCCACCGTTGATCGAATGACGGATCCGGTCGTGATGACGGCCGGATCCGCTACTCGATCAACGCGGGCGGCCGGGGGCCGGTGATGTTTTCATCGGTTATGTCGTGGCGCTTCGCGCCCGACATAACCGAAATTTCGGATATGTTCGCGGAGCGGACATATCCGGGGTAAAGGCAGGCGGCGACCGCGTGACCCGGAAGCGGTGCGGGGCGTTGACGAAACGTGGCCAACACTCCCAACTCGCAGAAAAAGGCGCTGGTGTCGGCGGTCCTTGCCGGGGCGTTGACGCTCGGGTTCGCCGGCATGATGGCGAAGTCGTGCGGCGCACCGGTGCAGGAGCAGGCGGAGGCCGCCAACCCCGCCCTCGAGCTGGTCGACAGTCTCGCGTCCAGGCTGGTGCTCGGGCTGCAGACGGACGCGACGATCCAGTACCAGACCGCCGCCGGGGCCGGCGTCGTCGTCTCCCAGTCGATGCCGCGACGGGCCTACCGGGGGTTCGGCGTCACGTACATCGCGACGCCCGACGGCACGTACCTGTGCCGGAACGTGACCCCCTCGCCGTCCCCGAAGGCCAAGAAGAGCCCTCAGCCGGTCCCTCAGTGCGACGAAGGCCCCGGGGCGGACACGATGTCCCCCTCCCAGGCCAGGGACATCAGCGACGCGTTCGGGGGCGAGTTCATGGCCCCTGAGGCGGCGATGGGCAGGCTCGCCACGATCGCCCGGGGTGAGGAGGTGCGGACGGGCACCTCCAAGCGCGGCGATGCCCAGTGCGTGTCGGTGACGGCGCGCGGCATCCGCACCGAGACGGCGTGCGTCAACCCGGCCGGGTTGCTGGCGTACTTCGAGGGCACCACGGACGCCGGGAAGTACACGCAGCTCACCCTGCAGTACACGACCCCCAGCGTCAGCGACGAGGCGTTCCTGCCGCCGACCGCGAAGCCGGCCGTGAAGGCGACGGCCTCGGCCAGGCCCGCCGCGAAGGCGATCCCCAGCCCCACCCGGGCCCCGAAGCCGAGCGCTACCGAAAAGTGATGTGACACGCCGCGGGCCGTCCCGGGCGGGGGCGGCCGGCGGTGGCAGCGTGACCCGCATGGAGCTGCACTGCGACACCTGCGCCCGGCAGCGGATCTTCGAACAGCCGGCGTGCCCCGACCACCCGCGGGCGACCTGCCCCGACCGGGCCTGCACGGCCTGCGGCGCCGCGATCGTGGTGGCGCCGGTCATCCTGCTGATGGACCGCCGCTCGCGGGTGATCCTCCGGCAGCGGCGGAAAGCGGCCTGAACGACCGTTCAGCTCTCCATGGATACCGTTCGGCGCAAGTTCCCGGCCGGTACACATCGAGGCCGGACAATCTGTTCATGAATCTCCGGCGCGCCGCCGGCCTCGCGCTCGCTTGCGCGGTGGCCGGCATCGTCACCACCGCATCCCCCGCCGCCGCGGCCGGCATCGACGAGAAGCTGGCCGTCATGTCGTCGTGGTCGCAGCCGACCGCCGCGAGCTACAACTCCTGGAACACCGCCCGCCAGCACCAGTCCGACTGGGCCGCCTACGGCTTCGACTGGTCCACCGACTACTGCTCCAGCAGCCCCGACCAGCCGCTCGGCTTCGACTTCCGGCTGTCGTGCCAGCGGCACGACTTCGGCTACCGCAACTACAAGGCGGTCGGGCAGTTCCCGGCCAACAAGTCCCGCATCGACGACGCGTTCTACCGCGACCTGAAGGCCAAGTGCGCCACGTACAACGCGTTCGTCCGGCCGGCCTGCACCAGCCTCGCGTGGACGTACTACCAGGCCGTTTCCGCGTTCGGGAACCTCGTCGTCAGCAACGGCGACCTGCAGCGCGCCGCGGACCTCAAGGAGCGCGGCGAGCTCGCCGCCGCCAAGTCCAGGGCATGAAGAAGGGGGCCTACCAGGGCCCCCTTCTCTCAACGAACCTCAGTGCCTCAGTGCTCGGCGCCGCGCCGGCTGCCGGTGTAGTACTCGAACATCAGCCCGCAGGTGGCGACGATGACCGAGATCAGGCCGACCGCGACGAGCCACCACTGGTCGAACGCCAGGCCGATGCTGGCGGTCGCCGCGGAGAGCGCGATGCCGACGGGCCAGTAGCTGCCCGGGCTGAAGAAGCCCAGGTCGCCGGCGCCCTCGTGGATCTCCGCCTCGGGCCGGTCCTCGGGACGCGGCTCGATGCGGCGCGAGATCAGCCACAGCGCGCTGCCGATCATCGTGAGCAGCAGCCCCGACAGGACCAGCGCGACCACGCCGATCCACTCGACGCCGCGGTGTCCGGTCTGCTCGTGCGGGGCCACGTCGGTCCACCAGCCGTAGAGCGCGGCCATCGCGAACACGAACAACGCGAGCACGAAGAACAAGCGTCCTTCTGACTTCATCGCCGCGCGCCCTTTCTCAGCTCGAGGACCGCTTGGTGCGGTCGGTGTCGAACGGCTGCGTCTTCGTCGCGTAGCCCTGGTTCGGGAAGCCCAGCTGCGCCAGGGCCTCCGGGGTGCTCCTACCGGTGGTCCGCAGGGCCAGGTACTGGCCGTACTGCTCGGCCGACACGACCCGCAGCTCGAAGTTCATCATCGAGTGATACGTGCCGCACAGCTCCGCGCACCGGCCGACGTAGGCGCCGGCGGCGTTGTCCTTCAGCTTGATCTCGAACCTGTTCTCCACGCCCGGGATGACGTCCCGCTTGAACAGGATGTCCGGCACCCAGAACGAGTGGATGACGTCGCGCGAGGTCTCCTTGAACTGCACCGACTTGCCCGCCGGCAGCACCAGCACCGGGATGTAGTCGTCGGCGCCGACCGTCGTGATCGGCTTGCCGTCCGGGCCCTTGGTGTCGCTGTACACGAACTGCCAGTTCCACTTCGAGGCGATGACCTCGATGTTGACGTCCGGGTTCTTCGACAGCCGGTCGACGTCGGTCTGGATGACCGCGGTGTAGAAGAACAACACGGCGATGACCACGAACGGCGCGACCGTGTACAGGATCTCGAACGGCATGTTGTACCGCGTCTGGGGCGGCAGCTCGTCGCCGCGCTTGCGGTACCGCACGACGCACCAGAAGATCAGGCCCCACACGAAGACACCGACCACGAGCGCGGCGACCACGGACCCGATCCACAGGTCGTACATGCGATCGCCCTGCTGGGTGATGCCCTTCGGCCAACCGAACCCGGCAAACGCGTCGTCGACGGAGCACCCGGCGAGCAGGGTCGTCACCGCGACGGCCGAGACGGCGAGCCCGACGGCGCGCGCGGGGCTCAAACCCTTTGAGACCACCTGCTCCTGCCTCCTTAGCAGCGCCGCGCGGCCCGTCTCCGGATGCGTCACGCGGCAAGCCTCACCAACGCTGGCGAGCGTACTCGACCATGAGTGGTCCGCCCGGCTTGGGGTGGCAGTGTCCGGCTCGCGATAGCGTTGCCCAGGTGGGTGTCTACTTCGACGCGGCCACCGCGATGCCGCCGCATCCCGTTGCGCGGCAAGCATTTCTGGCCGCACTGGACGACAGCTGGGCCGACCCCGGCAAGCTCTACACGCCTGCCCGGCGGGCCCGCCGGCTGCTGGACGCGGCCCGGGCGACCGTCGCGGACGTCCTCGGCGTCCGCCCCGACGAGCTGCACTTCACCGCCGGCGGCACCGACGCGGTCCGGCGCGCCGTCAGCGGCGTCAGGAAGGCCCGCGACCTGCGCCGCGTCGTGCACAGCGCCGTCGAGCACTCCGCGGTCATCAAGGCCGCGGGCGCCGACGCCACCGCGGTGCCGGTGTCGCTGACCGGCCGGGTCGACCTCGACGCCCTCCAGAAGGCACTGGATTCGCCGGAAGTGGCCCTGGCCGCCGTCCAGAGCGCGAATCATGAGGTGGGGACGCTGCAACCGGTCGAGGCGGCCGCCTCGCTGTGCGCCGCGGCCGGCGTGCCGCTGCTGGTCGACGCCGCCCAGTCGATCGGTCACGCGCCGCTGCCCACGGGCTGGTCACTGCTGGCCGGCAGCGCCCGCAAGTGGGGCGGGCCGGCCGGGGTGGGCGTCCTCGCCGTGCGCAAGGGCACCCGCTGGGAGCAGCCGTGGGAGCCGCCCGCGGACGTGCCGGCGGTGGTCGCCGCCGCCGCGTCGTTACGGGCCGTGCACGCCGAGGCGGCGGCCGAGGCCGTCCGGCTGAGCGCCCTCGTCGACGAGATCCGCACCACGGTCGCCGCCACCGTCCCCGACGTGGAGATCGTCGGCGACCCCGTCGAGCGGCTGCCGCACATCGTGACCTTCTCCTGCCTGTACGTCGACGGCGAGGTCCTCCTGCACGCCCTGGACCGGGCCGGGTTCGCGGTGTCGTCGGGCTCCGCCTGCACCGCCGACACCCTCCAGCCGTCGCACGTCCTGGCCGCCATGGGCGTCCTCACCCACGGCAACGTCCGCGTCTCGCTCCACAGCGGAGTCACCGCCGACGACGTCCGCCGCTTCCTGGCAGTGCTTCCGGGCCTGGTCGCCGACGTGCGGGCCGAGGTGGGCATGTGAGCGCGCCGCTGGTGGTCGAGGCCCTCGGCAAGCGCTGCCCGCTGCCGGTCATCATGCTGGCGAAACTCGCCGCGACGCAGCCTCCGGGCACGCGCATCGAGGTCCTCGCCGACGACCCGGCGGCCGCGGTCGACATCCCCGCGTGGTGCCGCCTGCGCGGCCACACCTTCATCTCCACCGACGACACCCGCCACACCGTCGAGCTCCGCTGACCTGACCACGCTCCCGACGGCCGGTATGCTACGGACAGTAGCGACGCCGAACATCAACTTGGATGCCTGGGGTACGGTCGAGAAACAGCGGAGGCCCGTCACCGGGTCATCCGAATCGGGTCCGCCGCGCTCGGGCGGGACGCGATCGGTTTCTACTGCGTTGGACGAACGGGTTACCGAGTTGGACGAAGGGTTACCGCGCTGGGCGTAGGTCGACCGCGCTGAGCGCCTGCGCCGGGCGGCTGGGCGACCACGCTGGGCGGACTGCGTCGAGCGACCGCGTTAGGCGACTGCGTCGGGCGGTCGGGCGGCTGGGTTGGCCCACTGTGCTGGACGGCTGCGTCGGGCAGCTGCGTCGGACGGCTGCGTCGGGCAGCTGCGTCGGGTGACCGCGCTGGGCGGCTGCGTTGAGCGAAGGCGCTGGGCGGCTGCGTCGGGCGTAGGCGCGATCGGGTGTCTCGATCGGGTTACTGCGCCGGGCGGAGGCGCTTGATCAGCAGATACGCCTCACAGCCCAGGCAGAGGCCGAACGCGGAGTTCAGGAAGGCCGCCACCAGCGCGAACGACGCGCCGACGACGCCGAGCACGGTGACGCCCGACAGGTAGCCGGCGACGGTGACCACGGTGAAGAGCAGACCGACCGCCTGGGCGAAGCGCACCGGGGCACCGTCCTCCCGTTCGACGGGCGGCGCGAGGCGCGGGGCGACCAGGTAGCGGTAGAGCAGCCCGTACGGCGTGAGGCGGGGGTCGTACGCGCCGACGGCGAAGATCACCGCCTGGACGAGGGCGAGCCAGCCGCTGCCGGTGAGCAGGACGATCACGAAGACAACCGTGGTGAGGGCGGCGGAGAAGCGCGGGCCGCGCGGGTCGAGGGTCATGTGGCCAGAACCTCCGTGAAGGTGGCGCGCAGGACGGCGCGGGCGGGCAGGCCGACGCCGATGGCGCGATGGGCGATGACGCGGCGGGAAATTGCGCCATGGGCGATGACGCGGCGGGAAATTGCGCTGCGGCAGAGGGCGCTGCGCGGGCCGCGGGAGGCACCCGATGGAGGCCATACGGCCAGGACCTCGGTTACGGCGGCGCGTGGGGAAGCCCAGCTGGCGGCGGCGTGGCGGGCGGTGGCGCCGCAGAGGTCGGGGGTCATGCGGCCACGATCTCCGTGGGTGGCGCGCAGGACGGCGCGGTCGGGGACGCGGGCGCCGGCAGTGTGGCGAGCGATGACACCGTGCGGTCTGCGAGAGTCCCGCGTCGGGGGCCGTACGGCCAGGAGCTCCGAAGCGAAAGCGCGCGGGGAAGCCCAGTCGGCGACCGCGCGGCCGGCGACCACGCCGTTCGGGTCGGGGGCCATACGGCCATGATCCCCGTGGGTGGCGCGCAGGGCGGCGGTGCCAGGCGGGGCGGAGGTCATGCGGCCAGGACCTCCGTGACGGTGGCGTGGAGGGTGGCGCGGTCGGGGACGCCGACGGTGCGGCGGGCGATGGTGCCGTGCGTGTCCACGACGAGCAGTGTCGGCAGGCGCCAGATGCCCAGCTCGCGGACGGCGTCGAGGTGTTCCTCGGCGTCCAGTTCGACGTGGCGGACACCGGAGACGGTGGTGGCCAGGTCGGTGCAGACGGCGCGGACCTGGCGGCAGGGGGCGCACGTCGCGGAGGAGAACTGCAGCAGGGTGACCGTGTCGCGGGCCGGGGACAGCAGGCCCGCGGGCAGGTCGCCCCCGGCCGCGCGGAGGCGGCCGTAGCGGGCCCGGTAGACGAGGCCCGCCACGGTCGCGAGGGCGAGCAGCGCCACGACCACGATCATCACAGCGGCAACTGTACGCCCGTACCTACTACACCGATAGGGATGGTTCAGAGCCCGGAAGGCAGCGTCAGGCGGGGAGGTAGGCGCGGATCTCGTCCGCGGCGGCGTCGCCGTACGACTCGGCGATGCGCTTGGTGAACTCGGCGGGCAGGATCTCGTACTCCTGCGGGCCGACGGTCTCGAGGACCAGGGCGGCGACCATCGAGCCGACCTGCGCGGCGCGCTCCAGGCCCAGACCCCACGACAGGGCGGAGAAGAAGCCGGCCCGGAAGCCGTCGCCGACGCCGGTCGGGTCGTTGGCGACGACACCCTTGGCGACCGGCACGTGGATCTCGGCGGGCAGGTCGCGGCCGCGGATGAGGGCGCCGTCCTTGCCGAGGGTGGTGATGAGGACGCCGACCTTGTCCAGCAGCGACTCGGTCGTGAGCCCGGTCTTCGACTCGAGGAGCTCCTTCTCGTAGTCGTTGGTCAGCAGGTACGCGGCGCCGTCGATCAGCTTGCGGATCTCGTCGGCGG
The DNA here is from genome assembly GCF_039531485.1 of Dactylosporangium maewongense. NCBI lineage: Bacteria > Bacillati > Actinomycetota > Actinomycetes > Micromonosporales > Micromonosporaceae > Dactylosporangium > Dactylosporangium maewongense. The sequence goes on along the minus strand of NZ_BAAAQD010000014.1, from coordinate 249,721 downwards.
ACATGCGGGCGAGCTGCTGCGAGCAGTCGGCGGCGAAGGGCACGCCGAGCGTGCGGGCCTCCTCCGTGTGCCGGACCATCGCGACCGGGTCGTTGGCGCTGATGAGGACGAGGTCGATGCCGCCGACCCGGTCGTTGACCGGGGACAGCTCGATGTTGCGGGCCTCGGACATGGCGCCGGCGTAGAACGAGGCGATCTGGCACATGTCGTCGTCGGTGGTGCAGACGAACCGGGCGGTGTGCGCGATCTCGCTCACGTAGACGGAGTCGCAGTCGACGCCGTGGCGGGTGAGCCAGCTGCGGTAGTCGCCGAAGTCGGCACCGACGGCACCGACGAGGATCGGCTCGAGGCCGAGCAGGGCCATGCCGTACGCGATGTTGGGCGCGATGCCGCCACGGCGGACGGTCAGGTCGTCGACGAGGAACGACAGCGAGACCTTGTGCAGCTGGTCGGGCAGGAGCTGCTCGGCGAAGCGGCCCGGGAAGTGCATCAGGTGGTCGGTCGCGATCGAGCCGGTGACGACGATCTTCATGGAAACCTCGGTCTCAAGACGGCAGGGCCTGAACAGACTACTGTCCCGGTCCAGCCAGCGCGGACACCCCACAGAAAGCTCAGGAAGAGCACCAAAGGGCCGCCCTGCAGGAGCAGGAAGCGAGCAGAAAAGGCACCAAAGGCCGCCCTCCAGGGGTCGGAGAGCGGCCTTGGGATGAGCCGGGAACTAGTGGAAGGAGTCGCCGCAGGCGCAGGAGCCCTGGGCGTTGGGGTTGTCGATGGTGAAGCCCTGCGCGTCGATCCGGTCGGCGAAGTCGATCGTCGCGCCGGTGAGGTAGGGCACACTCATGCGGTCGACGACGACCTCGAAGCCGTCGTAGGTGCTGACCTTGTCCCCGTCGAGCGAACGCTCGTCGAAGAACAGCTGGTAGCGCAGGCCGGAGCAGCCGCCGGGCTGGACGGCGACGCGGAGCCGCAGGTCGTCCCGCCCTTCCTGCTCCAGCAGGCCCTTCACCTTGACAGCGGCATCCGCGGTGAGGCCGATGCCGGCCGGGTTGTCCGTCTGAACAGGCTCGGCAAACTTCGGAGAAGCGGTCACGATCAAGGCTCCCTGCGGTGATGTCTACGGTTCCACCGGTTGCCAACGCGGAGGCGACCGACGGCATTCCCTCTCATAGTGACACGGTTTCGTGCTAGCGGCTCCACTGCGGAGCCAGCCGTCCGCCCAGTTCCCGCAGGCCGTCGGCCGGTCGGGCGAGCGCCTCGGCGGCGCTGCCGAAGTGCTGGACCAGGGAATGCGTCTCCGTGACGCCGATGCTGGCGGCCTCCCGGCGGCCCGCGTCGACCCGCCCGGCGACCACAACGCAGGGCACACCGAGGTCGCGTGCGGCGTTCGCCACACCCGCCACGACCTTCCCGCGCAGCGACTGCTCGTCGAAGGCGCCCTCACCGGTCACGACCAGGGAGACCTCCTCCAGTTCGGCGTCGAGGCGGGTCAGCTCCCGGACCAGGCCGATGCCGGAGGTGACGCGGCCGCCGAGGGCGAGCAGGGCGGCGCCGAGCCCGCCGGCGGCGCCCGCGCCGGGCTGGTCGGCGAGGCCGGCGGGGGCGGTCGGCAGGGCCTGCAGGACGCCGGCCCAGCGGGTCATTGCGGCGTCGAGCAGGAAGACGTCCTCCCTGGTCGCGCCCTTCTGCGGGCCGTAGACGGCGCTCGCGCCGTGCAGCCCGAGCAGGGGGCTGTCCACGTCCGTGGCGGCGACGATCCTGGCGTCGCGCAGCCGGGGTGTACCGCCGAGCGAGGCGCACTCCGTCAGCGCGGCGCCCCCGTACGGCAGCGCGTAGCCGGACGGGGACAGCGGCGCGGCACCCAGGGCGGCGAGCAGCCCGGCGCCGCCGTCGTTGGTGCCGCTGCCGCCGAGCCCGACGACGAGCGTGGTGGCGCCGGCCTCGACCGCGGCGAGCAGCAGCGTGCCGAGCCCGAAGGTGGTGGTGTGCTTCGGATCACGTTCGGCGTCGGCGAGCAGGTGCAGGCCGCAGACCTCGGCGCTCTCGATGTAGGCGGTCGTCCCGTCGAGCACGACGTGCCCTTCGGCCGGGCGGCCGAGGGGGCCGGTGGCCGGCACGGTCAGGACGCGTGCGTGCGGCAGCGCCGCCGCCAGTACATCCGCGAAACCCGGACCTCCGTCCGACAGGGGCCGCAGGACGAGGTCGTCGCCGGGCCTGGCCGCGAGCCAGCCGGCGCTGAAGGCCTCGGCGGCGTCGACGGCCGTGATCGTGCCGGCGAACTTGTCGGGACACACCAGGACACGCATCCGGACATTGTGCACGTCTGCTAGGTCACAGTTCCGCGGTACCGCACGCGTGGGACGATCGAAGGGTGACCTGGGCTGAACCGTCGTCAACCGCCACCGCGCTCCTGCTGCTGGGCCGCGGCACCGACCCTGACACCGAGAAGGGTGTCGAGTGCCCCGGCGACCTGCCCGCACCGAGCGACCCCGACCTCGTCGAGCGCGCCCGGCGCGCCAAGGCCGCCCTCGGCGACCGTGTCTTCGTGCTGGGCCACCACTACCAGCGCGACGAGGTCATCCAGTTCGCCGACGTGACCGGCGACTCGTTCAAGCTGGCACGGGAGGCCGCCGCCCGGCCCGACGCGGAGTACATCGTGTTCTGCGGCGTGCACTTCATGGCCGAGAGCGCCGACATCCTGACCTCCGACCGGCAGCAGGTCGTGCTGCCGGACCTTGCCGCCGGCTGCTCGATGGCCGACATGGCCGCGCTGGTGCAGGTGGAGAAGGCCTGGGACCACTTCACCGAGCTGGGCATCGCCGGTGACGTGGTGCCGGTGACCTACATGAACTCGACCGCCGACATCAAGGGGTTCGTCGGCCGCCGCGACGGTGTCGTGTGCACGTCGTCCAACGCGGAGACGGCCCTGAAGTGGTCGTTCGAGCAGGGTTCGAAGGTGTTCTTCCTGCCTGACCAGCACCTGGGCCGCAACACCGCCGTGCTGAAGCTGGGCATGAGCCTCGACGACTGCGTGCTGTACGACCCCCACAAGCCCGCCGGTGGGCTGACCGACCAGCAGCTGCGCGACGCGAAGATGATCCTGTGGCGCGGCCACTGCTCGGTGCACGGCCGGTTCACCCTCGACAGCGTGCGCGACGTGCGGGAGCGGGTGCCGGGCGTCAACGTGCTGGTCCACCCCGAGTGCAAGCACGAGGTCGTCACGGCCGCCGACCACGTCGGCTCGACCGAGTACATCATCCGGATGATCGAGGCGGCGCCGGCCGGCTCGGCGTGGGCGGTCGGCACCGAGCTCAACCTGGTCCGCCGGCTGGCGCTGGCGCACCCGGACAAGCAGATCATGTTCCTGGACCGCAACGTCTGCTACTGCTCGACGATGAACCGGATCGATCTGCCGCACCTCGTGTGGGCGCTGGAGGAGCTCGTCGCCGGTCGCGTGCCGAACGTGATCACCGTCGACGCGGACACCGCGCACCACGCCCGGGTGGCACTCGACCGGATGCTCGCCCTGCCGTAACGCCGAACACCCCGTCACCCTCTGTGGTGGTTGAAGGTTGATCGCTGTCGGAGTCACGTCTTCGTGCCATGACCGACGTGCGGTCGGCGCTCGCATGCCGTAGATGTGGTTATGCTGCTGCGCGGGTTCACGCTCCGTCAGCACATCAGCCTTCAATCCCTGCCTGCAGGAGGGTCTTTCCGTGACCAACTACGACGCCGGTGACGTCCTCACCGTGCACGGTGGCGCGCCGCTCAATGGCGAGCTGCGGGTGCGCGGCGCCAAGAACCTCGTGTCCAAGGCGATGGTCGCGGCGGTGCTGGGCGAGACTCCGAGCACGCTGTTCGACGTGCCGGCGATCCGCGACGTCGAGGTGGTCACCGGCCTGCTGGAGCTGCACGGGGTGACGGTGACCCGCGGCCCGCTCGACGGCGAGCTGCACTTCGACACCTCCGACGTCGAGTCGGCCAACGTCGACGAGATCAACGTCCACGCCGGCTCGAGCCGCATCCCGATCCTGTTCTGCGGGCCGCTGCTGCACCGCCTCGGCCACGCGTTCATCCCCGACCTCGGCGGCTGCAACATCGGCGGGCGCCCGATCGACTTCCACATCCAGGCGCTGCGCGAGTTCGGCGCGGTCGTGGAGAAGTCCGAGAAGGGCATGGACATCACCGCGCCCAACGGGCTGCACGGGGCGAAGCTGCAGCTGCCGTACCCGAGCGTCGGCGCGACCGAGCAGATCCTGCTCACGGCCGTGCGCGCCGAGGGCGTCACCGAGCTGCGCAACGCCGCGGTCGAGCCGGAGATCATCGACCTCATCTGCGTGCTGCAGAAGATGGGCGCGATCATCAAGGTGCACACCGACCGGGTGATCGAGATCCAGGGTGTACCGCGGCTCACCGGCTACACGCACCGCCCGATCCCCGACCGCATCGAGGCGGCCAGCTGGGGCGCGGCGGCCCTCGCCACCCGCGGCGACGTGTTCGTCCGCGGTGCCCGGCAGGCCGACATGATGACGTTCCTCAACCTGTTCACGTCCGTCGGCGGCGCGTTCGAGATCGACGACACCCCGGGCGTGGGCGGCATCCGCTTCTGGCACCCGGGCGGCGAGCTCAACGCCGTGGCGATGGAGACCGACGTCCACCCGGGCTTCATGACCGACTGGCAGCAGCCGATGGTCGTGGCGCTCACGCAGGCCCGCGGGCTGTCGATCGTGCACGAGACGGTGTACGAGCGGCGGCTCGGCTACACGGCGGCGCTCAACCAGATGGGCGCCACGATCCAGACGTACCGGGAGTGCCTCGGCGGCACGCCGTGCCGCTTCGGCCGGCGCAACTTCATGCACTCCGCCGTCATCGCCGGCCCGTCCAAGCTGCACGCCGCCGACCTGGTGATCCCCGACCTGCGGGCCGGGTTCAGCCACCTGATCGCGGCCCTGGCCGCCGAGGGCACGTCCCGCGTGTACGGCGTGAAGCTCATCCAGCGCGGCTACGAGGACTTCGAGGGCAAGCTCAACGGCCTGGGCGCCCACGTCGAGCTGGGCTGACGTTCTTTTCGCGGACAGTGTGCGACCGGCCCGTGGCGTTGGGCCGCTCGCACACTGTCCGCTACCCTTCACGGCGTGCCGTCGTTGTTTTCCCGTAAGTCAGCAGAGCCCGCCGCAGCACCCACCCCTGAGCCCGACGAAGCCGATGTCACGGCCGGTCGGCGCCAGACGCTGAGCAAGCGCGAGCAGGGCAAGACCACGCCGAAGCGGGTCGTGGCCGGCCGGCGTGTCGCCGAGCCGCCCGCGGCGAACCGGCGCGAGGCCGCGAAGAAGATGCGGGAGCGGCAGCGGGCGGAGCGCCTCGAGGCCCGCGAGGGCATGGCCAACGGCGACGAGCGCTTCCTGCTCGCCCGCGACAGGGGCCCCGAGCGGCGGCTCGTGCGCGACATCGTCGACTCGCGCCGGACCATCGGCACGTTCTTCTTCGGCACCACGTTCCTGGTGATGCTGGTGGGGTTCAACAAGAACCTCAACCCGAGCATCTACTTCGCGGCGAACGCCCTCTTCGGCGTCATGGCCGTCGCGACCGCGATCGACAGCTTCCTGATCTCGCGGACGGTCAAGCGCCTCGTCAAGCAGCGCTTCCCCAACAGCACCGAGAAGCTCGGCCGGCTGTACTTCTACGCGATCATGCGGGCCATCTCGTTCCGTTTCATCCGCAACCCGAAACCGCAGGTGAAGATCGGCGCCACCGTCTAGCGGCCGCCTGGCCGACGGTTCCGGCTCTCCGGGCGACAACGATTCGGCGGCGGCGCTCCGTCCGACGGTGGCGGTGGGAGGCTCCCAAGCCGTACCCTCCCTTCGCGACCGGACCACGATTTTCACCGGGTAGGCGCGTGGCGGGCGCCGGTGCATGATCGGCGCCGGTGTGGGGCGAGGAGAGCGAAGCTGTGAGCGACGAGTACCCGGGGGAAGAGCCGGGAACCGCCGCGCCCACCTGGGCCGCAGCGCAGACGATGCCGTGGACCAGGGTGCCGGAACAGCGACGTGACGAGCAGGCGCCGTCGGGGCGCGGCGGTCCGGAGCACGGTCCGGGCCAGCAGGGCGGCGAGCAGTGGGGCGACGACCCGTCCGGCCGCCGCCAGCAGGGCCGGCCGTACGGCGACCCGCGCCACCCCGGCGACCCGCGCCTGACCGATCCGCGTGCCGGTGACCCCCGCGGGCCGGTCGACGAGCACGGCCGCCCGCAGCCACGCTGGGCGCAGGGCGGGCCGCCGCCGCAGGGGTACCAGCCGCCGCCGCAGGTGCCGCCGCAGGGCCGCCACCCGCAGCAGGGACATCCGCCGCAGGGCGGCTACCAGGGGCAGCAGGGCTATCCGCAGGTGCCGCAGCAGGGCCGCCACCCGCAGCAGGGTCGGCCGCCGCAGGGCCGCGACGACCGGCGCGGGTATGAGCGCGGCCACGACGGCCAGTACGACGACCGCCGCGGATACGACGCGCCCTTCGACGACCGCCGCGGGCACGACGCCGGGTATGACGACCGGCGCGGCTACCCCGGTCATGACGACCGCCGCGGCGATCCCCGCCGTGACGACCGCCGGGACGACCGGCGGGGCTACGACGACGACCGGCGCGGCGACTTCCGGCGCGACGACCGCCGCGGGTACGAGCCCGGCTACGACGGCCGCGGCCACGAACCCGGCTACGACGACCGGCGCGGGTACGAGCCCGGCTACGACGACCGCCGTGACGACTTCCGGCGCGACGACCGCCGTGACGACCGGCGCGGGTACGGCGCCGGCTACGACGACGACCGCCGCGGGCACGACGACCGGCGGGGCTACGACGGGCCGCCGCCCGGGTACGGGCGCCCGCAGCAGGGGCACGGCCGGCCGCGCAACCCCGCCCTGGACGAGCCGACCGACGAGGTCCCCCGGGTGCGCCGCGGCGCCGCCCCACCGGCCGCACCGCAGTCGGCCCCGCCCGGCACGGGCCGGGCCACGGTCTACGGCGCTCCCCCGCCGGTGGACGCGCCGATGAGCGCGCCGCCGGCCGGGACGACGTACGGCGGTCAGGGCCGCTCCACCGTCTACGGCGCCCCCGCCCAGCCGGGCGGCGGACCGGTCCAGCAGGGTGCCCCGCAGCAGGGACGCACCTACGGCGCCCCGGTCCAGGGCCCGCCGGCGCACGGCGACCACGGCATGCCCGACGCGCCCGTGTCGGCCGCACCGGTCTCGGCCGCGCCCGTGTCGGCGGCGCCGGTCTCGTCGGCGCCGGTCTCGTCGGCGCCGGTCTCGTCGGCGCCGGTGTCGGCCGTGCCGCACCACCATGCGCCGGGTCACGCCCGGCCCGAGGACCTCGCCGACCGGCCCGTGTCGTCCGCGCCCGCGCGGCACGCCGGGCACGGCCGGCACGAGGACCCGGGCAACTGGCCGGTGTCCGCGGCGCCCGTCTCCGCGGCCCCGGTCTCCGCGGCACCCGTCTCGTCGGTGCCGGTCTCCTCGGTCCCGGTCTCGTCCGTGCCCGTCTCCGCCGCCCCGGCGCAGGCTGTACCGGCGCACGTCCCACCGGCGCAGGCCGCGCCCATGCCGCCCGCTCCCGTCCAGCCCGCTCCCGTGCCGCCCGCTCCTGTCCCGACCGCGCCCGTCCAGCCCGCGCCCGCACCCGGGTCCGCGGCGAACGCGGACACTGCGAACGCGTCCGGCGGGGCCGGCCCGGTGGGCGGGGGTACGGAGCCGCCGGCCGGCGACGACGTGGTCGTGACGGTGGCGCCGCTGAGCGCGCCGCCGGTCGACGCACCGGAGGCGCCGTTCAACGCGTTCGGGCCCGCCGGAGGCGGCGACGCGGAAGGGCCGGCGCAGGCAGTACCGACGCCGCAAACGGAACACGAGGGGTCAGGCACGGTGCAGCAGACCGCGATGGACGCCTATCGCTCCGCGCCGCTGACCGGTGCGGGCGTCGACGGGTTGCAGGCGACGGGCTACCTGCCGATCGTGCGGCCCGGGGCGGAAGGGTTCCCGGCCGAGCTGGCGGCGCTGCTGCCGACCTCGCCGGCGGCACCCGGACGCAGCGAGCCGAAGCCCGAGGAGGCCGCGGGCCCCGACCCGGAGCAGGTCCTCGCCGGGTACGTGTGGCGCTTCGACCCCGACACCCTGCGTGAGCAGATCGAGGGCGACGAGGTGCAGGAGCTCACCGAGATCCGCGACTCGCTGACCGCGAAGCTGAACCGCGTCGAGGACAACCCGACGCGGGCGCGGCTGCTGAGCCTGCGCGCCGTGGTGTCCCGGATCCTGAACGACCTGCCCAAGGCGTTCGCGGACGGCAAGCTCGCCCTCGCGCACGCCGAGGCGACCGGTGAGCTGCGCCGGATCGCGATCGCGCAGGCGCGGCTGGCGCACGTGCTGCAGTGGCGGGAGGAGTTCGAGGAGGCCGACCGGCTCTTCACGCTCGCCAACTCCAGCGAGCTGCCGGACCGGCTGCGCGCCACCATGCACCAGCACGCCGGCAAGTGCGCCTACGACCAGGGCCGCTACATGGAGGCCTGCAACCACTTCGAACGGGCCCTCGACCTGCGCAAGGAGGAGGACCCGGAGCTCATCGCGCAGACCGAGCTGGCGCTCGACGCGGTGTTCCGGCGGGTCGCCGAGAAGGGGTGGGGCCCGTACCCGCGCAGCCGCGACGACATCCTGCAGATCCGCAAGGCGCCGGCGCCCGCGTTCGACGAGCAGACCCAGCGGTGGGGGTACATCGAACCCGACGGCAACTTCTGCATCGGCCCCGGCTACCTGGACGTGCAGCCGTTCCGCGACGGTGTGGCGTGGGTGCAGCGGCAGGGTTCGGAGACGTGGGAGCTGATCGACGACGCCGGCAAGCTGCTCATCGAGCCCGCCGCCGGGTACCTGGGCGTCGGTAGCTTCTCCGACGGGGTCGCCTGGGTGTCCCGCGACGGCACGAACCGCTGGATCGCGATCGACAAGACCAACGCGGTGCTCATCTCGACCGGGTACGACGACGTGCGGCCGTTCCGGCGCGGGGTCGCGGCGGTCCGGCGCGGCGAGCACTGGGGCGCCGTCGACAGCGTCGGCCGGGTCGTCGTGTCGTTCCAGTACGACGGGTTCGCCACCGCGCTGCTCGACGGACGGTACATCGACGGCTTCAGTGACGAAGGTCTCGCCGTCGTGTCCCTGGACGGGCGCAAGGGTGTCGTGGACCGGTCGGGCCGGGTCCTGGTGCCGCCGATCCACCACACGCTGATGATCCACCCGGTCGCGTTCCTGTTCGCGGACGACTCGCAGCGTTGGGGCGCCCTCGACCGGCGCGGCCGGACGGTGATCGAGGCCACGTTCCCGAGCCGGACCGGGGTGACGGACGAGATCGACCGTCTGCTCGCCGACACGCGCCCCGTCATGTAAGCAGTTAGTCATGGAGTTTCGTCACCTCGGCCGGTCCGGGATGCTCGTCAGCGAGATCTCGTACGGCAACTGGATCACCCACGGCTCACAGGTCGAGGCGGAGCAGGCGACCGCCTGCGTGCACGCCGCCCTCGACCTCGGCATCACCACGTTCGACACCGCCGACGTCTACGCCGGCACCCGGGCGGAGGAAGTTCTCGGCGAGGCTCTCAAGGGAACCAGTCGGCCCAATTGTGAGATCTTTACCAAGGTCTACTGGCCGACCGGCCCGGGCCGCAACGACCGCGGCCTGTCCCGCAAGCACATCCTCGAGTCGATCAACGGCTCGCTCCGTCGGCTGCAGACCGACTATGTCGACCTGTACCAGGCTCACCGGTACGACTACGCCACCCCGCTCGAGGAGACCATGGAGGCGTTCGCCGACGTGGTGCACAGCGGCAAGGCGCACTACATCGGCGTCTCGGAGTGGCGGGCCGACGAGATCAGGGCCGCTCACGAGCTCGCCCGCGAGCTCCGCATCCAGCTGGTCTCGAACCAGCCGCAGTACTCGGCGCTGTACCGGGTCATCGAGGCCGAGGTCGTCCCGACGTCGCAGGAGCTCGGCATCGGGCAGATCGTGTGGTCACCCCTGGCGCAGGGCGTCCTGACCGGCAAGTACCTGCCGGGCCAGCCGCCGCCGGCCGGGTCGCGGGCCACCGACGAGAAGTCTGGTGCCAACTTCATCTCCGCGCTGCTGCGCGACGAGGTCCTCACCGCGGTGCAGCAGCTCAAGCCGCTCGCCGAGCAGGCCGGGCTGACGATGGCGCAGCTGGGTGTCGCTTGGGTGCTGCAGAACCCGAACGTGTCCTCGGCGATCGTCGGGGCGACCCGCCCCGAGCAGCTGCAGGACAACGTGAAGGCGGCGGGCGTGAAGCTCGACGCGGAGCTGCTCAAGCGGATCGACGAGGTGCTCGACCCGGTCGTGGAGCGCGACCCGGGCAAGACGCAGAGCCCCGCCAAGCGTCCCTGATCGGTGGTGACGGGGGCCGCTTCGGCGGCCCCCGTCTCACGACCAGAAGCGGAACAGGCTGAGACCGTCGGAGACCAGGTAGGACGGCAGGCCGAGCGCATCGCCGAACGCGAACACGACGGTGAAGAACCAGTCGTTGATCACCGGTGACCACAGCAGCGCGATCAGCAGCAGCATCCCGTACGGCGCGACGTGGTTGAACCCCCGCTGCCACTGCGGGCTCAGCCACGGGAAGAGCAGGTTGCCGCCGTCCACGCCGGGCATCGGCACGAAGTTGAGGATGCTCGCGGTCAGCTGCAGGAACGCCAGGAACGCCAGCGCCGCCCAGAACGCCTCGGTGCCGCCGTTGTCCATGCCCAGCGCGAACGGCAGGACCAGCACGACGGCGAGGACCATGTTGGTGGCCGGGCCGACGAAGCTGATCAGGCTGTCCGTGAACCGGTTGCGGATCACCGAGTGGTTGACCCAGACGGCGCCGCCGGGCAGGCCGATCCCGCCGATCAGCAGGAACACCACCGGCAGCACGATGGACAGCAGCGGGTGGGCGTACTTCAGCGGATCGAGCGTCAGGTAGCCCCGGTGCGCCACGTCGTGGTCGCCGCCCTTGTACGCGACGATGGCGTGCGCGTATTCGTGCAGGCAGAGCGAGACCGTCCAGCCCGACGCGACGAACAGGAACACGTCGAGCTGCTCGCTGCCGAAGCCCGTCCACGTCATCCAGCCGGAGACCGCGAACAGCGCGAGGATGCCCAGGAAGATCGGGCTCGGCCGGAACGCCTCGCGGGGCAGCCCCGCGACGCGTCCCGGCGAACGGCCGAAGGCCACCGCGTCAGCCTCCCGCCGCGGGCAGGAGGCTCATCTTGTATTCCGTGCGCTCGTCCTCGGTCAGGATCGCCGTCGTCGCGCCCTTGGCGACCAGCTCACGCCAGCTCTGGCCGAGCCAGGACTCCGCGTCGGACTGGCTGGAAAACGCCTCGTTCGGGCCGTCGACCGTCCGGCTCTCAGCGTCTTCGAAATGCCATGTCCACGCCATCAGTCACGCTCCCGTCCCAGGTAGGTAGTTTCGAGCGTATCGGGAAGACCGCGTTGTGCCGATGCCGCCCACCGGAAAGTGAACCCCTGGCCATAAAGTACGGGGCATGCGGTTGCTGGTGCTCGGTGGAATCCGGTCCGGGAAGTCGGAAGTGGCGGAGTCGCTCGTCGCGGACGCGGAGCGGGTGCGCTATGTCGCGACCGCCCCCGAGCTGCCGGGCGGACTGACAGACGAGGCGTGGGCGGCGCGGCTGGCCAGACACCGGGAGCGGCGGCCCGCGGGCTGGAGCACCGAGGAGATCGGCACCGAGCCGGAGCGCCTCGCCGACCTGCTGCACAGCGCGAAGCCCGAGGACGTGCTGCTCGTCGACGACCTCGGCGGGTGGCTCACCGCCGTGTTCGACACCGGCGGCGACTGGTCCGACGCGCACGCCGCCGACGCCCGCATCGCCGCGCTCGCCGACGCCGTCCGCGGCTGCCCGGCGGCGCTGCTGGTCATGGTCTCGCCCGAGGCCGGGCTCGCCGTGCTGCCCGCCACCGCGGCCGGGCGCACCTTCGCCGACGCCAACGGGCTGCTCAACCAGCGGGTCGCGGCGGCCAGCGACGGGGTCGCCCTGGTCATCGCCGGGGAGGTCACCTGGCTGCGCGGCGGCTCCGCGGTCGGTTTCGCGGGCGGCCGGGAGGCTGCCGCCGCTGTTGTGGACACCACGCCGTTCGCTTTCACCGGCGCGGTCGCCGGAGCGGTGCTGTCGACGGCCGACGGTGGCGAGGCGCTGTCGTTCCAGCCGGGCATGGAGCTGCCGCTGCCCGACGAGTCGACGGCGGCCGAGGCCGGCGAGCGGCTGCGGACCCTGAAGCTCAACGGCGCCGGCCTGGGCGGGCTCGTGCCCGTCGTCCGCTTCGCCGGCGGCACCCAGGGCCGGCCCGACCCGCGCCCGTGGCAGCAGCCGCGGATCCTGGTCCTGCGCGGCGACCGGACCGGCGGCTTCGCGGCCGGTGACTCGTCGGCGGCCGCCGACGAGCGCCTCCAGGACGTCGTGGACGGCACCGGCACCCTGGCGATGCTCGCCGCGACCGCCGGCGCCAGCGTGCAGGCGATCGACTGCCCCGAGGCCGGGCCCGCCGAGCTGCACGACTCCCTCGACGACAGCAGCGTCGACGCGGCGCTGACCCTCGGCTGGCGGCTCGCCGACGCCGCCGCCAACGAGGGCGTCGACGTGCTCGTCCTGGGTGCCTGCGGCTCCGGCTCCGACGCGGCCGCCGCGGCGATCGTGGCCGTCCTCACCGGCGGCGAGCCCGCCGCGCTGCTCGGCCGGGTCGTCGACGCGACCGGCTTCGTCGACGACGCCGCCTGGATCCGCAAGGTCGGCGCGGTCCGCGACGCCCGGCACCGCATCCGCGCCCGCAGCCGCGAGCCGCACACGATCCTGTCGATGCTCGGCGGCGGCGACATCGCGGTCGCGGTCGGCGTCCTGCTCGGCGCCGCGTCCCGCAAGCTGCCCGTCATGATCGACGGCCCCGTGGGCATCGCCGCCGGCCTGGTCGCCCGCGACTACGGCGCGCAGACCCGGCACTGGCTCCTCATGCCCGACCACGGCGAGAACCCGACGGTGAAGCTCGCCGCCGACGTGCTCGGCGTGACCCCGTTCCTGCAGCTCAAGCTCGGCCTCGGCGAGGGCGGCACGGCCCTGGCCACGCTGCCGCTGATCAACACGGCGCTCACCCTGGCCGCGGCGACCCCGCCCCGCGTGCCGGCCCCCGCCGAGCCGCCGTCGGACGGCCTGACCGAGCAGGAGCGGATCGAGGCGGAGATCCAGCGGGTCGTCGCGGACTCCCCCACCGCCGAGATGCCGTACGTGAAACCGTCGTGGGAGGACTGAAGCTCGCCCTGACCCTCTTCACGATCGCCCCGCTGGGCGTGTCCCGGGTCGACCGGCCGGCGGCGCGGACGGCGATGGCCGTGGCTCCCCTGGTCGGCGTCATGCTGGGAGGTGTACTGGCCGGCGCCGCCCTCGGTCTCCGCACCGCGGGCGCCTCACCCCTCCTGGCCGCCGCCGCGACGGTCGCCTTGGCCGCCGTCTGCACCCGTGCCCTGCACCTGGACGGCCTGGCTGACACGGCCGACGGCCTGGGCTCCTTCGCCCCGAGCAACAAAGCCCTCGAAATCATGAAAAAATCGGACATCGGCCCTTTCGGCGTGGTGTCCATCGTGGCGGTGCTGCTGCTCGACACGGCCGCCCTGACCAGCATCCTGTCCCACCCGTGGCCGGTGGCCCTGGCCATGGTCGTCACCGGCACCGCCGCGGGCCGCCTCGGCGCCACCATCGCCTGCCGCGCGGGCCTGCCCGCCGCGCGCCCCGAGGGCCTCGGCGCCCTGGTCGCCGCGACCCTCCCCCGCCCGCTGATCGCCGCGCTCACCCTGCTGCTCGCCGCCGCCGCGGCCGCCCTGGCCACCACGACGGGCTTCACCGACCCGGTCCGCGCCCCGCTCGCGGTCCTCCTCGCCGCCGCCACCGCCTGGTCCCTGACCCACCACACAAGACGCCGCCTGGGCGGCATCACCGGCGACGTGATCGGCGCCGCTGTGGAACTCGCCACACTGACCGCCTGGCTCGTCCTGGCCACCACCCCCTGACCCGCATCCCCCGCCCGCCGGTTTGTCGTCACTCCGGGCTGACACCCCAGCTGTGGAAATCGCCACAAACGACGGTCTGACCGGCCCTCGCCACCAGCGAGCTGCGTGACCCCCGGCACCCCTCGTGGAGTGGGAGCGGGGCGAGACGGTCCGGGCGGGGTGCGAGAGGCAGCAGGCCCGCCCGGAGCGACGTGGTCAGCGGACGTTGGACTTCACGAACGGGGGTTTGACGACGCGGACGGTCGAGCGGCGGCCGCGGACGTCCAGGGCGACCTCGTCACCCTCCGAGACCCCGGCCGAGGTGTCGATGAGGGCCAGGCCGATGCCGACCTTGCGGGTCGGGGAGAACGTGCCGCTGGTCACCTCGCCGATCGGGGTGTCACCGGAGGCGGGGAGGACGGCCATGTGCGCCCTGGGGATGCCGCGGTCCAGGGACTCGATGCCGAAGAGGAGGCGGCGCGGGCCGGCGGCCTTCTCGGCGAGCAGGGCTTCGCGGCCCCAGAACTGCTCCTTGCCCCAGCCGACGGCCCAGCCCGAGCGGGCCTGGACGGGGCTGATGTCCAGCGACAGGTCCTGGCCGTGCAGGGGGTACCCCATCTCGGTGCGCAGCGTGTCACGGGCGGCGAGGCCGCACGGGCGGGCGCCGGCGGCGGTGATCGCGTCCCAGAGGGTGTGGGCGTCGTGGGAGGGCACGACCAGCTCGTAGCCGTGCTCGCCGGTGTACCCCGTGCGGCACACGACGACGTCGCTGCCCTCGAAGGCCGAGACCGTGAAGCTCATGTAGTCGTGGTCGGTCGGCAGTCCGATGCCGGACAGCAGCTCCGCGGAGCGGGGGCCCTGCACGGCGAGGACGGCGAAGAGCTCGTGCTGGTCGACGACGCTGATCCCGTTCGGGGTGGCGGCGACGAGCCTGCGGACGACCTCGGCGGTGTTGGCCGCGTTGGGGATGAGGAAGACGTCGTCGTCGCCGAAGCGGTATGCGATGAGGTCGTCAACCACGCCGCCGGATTCGTCGAGGCAGAGGGTGTACTGCGCCTGGCCTGCGGCGATACGGTTGAGGTCGTTGCTGAGGCAGCGGTTGACGAAGTCGGCGGCGCCGCGGCCGCGGACCCGGGCCTTGCCCAGGTGCGACACGTCGAACACGCCGGCGTCCTCCCGGACCGCCGTGTGCTCCTTGAGCACGCCACCTCCGGCGTACTCGAGGGGCATCTCCCAGCCACCGAACGCCGCGAACTTGGCACCGAGCGCCGCATGACGGTGATACAACGCGGGGTGCCGCAAGGGTTGCGTCATGCCCGCAACCTATCGCGTTGGTTATCGTGTCCAGCACCCGAATCGGCGGCATGCTGAAGGTGCGGTACCGCCGCAGCCGACGCTGACGCAGAACACCACCAGTGATGTGGAGCCCGAGTGACCGCCCTGAACCTGGTCGACACCGACCCCGCCGAGCTCGCCGTCGACGCCGTGGTCGTCGGCGTGTACGCACACGACGGCGGTGACGCCAAGCTGCTGCTCGCTTCCGGAGCGGAGAGTGTCGCGGCGGCGTTCAGCGACCGGCCGGGTGGCGGGCTGGCGGAGACGCTGCGGGTCCTCGGCGCGACCGGGGCGGTCGGCGAGGTGACGAAGGTCGCCGCGTTCGGCGCGGTCGCGGCGCCGCTGGTGGTGGCGGTCGGGCTCGGGCCGGAGCCGGCGGGTGCCGCTCCCGCGGCGGAGACGCTGCGGCGGGCCGCCGGGGCGGCGACGCGTGCCCTGGCCGGGTCGGCGTCGGTGGCGCTCGTGCTGCCGCTGTCGGACCGGGACACCCCCACCGACGACGAGCTGACCGCGGGCGTGCGGGCCGTCGCCGAGGGCGCGGTGCTGGGGGCGTACCAGTTCACCGGGTACAAGACGAAGGGCGTCCGGAAGGACCCGGTCCGCAAGGTGGTGCTCCACGTGCCGGACGCGGCGGCGCGCCTGGCGAAGGCGGCCGTGAAGCGGTCGGGCACGGTGACGGCGGCGGTGACCCGGACCCGCGACTGGATCAACACGGCGCCCAACGAGCTGCGCCCGCCGCAGTTCGCCGAACAGGCGAAGGAGGCCGCGGAGGCGGCGCAGCTGGACGTCACCGTCCTGGACGAGAAGGCCCTGGCGAAGCAGGGGTACGGCGGCATCCTCGCGGTCGGGCTCGGCTCGGCGGCGGCGCCGCGGATGGTGCGGATCGCGTACGAGCCGGCGGGCGCGACGAGAAGGGTCGCGCTGGTCGGCAAGGGCATCACGTTCGACACGGGCGGCGTGTCGATCAAGCCGGCGGCGGGCATGTGGGAGATGAAGTCCGACATGTCAGGGGCGGCGGCGGTCGTGGCGACGATGATCGCGATCGCGGCGCTGAAGCCGAAGGTCGCCGTCGTGGCGTACGCGCCGATGGCCGAGAACATGGCGTCCGGCAGCGCGTACCGGCCGGGCGACGTCGTGACGATGTACAACGGCCACAAGGTCGAGGTGCTCAACACCGACGCCGAGGGCCGCATGATCCTCGGCGACGCGATCGCCCGGGCGTGCGAGGACGACCCCGACTACCTGTTCGAGGTGTCGACCCTGACCGGCGGCCAGGTGATCGCGCTCGGCAAGCGGATCTCCGGGGTGATGGGCACGCCGGAGCTGTGCGAGCGGGTCCGGGACGCGGGCGAGCGGGTCGGCGAGCCGGCGTGGCCGATGCCGCTGCCGGAGGACGTCCGCAAGGGCATGGACTCCGAGGTCGCCGACATCTCGCAGGTCAACGCGGGTATGGACCGGGCGGGGCACATGCTGCAGGGCGGCGTGTTCCTGTCCGAGTTCGTCGCCGAGGGCGTGCAGTGGGCGCACATCGACATCGCCGGCCCCAGCTACCACTCCGGTGAGGCGTTCGGCTACTGGGCGAAGGGCGGCACCGGCGTGCCGGTGCGCACCCTGATCGGCCTGGTGGAGGAGATCGCCGCCGAAGGCTAGGTGGTCTTGTTGCGGGCGTTGAAGTCGCGCATCCGCTGCGGGTAGCCGACGAGCGCCACGTCGTAGATCGGCATGCTCAGCTTGTGGGCGAACTGGCGGGCCGCCTGCGGGTCGTCGACGCGGCGGCGGGTCCACTCGCCGTCGTGTGCGATCAGCAACAGTGTCGTTTCTGTCACTGCCGTGCGGGGCTCGATGAACCCTTCGACGCCCCGCCGGGACCGGACGAACTCCTCCAGGTGCCGCAGGTCCTCACGGTTGGCGGCGCGCCCACCTGCGGCGGCTCTGTTGCGACGGAACCAGGCCAAGATCCGTGCCCCTCCCCGTGATGATGCCCCGACGAACCCCCGCGAACGGGCACCCGGCGGTCGACGTCGGGGCACCTACCGTCGCAGGCGGACGGCGGTGATGACAAGATGGCCAAGGATCGTCATGCCATCACGGACCCAACCGGTCCGTGCATCACCTGGGAGAATCCGTGAGCGACCCACACGCCAACTCCTTCGACGTCCTGATCCTGGGCGGCGGCAGCGGCGGCTACGCGGCGGCGTTCCGCGCGGCGCAGCTCGGCCTGTCCGTCGGCCTGGTCGAGAAGGACAAGCTCGGCGGCACCTGCCTGCACCGCGGCTGCATCCCGACGAAGGCGCTGCTGCACGCAGGTGAGGTCGCCGACGCGGCCCGCGAGGCGGAGCAGTTCGGCGTCCAGGCGACGTTCAACGGCGTCGACATGAAGGCGGTCAACTCGTACAAGGACGGTGTCATCACCAAGCTCTACAAGGGGCTGCAGGGCCTGGCGAAGGCCCGCAAGGTGACGCTGATCGAGGGCGAGGGCCGGCTCGTCGCCGCCGACACGGTCGAGGTGTCGGGCACGCGGTACAAGGGCAAGAACGTCGTCCTGGCGACGGGCTCCTACTCCAAGTCCCTGCCGGGCCTGGACGTCGACGGCGAGCGGGTGCTGACCAGTGAGCACGCCCTGGCCCTGGACCACGTGCCGGCGTCGGCGGTGATCCTCGGCGGTGGCGTGATCGGCTGCGAGTTCGCCAGCGCGTGGAAGTCCTTCGGGGTGGACGTGACGATCGTCGAGGCCCTCCCGCGGCTCATCGCGGTCGAGGACGAGGCGAGCTCGAAGGCCCTGGAGCGGGCGTTCCGCAAGCGTGGGATCAAGTTCAAGACCGGCAAGCCGTTCGAGAAGGTCGAGCGCGCCGGCGAGGGCGTCAAGGTGACGATCCAGGGCGGCGAGACGATCGAGGCGGAGCTGCTGCTCGTCGCGGTCGGCCGCGGTCCGACGACGGCCGGCCTCGGCTACGAGGAGCAGGGCGTCAAGATGGAGCGCGGGTTCGTCATCACCGACGAGCGGCTGCGCACCAGCGTCCCCGGCGTGTACGCGGTCGGCGACATCGTGCCGGGTGTCCAGCTCGCGCACCGCGGCTTCCAGCAGGGCATCTTCGTCGCCGAGGAGATCGCCGGGCAGCACCCGCAGGTGATCGACGAGGCCGGCATCCCGCGCGTCACGTACTCGGAGCCGGAGGTCGCCTCCGTCGGGCTCAACGAGTCGAAGGCCCGCGAGCTGCACGGCGACAAGATCGAGGTGATCCAGTACGACCTGTCCGGCAACGGCAAGAGCCAGATCCTGAAGACCGCCGGTTTCGTGAAGCTGGTGCGGGTCAAGGACGGCCCCGTCGTCGGCGTCCACATGGTGGGCGCGCGGGTCAGCGAGCTGATCGGCGAGGGCCAGTTGATCTACAACTGGGAGGCCTTCCCGGGCGACGTCGCCCCGCTCGTGCACATGCACCCCACGCAGAACGAGGCCATCGGTGAGGCGTTCCTGGCGCTCGCCGGAAAGCCGCTGCACGTCCACTGATTCCATCCGGGACCCGACCGCCACAAGCACTGTCCAGCAGCGTTTCAAGGAGACTGTTCATATGCCGGTATCGGTCACCATGCCCCGGTTGGGCGAGAGCGTCACTGAGGGCACCGTCACCCGCTGGTTGAAGCAGGAGGGCGACCAGGTCGAGGCCGACGAGCCGTTGCTCGAGGTCTCCACCGACAAGGTCGACACGGAGATCCCGTCACCGGCGGCCGGGGTGCTCACGCGCATCGTGGTGCAGGAGGACGAGACCGCCGAGGTCGGCGCCGAGCTCGCCGTCATCGGCGACGCCGGCGACGCGGGCGGTGCGGCCCCGGCCGAGGAGCCCGCCGCCGCCGAGGAGCCCGCTCAGGCCGAGGAGCCGGCCCCCGCGGCCGAAGCACCCCAGGCCGAGGCCCCGAAGGCCGAGGCGGCGCCCGCCGCGGAGGCGGCGTCGGGGGAAACCACGTCGCTGAAGATGCCGGCGCTGGGCGAGTCCGTCACCGAGGGCACCGTCACCCGCTGGCTCAAGCAGGTCGGTGACGCGGTCGAGGCCGACGAGCCGTTGCTCGAGGTCTCCACCGACAAGGTCGACACGGAGATCCCGTCGCCGGTCGCCGGCACGCTGCTGGAGATCAAGGTCGCCGAGGACGAGACCGTCGAGGTCGGCGCCGAGCTGGCCGTCATCGGCGCCCCGGGCGCGGGCGGCGGCGCCCAGCCGGCGCAGCAGGCCCAGCCCGCCCAGCAGGTGGAGCAGCCCCAGCCGAAGGCCGAGCCCAAGCCCGAGCCGAAGCCGGAGCAGGCCGCCGCCCCCGCGCAGGCGGCCGCCCCGGCCCCCGCGCAGCCGGCGCAGGCCAAGCCGGCCGCGGCCGCCCCGGTCGCCGCCGGCCCGGCCACCTCGGTCGAGCCGAGCGTCAACGGCAAGGCCGAGGGCGACGCCGGGTACGTGACGCCGCTGGTCCGCAAGCTCGCCTCCGAGCACGGGGTCAACCTGGCGACGCTGTCCGGCACCGGGGTCGGCGGGCGCATCCGCAAGCAGGACGTCCTCGACGCCGCCGCCAAGGCCAAGCAGGCCGCCGCCGCTCCCGCTGCCGCGCCCGCCGCGCCCGCCGCGGCCGCCGCGGAGAGCAAGCCGGCCGCGAAGGCGGCGCCGAGCCCGCTGCGCGGCCAGACGCAGAAGCTGACCCGCATGCGCGCGCTCATCGCCCGCCGCATGGTCGAGTCGCTGCAGGTGTCGGCGCAGCTCACCACGGTCGTCGAGGTCGACGTCACCAAGGTGGCGAAGCTGCGGGCGAAGGCCAAGCAGCAGTTCCTCGACACGCACGGCGTGAAGCTGTCGTTCCTGCCGTTCTTCGCCCTCGCGGCGGTCGAGGCGCTGCGGGTGCACCCGTCGGTGAACTCCTCGATCGACCTGGAGGCGGGCACCGTCACGTACCACGACGCCGAGCACCTCGGCATGGCCGTCGACACCGAGAAGGGGCTCATCGTCCCGGTCATCCGCAACGCGGGCGACCTGAACCTCGGCGGCCTCGCCAAGCGGATCGCGGACGTGGCCGAGCGCACCCGCACCAACAAGCTCAACCCGGACGACATCACCGGCGGCACGTTCACGCTGACCAACACCGGCAGCCGCGGCGCGCTGTTCGACACGCCGATCATCAACCAGCCGCAGGTGGCGATCCTCGGCACCGGCGCGGTCGTGAAGCGTGCCGTCGTCGTCAACGACCCGGAGCTCGGCGAGATCATCGCGCCACGGTCCATGGTGTACCTGGCGCTGTCCTACGACCACCGGATCGTCGACGGCGCCGACGCGGCCCGCTTCCTGACCACGGTCAAGGAGCGCCTCGAGGGCGGCAACTTCGAGGCCGACCTCGGCCTGTAACACCGCAATGCGAAACCTGTAGCACCGCGACGCGAAACAGGGGCGCCCCCGAGGGGCGCCCCTGTTTGTGGTTTATCGGCCGCCGCTGGGCAAGATGACGGCATGCAGATCCTCATCGCGGGCGCGTCCGGGTTTCTCGGCGGGCGGCTCGTGCCGCACCTGCGCGCCGCCGGGCACCAGGTCACCCAGCTCGTGCGTCGGCCCGCCCGCGGCCCGGGCGAGCTGCGCTGGGACCCGGCCGCCGGCCTGCTCGACGCGTCGGCCGTCGCCGGCAAGGACGCCGTCATCAACCTGGCGGGGGCCGGTGTCGGCGACCGGCGCTGGACCGAGCAGTACAAGCGGACGCTGCGCACCAGCCGCGTCGACACCACCGGGACCCTCGCGAAGGCGATCGCGGCCGCCGGGGCGCAGCGGCCGGCGGTGCTGCTGAACTCGTCCGCGGTCGGGTTCTACGGCGACACCGGCGACCGCGCCGTCGACGAGCAGTCACCGGCCGGCGCGGGGTTCCTCGCCGACCTGTGCCGGGTGTGGGAGGCGGCGACCCGCCCCGCGGAGGACGCCGGGACGAGGGTCGCGCTGCTGCGCACCGGGTTCCCGCTCGCCCGCGACGGTGGGCTGCTGAAGCCGCTGTACCTGCAGTTCAAGCTGTTCGCCGGCGGGAGGATGGGCGGCGGCCGGCAGTACCTGCCGTGGATGTCGCTGCCGGACTGGCTGGGCGCCGTCGAGTTCGTCCTGGAGCGGGACCTCGCCGGCCCCGTGAACCTCACCGGCCCCGAACCGGTCACCAACGCCGAGTTCTCCGCGACCCTGGCGAAGGTGCTGCACCGGCCCAACCTGCTGCCGGTGCCCGGGTTCGCGCTGAAGGCCGCCGTCGGCGAGTTCGGCGGCGAGGCCCTGGTCAGCCAGCGGGTGCTGCCCGGGGTCCTGGTGCGCGAGGGTTTCCCGTTCGCGCACCGGACCGTCGAGGCGGCGCTTCAGCAGGCGGTGTCGGCGACGACGTAGTAGTTGGCGCCGGTCTGCTGCAGGCCGTGCGTGGTGAACACGTTGTAGAGGCCCATCGCCTGGTTGGACCCGTTGGCGTACACGTAGCCGCCGCTCTGGTGCGCCCGCCCGGCGGTGACGTGGGCGTAGTTCGACGCCCGGACGCACGGACCGGCGGACGGGGTCGACGACGGGGTGGCCGACGGCGTGGGCGAGGCGGTCGGCGAGCCCGTGGGGGTCACGACGCCGCCGTCCAGGCCCCAGTCGCGGGCCTGGTAGTACGACGAGCAGATGGTGTCCTTGTAGTACGTGCCGGCCGTCCCGCACTGCTCGGTGGCGCTGCCCGGGTCGACGGGTGTCGCGTGCGTCATGCCCTGCACCAGGTACACCTTGACCTTGTCGGCGTAGTTCGACAGGGACGTGCCGCCGGGCAGCGACGCGGTCGACGTCGGGGTCTGCGAGACGCCGAGGACGTTGGTCCACTGGTCGCGCAGCTCGGTCGCGTTCGCCGGGGCGACGGTCGTGTCCGACGTGCCGTGCCAGATCGACACCCGCGGGCGGGCGCCGGTGTAGCCGCTGTAGGCGTTGCGGACCAGGTCGCCCCAGGCCGCGGGGGTCTTGTCGACGCCCGGGTTCATGCAGCTGAAGGCGCTCGTCGTCGAGGTCGCGCAGCGGTACGGAATGCCGGCCATGATCGCGCCGCCGGCGAAGACGTCCGGGTACGTGGCGAGCATCACGGCGGTCATGGCGGCACCGGCGGACAGGCCCGTCACGTACACCCGGCCGCGGTCGATCTGGTAGTTGGTGGCGGCGTAGTCGACCATCTGCTTCACCGACAGGGACTCACCGGAGCCGCGGGCCGTGTCGCCGGTCTCGAACCAGTTGAAGCAGCTGGAGCTGTTGTTCGCGGACTTCTGCTCCGGCAGGACCAGGGCGAAGCGCCACAGGTCCGCGTACTTGCGCCAGCCGGCGTTGGTGAAGTAGTCGGTGGCGTTCTGGGTGCAGCCGTGCATGGCGACGACCAGCGGCGCGTTCGCCGGCAGGCCGTCGGGGCGGTAGCTGTACATGGCGAGGTTGCCGGGGTTGGAGCCGAAGCTCGACACCGCGGTCAGCGACGCGGCATAGGCCGGGGTGGACACGACGGTCAGGCCGACGGCGGTGCCCACGGCGGCGAGCACGGGCAGGACGAAGCGCAACCAGCGGGGCATGGCGGTGCCCTTTCCTCTCGGGGGATGCCCACGCTAGGTGTGACGCTTCACGCACCACTATGTCCGTTGTCCACACATTCCTGGCCCGGTCGGCGTGCGTTCGCCGGCGTTAGGCTGAGGCGTGACCAGCATTCTGGGTTTTGAGGTTGTACGGGCCGGCCTGGTCGACTACGAGACGGCCCTGGCCGAGCAGCGGCGGATCCACGAGGCCGTCGCGAGCGGCGCCGCACCCGACACGGTGCTGCTGCTGGAGCACCCGAGCGTCTACACGGCGGGCAAGCGGACCGAGCCCGCGGACCGCCCGTTCGACGGCACCCCGGTCGTCGACGTCGACCGCGGCGGCAAGATCACCTGGCACGGTCCGGGGCAGCTGGTGGGCTACCCGATCGTCAAGCTGCCCGACCCGATCGACGTCGTGGCGTATGTGCGCCGCATGGAGCAGGTCCTGATCGACGTCTGCGCCGAGTTCGGCCTGGCCACGGTGCGGGTCGAGGGGCGCAGCGGGGTGTGGGTCGCCGCCGACGAGCGCGGGCCGGACCGCAAGGTCGCCGCGATCGGGATCCGGGTCGCCCGTGGTGTGACGCTGCACGGGTTCGCGATCAACGCCGACTGTGACCTGTCCCGCTACGACATCTTCGTCCCGTGCGGCATCCGCGACGCGGGCGTGACGTCGCTGTCGGCCGAGCTGGGCCGCGACGTCACGGTCGCCGAGGTCCTGCCGGTGGTCGAGCGGCACCTGGCGACGCTGCACCAGAGCTGACGCGGCTGGCGGGGGGCCTGTCCGCACCGGGCAGGCCCGCAGGACATCGACCTGGCGGGCCGCGGACATAGACCACCGACGTGTCGTCGAGCACCACCGTTTCGTGATTGCCGGGTGTACGGATCGGGAACCTCGCGGACGTGACGTCAATCGCGTTCCCGGCGGCTGGGCAGGCCTCGGGCGTAGGCTTTCCCGTGTGACCGCCGTTGTTCCGGAAGGCCGTCGTCTGCTGCGCATCGAAGCGCGAAATGCGGAGACGCCGATTGAGCGCAAGCCGCCGTGGATCAAGGTCTCCGCGAAGATGGGGCCTGAATACACGCACCTGCGAGGCCTCGTGCAACGCGAGGGCCTCCACACGGTGTGCCAGGAGGCCGGCTGTCCCAACATCTACGAGTGCTGGGAAGACCGCGAGGCGACGTTCCTCATCGGCGGCGACCAGTGCACGCGACGGTGCGACTTCTGCCAGATCGACACCGGTAAGCCCGCCGAGTTCGACGCCGACGAGCCGCGCCGGGTCGCCGAGTCCGTGGCGACGATGGGCCTGCGCTACGCGACGGTGACCGGTGTCGCCCGCGACGACCTGCCCGACGGTGGCGCGTGGCTCTACGCGGAGACCGTCCGGCAGATCCACGGCCTGGTCGACGGCTGCGGCGTGGAGCTGCTCATCCCCGACTTCAACGGCGAGCCGAAGCTGCTCGGCGAGGTCTTCGAGGCCGGCCCCGAGGTGCTCGCGCACAACGTGGAGACCGTCCCGCGGATCTTCAAGCGGATCCGTCCCGCGTTCCGCTACGAGCGCTCCCTCGACGTGATCACGCAGGCCCGCACCGCCGGCCTCGTCACCAAGTCCAACCTGATCCTCGGCATGGGCGAGGAGCGGGCCGAGGTCACCCAGGCGCTGCGCGACCTGCACGACGCCGGCTGCGAGCTGGTGACGATCACGCAGTACCTGCGGCCGACGCCGCGGCACCACCCGGTGGAGCGCTGGGTGAAGCCCGAGGAGTTCGTGGAGCTGCGCGAGGAGGCCGAGCAGATCGGCTTCGCCGGCGTGCTCAGCGGGCCCCTGGTGCGCTCGTCCTACCGGGCCGGCCGCCTCTACCGTCAGGCCCTGGACAGCCGCGCGCTGAAGGCGTGACAGCCGGGCGCTGAAGGCGTAAGCGGCCAGCGAAGCGACTCGGGCCGCGCACCAGGAAGCACAGCATCGGCTCACGCCGACGCCGAAGGCGGCGGCGTGGGCGCTTCCCATTAGAGTGGGAGGTATGGCAAAGGCCCAGGAGCCGGAGAAGGTCTCCTTCTTCACTCGGCTCAAGCAGATCGGCATGGTGTTCTCGTTCACCGCCAAGCGGGACAAGCTCTTCGTTCCGCTGGTCCTGGTGGTGGTCCTCGTGCCGCTCATCGCCGTCGGCGTGGCCATCGGGCTCGGGGTGTCCTGGGTATGGGCGCCGATCGGTGTCCTCGCCGCGCTGCTGGGCACCGTCATCGTGCTCAACCTGCGCTCGCAGAAGGCCATGATGCGCGAGGCCGAGGGGCAGCCGGGCGCGGCCGCCTCGATCATCGAGAACATGCGCGGCGACTGGCGGGTCACCCCCGCGATCGTCTCCACGACGCAGTTCGACATGGTCCACCTGGTCATCGGCCGGCCCGGCGTGATCCTCCTCGGTGAGGGCAACCCGAGCCGGGTCCGCGGCCTGATCAACCAGGAGCGCCGCCGCCTGGTGAAGGTCATCGGCAACGCGGAGCTGCGCGACTTCGTGATCGGCAACGAGGAGGGGCAGCTGCCCCTCGCGAAGCTGCGCAACACGCTGGTCCGGCTGCCGCGCACGATCACCGGCAAGGACGTCAACGCGCTCGACAAGCGGCTCACGGCCCTGTCCGCGCGCCCGCAGATGCCGCGCGGCGCGATGCCGAAGAACATGAAGCCCCCGAAGGGCGCGTTCAAGGCCATGCGCGGCCGCTGAGCGATCCGCTGCGGGACCTACGAGGCCGCCGGCTGGGTGTTCACGACCCAGGAGCCGGCGGCTTTGTCGTGCAGTCCCCGGCCGTCCTTGTCCATGATCAGCGCCGGTACGAGCAGCAGCAGCAACGCGCCCCGCAGGATAGCCCGGGGCACGCCGATCGCGCCGCCTGTGGCCATTGACACACACCGGATGCGCAGCAGCCGCATCCCGAGGGTCTGGGCGAAGAAGCCGAGGAACAGCCCGTACACCACCAGCAGCAGCCCGGGCGCGAGCCACGGCACCTCGACCGGATCCGCGAACGCCCTGCTGATGACCAGGCACAACAGCCAGTCGACGAGGATGGCGCCGAAGCGCCTGGACAGCGATGCAGCGGTGAGCTCCACGGCAGGCAAGCCTACCGGGCGCCTCACCTGTCACTGATTTGTCAAACGACCGTGGCGAAACACAGTGGAAACAATCGAGACATGCCCGGGCAATCGCACGGTTCTACGGTCGCCCTCAACCAGCCACCTTCACACTGAAGTGATCACCACGAGACTGGTACTGCCTGCGACCTGGAGGACGAGTGTTCGCCAATTCTGACGAGCTGCTGCGATACGTGAAGGACGAGGGCGTCCGCTTCGTCGACATTCGCTTCTGCGACCTGCCGGGCGTCATGCAGCACTTCAATGTCCCCGCCGAGGCGTTCGACGAGAGCGTGTTCAGCGACGGTCTCGCGTTCGACGGTTCGTCCATCCGTGGCTTCCAGGCGATCCACGAGTCGGACATGATGCTGCTGCCGGACCCGACGTCCGCCTTCATCGACCCGTTCCGGATCGAGAAGACCCTGGCGCTCAACTTCTTCATCCACGACCCGTTCACGCGTGAGGCCTACTCCCGTGACCCGCGCAACGTGGCGAAGAAGGCCGAGGCGTACCTCGCGTCGAGCGGCATCGCCGACACCGCCTACTTCGGCCCCGAGGCCGAGTTCTACATCTTCGACTCGATCCGGCACGAGACGTCGGCGAACCAGGCCTACTACTACATCGACTCGGTCGAGGGCTGGTGGAACTCCGGCAAGGAAGAGCCGGGCGGCAACCGCGGTTACAAGACCGCCTACAAGGGTGGCTACTTCCCGGTCCCGCCGGTCGACCACTACGCCGACCTGCGTGACCAGATCGTCCAGCGCCTCCTCGGCGCCGGCTTCATCGTCGAGCGCTCGCACCACGAGGTCGGCACCGCCGGCCAGGCGGAGATCAACTACCGCTTCGGCACGCTGCTGCAGGCCGCCGACCAGCTCCAGCTCTTCAAGTACATCGTGAAGAACACCGCCTGGGCCGCCGGCAAGACCGCGACCTTCATGCCGAAGCCGCTCTTCGGCGACAACGGCTCCGGCATGCACACCCACCAGTCCCTCTGGCTGGGTGGCGAGCCGCTGTTCTACGACGAGGCCGGCTACGGCGGCCTGTCGGACACGGCCCGCTGGTACATCGGCGGCCTCCTGCACCACGCTCCGTCGCTGCTGGCCTTCACCAACCCGACGGTCAACTCCTACCGCCGCCTGGTCCCCGGCTACGAGGCCCCGGTCAACCTGGTCTACTCGCAGCGCAACCGCTCCGCGTGCACCCGTATCCCGGTCACCGGCACCAACGCCAAGGCCAAGCGCGTCGAGTTCCGCGTGCCGGACCCGTCGGCCAACGTCTACCTGGCCTTCGCGTCCATGCTGATGGCCGGCCTGGACGGCATCAAGAACAAGATCGAGCCGCCGGCCCCGATCGACAAGGACCTCTACGACCTCCCGCCGGAGGAGGTCGCCAACGTCCGGCAGGTCCCCGCCTCGCTCGACGAGGTCCTCGACACCCTCGAGGGCGACCACGGCTTCCTCCTCGAGGGCGGCGTGTTCACCCAGGACCTGATCGACACCTGGATCTCCTACAAGCGCGCCAACGAGGTCGACCCGGTCCGCCTGCGCCCGACCCCGCACGAGTTCGCGATGTACTACGACGTGTGAGTTGACGTCAGCGCGCTGATCCGGCGCTGTCCCCGCTGACCAGCTCCGCGGGGACAGGCTCCGGCCAGACGCACGAAACGGCGGTCACGCCAGGCTCTACAGCCGGCGTGGCCGCCGTTTCGCGTGTCTGGCGGGCCCGTGCCGGCCCGGGTCGGCACGGTCAGGTGGCGAAGACGCGTTCGACGGCCTGGCGGCCCCGGCGGGCCACGCGCAGGTACTCGTCCAGGAACTCCTGGGGCTCCACGCCGCCCAGGATCCTCGCCACCGCCGCCAGGTCGGGGCCCTGGCGGGGCAGCTGGTCGGTGGCGCGGCCACGGACCAGGGTCAGCAGGTTGCGGACGTGGGAGGCCTGCTCCCAGGCGGCGCGCAGCGCGGCCGCGTCCGCCTGGTCGACGAGGCCGGCGTCGGTGGCGGCGGCCAGGGCGTCCAGGGTGCGGGTGGTGCGCAGGGCGGGGACGGTCCGGCCGTGCAGGAGCTGCAGCAGCTGGACGGTCCACTCCACGTCGGCGAGGCCGCCGCGGCCGAGCTTCGTGTGGGTGGTGGGGTCGGCGCCGCGGGGCAGGCGTTCGGAGTCGACGCGGGCCTTCAGGCGGCGGATCTCGTGGATCTGGTCGCGGGTGAGGCCGCCGTCGGGGAAGCGCATCGTGTCGGCGAGCTCCAGGAAGCGCTCGCCGACGCCCGCGGAGCCGGCCACGTGGCGGGCGCGGAGCAGGGCCTGCGCCTCCCAGACCTTCGACCAGCGGGCGTAGTACTGCTGATACGCGAACAGGCTGCGCACCAGCGGGCCCTGGCGGCCTTCGGGGCGCAGGTCCGCGTCGACGCCGAGCGGCGGGTCGGGGGCGGGGCGGGCGAGGAGGCGGCGCAGGTCCTCGGCGACGGTGAGGGCAAGCCCGCTGGCCGCGTCGTCGGCCATGCCGGGTGGGGGTTCGTAGACGAAGAGGACGTCGGCGTCGGACGGGTAGCTGGTCTCCTCGCCGCCGAGCCGGCCCATGCCGATGATCGCGAACTCGAGGCCGCGGTCGGCGGCGGGCGCCGACGTGACGCCGAGAGTCGCGCGCAGCGTCGCGTCGATGACGGCGGACAGGGCCACGCCGACGGCCGAGACCTCGAGGAAGCCGAGCAGGTCGGCGCAGGCGATGCGGAAGAGCTCGCGGCGGCGGGAGGCGCGGACGGCGTTGATCGCGGTCTCGGGGTGGTCGTGGCGGGCCGCGGCGGCGGCGAACTGCGTCGCGAGCTGCGCGGCGGTGCGCGGGACCAGCTCGGCGTCGTCGGCGAGCAGCCGCAGCGCCTCCGGATCGTGGACGAGCAGCTCGGTGACGTAGCGGGACAGGGCGAGCAGCCGGGCCAGGCGCAGCGCGACCGGGCCCTCGTCGCGCAGGAGCCGCAGGTACCACGGGGTGTTGCCGAGCTTGTCGGACACCTGCCGGTAGGCCAGCAGCCCGCGGTCGGGCTCGGGGGCGTCGGCGAACTCGCTGAGCAGGACCGGCAGGAGCTGCCGCTGGATCGCCGCGGTGCGGGAGACGCCGCCGGTGAGGGCCTCGATGTGGCGCAGCGCCCCGGCCGGGTCGGCGAAGCCGAGCAGCTCGAGGCGGGCCTTGGCCGCGGTCGCGGTGAGCCGCAGCTGCTCGCTGGGGACCCTGGCGACCGCCTCCAGGAGCGGGCGGTAGAGCAGTTTCGCGTGCAGCCGCCGTACCTCCTGCGCGTGCCGGACCCAGTCGGCCCGGAAGGACTCGACGGCGTCCCGTGCGGCGTTGGGACGGTAGCCGAGGGCGTGCGCGAGCCAGCGCAGCGCGGCCGGGTCGTCGGGCACCGTGTGGGTACGCCGGAGGCGCTGCAGCTGGAGGCGGTGCTCGACGGTGCGCAGGAACCGGTACGCGCGCAGCAACGCCTCACCGTCGGCGAGGCCGACGTAGCCGCCCTCGATGAGGGCCCGCAGCCCGGCGATCGTGGTCGGGGTCCGCAGCGACTCGTCGGCGCGGCCGTGGACGAGCTGCAGCAGCTGCACCGCGAACTCGATGTCGCGCAGCCCGCCGGGGCCGCGCTTGATCTCGCGGTCGAGCTCGCTGCGCGGGATCTGCTCGATGATGCGCCGGCGCATCGCGCGGACCTCGTCGACGGCCTCGGGGCGCTCGGCGGCGGACCAGATCAGCGGCTGCAGCTCCGCCAGCCAGCGGGCGCCGAGCTCGAGGTCGCCGGCGGCGGGCCGGGCCTTCAGCAGCGCCTGGAACTCCCACGTCTTCGCCCACTTGCGGTAGTACGCGAGATGCGAGGCGACGGTCCGCACCAGCGCCCCGCGGCTGCCCTCCGGGCGCAGGGCCGCGTCGACGGGCCAGGCGACGAAGCCGCAGATCTCCATCATCCCCGACGCGAGGGTGCTGCCGGCCCGCATCGCGACCTCGACGTCGGCGCCGCCGACCGGCTCGCAGACGAACACGACGTCGACGTCGCTGACGTAGTTGAGCTCCCGCCCGCCGCACTTGCCCATCGCGACGACCGACACCGTGCAGACGTCGGCGAAGGAAGGGTGCTCGACCTGGACGATCGCCAGGGCGGCCGCCAGCGTGGCGTCGGCGAGCTCCGTGAGGCGGCGCATCGTGACGTCGACGTCCGCGGCACCCGTCAGGTCGGCCGCGACGATGCGCAGCAGCTCCCGCCGGTACGAGCTGCGCAACGACGGCACGGTCGACACGTCGCGGGTCGTGAAGCCGGCGGGGCGCTTGTTCTGCTCGCCGAGCAGCTCCTTCCACTCGTCGGGGTTGGCGACGAGCAGGTCGCCGAGGGTCGCGGACACGCCGAGCACCCCGATGAGCCGCTGCCGCAGCGACCGGTCGGTGAGGACGGCCTCGCGGACCTCGTCCCCGGCCGCCGCTCCTGCTGCCTCGATGAGCCGGTGCAGCTGGAACAGCGCCAGGTCGGGGTCGGCGGCGAAGTACAGCGTGTCGAGCAGCGTCGCGGCGTCGTCG
This sequence comes from Dactylosporangium maewongense, assembly GCF_039531485.1. NCBI lineage: Bacteria > Bacillati > Actinomycetota > Actinomycetes > Micromonosporales > Micromonosporaceae > Dactylosporangium > Dactylosporangium maewongense. The sequence continues at coordinate 219,090 of NZ_BAAAQD010000014.1, read as the reverse complement.
TCGACGGGCCGGCGCGCCTCGGCGTCCCACAGCCGCAGCCCCTCCGGGCCGGCAAGCGCGGAGGAGCGGGCGTCGTCGGTGAAGCCGAACCGGGCGAGGTGGCCGGCGGGGGGCATCAGGCGGGCCCCAGCAGCGGCAGGGACCGCGGGCCGCCGTCGCCACCCTGGAAACCATCGGGGGTGCGGCCCAGCGCGACGGCCGCGAACCGCTCCGCGAACGGCTGCCACACCTCGGCGACGTCCGGCAGCGCCTCCTCGACGCTCTCGAGCAGCTCGATCGGGTCGATGCCGAGCTCGCCCAGCGTGCCGACGCCGTCCATCGCCCACGCGGCGAACATCTCCAGGTCACACTCGATGTGGAACTGCAGCCCCCACGCGGACGGGCCGATCCGGAACGCCTGCACCGGGTAGTGGGTGGACGCGGCGAGCAGCGTCGCGGTGACGGGCAGCTCGACGATCTCGTCGTGGTGCCAGTGCAGCACGTCCGGGGCGAACGGCACCGCGGCGAACACCGGGTCGTTGTCGGCGACGTCCCGGCGGGCCACCAGGCGCACCCCGATCTCGGGCCCGGCGGCGCTGCGCTCGACGGTCCCGCCGTGCGCCTGCGCGAGCAGTTGCGCGCCGAGGCAGATGGCGAGGGTCGGCACCTTGTGCCGGACCGCCTTGCGCAGCAGGCCTTCCAGCTGGGCGAACCACGGCGCGCCCCGCTCCCCGTCCGGCCCGGGGAACGCGTCCTGCTCGCCGCCGAGCACGACCAGCGCGGCATACCCCTCCAGGTCGGCGGGCAGCTCCTCACCGGCGTGCGGGCGGACGACGGTCAGCTCCAGGCCACCGCCGGTCAGCCAGCCGCCGAGGCGCGCCAGGCCGTCGCTGGGGTCGTTCTCCACCACGAGCGCCACCCGTCCCCGCGGGGACCCTTCGATCGTCACGACCCGACAATAACGGCGTGCGAACGCTGCGACGCGGAGACGTGGTCGGACTGGTGTCACCGTCGGGCCCGCCCAGGCCGGACCGGGTGGCCCGCGGCATCGAGCTGCTGTCGGGCTGGGGGCTCGAGGTCCGTGCGGGCCGGCACGTGTTCGACCGCAGCGGCTACCTGGCCGGGCACGACGGCGACCGGCTCAGCGACCTCAACGAGGCGTTCGAGGATCCCGAGATCCGCGCCGTCGTGTGTACGAGAGGCGGCTACGGCGCACAACGCATCGTCGACGGGCTGCGGCTGGCGTCGCCGAAGCATCTGGTCGGGTTCTCCGACATCACCGCGTTGCAGCTCGCGGTGTGGCGGCGGACCGGCTGGGCGAGCGTGCACGGGCCGGGCGGCGCGTGGTTCGACGACCGTCTGCCGGCCTCCTCGGCGGAGTCGTTGCGGGCCGCGCTGTTCACGTCGGGGCCGCTGCGGTCGTACCTGAGCGACGACGAGGAGACGAGTGCGGTGACGGTGCCCGGGCCGACGGTCAGCGGGGTGCTGCTGGGCGGGAACCTCTCGATGCTGGCCAGCACGGCCGGCACCGTCGACATGCCGTCGTTCGCCGGGGCGATCATGGTGCTGGAGGACGTGGGCGAGGCGCCGTACCGGGTGGACCGGATGCTCACGCACCTGCGGCGGGCGGGCGCGTTCGAGGGCGTCGCCGGGGTGGCTGTGGGGCAGTTCACGGACTGCGTGGGCGCGGGGCCGACGGTCGTGGACGTGCTGCGCTCGTGCCTCGGCGGTCTGGGGGTCCCCGTGCTGGGCGGGCTGCGGATCGGGCACGGGGTCGGTCAGGAGACGGTGGTCCTGGGCGCCCGGGCCGAGCTGGACACGACCGTGGGCTGTCTCACGTCACGCGCCGACCAGTCTTTTGACTGATGGCGTGGGGTTGGTGCTGGGGCAGGATTGCGGCATGAGTTTCGTGACCACAGGGTTCGGGGGGCGGCGGCGTCCGCAGGAGCCTGACCTGCCGCCGGGGCAGTATCTCGCCCACGACTTCCCCGTGCTGTCCGCCGGGCCGACGCCGAAGTTGAGCACGGACCGGTGGGAGTTCGTGATCACCACCGAGACCGGGGCGCGGACGACGTGGACGTGGGCGGAGTTCACGGCGCTGCCGCACGAGGACGTCACCGTGGACATCCACTGCGTCACGAAGTGGTCGAAGCTGCAGACCGGCTGGCGGGGTGTCGCGATCGACACGCTCATGCAGGACGTCGAGTCGGCCGCCGACTTCGTGATGGCACACTCCTACGACGGCTACACCACCAACCTCCCCCTGGAGGACCTCCTCGACGGCCAGGCGTGGGTGGCCTACCGCTACGACGACGAGCCGCTCACCCCCGAGCACGGCGGCCCCGCGCGGCTGCTGGTCCCGCACCTGTACTTCTGGAAGTCCGCGAAGTGGGTGCACGGCCTGCGGTTGATGCTGGAGGACGAGCCGGGCTTCTGGGAGGCGGCCGGCTACCACGACTACGGAGACCCATGGCGCGAGCAGCGGTACCAGGGAGACTGAACGGTCCGGAGCGGAGCGGAGGAGCCGTGCAGCATGGGCACAGTCCGGAGGTCAGGCGGCCGGAGCGCAGCGGAGGGCGACTGACCTGGCGTAAGGCGACGCTTCTGGAGGCGCGGTGGGAGACGTCTTCGGCGCGGACCCTGGTCTTCGACGTCCCTGACTGGCCAGGGCACCTGCCAGGGCAGCATGTCGACCTGCGGTTGACGGCCGAGGACGGTTACACGGCGCAGCGCAGCTACTCGATCGCGTCGGCGACGGGTGCTGCCGCGTCGGGTGCCGCCGCGTCGGGTCTCGCTGCGCCGGGTGGCGACGGGCTGGGGGCGGGTGTCGTGGAGATCACCGTCCAGCGGCTCGACGACGGTGAGGTCAGCCCGTTCCTCGCTGACGTCTACGACGTCGGCCAGCCCATCGAGCTGCGCGGGCCGATCGGCGGCTGGTTCGTGTGGCGACACACCGACCCCGCCCCGGTCCAGCTGGTCGCGGGCGGCTCCGGCATCGTCCCGCTGATGGCGATGATCCGGTCCCGCGCGGCGCACGGCGTGCGGACCCCGTTCCGGCTGCTCTACTCGGTGCGGACCCCGCAGGACGTCATCTACGCCAACGAGCTGCGCGAGCGGGCCCGCGACGACCGCGGTCTCGACGTGCAGTTCATCTACACGAGGGTGCGCGGCTCCCGGATCGGGGTCGCCGACGTCAACACCCACGCCTGGCCGGCCGACTTCGCCCCCGCCGTCTTCGTCTGCGGCCCGACCGGCTTCGTGGAGACCGCCGCCGACGTCATGGTCGCCCTCGGCCACGACGCCAGGAGCATCCGGACCGAACGCTACGGCTGACGCCACCCGGGCAGCACCACCGACCCCGGCCGACCGCAGCCGGGGCGTCCGGCGGCGGCGCGGCCTGTCCGGGCGATGCGGGCCGCTCACGAAGGATGCGGCCCGCATCAGCAGCGGAGCTACATGATGCCGAGGTAGCGCTCGCGCTCGAACGGGGTGACGACGCGGCGGTACTCTTCCCACTCGGTGCGCTTGTTCTTCAGGAAGAAGTCGAAGACGTGCTCGCCGAGGACCTCGGCGACCAGCTCCGAGCCGGCCATGGCGTCGACGGCCTGGGACAGGTTCTCCGGCAGCGACTCGTAGCCGGCGGCGCGGCGCTCGCCGTCGGTGAGGGCCCACACGTCGTCCTCGGCGCCCGGGGGCAGCTCGTAGCCCTGCTCGATGCCGCGCATGCCGGCGCCGAGCATGACGGCGTAGGCGAGGTAGGGGTTCGTGGCGGAGTCCAGCGAGCGGACCTCGACGCGGGCCGAGTTGGGCTTGCCGTAGGCGGGGACGCGGACCAGGGCGGACCGGTTCGTGTGGCCCCAGCAGACGTAGGCGGGCGACTCGGTGATCCGGTTCGGCACCGACTGCGGGAAGAGCCGCTTGTAGGAGTTGACCCACTGGTTGGTGATCGCGGTGTACTCCCGCGCGTGCACCAGCAGGCCGGCGATGAACGCCTGGCCGACCTTCGACAGCTTCATCGGGTCGCTCGCGTCGTGGAACGCGTTGCGCTCGCCCTCGAACAGGGACAGGTGCGTGTGCATGCCGCTGCCGGGCTGGTCGGTGAACGGCTTCGGCATGAAGGTGGCGTGCACCCCGTGGGAGAGCGCGACCTCCTTGATGACGTGCCGGAAGGTCATGATGTTGTCGGCGGTGGTCAGCGCGTCCGCATACCGCAGGTCGATCTCCTGCTGGCCGGGCGCGACCTCGTGGTGGCTGAACTCGACCGAGATGCCGATCCGCTCCAGTGCGAGGACCGCCTGGCGGCGGAAGTCGCGGGCGACGGCGTGGGTGGTGTGGTCGAAGTAGCCGCCGGTGTCGACCGGGGTCGGCACCGAGCCGCGCTCACCCAGCGACTCCAGCAGGAAGAACTCGATCTCGGGGTGGGTGTAGAAGGTGAAGCCCTTCTCCGCCGCCCGCGACAGGGCCCGGCGCAGCACGTGGCGCGGGTCGGCCCACGACGGCGAGCCGTCGGGCAGGGTGATGTCGCAGAACATGCGGGCGCTCTCCCCCGACATGCCACCCTCGAACGGGAACACCTGGAACGTCGTCGGGTCCGGCTTCGCGACCATGTCCGACTCGTACACGCGGGCGAAGCCCTCGATCGCCGAGCCGTCGAAGCCGATGCCCTCCTCGAACGCCGACTCCAGCTCGGCCGGCGCGACCGACACGCTCTTCAGCGTGCCGAGCACGTCGGTGAACCATAGGCGCACGAAGCGGATGTCGCGCTCTTCGAGCGTCCGGAGCACGAACTCCTGCTGACGGTCCACGGTGGTTCCCCCACGAGCTGCGGTATTCGGCTGATTCGGGCAAGTCTCGCCCGGACGTGTTACGCCCAAGTTACCGGACCTACCCATCCCACCCCGCACTGGAGTGAACGTCACAGGAGCACCCCGTGCGGCGTTGGTCCACACTTGAGGCATGCCACGGTTGCGCCTCGCGCTCGCCCAGATCGACCCGACCGTCGGGGACCTGCCCGGCAACTCGTCCCTGGTGCACGGCTGGACCAGCAAGGCGGCCGGTGCGGGCGCGCACGTCGTCGCGTTCCCGGAGATGATGCTGACCGGGTATCCGGTCGAGGACCTCGTGTTCCGCCGGTCCTTCGTCGCCGCCTCCAAGCGGGCTGTCGACGACCTCGCCGCCCAGCTCGCCGGCGACGGCCTCGGCGAGACCGTCGTCATCGTCGGCTACCTCGACGCCGACGAGGCCGGCCCGCGCAACGCGCTCGCGGTGCTGCACCGCGGCACGCAGGTCGCCACGTACTTCAAGCACCACCTGCCCAACTACGGCGTCTTCGACGAGGACCGCTACTTCGAGCCCGGCGACACCCTCACCGTCATCCGGGTCGGCGGCGTCGACATCGCCCTCACCATCTGTGAGGACCTGTGGCAGGAGGGCGGCCCGTTCGCGGTCGCCGCGGCCGCGAAGGTCGGCCTGGTCATCAACATCAACGGCTCGCCGTACGAGCTGAACAAGGACGACACCCGCCTGGCGCTCGTCGCCCGCCGGGCCGCGGAGGCGCGGGCGACCATCGCCTACGTCAACACCGTCGGCGCGCAGGACGAGCTGGTCTTCGACGGCGACTCGATGGTCGTGCGCCCCGACGGGTCGCTGATCGCCCGGGCGCAGCAGTTCGCCGAGCAGCTCATGGTGCTCGACCTGGACCTGCCGGCCGCGGAGCCGGTCCCGCCCGTCGTCGAGGACGCCGAGATGCGGGTCGTCAACGTCCTCATCTCCGACAGCGTGGTGGCCGCCGACCAGCCGGCGCCCGCCCCGGAGATCGCCGCCCGCGTCACCGACGAGGCCGAGGTCTGGCAGGCGCTCGTCGTCGGCCTGCGGGACTACGTGCGCAAGAACGGCTTCCGCGGGGTCGCGGTCGCCCTCTCCGGCGGCATCGACTCCGCCGTCGTCACCGCCATCGCCTGCGACGCCCTCGGCCCGGCCAACGTCACCGCGGTGTCGCTGCCGAGCGGCCACTCCTCGCAGCACTCCAAGGACGACGCCGAGGACATGGCCCGCCGCACCGGCCTGGACTACCGCGTCGAGCCGATCCAGCCGATGGTCGACGGCTTCCTGGCCAACATGGCGCTGTCCGGCCTCGCTGTGGAGAACCTGCAGGCCCGCGTCCGCGGCGTCATCATGATGGCCATCTCCAACCAGGAGGGCCCACTCGTCCTCACCACCGGCAACAAGAGCGAGCTCGCGGTCGGCTATTCCACCTTGTACGGCGACTCCGTCGGCGCGTTCAACCCGCTGAAGGACGTGCCGAAGACGCTGGTGTGGAAGCTCGCCCGCTGGCGCAACGAGGAGGCCGAGCGGCGCGGCGACGTGCCGCCGATCCCCGAGCGCTCCATCTCGAAGCCGCCGAGCGCCGAGCTGCGCCCCGGCCAGCTCGACAGCGACTCGCTCCCCGACTACGAGGTCCTCGACGCCATCCTCGCCGGGTACGTCGACGGCGACCTCGGCCGCGACGACCTGATCGCCGCCGGCCACGACCCCGCCGTGGTCGACCGCACCCTGCGCATGGTCGACCTCGCCGAGTACAAGCGCCGCCAGAGCGCCCCCGGCACGAAGATCTCCATCAAGGCCTTCGGCCGCGACCGCCGCCTCCCCATCACCAACCGCTTCCGCGAGACCCCCTCCTGACCCGCCCGGCCCGGCGGGCCCGGCCCACGTGGACGGCCCAGCACCGGCTCGGATAGACATTGCGCGATCTACCCCCGATTCAGAGATCATCTTGGGGGCGGATCGCGCAATGCCAATGGCGCAAAAGCCGCATTCGAGGGCATTGATCAACGCCTGTCGCAGGTGGTCGCGGGCGGTCGGGGCGTCGCGGGCGCCGGGGCGTCGCGGGCACCGGAAGCCGACTGGCGGGCGCAGGGTGTGCCGGACGTCTTCACCGCGCTCCGGCGAGCAGTTCGCAGTAGGTTCCCTGCCACCCGAGCATCCGGAATCGTGGGAGACCCCCACCCGAACCACCGCGGCGACCCGCCCTCGGGATGCGGCGCGCACGCGGGTGAGGCTGCCGCGCGTCAGCGCCGGCAGTGCGCCGCGCAGCGGCGCATTGGGGTGCGGGTGAGAATCCCCGCCGGGACCCGCCGCGCCAGCGGTGGGGCGGCAGCACAGCACAGTGAGATTCAGCATCCGTACTGCCGGAAGGTGGGGTGCGGTGCGACCATCGGGGGTGTAAGGCCCGGGGACCCCACGACGGGGCCTCGAGGAACCCGAAGGAGGACAGTGATGTCCGAGGTTCAGTCGCTGTACGGCGGTGCCGTCAACCGCCGGGTGCGCACCAGGGACCTGCTCGCCGCCAAGGAGCGCGGGGAGCGGTGGCCGATGCTGACGTCGTACGACCAGTACACGGCGGGCATCTTCGACGAGGCCGGCATCCCGGTCCTGCTGGTCGGTGACTCGGCCGCGAACAACGTGTACGGCTACGCCTCGACGGTGTCGGTCACCGAGGACGAGCTGCTGCCCCTGGTCAGGGCCGTGGTCCGGTCCACGCGGCGGGCGCTGGTCGTCGGGGACCTGCCGTTCGGCTCGTACGAGGAAGGGCCGGCGCAGGCGCTGCGGACCGCGGTGCGGTTCATGAAGGAAGGCGGCTGTCACGCCGTCAAGCTGGAGGGCGGCGTGCGGGTCGCGCCGCAGATCGCCGCGCTGACCGGGGCCGGGATCCCGGTGATGGCGCACATCGGGTTCACGCCGCAGAGCGAGCACACCATCGGCGGCTACCGGGTGCAGGGCCGCGGGGACGCCGCCGACGAGGTGGTCGCGGACGCGCACGCGGTCGCGGAGGCCGGCGCGTTCGCGGTGGTCCTGGAGATGGTGCCGGGCGAGGTCGCCAAGCGGATCACCCACGAGCTGCGGATCCCCACGGTCGGGATCGGCGCCGGCGGGGACACCGACGCGCAGGTCCTCGTCTGGCAGGACATGGCCGGGATGCGGACCGGGCGGATGCCGCGGTTCGTCAAGCAGTACGCGGACCTGGCCGGCGTGCTCGGCGACGCGACCCGGGCGTTCGCCGACGAGGTGCGCTCCGGGGTGTTCCCGGCCCAGGAGCACACCTTCTAGCTGGCCGTCGGGGGCGCCGGTCGTACACCGGCGGAAACGGCGAACCGCTCAGCGCTCGGGACGCGAGCCCGGCCGGCGCAGACCCTGTGACATCTGCGCCGGCTGGTCGGGCTGCCCTACAGGGAGACCTCGAGCTTCTCCAGGCCTCTGATCACGAATCCGGGCTTCCACTGCGGCTCCCGGTCCAGCCGCAGGCCGGGGGCCTTCGCCAGCAGCGCGCCGAACGACGCGGCCAGCTCGATCCGCGCGAGCGGCGCGCCGAGGCAGTAGTGGATGCCGGCGCCGAAGGAGATGTGCGGGTTGTCGCGGCGCTCGATGTCCAGGCGCTCCGGGTCGGTGAACACGGCCGGGTCGTGGTTCGCCGAGCCGAACAGCAGCGCCACCTCCTGGCCCTTGCGGATGGTGTGCCCGCGCACCTCGATGTCCTCGAGCACCCACCGCTCGAACATCTGCAGCGGCGTGTCGTAGCGCATCAGCTCTTCGATCGCCGTCGGTAGCAGCGCCGGATCCGTCCGGAGTTTCCGCAGCTGATCCGGGTTGCGGAACAGGGCCCACCAGCCGTTGCCCGTCACGTTGACGGTCGCCTCGTGCCCGGCGTTGAGCAGCAGCACGCAGGTGCCGATGAGCTCGTCCTCGCTGAGGCCTTCGACCGCGGTGAGGGCGCTGATCAGGTCGTCCTGCGGGTCGCCGGCGCGGTGCCGGGCCAGGCCGCGCAGGTAGTCGGAGAACTCCTCCGCGGCGCGGACCGCCGCGGCCGCCGTCTCCCGTGGCGGATTCAGCTCGTACATCCCGCAGATCGCCGCCGACCAGGGGCGCAGCAGGTGCCGGTCCGGCTCGGGGATGCCGAGCAGCTCGGCGATGACGGTCACCGGGAGCGGCTCGGCGACCTCCGCGATCAGGTCGCCGCCGCCCTTGGCGACGAACGCGTCGACGAGGCCGTCGGCGAGCCGCTGCACCACGGGCCGCAGCGCCTCGACCCGCCGCGGCGTGAACGCCTGCGACACGAGCCGCCGCAGCCGGGTGTGGTCGGGCGGCTCGCGGTCGAGCATGCCGTTGTTGTTGAGCGTCCAGAACGGCTCGTCCTGCGGCGGCGGGGGCGTGCGCCCCATCTCCTCGTGCGTGGCCACGTGCAGGTAGGTGCGGCCGAGCCGCCGGTCCCGCAGCAGCGCGTTGACGTCCTCGTGCCGCGACACGAGGAACTGGCCGCTCGGCTCGAACCAGCTGACCGGGTCCTGTTCCCGCAGCCGCCGGTACCCCTCGTAGGGGTGCGCGACGAACGCCGGCGACCACGGGTCGAAGGCGCTCACAGGTCCGTCACCCGTACGCCGGCGTGGACCTTGTACCGCTTGTTGATCGCGATCAGGTTGGCCGTGAGCGCCTCGACCTGCCCCGCGTTGCGCAGCCGGCCCGCGAACACGCCCCGCATGCCGTCGACCTTCCCGGCGATGGCCTGCACCTGCAGCGCCGCGTCGCGGTCGTCGCCGAGGACGAGCACGTCCAGGTCGATCTTCTCGATCTCCGGGTCGGTCAGCAGCGCGGCGCTGACGTGGTGGAACGCGGCGCACACCCGCGCCTCCGGCAGCAGCGTCGCGGCCTGCTCGGCGGCGCTGCCCTCGGCCACCGGCAGCGAGAACGGCCCCTGCTTGTCGAACCCGAGCGGGTTGACGCAGTCGACCACGATCTTGCCGCCGGTCAGGTGCGGCGCCAGCTCCGCGACCGTCGCCGCGTGGCCCTCCCACGGCACCGCGATGACCACGACGTCGGCCTGGCAGGCGAAGGCGTTGTCGCCGCCCTCCGCCGGCTGCTGGATGCCCGGCAGCGCGTTGAGGTCCTCGGCGGCCTGCGCCCCGCGCTCCGTGGAACGCGACCCGAGGACGACCCGCAGGCCCGCCCTGGCGAACCGGTACGCGAGCCCGCGCCCCTGCGGGCCGGTGCCACCGATGATGCCGACCCGCAACGCCGAGACGTCGGGCAGTTCGATCTGGTCGTAGGTCATGACTCAAGTCTTACCGTGCTGAAGAGCACCTTGCGGCTGGCGGGGTCCGCAGCTGTGAGGATTACCCGGATCCGCTCCCCCAGCGGCAGCCCGTCGCCCTCGCAGCGGGCCCGGACCGCCGGCTCGTCGAGGGCGATGTCCGCCCGGTGCTTCTCGACGTCCAGCACCGCCGCGTCGAACTCCTCACCGATGCGGTGCTCCAGCAGGACGGCCTCGACCAGGTCGATCGCGCCCCGCTCGGCGGCGTTGGCGACCCGGTCGGTGCGGCTCATGACCTCCGGCAGCCGCGGCAGCGCCTCGCGCGCCCACCCCGGCACCTCGGCGCCGTTGTGCAGGGCCAGGCAGACCTCGGTGACGTACCGGTCGGCGAGGCGCCGCAGCGGCGCGGTGACGTGGGCGTACGGGGCGGCGACGGCACCGTGCAGCGGCTGCTCCGGCCGCGCGCCGTCGAACGGGGTGTAGCCGGCGCCGCGCATCATCTCGGCGGCCTGGTCGATGAGCGCCGCCGCCCGCGGGTCCATCGGGTCGAGCGCCGCGATGACCTCGCCCGGGCCCTGCCCCTCGGGCCAGTCGAGCCGCAGTGCCTTCGCCGCCAGCCGCAGCCTGCGCACCGCCTCCTCCTCCGGCGGCGGCATCGTGCGCAGCAGCCCGATGCCGTGCTCGAGCATGATCTGCGCGGCGGCCATGCCCGTCAGGAGTGAGATCTGCGCGTTGTACTCCTCGACCGGCACCGGCCCGCGGATGGCGAGCCGCCAGCCGTCGCCGTCGGGCTCGATCTCCTGCTCGGGCATCGGCAGGTTGATCGCGCCGCGCTCCAGCCCCTTGCCGGTGAGGAGCCGGCCGATCTCCGGCAGGAGACTGATCGACGCGTGGGCCCGGCCGGCGTCGACGTCGCGCTGGACCTGCTCGTAGCTCAGCTTCGCCCGGCTGCGGACCGTCGCCCTGCGCACGTCGACCGCCGTGGTGGTGCCGCTCTGGTCGATGTCGATCGTCCACAGCACGGCGGGCCGGTCCTGGTCCGGCAGCAGGCTGGCGGCGCCCTCGCTGAGCACCGCAGGGTGCAGCGGGACCTTGCCGTCCGGCAGGTACACCGTCTGCCCCCGCCGCCAGCTCTCCTGCTCGATCGCGGGCGCGTTGCCGGTGAACGCGGCGACGTCGGCGATGGCGTAATACACCCGGTAGCCGCCGTCGCGCCGCTGCAGGAGCAGCGCCTGGTCGAGGTCCTTGGACGTCGGCGGGTCGATCGTCACGAACTCGAGCGCCGTGCGGTCCTCGCGGTCGTCGTGCGGGTCCTTGGCGGCGGCTTCCGCCTCCCGATCGGCGGCGTCGGGGAAGCCGGTGGGCAGGTCGAGCTCTCGGCGCAGCCCGGAGAAGTCGATGCGTGCGGCTCGGATACGTCGTAAGGCCACCGCACAGTCTTACCACCGGCACCCCGTCACACGGCAGCGCCACGGTCCCTCGTTCCGGACCGTGGCGCTGCCGTGTGGTTGTCGCTGTCCGCCGTTACGGGCGGGCGAGGCTCGCCCAGTCCTCGGGCGTCATGCTCGCGGCCTCTTCGACGTTGTTGCCGTTCTCGCGGCCGGGGATCGCCTCGGTGGCGGCACCACCGGCGGGCGCCACCGGGGCACCCTCGACGTCACCGATGCTGCCCGCGTCGAGCCCACCCTCGGACACGACGGCCGGCGGGGTCGCCGCCTCCGCGGGGGCCGGCGCGCTGGCGGCCGGAGCCGGCGTGTCGGAAGCCTCCGGGGCCGCCTTCTTCGCCGCCGTGGACCTGGCCGCCTTGCTCGGCGCGGCCTTGGCGGCCGTGGCCTTGCTCGGCGTGGCCTTGGTGGCCCTGGTGGCCCTGGCCGCCTTCGCGGGGGCCGCCTTGGCCGCGGCCGGCGCCGCCGCCGACTCGGTCGCCGCCGGGGTCGCCTCGGTCGCCGTCGCCTCCGTCGCGGCCGGGGCCGGCGTCTCGGTGGCCGCCGGGGTCGCCTCGGTCGCTGCCGACGCGGTCTCGGTCGCCGCCGGCGCGGTCTCGGCCGGGGCCGGGGTGGCCTTGGCCGCGGCCGACTTCGCCGCCCTGGCCGGGGCGGCCTTGGCGGTCTTCGCCGGGGCTGCCTTGGCCGCCTTCGCCGCCTTGGCCGGGGCCGCCTTCGCCGTGGCCTTGCTCGGCGCCGCCTTGGCAGCGGTCGCCTTCGCGGTGGCCTTGGCCGCGGGGGCCGTGGCGGTGGCGGGCGTCGCCGTCTCCGCGGCGGCCGCCGTGCCCGTGGCCGCGGCCGCCTTCGCCGGGGTCGCCTTGGTGCCGGTCGCCTTGGCGGCCGTCGACTTCGCAGCCGTCGACTTTGCGGCGGTCGACTTGGCGGCCTTTGCCGGGGCGGTCTTCGTGGCCGGGGTCGCCTTGGCGGTGGTCGCCTTGGCAGCCGTCGACTTGGCGGTGGTCGCCTTGGCAGCCGTCGACTTGGCGGTGGTCGCCTTGGCAGCAGCCTTCGCCGGGGCCGCCGCCGCCGTCTTGGCCGGAGCCGCCTTCGCCGTGGCCTTGCTCGGCGCCGCCTTGGCAGCGGTCGCCTTCGCAGCCGTCGACTTGGCGGCGGTGGCCTTGGCAGCGGTCGTCTTCGCGGCGGTGGCCTTGCTCGCGGTCGCCTTCGTGGCTGCCGCGGGCGCCGCCTTGGCCGTGGCGGCCTTCGCCGGGGCCGCCTTCGCCGTCGTCGCCTTCGCCGTCTTGGCCGGGGCTGCCTTCGCCGCCGTGGCCTTTGCCGTCTTGGCCGGGGCCGCCTTGGCCGTGGCCTTGCTCGGCGCCGCCTTGGCCGCCGTCGACTTCGCGGCGGTCGTCTTGGCAGCGGTCGCCTTCGCGGCGGTGGCCTTGGCGGTGGTGGCCTTCGTGGCCGCGGGCGTCGCCTTGGCCGCACCCGCCTTAGCCGGAGCCGCCTTCGCCGTGGCCTTCGCCGCCGTGGCCTTGGCCGCCGTGGACTTGGCTGCGGTCGCCTTGGCAGCCGACTTGGCCGGAGCCTTCGCCGGAGCCGCCTTGGCGGTCGTCGCCTTCGCAGCGGTGGCCTTGGCGGTGGTGGCCTTCGCGGTCTTCGCGGGGGCCGCCTTCGCCGCCGTGGTCTTCGCAGCGGTCGCCTTGGCCGCCGCCTTGGCCGGAGCCGCCTTCGCGGTCGTCGCCTTGGCGGTCGTGGCCTTCGCGGCCTTCGCGGGGGCCGCCTTCGCCGTGGCCTTGGCGGCCGTCGCCTTCGCGGCGGTCGTCTTGGCAGCGGTCGCCTTCGCGGTGGTGGCCTTGCTCGCCGTGGCCTTCGTGGCCGCCGGCGTCGCCTTGGCCGCACCCGCCTTCGCCGGAGCCGCCTTCGCCGTGCTCTTCGCCGCCGTGGACTTGGCAGCGGTCGCCTTGGCAGCCGACTTGGCCGGAGCCTTCGCCGGAGCCGCCTTCGCGGTCGTCGCCTTCGCGGTCTTCGCGGGGGCCGCCTTCGCCGCCGCGGACTTCACGGCTGCCTTGGCGGGGGCGGGGGCCGACTTGGCCGCAGCGGCGGTCTTCGCCGGAGCCGCCTTCGCCGCCGCGGACTTCGCCGCCGCGGACTTCGCCGGGGTCGCCTTCGCCGTCGTCGCCTTCGCCGCTGCCGTCTTGGCAGTGGTGGCCTTCGCCGCCGGAGTCGCCTTGGCCGTCGTCGCCTTCGCCGCCGTCGACTTCGCTGCCGGAGTCGCCTTCGCGGTGGTGGCCTTGGCTGCCGTCGACTTCGCGGCAGGGGTGGCCTTCGCCGTGGCCGCCTTCGCCGCCGTCGACTTCGCTGCCGGAGTCGCCTTGGCTGTGGTGGCCTTGGCGGCCGTCGACTTCGCTGCCGGGGTCGCCTTCGCCGTGGTCGCCTTAGCTGCCGTGGACTTGGCGGCGGGGGTGGCCTTCGCGGTGGTGGCCTTGGCCGCCGTCGACTTCGCGGCGGGGGTGGCCTTCGCCGTCGTGGCCTTGGCGGCCGTGGACTTCGCGGCGGGGGTCGCGGACTTGGCCGCGGTTGCCTTCGCGGCCGGGGTCGCCGACCTCGTCGTGGCCCGGCCGGTCGTGGACTTCGCCGCCGGAGCCTTCGCCGCGGAGGCGCCCGTCGTCTTGGCCGCCGGGGTCTTCGCGGTCGTGGTGCCCGCGGCCTTCGCAGCGGGGGTCTTCGCCGCGGAGGCGCCCGTCGACTTCGCCGCCGGAGCCTTCGCCGCGGAGGCGCCCGTTGCCTTGGCCGCCGGGGTGGCCGACTTCGCCGCCGCCGACCTCGCTGCCGGGGTCTTCGCCGCGGAGGCGCCCGTCGACTTCGCCGCCGGGGTGGCCGCCGTCGCCGACTTGGTGGACGGGGACTTCGCGGCAGTGGCCGTGGTGGCGGTGCCGGTGGCGGTAGCCTTGGAAGCGGCCGGGGTCGTCTTCGTCGCGGTGGCCCGCTTGGCGGCGGGGCGCGCCGCCCTCGTGGACCTCGGCGACGACGAAGACGGGGACGCGGCGGCGGGAGCCGCCGTCGTGGAAGCCTCGGACGTGGCTGCCGGGGTGGTGGCGGTGGGCTGGGCCACCGTCGAGCTGGTCGCGCGCCGGCGGGGAGCGGCGGCGGCGACGGTCTTCGCGGCCCTGGCGGGGGTCGCGGTCAGTGCAGCGTCCGCTGCGGGAGTTGTCGTGGCCGCGCTCGTTGCGGCCGATCTCGTGGTGGCCTTCTTAGCTGCGGCCATCGTGGTCCTCCTGGAGGAGTTCTCCCGCATCCTGCGGGATGTTCGCGGTTGGGTTGTGCGGATGGAGACGGGTCGGACCGGAGTCGTATGCCGGGGCGGTTCGCGGTCGCCTTCGGCTCCGACGTGTTGCTAGCGCTTGCCTTCCCACCGTTCGTCTTCGGCATCCCACGCCTCGTTGCGTTGCTGGACTGTTTCCAACGCCCGCTGCGCTTCTGACGCCGAATCATAGGGGCCGAGTCGATCCCTTCCGGCGCACATGTCTGCCTCGGACTCGACCCGATGGTGGGAAAGGCACCAGTAGTACCGCTCAGCACCGCTGCTGCTCATGACATCACTGTGCACCGCAAATGAAACACGCGCCACCGAAACCGGCAAATAGCTGGTTGGGATTCCACAGTAGACGCAACCGCCCGACTCCGGGAGCGGACGCCCGCAGAAGGTCCGGAAGTCGTCGCGAACCACCCATCGGGTTGCCGGAAATCCTTGTGCGTCAACGATTCCGTGAATGGGCCGGCGGCGGCGGACGGCTCGCGGCAGGCACCGATGAGCACGGATGCCTGTGGCCACGATCACCCGAGGGTGAGCCGTTCGGTGGAGCG
Source organism: Dactylosporangium maewongense (assembly GCF_039531485.1). Lineage (NCBI taxonomy): Bacteria > Bacillati > Actinomycetota > Actinomycetes > Micromonosporales > Micromonosporaceae > Dactylosporangium > Dactylosporangium maewongense. The sequence continues at coordinate 203,739 of NZ_BAAAQD010000014.1, read as the reverse complement.
AGATTCGAGTCGGACGGGCGATCCTCCCACCATCGTTAGGAGGCGAACAGTCCACGGTGGACGCGGGGCTGCGGGGCCCCGATACTCGGTGCCGTGAACCTGAACGCAGCGGTCCTCGCGATCGGCGGCTCGGCCGCCCCGGGCGACGTCGTGAAGTCCCTGACGGGCGGGCGTCCCGCACTCGCCGCCGACGGGCACGCCCTCGTGCTCTACGACGACGCCGCGGCAGCTGTACGGGACGTCGCCGGCTACCTGCGGCCGCGCGGCATGACGATGGTCCGGTTCGGCCTGCACGTCGGCGGAACACCGCAGGGCGAAGAGCGACTGACCGGGCCCGTGGTGGCCGCCGCGACCCGCCTCGCCGACCTCGCCGGGCCCGGGCGGCTGCGCGTCTCCGCCGACGCCGCCGGAACGCTCGGCGACACGGTGCCGCTGGACCCGGCCGGCGACGGCTCGTACGAGATGCGCAAACGCTAGCGGGGTGGGGTTGCCCCGCGGGGCGGCGGCGGGCTGCGGGACAATTGAGGGGTGAGCCTCCATGCCGATGACCTGCCGGACGTCCTTGCCATCACGCCGCTGACCGCGCCGCCCGACGTGTCGCTGCGGCCGCCGGGCTCCAAGAGCATCACCAACCGGGCGCTGATCTGCGCGGCGCTCGCTCCGGGGCGCAGCACGCTGACGGGGGTGCTGTTCGCCGACGACACGCACGCGATGCTCGGCGCCGTGCGGGCGCTCGGCGCGACGCTGACCGTCGACGAGGCCGCGCACACCGTCGTCGTCGACGGCGTCGACCCGCGCACGCAGACCACGCCGGCGAGCATCGACGCCCGCCAGTCGGGCACCACCGGCAGGTTCGTGGTGCCGGCGGCGGCGCTGCGCCCGGCGCGCAGCGTCGTGGACGGCGCGCCGCAGCTGCGGGCACGGCCGTTCGGGCCGCTGACCGACGCGCTGCGCGAGCTCGGCGCGACGGTGGAGGACCTGTCCGAGGCCGGGCCCGGGCTCCTGCCGATCGCGGTGACCGGGCCGGTCGCCGGCGGGAAGGTCGCGGTGCCGGGCCACCTGTCGAGCCAGTTCCTGTCCGGGCTGCTGATGGCCGGGCCGCTGATGTCCGACGGCCTGTCGGTGGAGCTCACCTCGCCGCTGGTCTCCGTGCCCTACGTCGAGGCGACCACCGCCGTCATGGCCGCGTTCGGGGTCACCGTCGACGGCCTGCACGTGCGCCCGGGCGCGTACCGGGCGACGGACTACGCGATCGAGCCCGACGCGAGCGCCGCGTCGTACGTGCTCGCCGCCGCCGCGATCACCGGCGGCCGGGTCACCGTCGAGGGGCTCGGCACCAGCAGCCTGCAGGGCGACGTGCGCTTCGCGGACCTGCTGGAGCAGATGGGCGCGCGGGTCGAGCGGACCGCCGACCGGGTCACCGTCACGGGCACCGGCACGCTGCACGGCATCGACGTCGACATGGCCGACATCTCCGACACCGCGCAGACCCTGGCGGCGGTCGCGGTGTTCGCCGACTCCCCCACGCGCGTGCGCGGCATCGGCTTCATCCGCAAGAAGGAGACCGACCGGATCGCCGCGATCGTCACCGAGCTGCGCCGCGCCGGCATCGACGCGGTCGAGGACGAAGACGGCTTCACGGTCAACCCGGGGACGCCCGCGCCGACGGCCTTCCACACGTACGACGACCACCGGATGGCGATGAGCCTGGCGCTGCTCGGCCTGCGCGTGCCCGGCATCGAGATCCGCGACCCGCGCTGCGTGTCGAAGACGTACCCGACGTACTTCATCGACCTGGCGCGCCTGTGAGCGACCTCCTCCTCGCCCGGCGGGCCGCGCTCGCCGGGGCCGAGGTCGGCATGCGCTACTTCGCCGCCCTCGCCGGGCTGCCGAAGGAGATCAAGGCCGACGGCAGCGTCGTCACCGAGGCCGACCGCGCCGTCGAGGCCGCGATCCGGGCCGTGCTGGCCGAGGAGCGCCCCGGCGACGCGATCCTCGGCGAGGAGGGCGGGCTCACCGGCACCGGCGGCCGCCGCTGGATCATCGACCCGATCGACGGCACCGCGATGTTCGTCGCCGGCGACGACCGCTGGCTCGTGCTCGTCGCTCTGGAGGAGGACGGCGAGATCGTCGCGGGTGTCGCCGCTGTACCGGCGCAGGGCACCATCTGGTGGGCCTCGCGAGGCGGTGGCTCGTTCCAGGGCGGCATCGGCGGCGACGACGCGCGGCGGCTGCGGGTGGCCGCCGACGGCGCCGAGACGCCCGAGGGCGCGACGCTCGGCGTCATCCCCGACGACTACGTCTTCCGGCCCGAGCGGGCGATGCTGGAGCCGCTGACCGCCGTGGCGCGCAAGGAGCCGTGGCCGGTGCACGCGGCGCTGCTCGTCGCCGACGGGCGGCTCGACCTGTGCGTGCAGACCCGGGGGCAGATCTGGGACTTCGCGGCGACGTCGCTGATCGTGCGGGAGGCCGGTGGGCGGTACAGCGGCCTCGACGGCCGGCCGGAACCCGGTCCCGGCCCGTCGGTTTTCGCACGGAGCGCCACTTTGCACGCCGCAACCCTGAAGCTTTTCGACGGGCCTTGACACTCATCGATGCATTCGTCCAGCATGTCCGGCGGGGTCGTACTACATCACGCTTGGAGTCGCTGTGCGCCGTGCCCGGGGGTTGCTGTCCGCTGTCGTTGTCCTGCTCGCGTTGCTGGTCCCGGCGTCCGCGCACGCCGCGCCCAGCCCCGGCGCCTCGCCCGCGGCCGCGGCCGCCGAGGACGATCCCGCCACGAAGGGGTTGACGCGCACGTCGCTGGACCTCGGCGGCGGTGAGGCGCAGGCGAACGCCCTCGGGCCGGTCGGCATCCCGGGCGCCTCGATCTGCCAGCGGTTCTACATCTACAGCTACCGGGCGGCGCGCTACGTCTCGGAGGAGCAGGGGTACACCGGCAGCAGCCACAACATGCTCCGGGCCCGCTCCACGGCCGGCGCGCTGGGCACGTGGGAGCACTTCCGCCTGTGCGCCTACAACGGCCGGACCGACACCATCTACATCCAGGCCAGCTCCGGCTACCTCGTGACCGCCGAATACGGGTACAGCGGCAACCTCCGCGGCATGATGCGCGGGCGGGGCGAGTGGCCGGGCGTCTGGGAGGTCTTCGAGGTCTGGTCCGACGCCGGCGTCTACTACCTGCGCAACCAGTCCACGAAGGGCTGGGTCAGCGTCCGCGTCGACATGACCGGCAGCTCCGCCAACATGTTGCGCGCCAACGGCGCGAGCGCGGGCCCGTGGGAGATGCTGGCGTTCACCTCGGTGGCGTGAGCTCCGGCAGGTCCCGGCCGGCCAGCTCGTTGGCCTCCCGCCAGGCCTGGATCCACAGCGGCGTCATCCGGAAGTACACGTAGCCCTTCCCCGGCCGGAACCCCGTCTTCTCGGCGAACGCGTCCTTCGTGCCGTCCGTCAGGTCGCCGGCCGGCACGGTCTGCACGGCACACTCGATGAGGACCACGTCCCGCGTCGGCCCCACACCGACGCGGGCCCGGCCGTTGGCCGCCAGGTTGCGCGCCGTCGGGTTGTTGACGGCCGTCGAGAACAGCAGGGTCGCCCCGTCCCACAGGAACGACAGCGGCACCATGCACGGCTCCCCGTCCGCCGACGCCGTCGCCACCCACGCGTCGACGTCCTCCTCCAGCCGCCGTACCGTGTCCGCCACGCGCTGCTCGGTGCTCCGTGCCGCCTGTGCTGTCATCGCCACTCCCCCGCTGATTCCGGTCCCCTCAGTATCCGCGGCGCCTCAGCGCATCTGACACAGCACCCGCACGTCATGCAGCCCTTCCGGCGGGACGACCACGGGCTCGTCGGCGCGACACCATGGAGCGCCGCTGTTCACGGGCTCTCCGGTCGCGACGTACCGCCCCGGCGTCAACCTGATGCTGAACCGTCCGTCGGCCGCCGAGGTGGTGCTCGTGGTCGTGCCGTCGGCCGCGTCGAACCACACCGTCCCGGCGGTGCCGCGCGAATACCCTGGCATCGGCCCGCCGACCATCAGGAGCGTCCCGGTGACGACCGCTCGGGCCGCGCTGGCCGGCTGCTGCTTCTGCCCCCACAGCGTGGGCCCGGCGGTCGCTCCCAGCGCCACCGCCACGACCGCCCCCACGACGGCGAGGTGCCGCCGGTCCCGGTTCCGCCGCTTCCGCACCACCTCGTCGAACGCCGGCGCCTGCCCCGGCTCGTGCCGCTTCGCCTCGGCCGCCAGCAGATCCCCGAGCTCAGACATTCGACGCCTCCTCTCTCAGCAGCCCCGCGAGCGCGCTCCGGGCCCGGCTCAACCGCGACTTCACCGTCCCGGGCGCGACGTCCAGCAGCTCGGCGGTCTGCTCCACGCCGTACCCGAGCAGGTGATGCATGACGACCACCTGCCGCTGCCCGACCGGCAACCGCCGCAGCGCCGCCGTGAGATCCACCCGGTCCCCACTCGGCGGCGACGCGTCCACCGGCGGCCCGTGCCGCAGCAACGCCCGCAGGGCACTCCGCGCGTTCCGCCGCCGGTTCGCCACCAGCCTGATCGCCACCGTCCGCACCCACACCTCCGGCGACTCGAGCCGGGACACGCGCTCCCACCGCCCGAGCAGCCGCACGAACGCCTCCTGCACGCACTCCTCGGCCTCCGCCCTCCCCCCGGCGACCAGCGCCACCACACCGACGAGCCTCGCGTAGCTGGCCGCGTACAAATCAGACACCGCATCGCTACCGGTGGACCTGCCCATACTCCTGTCACCCCCGAACCCCCGCCCTGGTTCCACCCCCGACCGACAATTCTTCGAACCCAACACGTGTTCGTCGACCATCCGAAGCTCTTCCTGACCGGCCCGGGCGTGGAGGTCGAGGTCGGCGTCGTCCTCATCGCTGTGGCCGCCATCCGAGCCGTCAGCTGAAGGCCCCCTCCGGCACAACCGCCGCCGCGGCGGCGGCCACGCCGACGATGAGACCGGACGCGGAGTGGAGCAACGAACGCGACCGGACGGGCCGGCGGCGATGGCGCGGGACGCGTGGGTCCTGCCGCGCGCTCCGCGCCGGCAGTGCGCCGCCGCGGCGGCGCATGGGGGTGTGGGTGGGAACCCCCGCCGGGGCCCCGCCGCGGAGCGGTGGGGGGGTCGCAGCGACGGACGAGTCGACCTGTACGCCGGGCTCTTCCCGGCACAATGCCCTCTACCAGGGAAAACTCCACTGTTTGATCTTGTCGGGCCGTCACTGGGCCGTCCCCTGCCGGTTGAACACGCGATCGATCGCGGCGCGGGTGCGGCCCTGGCTGGCCGGCATCAGGTGGGTGTACTGCCGCAGCGTGAACGCCGGGTCCCAGTGCCCGAGGTACTCAGCGAGCGCCTTGATGGACTCGCCCGCGTCCAGCAGGACCGACGCGAAGTAGTGCCGGAGCGCGTGCGTCCCGGTCTCCCGGGACCGCTCGATCCCGGCCGCCTCGATGGCCGGGTTCCAGGTCAGCGCGTCGAAGGTGTCCGGCGGACCGCGTTCCGGCGCGGGGTCGTCAGCAGCAGGTTGACGGTCACCAGCTCCGAGCTGAACGGGTCCTCCCACGGGAGGGTGACGGCGACGACCTTGTACGTCTCACCCCGCGCCTCGATCCGGCCGGCGACCGAGTCCGGCAGCGGCACTTTCCGTTCCCGGTCGTTCTTGGGCAGGCCGAACACCAGACGGGAGCGGACCACCTTGACCTGCCGCCGGACGTGCAGCCAGCCGCCGGCGGTGTCGAGGTCCTCGTCGCTGAGGCCGAACATCTCCCCCTGCCGCAGGCCGCACCCCGCGCCGAGGTCGACGACCAGCTGATACCGCTCCGGCAGCTTCGCCCGGACGACCCGGACCGGGCCCTCGGGCCACGGCACGATCTTCCTCTGCACCGGCTCCGGCTGGACGACCGACTTGGCCGAGCAGGGGTTCTTCGCGATCTTCTGGTCGTCGACCGCCGCGTTGAGGATCGTCCGCAGGTGGGCGAAGGTGACCGAGCGGGTCCCCGGCCCGATCGTGCCCTCCATGGAGCGGTCCCACTCCCGGACCGTGCCGGGCTTGATCGCGCCGAGCTGCTGGCCACCGAAGAACGGCAGCAGGTGTTTGCGCACCTTGTACTCGACGGTCTCCCGCGGGCGCGGCAAGGCCCCGGTCGTACGCATCCCGCCCCGGCGGGTGATCCGCTCATCCGAGCGGCATCAGATCGAGAAGGACCTGGCGCTCAAGCCGGAAGCCGAACGCGGCGCCATCGGCGAGGCCGAGACCAACCTCAACATGTCCATCGGCGCCCAGCGCTTCTCGTCGCAGTACGACCAGGTGGAGGCGGGAACGGAGCTGGCGAAGGTCTTCGGCGTCGAACCCACGACCCTCATGCTCCGCCGGCAGTGGGAAGCGACCGACCCGAACACCGACCTGCGCCTGTCGTGGAGCGTCTCGCACATCCCGCTCGACATCGTGCAGGGCAATCCGGCGCTACTCGACCCCAACAACGAGCCCTGGCCAGGCGGTACACAACACCAGCTGTCCACCGTCGGCGTGGAGATCATGAAGATGGTCGACGAGGTCACGGCCCGGATGCCGACCACCGTGGAGGCGCAGCTCTGGGGGCTACCGGAGGGTGTACCCCTCATCTTCTGCCGCCGGATCTCGATCGACGCCGACGGCCGCGTGATCGAGACGTCCGACGCCGACTACCCGGCGGACCGCACTGAGCTGCACTTCGTCACACCACTTCGCCCGTGGCCGAAGAAGCGTCAAGCCTGACTTGACGCCGAACGCACGAACCCTTCAAAGGACAGGACCCATGCAGGTAAGCCTCAGCGCGACCGATTCCGAGTTCCTGAGCCGCGCGATCGAGATCTCCCGCCACGCCCTCGAAGACGAGGGCAAGACCCCGTTCGGCGCCATCATCGTCATCGACGACAAGGTCATCGCCGAGGGCACCAGCAGCGTCGTCGAACTGATGGACCCGACCGCCCACGCCGAGGTCATGGCCCTGCGCAGCGCCGGCCAGGTGCTCAAGCGCCACATCATGACCGACGCCGTCATGTACGCCAGCAGCGAGCCCTGCCCGATGTGCCTCGTCGCCTGCTACTGGGCGCGCATCCCCAGGCTCGTCTACGGCGCATCGAGCTACGACGTCGGCGCCAACGGGTTCGAGGACCTCCAGCTCTACCGCGAGCTGACCGTCGAATCCGACCTCCGCACACTGCGGGTCGAGGCCGCCGCCGGCGAGCTCCACGACCAGGCCGCGGCGGTGCTCAAGGCATGGGCGGTCCTGCTCCCGGAGCCGGTCGTGCCGAAGCTCTGACTCGCGTCATGATGCCGACCCACAGCGGGTTCCTGCGCTGTACGGACCGACGACGTTCTACTCATGCGGGTCCAGCGCGATGAGCCCCCCTCGGCGGCCCACGCTTCGAGCACCACCCCGGGCGGCAGCGTGTTGAACCAGATCCCGTCCGGCGGAGTGACGGCCGACTGCCACCCTGCCCCGGGCAGGATGACCAGCCGAATCAGGAAATCGAATTCCGGCTCAGTGAGATTCACGTTTCGGGCGCCACCGACGTACGCGAACTGCCGCCGCGCCCTGGCCAGCCAGTCGTCGTGGCGGCGTGCGGTCTCTGCGGCCGGCACTGGGAAGGAATTCGGCTTGTCAGCGTCGATCGCTTCAGTTCCGTCCGGGTTGACCCGGAGGGAGCTCGACCCGGGCATACGCAGCCTGACCATCAGCGGCGGGGAACAGCCGAACGGCCGTTCGTTTTACGACGTATGGGTACGTTCATCCACCCATCGTTGTCGATAGGTAGCGTTCATGCACTTCCCTCATGTCGCCCCTTTCCCGCAAGATAGCGGCATGGCCGCGACAGAGAGCGCCGGGTCGGTAACTTCAGGTCAGCTCGGCTGGCTGGATCCGAGCGCCGCCAAATCCAGGTACGGCGTTGCCTACGTACGAGCCGTCTGCGGTCAGGCAGGCCTGGGCTTCAGCGAAACGCCGCCGGACGAAGACGGTCGAGCCATCGACGGCACCGTTGACTACCAGTACGCCTCCGTAAACGTCCAGGTGAAGTGCACGGCACGCTTCAAGATCCGAGGGCGGTCGTTGACGTACGAGGCAGATCCCAGATGGTTCCCCAAGTGGAACCAGATGTGGCTACCTGTCTATTTTGTGGTGGTAGTGGTTGATTTGCCGTATCCTCCCGATTGGGTTCATCATCAGCCGGGCGGCACGTGGCATCGCTCGGCAGCGTTTTGGGTTCGCGTAGACAAGATGGCACCGGCTGACAGCATCGTTGTGCCCAAAGCGCAGCGATTTGACATCCATTCCTTAGTCCACTGGAAAGCCGAAATGGACGCCATCATCTTCCCAACAGCAGAGGCAGGGGCATGAACACCACCCATCCCCTCCCTAATCTTGCGCAAGTTAAGGAGTACATGGAGGTCACGGGGTGGATTGAACAGCCTCCAGGCTCAGGCGGTGCGCTTTGGCTGCGGGCCAATACTGGCGTCGGAGTTCCACTATCCAATAATTCCCATCTTGAGGTAGTTCGTTCAATCCTTCAACGAGTCGCGATCGCAGAAGGGGTAGATTGGCTTACGGTTGTTAAACGCGCCAGATACCTTTGGACCGACGTTGCGCATCTACGTGCGAAAAACGACACCGTCAGATCCGACTCGATACCCCTTGATGCCGCGTCCACTATCATGTCAGCGGCTCGCCGAATGTTCCGCGCCTCGGGAACGACTTCAATCAAAGAACGGTCTGAAATCCGCGGGCACTACCTCAAGCGTGGTGACGACGTGGCTGGCAAGGCCCGGATGGCTCATACCGAAGAAGGTTCTTTCGTCTTTCCAGTGCTGATACCTATAGATCCGCCAAATCGGGATAGCACCGACCAAACTTGGCTCGACGTTGGAACACCGGAGCCATTCGAGCGGCGGGTGGTGCGAACCTTTGCGCAGGCCCTCTACGCCCTGCGGGAGATCGTAATTGAACCGGCGAACGATCCCGTTCCAGACCAACTGTATGCGCTCGTTGAGCGCGGCGTGAGTCGTGAGTTCTGCGTTTCCCTTGCCAAGGTGTTGGCCCAGCCTGCCGTCGGAGAGTTTGAATCAAAGATCTCCTGGGCTACGGCACTCGCGGGCCCGCCGCGCATCACAGACGTGACTATACAGGCGCAAGCCCGGGACCTCATTGAGGCGACTGCGAAAAAGATGCGCTCGCGATACATTGAGCCAAGCAGGACCTTCAATGGCAAAATCACCGGTCTCCAACGTAATGAACATGAGGGACCTGGCGACATTTTCGTCTCGACAGTGCGCAACGGACGCCATTGCGTTATCCGCGTACAGCTCGATCAAGCTACGTACAGGCGGGCAGCCGAATGGCATGGTGATGGCCGCCCAGTAATTGTAGAGGGCAATGTGGTCCGCGATCCACAGCAACGCTTATATGTAAGTGACCTGCGGCGTTGCTACCCACTCGATGAGACGTTCTTACCCCTTCCCGATGCCGAGGCCACCAATCCCGGAACGGCACCGAACCCCGATAGCCCGGGTGCGCCACCCACTCGCAAGTTGCGACAACTGCCCAGAAAACGACCACGTAAGCACGGATAGCGAATGATGCGATACGCGGCCAAGCCGGCAGGCTCCTTGTACCACCGACGCTAGTCAGGGTGCTCGCCCGTTGGTCTCGCCTGTCGAGCCGTGTCGGGCACGATCCATGCCTAGTCCCACCCATGCTTGACGGAGCCGTCCCAGCACATCCGCGACAGTCGGCCTCGACTGTTCGGTCATCCCGGTTACGTTCGGTGATGCGTGAGCGTCCGTGGCCACATACACATGTCGATGAGTGCACGTGATTTTGGCTGCTCGGCTGAAGTGGGTGCGCCAAGCAGGCGGTCCCATTGGCAGGTGTCTCGTGGCGGACTGTCGGGTTCCCTGGGCCTTGTAGCCGCGGCTTTGAATGAGGTGGGTAGTGGACTAGGCGCGGACTGTAGATCAGCCGTGAAAGCTATAGAACCTCGGCCTGCGACACCGGAACTACTCACCAAGATCCCGTAACACCTGGGCGAGGTTGCTCAGGTAGACGGCGACGTGGGGGTGGTCGGGGCCGTGGACCGCCTCGCCGATGGCCACGGCCCGCTCGGCCAGCGGCCGCGCCCCCGCTGGATCACCAAGATCCCGCAACACCTGGGCGAGGGTGTTCAGGCCGGCGGCGACGTCGGGGTGGTCAGGGCCGTGGACCGCCTCGCCGATGGCCACGGCCCGCTCGGCCAGCGGCCGCGCCCCCGCCGGATCACCAAGATCCCGCAACACCTGGGCGAGGGTGCTCAGGCGGAGGGCGACGGTGGGGTGGTCGGGGCCGTAGGTCGCCTCGCCGATGGCCAGGGCCCGCTCGAACAGCGGCCGAGCCCCCGCCGGATCACCAAGAGCCCGCAACACCAAGGCGAGGTTGTTCAGGCGGACGGCGACGGTGGGGTGGTCGGGGCCGTGGACCGCCTCGTCGATGGCCAGGGCCCGCTCGAACAGCGGCCGGGCATCCGTGAACCGTGCCTGTACCTGCAGAAATGAGGCGGCCCGGTCCAACAGCCAGGAACAGTCCATGGCTACCGAACGGTCGGGAGCGGCCACGGTCGTGGCGTCGTCGACGGCGGCTGTGGCCGTCAGTACGTGGGGCAGGAGCACCGCCCACCGGGGCCATCCCTCCGGCGCACCCATGATCGAGGCAGGCGCATCCTCACGGAGCACGGCAAGCACCGTCGCCTGTGGGTCGAACGGGTTTGGGGGTGTCATGGTGTGGCCGGTTGGGCTGGGAAGCGGTGGCGGAGGGCGCCTTGGACGAGGCGGTGGAGTTGCAGGCCGTTGGGGGTGCGTTTGGCGAGGGAGTGGTCGACGATCGTGGCGAGGGTGTCGTTGAAGGCGAGTGGGTCGGTGGTGGCGGTTTGAAGTGGGTCGGGGAGCAGGTCGGGGTGGTTGGTGAACAGGTCGAGGGGGATGGGGACCGGGGCGAGGTAGGCGCAGAGGGCGAGCAGCTGCAGCGCGGCGGGATTGGTGGCGGCGATCCGGTCGAAGCTGAGGTCCCAAAGGGTGGCGAGAGTGTCGTCGCGCGAGGCGGGCCGGCCCCGGCCGTACATCTGCTGAGCTCGGGTTTTCAGCAGGGTTAGGTAGTCGTGGGCGGGCATGGCCGACTGGTCGATGTAGGCGGCGGCCTGTTCCAGGGCGAGGGGAAGGCGGCCGAGTTCGTCCGCGATGCTGGTCGCGCTCGCGGTGTCGAGGTGGGGTAGCCGGGCTCGCATGAGTTGGACGGCTTCGACGTGGTCGACCACGTCGAGGTCGTGGACCTGGCCGAGGGCGGTGAAGCCGGCGCGGCGGGTGGTGATGAGGATGTGCCCGGGGATGCCTGGCGGAAGCGGGGCGTTGGGCAGCCACGGGCGGAGGTCATCAACGGCGTCGGCATTGTCGAAGATCAGCAGCCAGCCTGGGACGCGTCGAAGCGCCTGGTGGACCTCGGCGCGGAGGGCGTCGGTGTCGGGGGGCGGGTCGAGGCCGAGTTGCGTGGCGAGTGCCGTGAACTGGTCGGGGATGAGGGTGGGTTGTTCAGCGGCGATCCACCAGACCAGGTCGTAGTCGGTGGCGTGACGGTGGGCGTATTCGTTGGCGAGCTGGGTCTTGCCGACCCCGCCCATGCCGCGTACCGCGGTGACCGTCACGGTCCGGCCGGCGGTCAGACCGGCGGCGAGGCTGTTCAGTGCGGGTTCGCGGCCGGTGAAGTGTGGATTGCGGGCCGGGACGTTCCACTGTTCGGGTAGTGCCCCGGGAAATCGCGCCTGTTGGGGCATCGCCCGGCTGGCGGGCGGGAACGGCGGACGCTGGCTCGGTTTGGCCCGGCCGGCCGCCGCCCGGGTGACCATCTGCCGTAGCCGCGCTTTCGTCTTCGCCTCGGCGATATCGAACAGATCGATGCCGACGACGAGGCCGAGCAGGCCTGGCCGGTCGCAGTCCTCCACCCGCACAGTCAAGAGTTTCCGCTCCGTGCCGGACGGGTCGGCCGCAATGGCGGCCTGCCATTCCAGGCCGCCGTAGACCGATGCGAGATAGGCGTTGGACAGTACGGCGATGGTTCGTTCGGCTCGGGTGAGGCCGCCCTGCATGCCTTGCATCCAGTTCGACCCGGGAACGAAGTCCCACGCCTGCACCAGTACGCGGTGACCGTCTTCTTCCAGCTCCCAGGCGATCCACTCGGCCCACGCCCGGTCGGCCTGAGTGTAGGAAACGAAGAAATCCCATTCCGCCGACGACCCGTCCTCACTTGTCACGCCCACCAGGCTCTCAGACCCGCCATCGGCCGCTATCAACCCTACGGGTGACACCGCCATCCGGTCAGCCCGACCATTCCGAGTCCGCCAGCGCGTTGGTTGTCGCGATCGAGGAATGCGTGGCACTTCCGTACGGCAGTGCCCGCTCATCGCATGATGCCATTGAGCGAGAGTGAACATTACTGTCGTCCACGTGTGGACAGCACCGGGCGAGCAACAGGTCGACCCCCCATCGCCGAACCCATTGGCGACGGTCCTTGCTGTGCTCCGGGAGGATGCGCCTGGCCCGATCATGGGTGCGCCGGAGGGATGGCCCCGGTGGGCGGTGCTCTTGCCCCACGTACTGACGGCCGCAACCGCCGTCGACGACGCCACGGCCGTGACCGCTCCCGACCGTTCGGTAGCCATGAACTGTTCCTGGCTGTTGGACCGGGCCGCCACATTTCTGCAGGTACGAGCACGGTTCACGGATGCCCGGCCGCTGTTCGAGCGGGCCCTGGCCATCAGCGAGGCGGTCCACGGCCCCGACCACCCCGAGGTCGCCGCCTACCTAAGCAACCTCGCCGTAGTGTTGCGGGCTCTTGGTGATCCGGTGGGGGCGCGGCCGCTGGCCGAGCGGGCCCTGACCATCAGCGAGGCGGTCCACGGCCCCGACCACCCCGACGTCGCCATCAGCCTGAGCAACCTCGCCCTGGTGTTGCGGGATCTTGGTGATCCGGCGGGGGCGCGGCCGCTGGCCGAGCGGGCCGTGGCCATCACCGAGGCGGTCCACGGCCCCGACCACCCCGACGTCGCCATCAGTCTGAACAACCTTGCCGTGGTGTTGCGGGCACTTGGTGATCCGGCGGGGGCGCGGCCGCTGGCCGAGCGGGCCGTGGCCATCACCGAGGCGGTCCACGGCCCCGACCACCCCGACGTCGCCATCCGCCTGGGCAACCTCGCCCTGGTGTTGTGGGCACTTGGTGATCCGGCGGGGGCGCGGCCGCTGTTCGAGCGGGCCCTGGCCATCAGCGAGGCGGTCCACGGCCCCGACCACCCCACCGTCGCCATCCGCCTGAGCAACCTCGCCCAGGTGTTGCGGGATCTTGGTGATCCGGCGGGGGCGCGGCCGCTGGCCGAGCGGGCCCTGGCCATCAGCGAGGCGGTCCACGGCCCCGACCACCCCCACGTCGCTGCCAGCCTGAGCAACCTCGCCCTGGTGTTGCGGGCTCTTGGTGATCTGGCGGGGGCACGGCCGCTGTTCGAGCGGGCCCTGGCCATTACCGAGGCGGTCTACGGCCCCGACCACCCCACCGTCGCCATCCGCCTGGGCAACCTCGCCGTGGTGTTGCGGGCACTTGGTGATCCGGCGGGGGCGCGGCCGCTGGCCGAGCGGGCCGTGGCCATCACCGAGGCGGTCCACGGCCCCGACCACCCCACCCGGCTTGGGGCCAGACGAATCCGAGACACCCTTGCCCGGGCGTCCGACAAGCCAGAAAACTCAAGAACGACTAGGCGCGGAACCCAACGGTTCAGAGGGGAGCATTGAGTGAGTCAGCCCGAGACCGCAACGCTGGCGTACTGGAGCGAACATCGAACCCAGCTTCGGCAATCCGAAGCACAGCGCTCCCAGTTGACGAACTACCTGCTGGCCATCGCTGCCGCCCTCAGCGTCCTGATCGTGCAGCAAGAGTTCGCAACGGCTACGCTCCCACTTTCCGCCTTGATCACTGCGGCCGGCCTGTACGGCGCGCTCGCCTCAGCGAAATACCACGAGCGAGCTGAATACCACCTCCAGCAGGCACGAGTCCTGACCCGCACGCTCGTCGGCATCGGCGCGCTCGGCGACGACGCCGACCTCAAGAGCGCCCGGGAAGCCCACTACCGCCGGTACTGGATACTGCATCGCATCCGCCTCCACCAACTCTGGACCGGCCTGCACCTCGGCATCGCGGGCTACGGCACGACTCTCATGGTCATCACCGTGATCGGATAGGCATCACGCCCACCCGCCCTCCCGGTCCTATCAACTGGCGTGCGGAGGATGCGCGGAGAAATCTGCCGTGATGGCCGACTCCTGTGCAGGTCAGAGGTGGTTGTGAGCCTGGGCTGTAAATCCGTCGCAATCTCACAACCGACGTCAGCCAGCATCCGCTCATCCCGCGATCCGGGCCCGTCATCGCCACCGAGTGTTGGCGGCTGCACGCCCATCCCAGTGGGCACGTCAAGCGTCAGGTGGGACGCGGGCGTCAAGCGCCAGCCGGAACACGACAAAACCACCTACAGACCACCTACAGAATCCCCGTGAGAACTTTCCATACGTCTTCAAGGCGGCCCTGACGGGCCGCTCGCGCAGCTCGGGCCACGCCGCGCCTTGCCGCTCCGCTCCCGGCGCGGCGGTCCCGGCCGCGCGCAAAGCCCGGGCGGACACGCCGAAGCCCCAGCCATCTCACGACGAGAGACCGGGCCAGGCCAGCGTTGTCACGCCTCGTGCATCAACTCCAGCTGCACCCTGTCCGACGGACCGTGACGCTGGCGGCGACCCCAGTCGCCAGGCCGGGTCGTCGCGCCGTGCCGGGTCCGCGCCGGGCGGCGTCTTGCCTCCGGCGGGCAGGGCCTCCGGCCGCTGCACCCGGTACTGCGTGTGCCTCCGGCGGCCAGGGCTGCGCGCCCTGGACTGCGGCGGGCCGGGAAGCCCGGGGTGGGCTCCGAGCCCTCCCGTTGCGCACCGAAGGGCAGCCATGCCGCACCGGCAGGGCGCCAGCGGCCGAGGGCAACCGAACGGTCCGTACGCGATGGCGCCCCACCGGCACAGCATGTCCGGGCGGAGCCTGCGCAACGGGAAGCCTCTCCGGGGTCGGAGCATGTTGCGGAAGCAACCGGGAAAGCGCAGCCCCAAGGCCGTCCGAGTTGATCTCCGCTGGGCCGTCCCTGGGCCGTCTGGGCCGTCGCCGGGCCGTCGAACGACCGCCAGCATTGACCGACGTCGACCAGTACCGACGTACGAAACACCAGCTCAGCGGCCAGGAGAAGGGCCGTGACTAGTAACTGACGGACGAGTCGACCTGTACGCCGGGTTCTGTCCTCGCCCGGAGGGGCGGGGGCGGCCATCCATCTCGGCCTGCCGTTGCCGGCAGGCTCCAGCGGTCTACCCGCAGGCTCGGGCGGGCCGCCCTCGAACGCCTGCGTCTGACCTTGCTCCGGGTGGGGTTTACCTAGCCGCCCCGGTCACCCGGGGCGCTGGTGGGCTCTTACCCCACCGTTTCACCCTTACCCGGCCCCGAGGGGCCGGGCGGTCTGTTCTCTGTGGCACTGTCCCGCGGGTCGCCCCGGGTTGCCGTTAACAACCACCCTGCCCTGTGGAGCCCGGACGTTCCTCGGCGGCACCGGTGAAGGTGCCGACGCGGCCGCCCGGTCGACTCGTCCGTCGTGATGACTATGGTAGGCGGCACCATGAACCTTGCAGACATCGCGCTCCTGTCCGGGGCCGGGCTGGCCGCCGGCACGGTCAACGCGATCGCCGGTGGCGGGTCGCTGATCACGTTTCCGGCGCTGATCGCGACGGGGTTGAGCCCGGTGGCGGCGAACGTGACCAACTCGGTGTCGGTGTTCCCGGGGTACGTCGCCTCGGTGTACGGCAGCCGGATGGACCTCAGCGAGCTGCCGCGGCGGACGGTGGCGGGCATCGTGCCGACGTCGGTGGTGGCCGCGGCGCTCGGGTGTGTGCTGCTGCTGATCACGCCGGCGAGGGCGTTCGACCTGGTGGTGCCGTTCCTGGTACTGGCGGCGGCCACCACCCTGGCGTTCCAGGACCGGCTGCGCAAGCTCGTCGGCAACCCGCGGGACATGTCGCCGGCGCGCAGGACGCTGAGCCTGCACGCGATGGTGTTCGCCGGTTCGCTGTACGGCGGTTACTTCGGTGCCGCGCTCGGCGTCATGCTGGTCGCGGCGCTGGGTCTGGTGCTCGACCAGTCGATGGCCAGGATCAGCGCGCTGAAGAACGTGGTGTCCGCGATCGCCGGCCTGGTGACGGTCTGCGTGTTCGCGCTGTTCGGGCCGGTCGAGTGGGTGGACGTGCTGGTGGTGGCGCCGACCGCGATGCTCGGCGGCTACGTGGGCGCCCGCCTCGCCCGGCGGCTCCCGTCCGGGGTGCTGAAGTGGCTGATCGTGGCGTTCGGCACCGGCGTCGGCCTGATCCTGCTGTACCGGGCGCTGACCTGACCTCCGCGCCGGTGACGCGCCGGTGACGCGCCGGCGGCCAGCACCAGAGCCGCCGCGGCGCCCGTTATGAGGCGGTTGCGCGGGGCCGGCGGACCCGGCATCAGCTCAGGTGTGCGGTGTCGTTGACGGTACGCACGGCGACCCCGCCGTCAGGCCATGAGTCGACGATCGAGAGGCCGGCCGGGTCGAGGTACAGGCGGTACATGAACGCGTCGCCGGCGGCGAGGGCGTCGCGCAGCATCGACTTGATCGGGGTCACGTGGCTGACGACGGCGATCCGCTGTCCCGCGTACTGCTGCTGGAGCCGCCGTACCGCCCGCCGCACCCGGATGGTGACCTGCTGCAGCGACTCCCCGCCGGGCGGCGCGACCAGGGGCGAGGCGAGCCAGCGGTCGAGCTCGGCCGGGTACGCGGCCCGCACCTCGGCGAACGTCAGCCCGTCCCACTCGCCGAAGTCGCACTCGACGAGGTCCTGGTCGGTGACGATCTCGACGTCGCCGACGAGGCCACGCACGGCGGCCGCGGTCTCCAGGCACCGCCGCAGCGGCGAGCTGACCACGGCGGCGAGGTCGGGGGCGAGGTCCCGGATCCGGACGGCGGCACGACCGGCCTGGTCGCGACCGCGGTCGGACAGCGGGATATCACTGCGCCCCGAGTAGCGTTTCTCGGCGGTGTACGGCGTCTCGCCGTGCCTGACGAGCAGCATCCGCAACGGCGACCCGGTCGACGGCGGCGCCCAGGAACGGGCCACGGGCTCGGCGGGCGCGGCATCGACGTCCGACGTATTGACCAACGTCTGTGCTGTGGCGTCCGTGGAACCGGACGAGCGGGCAGGACCGGCCGATCCCGCGCCCGAAGACGAGCCTTCAGAAGAAGACAGGCCCCGAGACGAAGACGAGTTCGCGGCGGCGGCGACGGCGCGGGCGGCCGCGCGGCCCGGTGAGTCGGGGCCCGCGACCGGAGCGGCGTCCGCAACAGCGGAACCAGAAGCAGCGGCGGAACCAGCAGCGGCGGCCGAACCAGAAGAGGCGGCCGAACCAGAAGAGGCGGGAGAGCCAGGAGTGGCGGGTGGGGTGGAGGCGCCGTCCATGGCGGCGTTCGCCAGGCGGTCGGCGTGCTTGTTCCGCTCGCGGGGGATCCACGAGTAGCGGACCGAGCGGAACGAGCGGGCCAGGTCCCCCGCCTCCGCTGCCAGGGGGACCAGCCCGGGGTGCTTGATCTGCCAGCGGCCCGACATCTGCTCGACGACCAGCTTCGAGTCCATGCGGACCTCGACCTCGTCGGCGCCGAGCTCGGCGGCGGCGCGGAGGCCCTCGATGAGGCCGGTGTACTCGGCGACGTTGTTGGTGGTGACGCCGAGCCGGCCGAGGCGTTCGGCGAGGACCTTGCCGGTGGTGGAGCGAACGACCGCGCCGTAGCCGGCGGGGCCAGGGTTGCCCCTGGACCCGCCGTCGGCCTCGATCGTGACCTTCACAGGCCGGACTCCGCGGTCCGGACGAGGATGCGCCGGCATTCTTCGCAGCGGACGACCTCGTCGGCGGCGGCGGCCTTGACCCGGGCCTTGTCGCCGCCGGCGAGCTCCAGGCGGCAGCCTTCGCAGCGGCCGTGGCGGAGCATGGCGGCGCCGATGCCGCCGCTGGACTCGCGGATCTTGTCGTACAGGGTGATGAGGTCGGCGGGGAGGTCCGCGGCGAGGGGCTTGCGGCCGGATCGGCGGAACTCCTCGTCCTTGGCGATCCCGGCGAGGGCCTCGTCGCGGCGCTGCTCGGCGGCGGCCCGCACGGAGCGGGTCTCGGTGAGCCGGCCGGCGACCTCGTCGAGGGCGGCCTGCGCGGTCTCCCGCTGCTCCATCAGCTCCAGCTCGGCGTCCTCCAGCTCGCCCTGGCGCCGCTTGAGCGTGGCGATCTCGTGCTGCAGGGCCTCCAGCTCGCGGGCGGGGCCGGTGCCGGCGTCGAGACGCGCCTGGTCCTTGTCCTTGCGGGCGCGGACCTGCTCGGCGTCGCGCTCGAGGCGGCTGATGTCGCGGTCGAGGTCGTCGACGGCGACCTGGGCGCGGACGCGCTGGTCCTCCATCGTGGACAGCTCGCGGGCCAGCCGGTCGAGCTCCGCGTGCTCGGGCAGCGACTTGCGCTTGTGCGCGAGCTGGGTGAGCGCGATGTCGATCGCCTGCAGGTCGAGCAGGCGACGCTGAGCCTCTGGGTCGGCCTTCACTGGTTGCGGTCCTCCAAGGTGAACGTCCACGGTGAGGTGTCCACATCGGACACGATGGTCTGCAGGCCGGCTTCCTGCCGCAGGAACGCCGCCACGTCGTCGAGCCACGGCCGCTCCGACGCCCAGTGCGAGACGTCCAGCAGTGCGGGGCCGCCGTTGGCCAGGTGCTCGTGCGCCGGGTGGTGGCGCAGATCCGCAGTCAAGTATGCGTCAACGCCGGCCCGCGCCGCGTCGGCCAGGAACGCGTCGCCCGCACCCCCGGACACGGCAACCGTCCGGACCGTGTCCGTGGGGACCCCGGCCACCCGTACATCACCCACTGCCGACGACACGAGCGCGGCCAGATCCGACAGTGCCATCGCAGATGGCAGCTCGCCGACGCGCCCGTGGCCGCGGTCGTCGGCGGTCGGGACCAGCGGCCGGAGGCCGGCGAGGCCGAGCCGTGCGGCGAGCGCGTCGGACACGCCGGGGGCGGCGACGTCGCCGTTGGTGTGCGCGGTGTACAGGGCGATGCCCGCCTTGATCATCCGGTGGACGATCGCGCCCTTGTACGTGGTGGGCGCGACGCTGGACACGCCGCGCAGCAGCAGCGGGTGGTGGGTGAACATCAGGTCCGCGCCGGCGGAGACCGCCTCCTCGACCGTGCGGGGGTCGCAGTCCACGGCGAGGAAGACCCTGGTGACCTCCGCGGACGGCTCACCGAGGGTGAGACCGACCCGGTCCCAGCTTTCGGCCCACGAGGTCGGGTAGCGCTGCTCGATGAGTTCGACGAGTTCGGCGACTAGCACGGCGCGACGTTACTCCACCCGCGGCGGGCCGAGCGCCTCGACGGGCAGATGCCAGGGAAAGCGGTCCGTGATCCGCTCGCCCGTGCCGGGCGGGTGGAGGGGCAGGACGTCGGGGCCGTAGAGGACGGTGACGCCCCAGGCCCGCAGCTTCTCGATCGACTCGCCGAACGCGGGGTGCCGGGCCATGGCGGCGTTGGTGAAGGGCACCGCGACGATCGGCAGGCCCATGCCGAGGCCCTCGACGACGAGGCCGAGGGCCAGGGTGTCGGCGATGCCCGCGGCCCACTTGTTGATCGTGTTGACGGTGGCCGGGGCGACGATCATGGCTTCGGCCTGCGGGAGGATGTCGGGGTCTCCGGGGTACTTGTACCGGTGCCGGACGGGGTGCCCGGTCTGGGCGATGAGGCTCGGGATGTCGAGCCACTTGAGGGCGTCCGGCGTGGCGACCACGCAGACCTCCCAGCCTTTCGCCTGGGCGAGCGACACCAGCCTGCTGGCGTGCTGCGTGACAGGCGATCCGCACATCACGGCGTAGAGGACATGACCGGCCATGCGGGCATTGTGCTACCCCGTGCCCTACACCCCCACGCTCATGTGCTCGGCGAGTTCAGCGACGGGCGCCGAGGGGGTGCCTCGGGTGCGCCGCAGGACGTCGCTGAGCACCTCCCGGGCCAGCGGCCGGCAGCGGATCTCCGAGGGGGCGAGCCGGTCGCCCTCCAGGAGCATCTCGCTGGCCTGCTCGATGTCGCCGAGGAGGGCGTAGGCGCGGGCCTGGTCGAGGTAGTGGTGCGCGCGGCGCTCCGGCAGCAGCGCGTGGAACGCCTCCAGGTTCAGCGACTCGTGCACCTCGACCGCGTGGCGCCCCTCGCCGAGCTCGACGGCGGCGGCGGCGCGGTGCAGCTGCACGTTCGTCGGCCCGAAGCTGGACCAGTAGTAGTTGTGGTCGCCGTCGAGCCCCCGGGCCGCCTCCTCCGCCCCGCCGAGCAGGTCCCGGACGGTGGCGCCGTCGCCGATGCGGGCGGCGGCCATCGCGCCCTGCAGCAGCAGCATCCCGTAGACCGACAGGCGCTCGGGTGCGCAGTCGTTGCCGTCGGAGCCGGGGGCGAGCCGGTTGGCGATGTTGACGTTGATCTCCAGCGCCGGGCGGGACCGGCCGAGGGCGAGCAGCGCGAGGGCGACCCTGGTGGTGGCGGCGCCGGCGAGGAGCTGGTCGCCGGCGCGCTGTGACACCGCGATCGACCGGTCGGCGGCGAGCCAGGCCAGCTCGTGCTCGCCGAGCTTGCGCAGCGCCGAGGAGGCGATCTGGTAGACCTGCCCGAGCAGGTGGGCGGCCTCGCGGCCCTGCCCGCCGTCGGCGTAGGCGGTGTCGGCGGCCTGGGACTCCCGCAGCAGGCGGGGCAGGGTGCGGGCGAGCATGCCGTACTTCGCGTGCTGGTAGCTCAGCCACGCGTGGGTGACGGCCTTGCGCATCTCGGCGAGGGGCGGCGGCTCGGGCGGCGCGTAGAAGAAGGCGCTGATCTGGTCGTAGCGCTCCAGGGCGGCGCGGATCTCCTCGACCTCGACCTGGTCGACGCAGTTGACGCTGTCGGGGCGCCGCTCGGGGTCCTTGCCCAGCAGGATCTGCACGTCGAGCTGGAGCACGTCGGCGATCTCGTAGACCACCGAGAACTTGTCCAGGCGTCGCACGCCACGCTCGACCTTGTCGACCCAGCTCTTCGACTTCCCGAGCCGGTCCGCGAAGACCTGCTGGGACATCTTGCGCCGGTTCCGCCAGTAGGCCACGCGCCGCCCGATCGGCAGCTCATCCACGCCGCTCACCTCCGGAGGTCACCCGCTCGGCCGAAATCGCACCTTTTGTGCGGTTCGTCCGGCGTTCGTGCTCATACGTTCTGAAGTGCAAGTTGCAGACCCCGTTGCCATTGCCAACGACGCACACGTCGTCCGGTGACGCGACGTGGTTCTGTGCGCACTTTCGAGTGATCTCCGCTGCTAGGAGGAGCACATGCGGTCCTGGGAACGCGCCAAACTCCGCAAAGCGGCCGTCCGGTACGCCGAACACGGCTGGCACGTGCTGCCCGGCGCCTACCTGGTCGGCCAGCACGCGGGCCGGCACGCCAGGGAGCGCCGCTTCGACTGCGGCCAGCCCGGCTGCCGCACCGTGGCGTGCCACCCCGCCGCGAACACGCCGAGCCGGTCGCCGGCGACCGTCGCCGAGTGGTGGCGCGTGCACCCCTACAGCGTCCTGTTCCCGACCGGGTACGCCTTCGACGTCCTGGAGGTCCCCGGCGCGCTGGGCCGGGCCGCGCTGCTCGGCGACGGCTTCGTCGCGGCGCGCGGGCCGGTCATGGTGGCCCGGCAGAAGGGTCAGGGGGACCGCTGGTCGTTCCTGGTGCTGCCCGGGCACGGGCTGCTGCCGGAGCTGGCCCAGCAGCCCGGCGTGGTGCTGCACGGGCAGGGGTCGTGGGTGCCGGCGGCGCCGAGCCCGCAGTTCGGCGGTCGGGTGCGCTGGGAGCTGTCCCCGGAGTCGCACGGCTGGCGGCCGGCGGAGCCCTACGCCGTGCAGGCCCTCATGCTCGACGCGATCGGGGCCGGACCCATGGCGGGCGCGGGACACCGGGGCATCTGGCGCACCGCCGCCTGACCCCACCACAGCAGACGGCCGGTCCTCTCGGGGGGACCGGCCGTTGCCGTTGTCCGCAACCGGGCCGCCGCTCAGGCACGAGCAACCAGCGCCGTCGATGGCCGAACGCCCGCGACCAGTGCCGCGACGGTCGTCGGCGCCCGGGGGCGGGAGGCCTCCGCCGCCCGGGCACGGGACATCGCCCGAGCGGCGGGGGTCGACGAGCGCGCTAGGCTTCGGAAAAAATTCACGTGCAGAATTCATGCCGCTGCCCAACGTAGCGTCGGTGTAGCCCTACGTCGACCCTTGTCCTCCGACTGGGCTACTCAAGGGTTGCGTGAATACCTACTCAACCCTGAGTGTTGATCTACTCAATTGATCAGTAACTCACCAGGACGTCCACGGTGGCCACCACCCGGCGGACGTCGGCGCCCGCATTCCGGTCGGGCACCTCCACCGGCTGGGCGGCGGGGTCGACCCGGACGATCCGGCCGCCCTCGGGCAGCCTGACGCCGCGCGCCGCGAGCAACGCGGTCAACGCACCGTAGACGACCGCCTCCACCCGGTCGGCTGCGGCCCACACCTGGAGCCCGATCCGCCAGCGGACCTGACGCGCCCACGGCAGGCGGGAGCGGACCGGCTCCCCCACCGCTTCCACGAGCAGGACCGGTGGATCACTCGTCGGATTGGCCGGTCGCGAGGTCACCAGGGTCGCGTCGGACAGATGGTGTTGTGCGCGCAGGTACGCCACGACGAGGCCGACCGCGTCCGGCTGCGCCACGGCCGTCACCGCCCCCGTCACCCTCGTCCCCCTCGCCCGTGTCCTTGTCGAGGACAACGGGACGCGCACCGCCTGGTCGCGGTACCAAAGATACATTTCATATTCCCCGAAGAAAGGATTCATGTGTGATCGGAGAAACGGCGCGTCCGGTCGAACGGTTCGTTGATTTCCGCCGCCGGTGGTTGCCACCGCCCCCCACTCCAGGGTAATGACCAGGAAAGATCGGGTGGGTGCTTTTGCGACAAACATCGGCGCCCCCCAATCGGCATTTTGCCGCCGACCGGAGGGCGCCGGAGCGCGGATCAGCTGAAGCGGGCTCCCTCGTCGCGGCGGTGCGCCCAGGCCGCGAGTCCCGCCGCCGCGACCGTCCAGGCGGCCAGGGACACCATCGCGGTGGCCGACACCGTGAAGTCGCCGACCGCGGCCCAGAGCAGCTCGGCGGCGCCGCGGGTCGGCAGGAACGGCGCGATCGTCTCGACGAACCCGGGCGCGTCGCCGGGCGCCGACAGCAGCCCGCCACCGAACGCGAGCGGGAAGAAGATGATCTGCGCGACGGCGAGGGCGGCCTTGGTCGGCAGGGAATAGCCGATCGCCAGGCCCATGAACGTGAACGGCAGGGCGCCGAGCACGACCGCGCCGAGGGCGAGCAGCAATTGCACCGGGGAGGCGGTGGCGGCGGTCAGTGCCGCGCCGATGACGACGACCGGGATCAGCGACAGGAACATGAACGTGAGCCCGGACAGGACCCGCCCGGTGAAGGCGACGGCGGGCCCGGCCGGCAGGGTGCGGCTGTAGGGGTCCCACGGCTGGGCGCGGTCCTCGGCGACGCCGACGCCGTAGGTGAACAGCGAGCTGGTCATCACCGCGAACATGACCATCGAGGCGGTCGCGTAGGTGGCGCCGGCCGGGTCGTCCCCGGCGAACGGCACGACGAAGAACAGCATCGACGCGGCCGGGAAGAACGCCCCGCCGACGACGGCGACGGGGATGCGGGCGGTCTCCAGGATACGGAACCGGGCATGCGTGAGCGCGAGCGACATGATCAGCGTCCCGTCAGGGTCAGGAATACCTCTTCGAGGCTGGTGGGCCGGACCTGCAGCCCGCGGAACGGCACGCCCGTGGTGACGAGGTCCCGCACGAGCTGGTCCGGGTCGGCGGTGAGCAGGGAGGTGCGGCCGTCGGCCTGCTCGACGCCGACGACGCCGGGCAGCGGCGGCAGCTCGGGCAGCGTCGCGCTGTCGAGGCTGACCCGGTGGATGCCGACCATGGCGCGGATCGCGGCGACGGTGTCGTCGGCGAGGACCCGGCCGCCGCCGAGGACCACGACCCGGTCGGCGAGGGCCTCGATCTCCTCCAGGTAGTGGCTGGTCAGCACGACGGTGCCGGTGCGTCCGTACGCCCGGACGTGGTCCCACAGGTCGCGGCGCGCCTGCACGTCCAGGCCGGTCGTCGGCTCGTCCAGGAACACCAGGTCGGGGCGGCCGACGAAGGCGAGCGCGACGGCGAGGCGGCGCTTCTGGCCGCCGGACAGGCCGCCCGTCTGCCGCCCGGCGACCTCCGTCAGGCCGAACCCTTCCAGGAGCTCGCCGGTGGGGACCGGGTCGGCGAAGTGGGCCGCGACGAACGCCACGCACTCGCGCACCCGCAGCGTCGCGGGCAGGCCGGTCTCCTGCGGGGTGACCCCGATCCGGCGACGGGCGGCCGGGTCGCGGGGGTCGCCGCCGAAGAGCTCGACGGTGCCGCTCGTCGGGCGCCGCAGGCCGACGAGCAGGTTGACGAGTGTCGACTTGCCGGCGCCGTTGGGGCCGAGCAGCCCGACCACGCCGCCGGCGTGGATGTCGAGGCTGACGCCGTCGAGCGCGACCTGGGCCTTGGCGCCGGTGCCGTAGCGCCGGGTGACGTCGACGGTGCGGGCGAGGAGCATCAGGACTCCCTGGTGGGGTCTAGGTGTTTGGATCCAGGAGGGCGCGGACGGCGGCCGTGTAGTCGTCGAAGGCGACCCGGCCGCGGTCGCTGAGGGCGGCCGAGGTCGTCGGGGTGCGGCCGCGGAAGGACTTGACCAGGTCGACATAGCCGGCCTGCTCGAGCTTCGTCAGGTGCACCGACAGGTTCCCGGCCGTCATGTCGAGCAGCTCCTGCAGGCGGGGGAAGGTCATCCGGTCGCCGGCGGGCAGCCCGGACAGCGCGGCCATGATCCGCAGCCGCGCCTGGGCGTGGATCACGGGGTCGAGCTCAGCCACGCCGCCGTCCCCGCCACCAGAGGACCACCGCGAGCAGGCACAGGCCGCCGCCACCGCCGGCGGAGATCAGCAGCGAGTGCCAGCCGGGGCCGAGGGCGACGCCGGCGATGTTGATGACGGTGAGCCAGGCGCCGAGGACGAACATGTCGCGCGACAGCCAGATGGCCGCGCCCGCCATGTACATGACGGCGACGGTGCCGACGGAGACACAGGCCCACAGCAGGCCCTGCTCGTCCTGGGGCAGGTAGCGGACGAAGCGCCCGGTGGTGGAGCCGACGCCGGCGAACGCGAGGAACCAGGCGATCCCGTAGGCCGTGCCCTGCCACGACGAGCGGCCCTCGACGCCGCGCCCGCGCCGGACGGACGCGACCAGGGTGCTCACCATCGCGGTCGCCATCGCCGCGAACAGCACGACCAGCGGCAGCCACTCGGGCAGGTCGACGAAGACCCGGCCGCCGGGGCCGAACCGCAGGAACAGCAGCCCGTGACCCACCAGCCAGGCGAGACCCCAGGGCAGGTAGTAGACGAGCGGGTTGAGGGTGATGGTGCTGGTGACGGCCGTGCGCTCCTGCTGGATGAGGGCGAGGGACTCCGCCGGCGAGGCGGGCGGCGCGTCGTCATCGACCGGGGTCATGCAAACTACTTTACGCCGCAAACCTGTTTGCCGGAAGAGAGGGCCGCCCATGCGGACGGCCCTCGCTACCCGTCGATCAGGAGTCGCCGCCGGTCTCCCCCACCGGGGCGGCGTTGACGTCGTCGATCGCGTACTTCTTCGCCGCGTCCGCAGCGGCCGACGCCGGCACCTCGCCGCGGCGGGCGAGCTGGCGCAGCGTGGCGACCACGACCGACTCGGCGTCGACGTGGAAGTGCCGGCGCAGCGCGTGCCGGGTGTCGGACAGGCCGAAGCCGTCGGTGCCGAGCGACGTGTAGTCGGTGGGCACCCAGCGGGCGATCAGGTCCGGCACGGCCCGCATGAAGTCGGAGACCGCGATGACCGGGCCCTCGGCGCCCTGCAGCGCCTGGGTGATGTACGGCACCAGCGGCTCGTCGGCCGGGTGCAGCAGGTTGTGCTCCTCGGCGAGGATCGCGTCGCGGCGCAGCTCGGTCCACGACGTCGCGGACCACACGTCGGCGGCCACGCCCCACTCCTCGGCGAGCAGCTTCTGCGCCTTCAGCGCCCACTGCATGCCGGTGCCGGAGGCGAGGATCTGCGCCTTCGGACCCTCCTGCACCGGTGCGGGCAGGTACTTGTAGAGGCCCTTGAGCACGCCCTGCACGTCCAGGCCCGCGGGCTCGGCCGGCTGGAAGATCGGCTCGTTGTAGACCGTCAGGTAGTAGATGAGGTCCTCGGGCTTCTCGCCGTACATCCGGTTGACCGCGTTCTCGGTGATGTGCGCGATCTCGTAGCCGAACGCCGGGTCGTAGGCCACCACGGCCGGGTTCGTCGCCGCGATGAGCAGCGAGTGACCGTCCTCGTGCTGCAGGCCCTCACCGTTGAGCGTGGTGCGGCCCGCGGTGGCGCCCAGCAGGAAGCCGCGTGACATCTGGTCGGCGGCCGCCCAGATGCCGTCGGCGGTGCGCTGGAAGCCGAACATCGAGTAGAAGATGTAGACCGGGATGATCGGCTCGCCGTGGGTGGCGTAGCTGGTCGCCGCAGCCGTGAACGACGCGACCGAGCCGGCCTCGTTGATGCCCTCGTGCAGGATCTGCCCGTTGGTGGACTCCCGGTAGCTCAGGAACAGCTCCCGGTCGACCGGCGTGTAGTTCTGCCCGTGCGGCGAGTAGATCTTCGCGGTCGGGAAGAGCGAGTCCATGCCGAAGGTGCGGGCCTCGTCGGGGATGACCGGCACCCAGCGCCGCCCCATGCCCTTGTCGCGCATCAGGTCCTTGAGCATGCGGACGAACGCCATCGTGGTGGCGACCTTCTGCTTGCCCGAGCCGCGCTTGATGTCGCCGTACACCGACGACTCCGGCAGCTTCAGGTCCACGTGCTTGGTGCGCCGGTTCGGCACCGGTCCGCCCAGCTGCGCGCGCCGCTCGCGCATGTACTGCATCTCGTCGGACTTCTCGTCGGGCCGGTAGTACGGCACCGCGTACGGGTTGTCGCCGATCGCGCTGTCCGGGATGTCCAGGTACAGCCGGTCGCGGAAGTCCTTGACGTCCTGCAGCGTCAGCTTCTTCATCTG
The DNA here is from genome assembly GCF_039531485.1 of Dactylosporangium maewongense. NCBI lineage: Bacteria > Bacillati > Actinomycetota > Actinomycetes > Micromonosporales > Micromonosporaceae > Dactylosporangium > Dactylosporangium maewongense. Next base: position 176,384 of record NZ_BAAAQD010000014.1, on the reverse strand, counting down.
GTGGGTCGCGTTGCGGCCCTCGAAGTGCGAGCCGAGCGTCCAGCCCTTGATCGTCTTGGCCAGGATGACCGTCGGCTGGCCGGTGTGCTCGGTGGCCGCCTTGTACGCCGCATACAGCTTGCGGTAGTCGTGGCCGCCGCGCTTGAGGTTCCAGATCTCGTCGTCGGACAGGTGCTCGACCATCTTGCGCGTGCGCGGGTCACGGCCGAAAAAGTGCTCCCGCACGTACGCGCCGGACTCCGCCTTGTAGGTCTGGTAGTCGCCGTCCGGGGTGACGTTCATCAGGTTGACCAGCGCGCCGTCGGTGTCGGCGGCCAGCAGCGGGTCCCACTCCCGGCCCCAGACGACCTTGATCACGTTCCAGCCGGCGCCGCGGAAGAACGCCTCGAGCTCCTGCATGACCTTGCCGTTGCCGCGGACCGGGCCGTCGAGGCGCTGCAGGTTGCAGTTGATGACGAACGTGAGGTTGTCCAGCTCCTCACGGGCGGCGACGCCGATCGCGCCGATCGACTCCGGCTCGTCCATCTCGCCGTCGCCGAGGAACGCCCATACGTGCTGCTGGCTGGTGTCCTTGAAGCCGCGGTTGTGCAGGTACCGGTTGAACCGCGCCTGGTAGATCGCGTTGATGCCGCCCAGGCCCATCGAGACGGTCGGGAACTCCCAGAAGTTGGGCATCAGCCGCGGGTGCGGGTAGCTGGGCAGGCCCTTGCCCATGCCGCCGTGCGACAGCTCCTGGCGGAACCCGTCGAGCTGCTGCTCGCTCAGGCGGCCCTCCATGAACGCGCGCGCGTACATGCCCGGCGAGGCGTGACCCTGGAAGAAGATCTGGTCGCCGCCGCCCGGGTGGTCCTTGCCCCGGAAGAAGTGGTTGAAGCCGACCTCGTACAGGCTGGCGGCGCTGGCGAAGGTCGAGATGTGACCGCCGACGCCGACATCGGGGCGCTGGGCGCGCTGCACGAGCATCGCCGCGTTCCACCGGATGTAGGCACGGATGCGCCGCTCCACGTGCTCGTCGCCGGGGAACCAGGGCTCACGCTCCGGCGTGATCGTGTTGATGTAGTCGGTGGTCGTGAGCGGCGGCACGCCGACCTGTCGCTCCCGCGCGCGCTCCAGCAGGCGCAGCATCACGTACCGGGCGCGCTTCGTGCCGCGCTCGTCGATCACTCCGTCCAGCGACTCGACCCACTCGGTGGTCTCCTCCGGGTCGATGTCCGGCAGTTGACTCGGCAGGCCGTCGCTGATCACTGGGCGCTTGCGTTCGGTGGACACAGGCGTTCCTTCTAGGTGTAGGACCGGTCGCCCCCGAGGTAGGACGGTGGTGGCCGGTCGGGATGGCCTCTGGGTGTTCGGGTTGAGGCAATGTGTGAGCCCATGTCCCATCCTGCCTGCCCTCAGTGCAATCCGTCACGTCTACGGGGCGTCAACTGCGACGCGCGACACGATACCGGCGGGTAACTTCTGCGTGACAAAACCGCGACTGATCGACCGTACCGCGGGTCCGGATCGGCTACGGTCCGGCCGTGTCCGACAACTCCGCCTGGTGGCTGCTGGTCCCGGTCCTCTGCGTCGCCGCCTCGATCATCACGGTGGTCGTCGTCATCACGTTCGTCGTGCGCCGGGTGGTGCGCGGCGCCGTGAGCTCCGCCTTCAACAACACGACCGGCGGCGGGCTCCGGCGCGGCGGCCCGTCGTCGTCCTCGTCCCCCTTCGGCACCGACCCGATCGGGCCCGACTGGACCCCCGACGGCGGCGGCTCCGGCCCCTCGGGCGGGCACCACGGCTCCCACGGCTCCCACGGCTCCCATGACTCCCACGGCGGTCACGGCGGCCACGTCCATGGCTGGGGGCACAGCATGGACCACGGCCACTCGCACTCCCACTCGCACGACTCCGGGTCGTCCTGGTCGTCCTCCGACTCGGGCTCGTCGTCGTCCAGCGACTCCGGCTCCTCGTCCTCGTCGGACTCCGGGTCGTCGTCCTCCTCCTCCAGCGACTGAGGCCACCGGCCTCCCGTTGCGCGCGTTGACTACCGTGCGGCTGTGCCTGACAACGCGCCCTCGGGCCCACCGTCCGAAATGATCGCCGTCATCGTGATCTTCCTGGTCGTGGTGGTCGTGGTGGCCGCCATCGGCGCCGCCCGCGGCGGCGGCCGCCGCTCCGGGTCCTCCTCCGACGCGACCTCCTCCGACACCGGCTCCTCCGGCTTCGACTGGTCCTCCGGTTCCTCGTCCGACTCAGGCTCGTCCGACTCAGGCTCCTCCGACTCAGGCTCCTCCGACTCGGGCTCCTCGTCGTCGTCCTCGTCCGACTGACAGACTGGGGTCCATGCACTCCGAGGTCATCACCGTGCGCACCGGCTCCCGGCCGGTGGTGCGCGACATCACGGACGAGGCGTCGCGGTTCGTCGCCGGGCACGCGCCGGACGGCGACGGGCTGCTGCACGTGTTCGTCCCGCACGCGACCGCCGGCGTCGCGATCATCGAGACCGGCGCGGGCAGCGACGACGACCTGCTGCGCGCCCTCGACGACGTCCTGCCGGCCGACGACCGCTGGCGGCACCGGCACGGCTCACCCGGCCACGGCCGCGACCACGTCATGCCGGCGTTCGTCGCGCCGTACGCGACGCTGCCGGTCGTCGGCGGCCGGATCGCACTGGGCACCTGGCAGTCGATCTGCCTGGTCGACCCGAACGGCGACAACGCCACCCGCCAGGTCCGTTTCAGCTTCCTGACCGGATGAGCGCGTTTCCTGCCGGGGTTCCCGGCCCCGGCGCGGGAGGATTCTGACGTGATCGAGCGTCGCGTCGCCGTCGTGTTCCTCGTCGACCCGCAGGGGCGGGTCCTGATGCAGCACCGTGACTCCCACGCGAAGGTCTCGCCCAACCAGTGGGCGATGCCCGGCGGCAAGATCGAGGACGGGGAGACGCCGGAGGAGGCGGCCCGCCGCGAGGTGCGGGAGGAGACCGGACTGACCGTCACCGACCTGGAGCACTACGTCACCGGTACAAGACCCTCGGTGACGACCGCCGACGGTCTGGTGGAGATGCACGTGTACTACGCGGCCACCGACGCCACCCAGGACGACATCGTGCTCGGCGAGGGGCAGGCAATGGTCTTCCTCACACCTGAGGAGGCACTCGCCCGCGACCTCGGCGTGACCGCGGCACTTCTGGTGCCGGGCTTCCTGGAGTCTTCGCAGTACAGAGCCCTGGCGACGCGCAACGGGCCGTGACCGTCGCGACACCGGGCGACGCGTCGGACTGGCAGACGAAGACCAAAGTCGGCCATGCTGTCGAGCGTGACCACCCCTCAGGACCTCGACGAGCGGTTCCGCGCGGAGCTCGCCGGGCTCGTCGCCGCCACGGTCATCCGGGACCTCGACGAGCCGGTGCGTGACGACACCGCGCTCACCGGTGTGCAGGCCCGCGAGTTGTACGACGCCCAGTGCACCAGCCGGCACCTCGACCTCGCGGCCCGCTGGCTGCGCAGCTTCAACGCCGGTTACTACACGATCGGCTCGTCCGGCCACGAGGGGAACGCGGCGGTCGCCGCGGCGCTGCGCCCGACCGACCCCGCCCTGCTGCACTACCGCTCCGGCGGCTTCTACTGCATGCGCGCCGCCCAGGTCCCCGGCAGCGACCCCATCCGCGACGTCATGCGCGGGGTCGTCGCCTCGGCGAAGGAGCCGATCGCCGGCGGCCGGCACAAGGTCTTCGGCCACCCCGACCTGCACGTCGTGCCCACCACCTCGACGATCGCCTCGCACCTGCCGCGCTCGATCGGCGTCGCGTACGCGCTCGGCCGTGGCCGCCGGCGCACCGGTTCACACGCCGACGCCGGTGCCGGCACCAACGGCCACGGCTGGCCCGGCGACGCCGTCGTCGTCTGCTCCTTCGGCGACGCGTCGATCAACCACGCCGCCGCGACCGCCGCGTTCAACACCGCCGGCTGGTGCGACCACGTCGGGCTGCGCCTGCCGCTGCTGTTCGTCTGCGAGGACAACTCCCTCGGCATCAGCGTCCGCTCCCCCGAGGGCTGGGTCGCCGCCGCCCTCAGCAGCCGCCCCGGGCTCCGGTACTACACCGCCGACGGGTGCGACAGCGCGGCCACCTACGACCGGGCCGCCGAGGCCGCCGCCTGGGTGCGCCGTTTCCGCCGGCCCGCGATCCTGCACCTCACCACCGTCCGGCTGATGGGCCACGCCGGCGCCGACGCCGAGATGGCGTACCGCACCCCCGTCGAGATCGCCGCCGACCTCGCCCGCGACCCGCTCGTGCACACCGCCCGGCTCATCGTCGAGGCGGGCGTCGCCACCCCGTCGGAGCTGATGGCCCGCTACGACGAGCTCGGCTGGGACGTGCGCCGGGTCGCGGAGGAGGTCCTCGGCGAGCCGAAACAGGCCAGCGCCTCCGAGGTGACGGCGCCGCTCGCGCCGCGCCGGCCGGTCCGCGTGTCCCGCGCCGTCGCCGACGCCGCCGCCGACCTGGTCGACGAGGCCGTGGACCCCGACGCGGGCAGCGACATCGGCGACGACCTGGAGTTCTCCGAGGCGTACGAGCCGCCGCACTCCCACCGCGCCCCCGACACCGACGCGCCCGCGGCGCCGTCGTCTTCGGATTCGCCGTCGCCGTCGCCGTCGCCGTCGCCATCGCCGTCGGATTCGCCGTCGTCCTCGGATTCGCCGTCGCCTTCGGATTTCACGGCGACCGAGGTGCCGGACGCATCGGAACTCTCGGAAGTGCCGGAGACATCGGAAGCGTCGCCGGAGCCGGCCGACACCCGCGCCAACGGGCATCCGCCGACCCGCGCGGCCGCCTTCAACGGGAAGCTCCCCGAGCGCGCCGGCCCGCTCACCCTCGCCCAGACGATCAACGCCGCCCTGACCGACGCGATGCTCGCGTACCCGCAGATGGTGGTCTTCGGCGAGGACGTGGCGGCCAAGGGCGGCGTCTACGGGGTGACGAAGGGCCTGCGGGACCGCTTCGGCAGCGCGCGCGTCTTCGACACCCTCCTCGACGAGACCTCCATCCTCGGCCTCGGCCTCGGCGCCGGGCTGGCCGGGATGCTGCCCGTGCCCGAGATCCAGTACCTGGCCTACCTGCACAACGCCGAGGACCAGCTGCGCGGCGAGGCCGCCACCATGCAGTTCTTCTCGCAGGGCGCCTACCACAACCCGATGGTCGTCCGGGTCGCCGGCCTCGCGTACCAGCTCGGCTTCGGCGGGCACTTCCACAACGACAACGCCCTCGCGGTGCTCCGCGACATCCCGGGGCTCGTGGTCGCCGCGCCGGCCAGGGCCGAGGACGCGGCCCCCATGCTGCGCACCTGCCTCGCCAGCGCGGTCGTCGACGGCAGCGTCTGTGTGTTCCTGGAGCCGATCGCCCTGTACCACACCCGCGACCTGCACGGCGACAGCGACAACTGGTGGCTGTCGGAGTACGCGCCGCCCAGTGAATGGTCGGCCATCCACGTGCCGATCGGCCGGGCCCGCGCGTACCACAGCGGCCCGAACGACGACCTCACCATCATCACGTTCGGCAACGGCGTCCGGATGTCGCTGCGGGCCGCCGCCCGCCTGTCCGAGGAGGGCGTCGCCTGCCGGGTCGTCGACCTGCGCTGGCTGTCGCCTCTGCCCGTCGGCGACATCATCAAGCACGCCTCCGACACCGGCCGCGTCCTCGTCGTCGACGAGACCCGCCGCTCCGGCGGCGTCGGCGAGGGCATCATCGCCGCCCTGGTCGACGCCGGCTACGTCGGCGTGGCCCGCCGGGTGGCCGCGGTCGACTCGTTCGTGCCGCTCGGCCCGGCCGCCAACCACGTCCTCGTCTCCGAGGAACAGATCGTCCAGGGAGCGAAATCGCTGTTGGCCCGGTAGTTTGGACCTTTAGTTTTTCGATCGCATCGGTGCGCCACTTGCGTTGACGGCCCGTACTGTGTGGACTACGCGCTAACAGTGGTGTTGCGACAGGAGGCAGTGGACAGTGAACGCGACCGCGGGTCAGGCCGAGGTGAAGAGCCTGGCGGACCGGTTCGGCGTCGAACCGGGCATGGTCGTTATGGAGATGGGGTACGACGACGACGTCGACCAGGATCTCCGCGACGTCCTGATCGACCGGTGCGGTGACCTGGTTGACGAGGAGACCGACGAGGTCGTCGACGTTGTGCTGCTGTGGTGGCGCGACGACGACGGCGACCTGGTCGAGACGCTCATCGACGCGCTGGGCCCGCTCGCGGACAACGGCGTGGTGTGGCTCCTCACCCCGAAGGCCGGCCGCCCGGGGCACGTCGAGCCGAGCGATATCAACGAGTCGGCTCCCACCGCCGGGTTGCAGCAGACCTCGACGGTCAACGCCGGCAAGGACTGGACGGCCGCGCGCCTGGTCGCGCCGCGCGCCGCGAGGTCCCGCCGCTAGCTTGTCGGTGCGCTCGCCTTCCCCTCCGCAAGGAGCCATTGAAGGCGAGCCCTGACCCCCAGCCCGGCCCCGCCACCTTCGTCAGGCACCCGGGCCGTTCCCTCCTGCGCTCAATCCGCCGAGGTGCCGTTCCCCGCTGGACCGTGGCCACGCCCCGGCCTTCCACGACGCCGCCGCCATGATCGTCTCGCGGATCCGGTCGCCCCGGCAGCCAGATCCGCTATCCGATCACTGCGCCACCCCACCGGCCGCCCCGCGCCACCACGATCGCGCACAAGTCCGCCCCTGTCCCCCGATCGTGGACACACGCGCCCCATCCCCCGGCTTCACCCACACCCCGCGTCGGCTCGCACCAGCCGGGGGCCGCGGACTTCGCACCCACGCTGGCGCTGCCCGGCAATGCCACCCTCCTCAGACCGACCGCTCGCCACCGCCGGGAACCATGACCGACGGACAGCGATCCGCCCTTCAATCTGCGAGAGGGCGCGGAGTCCGGCATCCGGAGCGTGGCACCGGTCGCCCGGAGCCCGCACGGCTTGTGGTCGTGCGGGGTCCAGCAACCACCATCGCGGTGAGCGTGGCGCCCGGCCACATGAGGCGAAGGGTGCGGCAGGTCGGCGGTGGGGTCAGGCGGCTGAGGAGCGGGTCTGGGTCGGCTTCCAGGTCGGGGTCGGGGACGGGGAGTTGGACCAGGACTTCGAGGGGGTCGGGGACGGGGACGGGTTGCCGCCGCCCGAGTTGGACTGGGGCTGGTAGATGCGGACGTCGGAGAACGTGACGTCGGCGGCGTCGCCGCTGGGGGTGAAGGCGCCGAGGTTGACCTTGCCGCGCTTGATCGATTCGTTGACCTTCGAGCCGAGCTTGACGCCGTTGGCGTAGACGGTGATCTCCGAGCCGATGACGACCAGGGCGACGTACGGGTCGCTGGTCATCTTGACCGGCCAGGACGCCAGCTCGTTGCTCTGGCTGGGGGCGGCGTCGCCCAGGGCATACAGGCGGATCACGCCGTCGCAGACGCCCACCGTGTACGCCTCCTGGCCCGCCCTCGCCCACATTCCCGCGCAGCCGCTCACGCGGTGCACCTTCGCCTCGATGCCGGCGTCGGTCATGTTGACGTTGAGCGTGTCCTTCAGCGTGCAGCCGGTCAGGCCGCGCGGATCCGACACGACGTGCAGGTCGTCGCTGGACGCGTCGCACCTGCCGCCCTCGGACTCGTCCTGGGAATACCACAGCTCGTGCAGGCCACGGTCCTGGAACTGCTTCCAGTTGCCGGGCACCCACGACGGCCGGTCCTGCTGCGAGTACGGGGGAAGCGTCTGCCCCTCGGCCGCCGTCGGCGCCACGGACCCGCCGCTCGTCACGGAGGTCGTGGGCTGCTGCGCGACGTCGTCGTCCTTCTTGTTGCCGCCGACCTCGGTGTACACCACGTAACCCGCGAGTGCGAGCGCCAGCACCAGGATGCCGACGAGCAGCGGGATCGCCACGTTGCGCCGCGCCGGCGGGGGCGGCGGCTCCTCCCGCGGCATCGGCGCGTATTCCATCCGCGACGCGGACGGCGAGTCGTAGACGCGCTGGACCGGCTGCGGCGGCTGCGCGACCCTCGGCGGCTGCGGCGGCGGCACGGGAGCGTGCCCCTGCTGATACCCCTGCGGCCCGCCGCGGTGCCCCTGCTGGACGGGTGGCGGTGCCATCGGGCGGAGCCGCTGCGTCGCCTCCGCGTCGCCGAACGCCGGGCTGACCGGCGTGCCGCTGACCGGCGCCGCGCCGGCCTGGAAGCCACCCGCCTGGTATCCGCCCTGGTATCCACCGGGCCCGCCGCTGACGGGCGGCGGCGCGCTGACGGGCGCGTTGGCAGCGGGAGGCGCGCTCATCGGAGGCCCGCTCATCGGCGGCGCGCTCATCGGCGGGCCACTCACCGGCGGACCGCTCATCGGCACCGCGCTGACCGGCGAGACCCCACCGGGCGGCGTGCCCTGCCCGTGCTGGAACCCGGCGGCGCCCTGCCCGCCCTTCCCCAACTGCGCCGCCGCCTGCTGCGCGGCCGCCTGCTGGGCTGCTTGCTGAGCCGCCGCCTGCTGCGCCGCTGCCGCCTGAGCAGCCGCCGCCTGGGCCGCCGCCGGTCCCGCCTGCTGGGCGCCGGCCGCCGGCGCACCAAAAGCGCCAGCCGCGCCGGCCACTGCGGCACCCGCGACACCCGCCGCGGCAGGACCCGCGACGCCGGGCGCCTGACCCGCCGGCCCCCCGCCGGGCACAGGCCCACCGGACCCGGCCGGAGGCCCGGACTGCGGCGGCGCCATGCCGGGCTGCACGCCCACGTTGACCCAGGCGCGGAGGCTGCCCTCGGCGACCACCATCTCGGGCTGCTCGATGATCGTCGGCGCGACGCCGAGCTCCTTCTGCAGCAGCGTCGCCACGAGCGGGATGCGGCTGGACCCGCCGACGAGGAACAGCCCGGCGAGCTTGCTGTTGTCCAGGCCCGCCCAGCGCACGACGGCCGCCGTGGTGCGGACCGTCTGCTCCAGCATCGGCCGGGCCAGGTCCTCGAACGCCTCGCGGGTGATCTCGACGTCCGCGGCCGCGATCGGCACGTGCAGCCCGGTCGACGGGGTCCGGGACAGCATCTCCTTCGCCACCCGGGCGTCGTCCCACAGCAGCCGCCGGTGCCGCCGGTCCTCGGTGGTCTGCGGGCTCTCCAGCCGCGCCCACACCGGCGGGTCCTCCAGCTTGCGCTTCGCGTGGTCCACGATCAGCGCGTCGAGATCGATGCCGCCCAGGTCGTCGATGCCGTCGACGGCGCGGACGTCGAAACCGTCGCCCGCCCGGGTCACGACGCTCGCGTCGAAGGTGCCGCCGCCGAAGTCGTACACGAGCAGGCCCTGCTCAGCGGTGAGCGGGCGCTGCAGGACACCCGCGAAGTAGTGCGCGGCGGCGACCGGCTCGGGCATGAGCGCCGGCTGCGGCAGCCCCGCGATCGTCGCGCCCTCCACCAGCGCGAGCCGCCGCGACACGCCCCACGCCGCCGGGTGCGTCATCGTCACCGCGCCGATCTGCCCGCCGGCGACCCGCTTGGCCTCCGCCGTGACGTGCGACAGGACCGCCCCGATCAGCGCCGGCACCGTGAACTCGCGGTCGCCGAGCAGCACCGTGCCGTCGTCGATGCGGCGCTTCGGGCTCGCCTCGAAGCGCGCGGGGTCGACCCGCGCGGCGTGCACCGCATCGCGGCCCACCAGGACCTGCCCGTCTGGCTGCGCATAGACGCAGGACGGCAGCAACGGCGAACCGTCGAACAGCAGGGGGCGGACCCGCCCATCCGGCCACGCAAGCAGCGCAACGGTGTGGGAGGTCCCGAAGTCGATGCCCAGACGTGGACCGGCAGTCATGCGGGCGAGTGTAGGCCCCCGGTACGACAAGTGGCATGCTCGTGCCATGACCCTGGACGTCGGTGCCGAAGCGCCGGACTTCGCACTCAAGGACCAGAACAATCAAGAGGTCCGCCTGTCGGATTTCCGCGGGCAGAAGGCGGTGCTCCTGGTCTTCTACCCTCTGGCCTTCACCGGCACCTGCCAGGGCGAACTCGCCTCCGTCCGGGACGGGATCGCCGACTTCCAGTCCCCCGCCGTCCAGGTGCTCACGGTGAGCGTCGACTCGCCCTACAGCCACAAGGTGTGGGCGGACCGTGAAGGATATGACTTCCCTCTCCTGTCGGACTTCTGGCCGCACGGCGCGGTCGCCCAGGCGTACGGCGTCTTCAACGACAAGGCCGGCTTCGCCAACCGCGGCACGTTTCTCATCGATTCGACCGGCGTCATCAGGTTCACCGAGGTCAATGGCCCAGGTCAGGCCCGCGACCAGGACCGGTGGCGCACGGCGATCGCATCGTTGCAGAGCTGATACAGACCTGATACCGACTGGGGCGGATGAGGCGCGGCAGGTAGCATCCTGGGGTACCCGGGTTCGCGTCGCCGTGACAGCAGTTCGGGGCGCGTAGCTCAGTGGAAGAGCACCCGCCTTACAAGCGGGGGGTCGTTGGTTCGAACCCAACCGTGCCCACCAGTACACACCTGACATCAACGCGGTCGAGAAGGCCTTGAGAGGGCGCGGCGATGTCCGCACGGCTGGAGGACTACCTCGGCGGGCCGCGGTTCGTGGGCACGGTCGTCTACGAGCCCGGCTGGTACCTGCTGAGCGTGCCGGACGAGGCGCACGCGGAGCTGCTGGCGCTGGTCGAGGAAGGCGTGGAGCTCAAGCCGGCGGCGCGGCCGCACGTCTCGGTCATGAAGGGCGAGGCGCCGTGCCGGAACGCGGGCGACTGGGGGACGGCGTTCGCCGGGGAGGCCGTCGCGTTCCGGGTCGCGCCGGTCGTGCACGGGGAGAACGGGCTGCACCTGTGGGTCGACTGCCACAGTCCACGGCTGTGCGAGATGCGGGAGCACTTCGGGCTGAGCACGCTGCGGCGGGAGGACGGGGCGTACCTCGTCAACTTCCATCTGACGGTCGGGCGGCGGAAGCAGGCCGTCGGCGCGCGCAAGCGGCCGCAGCTGCGGCTGTCACCGCAGAGCCACATCGACGTCGAGACCGGCATGCAGCACCTGTAGGGCGGCCTACAGCTTGTGCGGGCACTGGTGCAGCGGGCGCCGCGGGATGCGGGCCGGGCGGCGGATCGAGACGAGCCGGGCCGGGCGGATCGACGGAGCGGCGTGCGGCGCGGAGGTGGAGGTCGCGGTGCGGGACACGGCGGCCAGGTGCGAGGAGAGCGCGGCGTGCAGGAGCGTCGGCGACTGCTGCGGCATCGGCTGCATGCGCCGGTTGCTGCCGGTGTACGTCGAAACCGCCGGCGCGGGCGTGTACACCCGCTGCGCCGGGATGCGGGGCGCCGCCGGGACCGCGTCCGTGGCGGCAGGCTCGTCCTTCTCCGGCCTGGTGACCACGAACGCGACGATCGCCGCCACGACGACCGGGACCAGGTAGAGGAGGGCTCCGGCGTATTGCTCGGTCACGACGACGACTCCCAACGCTGCGCACAACTGACCTGCGCAACGCTACGGATTGCCCCGCATCGACGATGTCATCCGGTCGGTTCGCCCTGCAAGTCCGGGCGGGGTGCAGCTGAGGTGCAAACCTCCCGGAACCAGGCGAACGACGCCCGCCGCGTCCGCTCCTGCGTCTCGAAGTCGACGTGGACGAGGCCGAAGCGCTGGTCGTACCCCTCGGCCCACTCGAAGTTGTCCAGCAGGGACCACGCGCAGTAGCCGCGGACGTCGACGCCCGCCTCGACGGCCTCGCGGACGGCGGCGAGGTGCCCGGCGTGGTAGTCGATGCGGAACTGGTCGTCGACCGGCGCGTACGAGCAGCCGCTCTCGGTGATCCAGATCGGCGGGAGGCGATCGCCGTACACCTGCCGCAACTGCACCAGGAGATCCTTCAGCGCGGAGGGCACGACGGGCCACCCGAAGTCGGTGGTGGGGTAGCCGGTGATGTCGAGGCGGCTGAACGGGAGGTCCTCACCCTCGACCGGGGCGCTGATGAGGCTCGGGTTGTAGTAGTTGACGCCCAGCGCGTCGATCGGCTGGGAGATGACCCGCAGGTCGCCGTCCATGACGATCGAGTCGATGTCGGCGGTGGTGAGGGCCTCGACGATCGGCGGGTACTCGCCGAGCAGGACCGGGTCGGTGAAGAGCCGGTTCTGCACCAGGTCGTAGAACATGGCGGCGGCCTGGTCGTCGTCGGACCCGCTCTTCGGCCACACCGGCGAGTAGTTGTTGGCGAGGGTGATCGGCGAGGACGAGACACGGCGCAGCGCCGACACGGCCAGGCCGTGGCCGAGGAGCTGGTGGTGGATGACCGGCAGCAGGTCCATGCCGAGCTGCTGGCCGGGCGCGTGGACGCCGAGGACGTGCCCGAGCACGAGGTGGATGTACGGCTCGTTGAGCGTCACCCACAACTTCACCCGATCGCCGAGGGCCTCGCCGACGAGCTCCGCGTATTCGCCGAAGCGCATCGCGGTGTCGCGGTTGCCCCACCCGCCGAGGTCCTGCAGGGCCTGCGGCAGGTCCCAGTGGAACAGGGTCGCGACCGGGTCGATGCCGCGGGCGAGCATCCCGTCGACGAGCCGGTCGTAGAACGCGATCCCGGCGGCGTTGGCGGGACCGTCGCCGGTCGGCTGGATGCGCGGCCACGCGATCGAGAACCGGTACGCGGTCGCACCCAGCTCCTGGATCAGGTCGAGGTCGGACTCCCACCGGTGGTAGTGGTCGCAGGCCACGTCGCCGGTGGCGCCACCGCGGGTCGTGCCGGGCGTGCGGCTGAACGTGTCCCAGATGGACAGCCCGCGGCCGTCCTCCTCCGCGGCGCCCTCGATCTGGTACGCGGCGGTGGACACACCGAACTGGAACCCCATGGGGAAGTTCTTTGGAAAGTCCGACATGATCGCACGCTACCGGCTGCGGCAGTATTGGGCCATGGCACACGAGATCCCAACCGCCGAGCTCGCCCCAGGCGTGCAGCTGCCCACGATCGGCTTCGGCACCTGGCAGATCACCGGGGCGTCCGCGTACGAGTCGACCCGCACCGCGCTGGACGTCGGCTACCGGCACATCGACACCGCGACCATGTACGGCAACGAGGAGGAGATCGGCCGGGCGCTGCGCGACAGCGGCGTCGACCGCTCCGAGGTCTTCATCACCACGAAGCTCCCGCCGTCGCAGGCGGGCCGCGAGCGGCAGACGATCGAGGCGAGCCTCAAGGCGCTCGGCGTCGACGCCGTCGACCTCTGGCTCATCCACTGGCCGCCGTCGCGGGGCAAGTCCGTGCCGGTGTGGGCGGCGTTCCAGCAGCTGCGCGACGCCGGCCTGACCCGCACCATCGGGGTCAGCAACTACGACGCGGCCCTCATCGACGAGCTCGTCAAGGAGACCGGCGAGACCCCGGTCGTCAACCAGGTCTCGTGGAGCCCCGGCGAGCACGACGAGCGCTTCCTCGCCGACATGCGCGACCGGCGGGTGGTCGTCGAGGGGTACAGCTCGCTGAAGAACACGCCGCTGGACGACCCGCGGCTGGTCGCGATCGCCGAGGCGCACGGGGTGACGGTGCCGCAGGTCGTGCTCCGGTGGCAGCTGCACCACGACATCGTCATCATCCCGAAGTCGACGCACCGGGACCGGATGGAGCAGAACCTGTCGGTGCTCTCCTTCTCCCTGACCGCCGAGGAGCTGGCGACCGTCGGTTCGCTCTAGGTCACCCGCTTCTCCTCAGTTTCTCCGTACAGTCCGGTCCACGCGCGCCCGCCAGCCTCCGTCGCGGGGCTGGCGGCGCAGCTTGGCCAGGGCCTCGACCGCGCCGGTCACCAGCTCGTCGTAGTCCGGCTCCGGCCCCTTCTGGATGAGGAACGCCAGGCCGGCGGAGTTGCTGACGGCCCACCCCGCCCGCCGGCCCAGACGGTGCGCGGCGTCCGCGCCGTGCGCCGTGACGAGCTGGATGTCGAAGGGGTGCCGCACCTCGCCACCCTCCCTGGTCACCACGATCCTCGCCTGCGCCAGGGTGTCGTCGCGGTTGAACAGCGCCCGCCACCATCGGGTCCTCGGCGCCTCGACGACGACCTCGACGCCCTGGCCGTGCTCGCCCGGGTCGCCGGCGGCCGCGACGGCGCGCACGAGGTCGACCACCCTCGCCGTGTCCGACCTGCGGAACGGCACCCAACTGTTCACGGCGACATCTTCGCGCACCGTTTTCCTCAGGTGTCCCTGCCGTCGGTCGTTCAGCCGGACAGAACATCCGAAAGGACGTCTGTCATGCGCCGCTGGCTCGGCTCCCGCCGCCTGTACACCAAGATCCTGTTCGTGGCCGCGGTGGCGGTCGCCGGGACCGCCGCCACCGGGATCGTCGCCCTGGTCGGCATCTCCGGTCTGAGCGACACACGCAACACCGAGGTCGGCAGGTCCGCGCCGTACATCGCGGCGCTGCACTCCGCCGCGCTGACCGCCAAGACCGCCGCCAACGACGAGCGTGGCTACCTGCTCGGCGGCGACACGCAGTTCCGCGACGAGGCCCTCGGCCGAAAGACCGGCGTCGACGCCCAGCTCGCGACCGCCCGCCGGCTCGCCCCGTCCGGTCAGGCCGTCGAGGAGATCCAGGCCGCGACCGACGCCTGGTTCGCCGCCCTCCAGGCCGAGTTCACGCTGTTCACGACCGACCGCGCGGCCGCCGTGACCGCCGCCTTCGGGCCGAACCGTGACCTGCGCAAGTCGTACGAGACCCTCCTCGACAAGGAGGTCACCCGCGCCGACCAGGCCCTCGTCGCCGGGCGCGACTTCAGCGACACGGTCTCCTCGGTCCGCCGCACCGTCGTCACCCTGCTCGTCGTCGCGCTCGCCCTGGCCGTCGCGCTCGCGCTCTACATCGCCCGGCTCATCGTGCAGCCGCTCAGCCGCGTCTCCCACGTGCTGCGCGCCGTCGCCGACGGCGACCTCACCCAGGACCCCGACGTCGACCAGCGCGACGAGGTCGGCCGGATGGCCGCCGACCTGCGGACCGCGACCGGCAACCTGCGCCGCACCGTCGCGACCCTCGCCGAGCACTCGGCGGTCCTCGCCAGCGCCTCCGAGGAGCTCGCCACCACCAGCCGCGCGAGCTCCGAGGGCGCCGCCACGGGCGCCCGCCAGGCCGCCGCCGTCGCGACCCTCGCCACCGAGATGTCCGGCGCCATCTCCACCGTCGCCGCCGGCGCCACCGAGATGGGCGCCTCGATCCGCGAGATCGCCCAGAGCGCCACCCAGGCCGTCACCGTCGCCGGCCGCGCCGTCGAGGTCGCCGGCACCACCAACACCGTCATGAGCAAGCTCGGCGACTCCTCCGCCGAGATCGGCAACGTCATCAAGGTGATCACCTCGATCGCCGAGCAGACCAACCTCCTGGCCCTCAACGCCACCATCGAGGCCGCCCGCGCCGGCGACGCGGGCAAGGGCTTCGCGGTCGTCGCCTCCGAGGTCAAGGACCTCGCCCAGGAGACCGCCCGCGCCACCGACGACATCAGCCGCCGCGTCGCCGCCATCCAGTCCGACACCACCGGCGCCGTCTCCGCCATCGAGGAGATCAGCGCCATCATCGGCCAGATCAACGAGTACCAGACGACGATCGCCTCCGCCGTCGAGCAGCAGTCCGCCACCACCGAGGAGATGAGCCGCAGCGTCGAGCAGGCCGCGGCCACCGGCAACCAGGTCGCCTCGACCATCGGCGAGGTGTCCACCTCGGTCCAGCTGACCACCTCCGGCCTCACCGAAGCCGACCGCGCCGCCGGCAGCCTGGCCGAACTCTCCGGCAGCCTCCGCACCATCGTCCAGACGTTCCGCTACTGACGTACCTTCCGTGTGCGCGTGGCCCTCCGGTGCCGTGTGCCCTAGTCCGGCCACATCACCTTCTGCGTCCTGCTGAGGACGGCCATCCGCCGGCGGAGTCTTCGAGCGTCTTTCCGCGGCAGCGCGCGCAGCAAAGCTTCGAGCACCGTGTGCGCGTCCGGTGGTTCCGGGCAGCAGGCCCGGACACCGCATCCCACCGGTGTCTCGTCGCGCGGCGGCTGTCCCGGTTGGTGGACGAGCTTCGGCCAGCGACGAAGCGCATACGCCGTCGCGCGAGGCCAGGACCAGGACCGTTCAAGTCGCGCGATGACGCCCTGCGCGCTTCCCGACAGTCCGGAGATCCTGGAGCAGTCCTCGTGTCGCTCGGTCCAGTGGGGAACCAGCGGACGGAGGTCTTTCGGCCGCCTACGCGGCATGGTCCTTTCGCGGACGCGGCATCCCGCCATGATCGCACCTGCCGGGCTTCCTCGGCCAGGTCGGGCAACGCTGAGGGGGCGGGAAGCTCAGATCCGGGGCGAAACGCCCGATGGGTGGGGTAAACCCCTTTGGAGGGTGTCCGGATGAGCGCGACCACAGGTGGGCGGGGGCGGATCGGTGACGTGCCGGTCGGTGTGAAGATCTTCGGTGCGGTGCTGATCGTCATGGTGACGTCCGCGGTTGTGGTCGGGTTGGGTATCGCGGGGCTGAACCGGCTGGCGGCGGGTGGGCAGACCGTGTACGACGACGGGGTCCGGCCCACGCAGACGCTCGCCCAGCTGCGCGCGGACGTGCTGGCGGACCTGAACACGACGGTGAAGTACTTCATCTCCAACGCCGAGTGGCGGGCGAAGCACAAGGAGCAGATGCAGCAGCTCGACGCCTCCATCGCCGCGTCGATGGAGCGGTACGCCGGCGAGACCGCCGACCCGGCCAGCCTCGACAGCCTCCGCAAGGACTGGGCGTCGTACATGCAGGTCCGCGACACCGAGGTGCTGCCCGCCGCCGACAAGAACGACCTGAACGGGTTCTGGGACGGCTACAACAAGTCGGAGCAGCTGACCGACGACATGAACAAGCGGTTCGAGACCCTCGTGGCCGGTCAGGCCGGCGCCGCCGCCGCGGAGGCGAAGGCGCTGCGCGACCGGCGGGACAGCACCAACTGGCTGGTCGTCAGCGGCGCGGTGGTCAGCCTGCTGCTCGGCCTCGGCGTGGCGTGGCTGGTCACCCGCGCGGTCGTCGGCCCGCTGCGCCGGGTCACGGGGGTGCTGGAGGGGGTGGCCGACGGTGACCTGACCCGCACCACCGACGTCGGCGGGCGCGACGAGGTCGGCAAGATGGCGTCGGCGCTGAACCGGGCGATCGGCAGCATGCTCACCGCGGTCACGACGATCAGCACCAACGCGGCCGCGCTCGGCGGGTCGTCGCGGAACATGGCCGGTCTCGGCGACACCCTCGCCGGCGGCGCCGCGCAGACCGCGCAGCGGGCCGGCGCCGTGCGCCACGCCGCCCAGGAGGTGTCGAACCACGTGCAGACCCTCGCGGCCGCCGCCGAGGAGATGGGCGCCGCGATCCGCGAGATCGCCTCGAGCGCCGGCGACGCGGCGACCGTGGCGGGCGAGGCCGTCGCCTCGGCGCGCGAGACGACCGGCATCGTGGGCCGGCTGGGCGAGTCGTCGTCGGAGATCGGCAACATCGTCAAGGTGATCACCTCGATCGCCGAGCAGACGAACCTGCTGGCCCTGAACGCGACGATCGAGGCGGCCCGGGCCGGCGACGCGGGCAAGGGGTTCGCGGTCGTCGCCTCCGAGGTGAAGGACCTCGCCCAGGAGACGGCCCGGGCGACCGAGGACATCGCGGCCCGGATCCAGACGATCCAGGCGGAGACGTCCGCGGCGGTGGCCGCCATCGAGGGGATCTCGCAGATCACCGACCGGATCAGCGACTACCAGACGACGATCGCCTCGGCGGTCGAGGAGCAGACCGCCACGACCGGCGAGATCAGCCGGAGCGTCTCGGAGGCCGCCGCGGGCGCCGACGAGATCGCCCGCACGATCGGCGGGGTCGCCGACGCCGCCGAGTCGACGAGCCAGACGGTCGAGGAGTCGCGGGCGACCGCCGACTCGCTCGCCCGTATGGCGTCGGACCTCAACGAGACGGTCGGCCGCTTCCGGGTGTGAGGTGGCGCGCCGCCCTACCCGACCACGATGAGCGACCCGATCGCGGCCCGGTGCGTCACGTACTCCTGCGCGACGACGTTGACGACGGCGACGGTACGGTCCGCAGGCCCGTCCTTGACCGTCGCCACCACGTCGAACTCCCCGTTCGCGTCGGCGCGCCCCTGCTCCACGGTCAGCACGCCGATCCGGACGAGCAGGTGCGCGCCCGGCCGCAGCCCCCAGACGTGGACGTGCACGTCCGAGTCGCGCGCCGCGGTGCTCGGCGTGACCCGCAGCTCGGGCTTCGTGTCGAGCTCCCGCCGCAGCTCGGCGGTCGCCGCGGCGAGCTCGCGGGTCTCCTCCTGGAGCGGTCGCGTCCCGGAGATGAGCGACACCGAGGCGATGACCCCCACGACGCAGGCCGTCAGCGCCGCCAGCATGGCCCGGCGGGCGTCGCGGGCGGAGCGCTCCGGGATGTCCTCGACGGCTTCCCAGACCAGCGCGGTGTCCACCAGCGGCGACGAGAGGTTGTGCCGGTGGAGCGCGGGCTCGCCGTCCGTCAGCACCTGCAGCTGGACCGCGGCTCTGCGGCGCAGCAGCCCGGGTGCGACGCGCACCGACGTGCCGCCGCCGGTCGCTTCGAGGCCGGCCGACGCCGGGTCGAGGTTCACCACCTCGACCACCGGCACCGTCAGGTCCAGCGTGATGGGGCTGCCGGCGCTGAACTGCTCCCGGGGGATGTCGTGCCGGCCCGTGTTGCGGACCGAGACCCACACCACGAACGGGTCGGCGACCGGCGTCCCGCCGTGCTGGACCGTGAGCGACCCGGCCCGGAGGAACGCCGCGGGGGTGCCGAACCGGACCGCGATCCGCCGCTTCGGCGGTAGCAGCGCCGAATACCCGAGGCGCGCCGAGATGACGGCGAGGACCAGGCTCGCGACCGTCAGCGCGATGGTCAGGCCGTTGAACGCCGGGCCGTCGAGCAGGTTGAGCGCCAGTGACATGGGGGTCCTCGCCTGCCGGGAGTGGGGCCGCGACGGCAGACATTACTGTTCGTCGAACTCTTGCGGATCGGTCGAGCGCACAGACGCGACCGGCCACCCGTCGAGGTGACGGGTGGCCGGTCGGTCGTGCGGTGCGGATCTAGTGCGACGGTGCGGGCTCGAGCGGGTCGACGCGGTGCCGGCCCTCGCCCTCGGCGTCCACCGCGGCCGGCCCGCCCGTCTCCGACGGGGACGTGGTGGCGGCGTGCCGGCCCTCACGCTTGAGGCGGCGGCGCTCCTTCACGCCTTCGACCATGGTGTACAGCGTGGGCACGAGCACCAGCGTCAGCAGGGTCGAGCTGACCAGGCCGCCGATGACCACGATCGCGAGGGGCTGGGAGATGAACCCGCCCTCGCCGGTGAGGCCGACGGCCATGGGCAGCAGGGCGCAGATCGTCGCGACGGCCGTCATCAGGATCGGGCGGAGCCGGTGCCGGCCGCCCTCGATGACCGCCTGCCGGACGGGCATGCCGCTTTCCCGGTACTGGTTGATGAGGTCCATCAGCACGATCGCGTTGGTGACGACGATGCCGATGAGCATCAGGACGCCGATCATCGAGGGCAGCCCCAGCGGGGTGTCCGTGATGAGCAGGAGCAGGATCGCCCCGGTCGCCGCGAACGGGATCGACACCAGCAGGATGAACGGCTGCGCGATGCTGCGGAACGTCGCCACCATGATGATGAAGACGATCGCGATCGCGGCGAGCATGGCCAGGCCGAGCTGCGCGAACGCCTCCTGCTGGTCCTGGGTGACGCCGCCGAGGGTGACGGTCGCGCCGGCCGGCAGGGTCAGCGTGTCGATCTTCTTCTGCAGGTCCGCGGAGACCGTGCCCAGGTCGGAGCCCTCGGCCCGGCCGGTGACGGAGGCGCTGCGGTTGCCGTCGATGCGGGTGATGGCGACCGGGCCGGCGCCCTCCTTGACGTCCGCGATCTCGTCCAACCGGACGAACGGCGTCTTGCCGCCCTGGACGGGGATCGCGAGCGCCTTGAGCGCGTCGAGCGTGGCCGGGGCCGGGCCGGAGCGCAGGATCAGGTCGCGCTCCTGGCCGTCGACGGTGAGCTGGGCGAGGTTCTGCCCGCGGTACGCGGCGCTGACGATGCCGCCGACGGCCGCGTCGGACAGCCCGTACTTCGCCGCGACGTCCCGCTTGACCCGCACCTCGATGCGCGGGTTGCTGGCCGCGAGGTTGCTCTCCACGTCCGCGATGCCCGGGGTGCCGGTCATCGCCTCCTGCGCGGCCTTCGCCGCGGTGGCCAGGTCCGTGGTGTTGTTGGCCTTGACGACGACCTCGAGCTGGTCGGTGGAGCCGCCGCCACCGCCACCGGCGGCGATCTTCACGGTGCCGAACGCCTTCTGGTCGGTGACCTGCTTGCGCAGCTCCTCGATGACCTTGTCGACGTCGGCGTTCTCCTTCGCGGTGACCGAGAAGTTGGACGTGTTGCCCGACTGCGCGCCGGCGAAGCCGAAGCCGGCCGAGGCGCCGATGGTGACCTGGTAGGACTCGATGTCGGAGCGGGCCCCGAGGAGGTCCTCGACCTTCTTCGTGGCGGCGTCGGTGACGGCGAGGCTGGAGCCGACCGGCAGCTCCTGCGAGATGGAGAACTCCGTCTGGCCGCTCTGGTCGATGAAGTTGGTCTTCAGCTGGCCGGCCAGGATGAGCGTCGCGACGAACACGAGGAGGCTGAAGCCGACGGTCGCCCAGCGGGTGCCGCGGCTGCGGGTGACCCAGCTGACGATCGGCACGTAGGTCCGCTGGAGGCGGCTGCGCTCCTCCTTGTCGAGGGCCTTGGCGAGGATCGCCTCCCGCTCCAGGGCGCCGACCTGCTTCGGCGGGCGCAGGAACCAGTACGCGAGGACCGGCACGACGGTCAGCGAGACCAGCAGCGACGCGAGCAGCGCCACGGTGATGGTGATCGCGAACGGGCGGAACAGCTGCCCGGCGAAGCCGCCGACGAGACCGATCGGCAGGAACACCGCGACCGTGGTCAGGGTGGAGGCGACGACGGCGCTGGTGACCTCGCGGACGCCGGTGAGGATCGCGTGGCGTTTCTCCTCGCCGTACTCCAGATGTCGTTTGATGTTCTCCAGCACGACGATGGAGTCGTCGACGACGCGGCCGACGGCGATGGTGAGCGCGCCGAGGGTGAGCAGGTTGAGCGAGTAGTCGCCGGTCCACAGGCCGATCAGGGCGACGACGACCGACAGCGGGATCGACACCGCGGTGACGAGCGTCGAGCGCAGCGAGAACAGGAAGACCAGGATCACCAGCACGGCGAAGAGCAGGCCGAGGGCGCCCTCCGTGCTGAGGCTCTTGATGGACTTCTCCACGAACGGCGCCTGGTCGAAGACGGACGTGATCGCCACGTCGCCGCCGAGCTCCTTCTTGAGGCCGTCGAGCTTGTCCTGCACCTCGTGGCTGATCTTCACCGCGTTGCCGTCGGGCGAGGCGGTGACCGCGATGCCGAGGCTGGGCTTGCCGTTGGTGCGGGTGATCGACGTCGTCTCGGCGGTCTTCAGCTCGACCTTGGCGACGTCACCGAGCTTCGCCGTCGGCGTGACGTTGAGGTTCTTCAGGTCGTCGAGGGTCGCGAGGGTACCGCCGACCTGCACGGAGAGGCTGCGGTCGCCCTCGGTGAGGGTGCCGGCGGGGAACGACACGCCGTTGGACTTCAGCGCGGCGGTCACCGTCTGGGAGTTGACCCCGGCCGGAAACGCCTTCGCCGGGTCCAGCGTGATCTCGACGTCCTGCTTCCCGGCGCCGGTGACCTCGACGGCGCGCACGCCCTCGATCCCCTGCAGCGCGGGCACGACGATCGCGTCGAGCTGCTGCGCGAACGCGACCTGGTCGCCGGACTTGCTGGCGGCGAGCACCACGGCCGGCAGGTCGTCGGTCGAGCCGGCGATGACCTGCGGGTCGACGGTCGACGGCAGCGTCGACTTGATCCGGTTGATCGCGGTCTGGATCTTGTTGGTGATGTCGTCGATGGACGAGCCGAACTCGAACGACACCTGGACCGTCGCGACCCCCTCACGCGTGGTGGAGGTGATGTCGGTCAGCCCCGGCACGCCCTGGAGCGCGTTCTCGATGGGCTGGGTGACCTGCTCCTCCACGATGTCCGGCGACACGCCCGGGTAGGGCGCCAGCACGAACGCGGCGGGGAAGTCGATCGACGGGATGAGCTGCTGTTTCAACGAAGGGATGGCAATGGCGCCGAAGCCCAGGACGACGATCGCGATGATCGCGACCAGCCCCCGGTTCGCCAAACTGAGCCGGGCGAGGAACGACATGTCTGGAGTCTTCTTCCGATCGGCTAAGACAGACGTTAGTTCGTGTGATGCTAACCGTTCGCCTCGCACAAAATGGTTACAGGGGGTACAACTTCCCTGTGAAGACTCACAGGGAAGCGCTGCTGCTGCGCGTGATGACGGCCGAGCAGCGTCTGCGCACCCTGTTCGCGTACGACCGGACCAACCGGCTGTTCTCAGTAAACCTCACGATGCAGCAGCTCAAGGTGCTTATTCTGCTGGCCCGACACGATGGGATCGCCTCGCAGGAGCTGACCCGGCACCTCGGCGTGACGTTGGCCACCCTGTCCGGGATCGTCGACCGCCTCGTGACGCACGGCTACGTCACCAGGGCCGAGGACCCGCACGACCGCCGGATCCGCCGGCTCCACCTGTCGGCCGCCGGGCAGGAGCTCCTGGTCGAGATCATGGACAGCGGCGCCCGCGCCCAGCAGCGACTGCTGAGCCGCGTCGACGACGACACGCTGCTCATGCTGGAGACCGTCCTGGCCCGGCTGCTGGAAGCGGCCCGTGAGGATGCGCTGGAGCAGGGCATCGCAATCCCGGATGACCTCGAAAATGCCAGCCACTAGGCTGGGGGTGTGACGGTTCGCGTGCGTTTCGCCCCCTCCCCCACCGGGATGTTCCATGTCGGCGGTGCCCGTTCGGCCCTGCAGAACTGGATCTATGCCAAGCAGCAGGGCGGGGTGTTCGTGCTGCGGATCGAGGACACCGACGCGGCCCGCAACCGGCCTGAGTGGACCGAGGGCATCCTCAACGCCCTCGCGTGGATCGGCATCGCCCGCGACACCTACGAGGGGCCGTATTTCCAGTCGTCGTACGCGGAGCAGCACACCGCCGCCGCGCACGAGCTCTACACCGCCGGGAAGGCGTATTACTGCGACTGCACCCGGGAGCAGATCCAGGAGCGGTCCGGCCCGCAGTTCCGCGGCTACGACGGGTTCTGCCGCGACCGGTCCCTCGGCCCCGGCGAGGGCCGCGCGCTGCGCTTCCGCACCCCTGACGAGGGCTCGACCGTCGTGGTCGACCTGGTCCGCGGCGAGCCCACGTTCGACAACAAGCTCATCGAGGACTTCGTCATCGCCCGCGCCGACGGCTCCGCGGTGTTCCTGCTCGCCAACGTCGTCGACGACATGACCATGGGCATCACCCACGTCATCCGCGCCGAGGAGCACCTGCCCAACACGCCGAAGCAGCAGCTGCTGTGGGCGGCGCTGGGCAAGACCCCGCCGGTGTGGGCGCACGTGCCGGTGGTGGTCAACGAGAAGCGCCAGAAGCTGTCGAAGCGCCGCGACAAGGTGGCCCTGGAGCAGTACCGCGACGAGGGCTACCTCGCCGACGCGATGCGCAACTACCTGATGCTGCTCGGCTGGGCGCCGTCCAACGACCGCGAGATCGTGCCGTGGTCCGTGATCGAGGACGAGTTCCGCCTGGAGGAGGTCAACCCGTCGCCGGCGTTCTTCGACGAGAAGAAGCTCCGCGCGTTCAACGGGGAGTACATCCGCGCCCTGACGCCGCAGGAGTTCACCGACGCCTGCCGGCCGTGGCTGACCGGCACGCCGGTCGCGCCCGGCGGCACCCCGGTCGCCGCTCCCCCGTGGGACCCGGCCGACTACGACCCGAAGGTCTTCGACGCGCTCGCCCCGCACGCGCAGACCCGCATCGCGCTGCTCGCCGAGATCGTGCAGAACGTCGACTTCGCGTTCCTGCCGGAGCCGGCCGTCGACGAGGCCGCCTGGGCGAAGGCGATGAAGGACGGCGCGGCCGACCTGCTCGGCGCGGCGATCGCGGCGTTCGGGACGGCGGCGTGGGACGCGGAGTCGCTGAAGTCGACCCTGGAGGCGGTCGGCGCCGAGCGGGGGCTGAAGCTCGGCAAGGCCCAGGCGCCGATCCGGGTCGCGGTCACCGGCCGGTCGGTGGGGCTGCCGCTCTTCGAGTCCCTCGAGGTCCTCGGCCGCGACCGCACCCTCGCCCGCCTCCGCGCGGCCCTCGACAAGCTCTGACCGCGCGACCCCGGGCAGGGTTCGTCCGGCGGCGTCACCCTGCCCGCGGGTGTGACCCGGACCCGCCCGGGTAGCGGTTCGCCTCGTGAGAAGCCTGGTCGTGCTCGCCGTGCTCGCCGGTGCCCTGCTGACACCCGCCCGGGCCGCCCATGCCGAGGCCGAGGCCGCCCCGCGCACCGGGATCCACGTGCGCGACGGGCGGCTCGTCGAGGCCAGCGGCAGCGACCTCGTGCTGCGCGGCGTCAACCACGACTTCATGTGGTACCCGGACCGCAACAGCTCGTTCGCCGCGATCAAGGCCGCCGGCGCCAACGCGGTCCGGCTCCCGCTCGGCATCGGGCACCAGTGGCGGCGCAGCGGCACCGAGGACATCGCGAAGGTCGTCGGGCTGTGCAAGGCGAACCGGCTCATCTGCATCCTCGACGCGCACGACACGACCGGCTTCGGCCAGGACCGGAAGGCCGCGACGATGGCGCAGGCCGTCCAGTTCTGGCTCGACGTCCGCGAGGCCCTCGCCGGCTCGGAGGACCACATCATCGTCAACATCGCCAACGAGCCGTTCGGCAACGGCACGACGATGCCCTGGGTGCAGCAGACCTCCGACGCGATCCGGGCGCTGCGCGCCGCCGGCTACCGCAACGCGCTCATGGTCGACGCGCCCGGCTGGGGCCAGGACGAGTCGTTCGTGATGCGCGACAACGCGGAGAAGGTCCGCGACGCCGACCCGCAGGGCAACACGCTGTTCGACATCCACATGTACGGCGAGTTCGGCACCGCCGGGAAGGTCAACTCCTACCTGAGCTCGTTCACCGAGCGCCGCCTGCCGATCCTCATCGGCGAGTTCTCCGGCGAGCACCAGTGGGGCGACCCCGACGAGGACGCGATCATGGCCTTCGCGGAGGCCCGCGAGCTCGGCTACTTCGGCTGGTCGTGGAGCGGCAACGACAAGCAGTACAGCTACCTCGACCTGGTCGACGACTTCGACGCCGGGAAGCTCACCGCCTGGGGCCGCCGCTTCATCTCCGGCCCCAACGGGCTGACCACCGGCACCCGCGAGGCCACCGTCTACCGCAACAGCGGCGCCGCCTCCCAGCCCCGGGCACCGCAGCAGGTGCGGGTCCTGGACGTGACCAGCTCGCAGGTCGTGCTGTCCTGGAAGCCCCGGCGCTACGCGATCTACCAGGTGGTGGCGGTCGACGGCGCCGCGGAGACCCGCGTCCTCACGACCAACCGGTCGACGGTGACACTGCGCGGGCTGCGCGGCTCGACCGAGCACACGTTCGCCGTGTACTCCAGGGACCTCCTCGGCACCCGCTCGCCACGCTCCGCACTCGTCGCCGCCGTCACCACACCGGCGAGCTGACCGGCCGCCCGGCCGTTGTGTTACCGGTCTCCGGTCACCGCGCCGCGGTGACCAGTCGCTGGCCACTGCCGTGCATCAACGAGCCGCGCCGTGCCGGCGACACGGGCCGATCGGGAGAACGACACCAGGTCTGCCCGACCCGGTGACGGATCTGCGCCGGAACAGGCTCGCACGCACCGTGACGACCGATGTCCGCAGCGGGCACGCTCAATAGGCTCGTCCGGGTTCACCGAAGGTAGCGCCGATGTCACGCGCACCCGGTCTCGACCCGTCAGAGGAGTGCCCGCAGATGCACTTACCGTTGAAACCCGCCGTCTTACTCTGCGCGGCGCTCGCCGCCGTCCTGCCTGCCGTCGCCCCGGTGGGCGCGGCGCCGGCCGCCGCGCACGCCCCAGTCTGCGACGACCTCGTCGAGGTGATCGCGTTCCGCGGATCCGGCGAGGACCAGAACACCAAGGACGGCGAAGCCCACGAGTGGATGGGCCCGCGGCTCAAGGGCATCGTCGACGAGGCCCGGACGATGACCACGTCCGACGGCGTCAACCTCAACCACGCACCCGTCTGGGGCGTGCCGCTCGCCGACTACCCGGCGATCCCGCTCGAGGACTACCTCAACCTGTCGCCGCTCAGCTTCAAGGCCGAGCCCGCGAAGATGCTCGAGTCCGCCGGCAAGGGCGGCACCGCCGCCTGGAAGCACATGGTCGAGTCGCGCCGTGCCTGCCCCGGCCGCCGGTTCGTGCTGCTGGGCTACTCCCAGGGCGCGACCGCGGCCCGGATCGCGCTGAAGTACACGCCCGACTCGTGGATCGCCGGCACGTTCCTCATCGGCGACCCGGAGCTGCACCCGGGCGCCGGCTACGCGAAGGGCACCGGCGCGACCGGCGGCGGCGGTTCGCTGCTCGCCGCGTACCGGACCATGGGCGGCGACGTCGACGCGCTGCTGCCCGACCAGCTCGCCGGGCGGAAGTTCGCCACGTACAGCTTCTGCCACGTCCACGACCCGGTCTGCGACGCGCGGCTGCTGTGGAACTCCGACGAGCACACCAACTACGGCGTGGCCGCCGCGGAGCGCAGGACCCTCGCCACCGTCATCGTCGACATGTACCGCACGGCGCGGAACAACCCGCCGCCGGCGACGGAGAAGGTCGCCCTCGACGTGGTGTTCGCGATCGACACGACCGGCTCGATGACGCCGTACATCACCAACGCCCGCAGCTCCGCGGCGAGCATCGCGGACAAGCTGCGCACGTCGTCCTCCAGCTTCCAGGTGGGGCTCGCCGAGTACCGCGACCACGGCGACGAGTTCGTGGCGCGGGTCGTCACGCCGCTCACCGGCGACGCCACCGCCTTCCGGTCGGGCCTGGACAAGCTCATCGCGGCCGGCGGTGGCGACACCCCCGAGGCCGTCTACTCCGGCATGATCACCGCCGCGGGGGTCGCGTGGCGGCCCACCGCCCGCCGGGTCGTCATCGTCATCGGCGACGCCCCCGCCCACGACCCGGAGGCGGTCACCGGCTACACGAAGGACGACGTCGTCAAGGCGTTCAACGCCGCGGGCAGCTTCGCCTCCGCCAAGCTGGCGCCGTCGTCGACCGGGCCGATCCGCCTGTACGGGCTGGCCGCCGACACCACCCTGCAGGCCCAGCTGAGCGCGATCGCCACGGAGACCGGCGGAGAGGTCGCCCCGATCGGCGACCCGGCCGACGTCGCCGCGAAGATCCTCGAGTCGCTCGCCGACGCCACGTCCGCGCCGGTCGTCACGCTGGGCGTGCCGGCCGCGTTCGCCGGGGTCCCCACGACGATGACCGCGACCGACGCGAACGCCGCCGCCGGTCTCACCTACGAGTGGGACGTCGACGGCGACGGCACCGCCGACGAGACGACCACGACCGGGCAGCTGACGCACACGTACGCGAAGGCGGGCTCCTACAAGGTGACCGTGCGCGTCAAGGACGGCGAGGGCCACGAGACGGTCGCCACGGCAACCCAGACGGTGACGGCCGCCCCCGGCGTGGTGACCGTGCCGCTCGGCGGCCCGTCCGAGCCGCCGGGGAGCGCCACCCCGACCGCGCCGGCGACGACCCCGCCGGCGACGCCCTCCGGTACGCCGGCCTCACCGGTACCGGCGACGACACCGAAAGCCGAGGACCAGCTCGGACGCACGGGCTCGAACCTGATGCCCCTGCTCTACACCGGCTTCGGCCTGATCGTGGCCGGCGCGGCGCTGCTGGTGACGATCCGTCGCCGCCGCCTGCGCTAGCCGCCGCTCCACCGGCTGACCGTCGCCGCATCGCTCGCGGCGGCGGTCAGCCACAGCGCCGCGTCGTGTCAGGCGCCCGCGGTGCCGTCGGTGGCCCGCCGACAACCGGGGTGCCCCGGTCCTGGCCGGGCTCACCCGCGGGGCTCCTCCGCGAGCGGGAGCAGGGTGCGGCTGCGGCCGGGGCGCGGGTACTCGACCGCCGCGGCGGCGAGCCGGGTGGCGTGCTCGCGCTGCTTCTGCCAGTGCCCGTACAGCGCCCCCTGCTGCGCGAGCCGCGACACGGCGCGGATCGTCTCGGGGTCGACGTCCCCGGGCGGCGCGTCCCGCCACGGCGTGCCCGGCAGCGGCATGAACACGTGCGAGTGGATCCTGGCGCCGAGCCCCGCCAGCTCCTGCGCCAGCCGCAGCGACGCCTCCGCGTCCGCCGGGTCCTCCCCCGGCATGCCGAAGATCATGTCGACGTTGATCCGGAACCCTTCGGCGATGCCGATCCGCACCGCCCGCCGCACCGACTCGACGTCGTGCCCCCGTTTCGCGGCCGCCAGGACGCGCTCCGACCCCGACTGCGCCCCGACGATGAGGTTGTCGTTGGCGCAGTACCGCTTGACGAGCCGCAACGCCTCGACGGTCATGTGCTCGGGCCGGATCTCGCTCGGGAACGACCCGAAGAACACCCGCCCGTCCGGGCCGATCCCTTCCTTGCAGCTCGCGAGGAGCTCCTCCACCGCCGCGAGGTCCGGCTCCTCCCCGTCGGTCCCGTAGGACAGCGACGTCGGCGTGATGAACCGCACGTCCCGCTTCCCGAGCTCCCGCATCCGGTCCACGTGCCACCGCACGTTCTCCACGCTGCGGTGCCGGAACCGCGCCGAGAACATGAACGGCGTCTGGCAGAACCGGCAGGCGTAGATGCAGCCCCTGGTGATCTCGATCGGGTTCATCCGCTTGTACGACAGGGGGAACGCCCGATAGGTCCCCAGCGGCTCCTTGTGCGCCTTCCCGTTGCGCCGCACCGCGCCGGTGCCGTCCCGGTGGACCAGCCCCGCGATGCCCTCCGGCTCGCCGCCGCTGTCGACGAGGTCGAGGAACGTCCGCTCCCCCTCCCCCACCGCCGCGACGTCCCACCCGGCGTCGAGCGTCTGCACGGGCTCCGCGGTCGCGTGCACCCCGCCGGCGACGTGCACCGCCCCGGGCGCCTGCTCCTTGATCGTCGCCAGCTCCTCGGCGAGGGCGGCGGCGTCCGGCGAGTAGAACGACCACAGCACCAGCTTGCGCCCCGGCCGGTCGTTGATCGCCTCGATGGTGGCCCGCGCCGACTCCGCGAACACCACCTCGTACCGCGTCTGCGTGACGTGCTCTTCGAGCGCCGCCAGCAGCGTGTGGAACCCGTAGGTCACCGCCTTGCGGTACCGCAGAATCAGGACCAGGTCGCTCACACGGTGCAGTGTAGGCAGCCCGCAGCGGGGCGCCGCCGCGTGCCGTGCCGCTCGTGCCCTCGGTCAGTCGACGAACTCGATCGGCACGCGCGTGTACCCGGGGACGTCGTCCGGGATGCGGAACTCCTGGGCGCTCGCCGAGGCCACGAGGGTGTTGAGCAGGCTGGTGAGCATCGAGACGATCGCCTCCTTCTCCTTGTCCACGTCGGTGGCGAGGTAGGCGGCCTTCGTGGCGATCTTCCCGAGCACCGTCGCGTTGGCGGTGCCGAAGCCGTAGGAGATGATGTGCGGCCTGCGGCGCCACGAGGCGTCGGTGAGCGCGTTGAACTGGGTGGCCCAGTCCTTGTCCATCGGCTCGCCGTCGGTGAGGATGAACACCGCCGGCCGGAGCACGGCGCGGCGGCCGTCGTGCGTCAGCCCGCTGATGTCAGCGTCGATGCGCTGCTTGACCAGCTGGAACATCTTGCCGTAGTTGGTCGTGCCCTGGCACGTGATGGTGGGCAGGTTCTCGACCGTCTCGATGTCCGACAGCTCCAGCACGACGTGCGCGTCCGTGTTGAAGGTGATGATGGAGACGTGTGCGAACTCGGCGACGCGCGGGCTGTTGCCGACCACGTCGAACACGTGGTCGACCGTGTCGTTGAGCAGACTCTCGTGCGATTTCATCGATGACGAGGTGTCGATGACCAGATAGGTCGGCAGGCACTTCGACTTCAGTGCTGGCGCGTTCACGGCGCTCGATCCCTTCGGTTGTCGGACGTACCACGGTCACCCGGCTCGCTCGTGTACTGACGGACGGCTGGCACGCACGCGCTCAGAGCGACGACAGCAGGGCGTAACCGCCGCAGAACAGCGCCACCGCGATGGCGATGAGGATGGCGATCGCGATGAACCCCAGGACCGGGTTCCCGCCGGCGGACGACGAACGCGTCGCCCTGGCGCTGACCCGCGGCGGCGGCCGGCGGATGTTCCCAGTGCCGCCGGCCGGCCGGGTCGGCGAGGTGCGCGCCGGGTTCCTTCCGGCCGGTCCGGGCACGATCGAAGGGGTGGCCCGGGTGCCCTGGGTGCCCTGGCTGCCAGCGGGCGTCCGCCGCGGCTGCGTGGGCATTGGCCGGATCGAGCCCGTGACCGTCGCCCGGCCGGTGGCGGTGACGGGCCCACTGGTCAGGGTGGGCGGGCCCGGCTGGATCGTCTGGGTGGGGGTGACCGGCGCACCGGCTCGGGTGGGCGGGCCCGTCCGCTGCCGTGGCCGCCAGTCGATGACGCCGGACGGGTCGACCGTGCCGAACGCCTGCAGGAGCTGCCGGAGGCTCGGCCGGCCCTGCCTGGTCGGGGCCGTCAGCATCCGCAGCAGGGTGTCCGGGACGTCGCCACCCGAGCCGGAGAGCGCGGCCGTGACCTCGGGCACCTCGCGCTTCGCGGTGAGCACCCGGGCGATCAGCAGCGCGACCCGGTACCGGTCGACGTACGTGTCGACCTGCTGCGGCATCGGTG
This sequence comes from Dactylosporangium maewongense, assembly GCF_039531485.1. NCBI lineage: Bacteria > Bacillati > Actinomycetota > Actinomycetes > Micromonosporales > Micromonosporaceae > Dactylosporangium > Dactylosporangium maewongense. Next base: position 145,584 of record NZ_BAAAQD010000014.1, on the reverse strand, counting down.
TGAGCGGGTCCTCGAAGTTGGCCGTGTTGACGTGCGGGCGCGGCCCGTAGGAGCTGCCGTCGATGTCGATGAGGTACACGGTGTGCCTGGTGGGGTGCCAGAACGCGTTGGCGTAGGACCAGTCCGCGTAGACGATGCCGCAGCGCTCGAAGAGCCCGGCGAGCTGGGCCAGCATGACGCAGAACTGGGTCCGGTCGGGCGCGGACTGCTCCGGCACCCCGCGCTTGACGAGGTAGTCGTTCGGCTTGGCGAGCCAGTCGATCGGGAGCCGCTCGCGCCGGATCGACGCCGTCTTGGAGTTCGTCGACTTCCAGGAGACCAGCAGGTCGTCGGGGGCCTCCGGCATGACGACGCCGACGGTGCGGTCGCCGTCGGTGACCCGGCTGACCGGCCAGGCGGTCGACTGCGCCACGAGCGTGCGGTCCGTGGCGTCCGGCAGGGCCGCGGGCTGGGCGATCAGGCGGTCCATGGCCGCGATGTCCAGGGCCGCCGCCGCGTCCCAGGTGTACCGCTTGAACAGCAGCCCCGGGCGCGCCGGGATGCGCCAGACGCCCTCGCTCTGCCCGCCGCCCTGGAACTGGGGCGGGCCGTCGAACCTGCCGAGCACGGGGATCTGCACCACGGCCGGCAGGTGCATCACGCTCATGGCCGTGCCGCTTCCGGGCCGCCGGGCGCGTGCGGCCAGACCACCACCGCGGTGCGGTCGTCGAGCAGGCCCTTGGCCTGGAAGTCGACGTCGAGCATGAACGACGCGAGCGGCGGCGGATCCCGCCACCGGTCGGCGAACCAGTGCTCGGCGCCGTCGACCTGGCTGAACGCGTCGGCGACGCCGTCGGAGAGCAGCGCGACCGCCACCGCCTCGTTCAGGTCGAACAGGATCGCCCGGGCGGCCTGCGGGTAGTGCGGCAGGAACGCGCTGAGCACGCTGCCGTCGAACTGTTCCTTCGCCTCGCCGGTCAGGCACTGCCAGCGCTGCCGCCGCAGCATCCACAGGTGGGTGTCGGCCAGCTGCCCGGCCCAGGCGATGCGCCGTACGCCGGTGGAGCGCGTCGGCAGCACGGCCAGGGCGAGGGTGGTCCGGACGTGTGCGGGGTCGAGTCCCCGCTCGCGGGCGGCCGCGGCGATGTTGCCGGCGACCTCGGCGAAGATCCGCTCGACCGACAGGCGGTCGGGCGGCACCCCCTGGTCCAGCTCCCGGCGCAGCAGCCCGACGGCGGTGCCGACCGCGACCGACGCCCCGAGCTCCGCGCGCGAGCTGTCCGACATGCCGTCGGCGACCGCGATGATGAGGTGGTCGCCGGTGGCGTCCTGGGCGACCCGGTAGGCGTCCTGCCTCGGCTTCGCGGGGCGTTCGCACCGGTGTCCCGCGCCGACCACGGACGCCGCGCGGATCCGCAGGTCGCCCACGCGCGCCTGGTCGGCCGCGACGCCGGGCGGCGACGCCGGCTCCTGCGGCAGCAGCCACGCCATCTGCGAGGCCCGTGACACGGGGGCGAACCGGGGCGGCACGGCGTGCGCCGGCACCAGGTCGCTGTGCGCGGGGCTGCCGGCGTGGGGATCCTGCACCGGTTCGGGCCGGCCCTGACGTGGCGGGGGCGGCGCCTGGTCGGTGCCGTTCCTGCCGCGCTCCGCGGGCGGCCGGCCGTCCCTGTGGTCGTGGCCCGGCGACGGGTACCGGCGCTCGAACTCCCGGTCGATCGGCGGCGGGACCGGCGCCGGCGGGCCGTCGTCGGCGCCGTCCGGGCCCGTGACGCGGCCGCCGGCGCGCTCCCGGCCGCCGCGCTGGGCCGAGCGGGCGTGCTCCCGCCACCCCCGGCGGGCTTCGCCCTGGTGCATGTCCCGGCGCGTGCCGTCCTGGCGTGTGCCGTCCTGACGCGCGGTGTCCCGGTCGTCCGGTTCTGAGGCACCGGTGGCGCCGGTGGCGGTTCCCTGGCCGCGCAGCACGCTCGAGATGCCGTGGCGCAGCCGCGTCAATATCTGCATGGACATCGATCTCTTCTCGTTCGCCAGGGTGCCCACCGCGATGGGCACGAACACCGGGTAGGGACGGCGGTCAGTTGCTGGTCGGCCCGGACTGGGCCGGCCTGCGCTTCCGCCAACCGGCGACACCGGTCGGGTCGGCCGGCGGGTCGGCCGGCGGGGCGGCCTGATGCGGGCCGGGCGCCGCGGTCGCGTTCCGAGGCTCGGGTGGCGATTGCGGTGTCGAGCGCGGCGCGGCCGGCGGGGCGGCCTGGTGCGGACCGGACGGCGCGTCCGGGGCGGCGGCCGGCGGACCGGCGACCGGCCCGCTGAGCCTCGCGTTCACCGGCGGCGGCCCGCCGGTCGCCATGTTCCGGGTGTTGCGGAGCAGCTGGTCGCGGATCTCCTCGATGTCCATGTTCTGGATCAGGCCGGCGTCGAGCATCCTGCGGAACATCTCGTCGGAGCTGCGGAACACCGCGTCCTGCCGCTGCTCGAGCTCCTGCTGCCGGGCGTGCATCAGCCGCAGCACCTGGAGAGTCTGGTCGGGGTGGTGCCGCAGGTGGGCGGCGAGCGACCCGAACTCCCCCCGCACCCCGGCAGCCACCGCGCGCATGCGCTCGCGCTCCAGCTCCTGCTCCGGCTGGAGGGGCGCGGCGTCGAGGGCATGCCCGCGGGCGGCGTCGTCGCGCGTGACGTGCGCGGAGACGTGGTCGATCGTCAGGCCGTAGCCGAAGATGCGGACCGGCGGGTCGTAGAGTTCGTTGATCTCCTGTTCGACCTGGTCGCAGTCGGTGATCTCGTACTTTCTGCCGACCTTGCGCATGGCGTCCATGACGCGCCGGACGACGACCTGCTCGCCGTCGCGGACCCCCTCGCGCACGACCTTGACCGGGTCGGTGACCTGCCAGCCGATGTCGACCTTCGCCGCGAAGAAGGAGCTGTCGCTCTTCGCCGGCAGCGGGTCCCGCCCGGTGGAGACGGTGCACTCGTGGTGGGAGATGTCGACCTCGTACATGGTCTTGTACCGGCCGGACATCGCCTCGCCGAAGGTCAGCAGCCGGCCGAGGTCCTCCAGCTTGCCTTCCTGGGTCGAGTACACCGCGGTCACGCCGGCTCTGAGGATCGGCCTGGCGAGCAGCTGCACCCTGGCGACCGGCTGCTCGCTCAGGATCAGCGAGCGGGGCTGCGCCGGGTGGCCCTGTCGAGGGTCCTGTCGAGGCATCGGGTACATCACCGGTCTCCAACCTTCAGGTGACGGCGGCCAGAACGGCCTGCGGATGCCGGCCGCCTACGGACGTCAGGCGATCCCGCCCGCGGTGACCCGCCCCTCCGGAACACCTGGCCGGCGCCGAGCTCGCGGCCGGGCCGCCCGACGACGAGCGGCGCCACGCGATGACTGATGCATACGCCTGCCATTGAGCGCCCTCCGGAGGATTCCGGTCATGCCGACGACCGCGGCGGGCCGGGCGGCCGCGGCGTGACGCACACGGTGCCCATCGGCATCCTCCGGTCGGTCGCCTGTCGCGGTCCTCCCCCATCTGACGGACAGCGGCGCAGGCGGGCACGACCGGCCCTCAGGTCCTCAGGTCCGGCCGCGACCGGCCCGCTCACCCGGTCGGAGCGCGCAGAGGAGCGAGCCGGCGTCGCTCACCGCTCCGTGCCGGAGTCCGCCGGCAGGCGCGAGGAGGCGACCGGCCCGATGCGAATGGTCAGCGGCCGGCCAGGCGGTCGATGGCCGAGGCGTCCAGGCGCCGGCCGACGACGGAGTCCACGATTCTCGTGGTGATGTCGGACTTCGTGGACTTGCCGGGGAGGGCGACGCCGAGGACCTTGGCCAGTTCGCGGAGCTGGGCCACCGTGAGGCGTTCGTCGTTGAGGTACTGCACGGCCGCGGCGCGGGTGCCGATCTCCGACAGCATGGTCTCGATCTCGGCGACGGGGCGGGACAGGGGCCTCGACGCGGTGGCGGGAGCGCCGGCCTTCGACACCAGGGTGAGCTTCGCCGCGCCGGAGGCGAGGTCCGCCAGCTGCGCGGCCGGCAGGGACTTCACGAACGCCGCGACCTTGAGCAGGACGTCGTGGGCGAGGTCGGCGGGGTCGGTCATCGCGGAAGGCTCCTCAGATCCGGGTGCGCGCCAGGAACTCGCTCGTCAGCTGCTGGAACTCGTATCGTAGGGTCTCGATCGAGGTGGTGCCGGGCGGGGCGAGCACGACGGGGAGGCTGCGCTCGCCGGCGTCGGTGACGGCCGTCTTGTTGTCGCGGATGGTCTGGCGGAAGACGGGGATCTCGATGCGGGAGGTCTCGTTGACCGAGGTGCGCTGCGAGATGAGCGGGCCCGCGCCGGTGTACTGGACCATCGTGTAGACGACGCCGATGATCTCCGGGTTGATCGGGTGGGGCGCGGCGGCGTTGTACTCCTCGACCAGCCGGGACATGCGGGCCCGCAGGTAGTCGATGCCGCGGGTCGACAGGTAGTCGGGACGGGCCGGGACCACGACGTGGTCGCTGGCGACCATGGCGGTGCGGGTGACCATGTTGAAGTTGGGTGCGCAGTCGATGAGGATCGAGTCGTACCCGTCGAAGGCGTGGTCGGTGAGGGCGTCGGCGAGCAGCCGGTGCACCGGCAGGTAGCGGGGGCTGCCGGCCCGCAGGCGGGCACCGCCGAGCGCCGCGGCTAGGTCGAGGTCGACCTCGATGAGCCCGAGGTCACCGGCGAGCAGGTCCAGCCGGCCACCCAGGGGCTGCACCACGGCGTTGATCTCGCGCGGGCTCACCACGTACTTGTGCAGCGGCTCGGCGGCGCGGGTGGCCAGGTAACCGGCGAACCATGGCAGGATCGTGGGCCGCGACTCGAACTCGGCGGGCCGGTAGAAGGAGAACGTGAGGCTCGCCTGCGGATCGAGGTCGATGAGCAGCACCGTGCGCCCGCGGGCGGCGAGCTCGGCGCCGATGTTGGCCGTCAGTGTGGTCTTGCCGACCCCGCCCTTGTAGTTGATGACAGAGACCACGCTCATCACCGCAGCATGCCATCGGCGGACTCCGTTGTCGTCCCCCGCCCGTGGCAGTTAGGCTATCTTTCCTATCGACAAGATAGGTAGGAGGCTGTGATGGCGTTGCCGGACTTCCTGGTCGCCGGGGTGCCGAAGGCGGGCACCTCGGCGTTGCACGCGGCACTCGTACGACACCCGCAGCTCTTCCTCCCAGAGGTCAAGGAGCCCAAGTTCTTCCTGTCCGACGGCCCGCCACCCACGACCGGCGGGCCCGGCGACCGGCAGACCTACCAGGAGCACGTGTGGCGCCGGGCGGACTACGAGGCGCTGTTCGACCCCGCACCGGCAGGGGCGCTGCGGGGCGAGGCGACGCCGTTCTACCTGTACGACCTGGCGGCGCACGAACGCATCGCGAAGCTCGTCCCGGACGCGAAGCTCGTCCTGGTGCTCCGCGACCCGGTCGACCGCGCCCACTCCAACTGGTCCCACCTGTGGGGCGCCGGCCTGGAGTCCGAGGCGGACTTCCTGCGGGCGGTCGAGCTGGAGGAGGCCAGGAAGGCGGCCGGCTGGGCGGACTTCTGGCACTACACGGCCCTCGGCCGGTACGGCAGCCAGCTGCGCCACCTGCTGCGCTTCTTCCCTCGTGAGCGGCTCCTGCTGCTGCGCTACAAGGACCTCCGCGACGACCCCGCGGCCACCGTCGACCGGGTCTGCGCGTTCCTGGGCGTCAGCACCGGGCACGTGGCGCAGATCCCGCCGGAGAACGTGCGCCGGTACGTCGCCGACACGCGGGTCAACGCCGGCCTGCGCCTCCTGCTGCGCAACGGTGGGAGGATCGGGCATCGGTTCCCCGTGCCGGTGCGCCGGGCGTTCAGCACACCGCTGCTCGCGCTCCTGCACCGCCAGCACGGCCGGCGGCCGAAGGTCACCGCCGAGCAGCGTGCCGCGCTGCTGCCCCGGTTCGTCGAGGAGATCGAGCTGCTGCAGGAGGTCTCCGGCGAGTCGTACGCCGACTGGCTGAGCCTCGAGCACGCCAGCAACTACCGCTAGGAGCCTTCGTTGCCCGCACTGCCCCGCCTGACAGGTTCCGACGTCGTCGTCGCCCCACCCGCCGGCGGGCCCGGCAACTGGGCCGGCGGCCCGAGCGCGATCATGCTCGATTCGTCGGTGTTCCTGGCGTACCGGTTGCGCCGCCCGATCGGCTCGGGCCGCGGGTACGCGAACGTCGTGGCCCGCTCGTCGGACGGCGTGCACTTCACCACGGTCGCCGAGGTCACCAGGGAACGCTTCGGCGGCGCCTCCTTGGAGCGCCCCGCCCTGGTCGTCACCCCCGAGGGCCGCTGGCGCCTGTACGTCAGCGTCGCCACCCCCGGCACCAAGCACTGGCGGGTCGACCTCCTGGAGGCCGACGAGCCGGGGAAGCTCGGCGACGCCCCCGCCCTGACCGTCCTGCCCGGCTCCGCCGAGATCGGCGTCAAGGACCCCGTCCTGCACTTCGACGGCCTCCGCTGGCACCTCTGGGCCTCCGTCCACCCCCTGGAAACCCCCGAACACGCCGACCGCATGTCCACCTGGTACGCCACCAGCCCCGACGGCGTCGACTGGGCCTGGCAGGGCGTCGCCCTCGCCCCTCGGCCCGGCCACTGGGACGCCCGCGGTGTCCGCCTCTCCGCCGTCTCGGTCCACGAGGGGACGCTGACCGCCACGTACGACGGCCGCGCCACCGCCGGGGAGAACTGGGAGGAGCGCACCGGCACCGCCACCGGCGCCCTGGGCCCGGACGGCCTGTTCGGCCCGCTGACCGCCGCGCCCGCCGCCCCCTGCGGCTCCCCCCACCCGCCGCACGGCCTGCGCTACCTGACCACCGTCCCGGGCCGCCTGTACTACGAGGTCACCCGCCCCGACGGCGCCCACGAGCTGCGCACCGAACCCACCCCGGACTGACCCCGGGCGGGCCGGCGGGTCAGTCGCGGCGGTGGCGGCCGGTGGGGCGGGGGCGGTCGGCGCGGGTGTCGAGGAGGGCGGCGGTGCGGTGGAGGACCTCGTCCCACATGGACGTGGGGGTGTTGCCGGTGATGAGGGTGGCCAGGTCCTCGGCGAGGCGGTCCAGCTGGGTCATGTCGACGGTCGGGTCGGGGTCGGGTTCGATGACGGCGCGCTGGCGGGGGATGCGGGCGGTGACGTCGGGGCCGGGTTCGACGGGGAGGGGGTCGCCGGAGCAGACGATGTCGAGGTAGCGGATCGTGCGGGTGAGGGCGACGAACAGCAGCCGGTGGCCGCGGTCGTCCTCGGCGACGATCTCCTCCGGTTCGACGACGATGACGGCGTCGAACTCCAGGCCCTTGGCCTCCTGGGGGCTGACGAGGTTGATCGGGTGGTCCAGCTCGCCCTGGTCGGCGCGGCCCCACTGCAGGTCGTTGGCGTGCAGGGCGAACTCGAGCTCGGACCGGCAGGCGGCGGGGCAGACGATGCCGACGAAGCGGCCGCCGAGGGCGTGGTCCTTGGCGACGAGGGCGGCGCGGCCCGCGCGTTCGGCGGGCTCGACGACGTGGATGCCGGGGTCGGCGGGGCCTTCGCGGACGGCGCGGGTCGGCTCGATGTCGGGGGCGGCGACCGGTAGCAGCTCGGCGGCGAGCTCGTAGACCTGGCGCGGGACCCGGTAGCCGTACCGCAGCCCGACGACGACCTGGGGCAGCACCGCGGGCAGGTGTTCGGTGACCTCCTCCCAGTGGTCGCGGGCCCAGGCGCCGGTGGACTGGGCGAGGTCGCCGACGACGGTGAGGGAGCCGGTCGGGCAGCGGCGGGCGACGGCGCGCAGCTGCATCGGGGAGAGGTCCTGCGCCTCGTCGACGACGACGTGGCGGTACCGCCGCTGCACGCCGTTGAGGAGATCCTCCAGCTCGTCGAGCAGCGGCAGGTCGGCGTTGCTCCAGATCTGTTCGGAGAGCTTGTCGGCGCCGCGGCGGTGCAGCAGCGCCACCTCGTCGGCGGTGAACTCGTCGCCGGCGGCGCCCGCGAGCCTGGCCCGGGAGCCGAGGAGGGCGCGCAGGAACGCGGCGGCGCTCTGCAGGGGCCAGAGGCGTTCGAGGAGGTTCTCGACCGGGCCGAGGCGCTCGGGGTCGGTGGGGCCGCCGCGGGCGCGGACGAGGTCGGCGAGCTGCGCCCTGAGTCGTTGGCGCCGTTGCGCGTACGGGCCCCCGGCCTGCCGTGCGGACGCGACGGCGGCGGCGACCTCGACGCCGGAGAGGGTGAGGAACGTGCCGTCGAAGAGCATCCGCTCCGCGGGCTCGGGGGTGCCGACCCGGTTCTCCAGGGCCCGCGCGAGCAGCCGGGCCATCCTCGCCTCACCCTTGATCCGCCGGGTCTGCGCGGGCTCCGGGCGTCCACGTTGTACGGGCGGCGCCAGCTGGTCGATGTCGAGCTGCACCACGTCGGCGTCGCCGAGGCTCGGCAGGACGGTGCGGATGTAGCGGGTGAAGGCGGGGTGCGGGCCGACGACGAGCACGTCCTGGGGGCGCAGGCGGTCGCGGTGGTTGTACAGCAGCCACGACACGCGGTGCAGCGCGACGGCGGTCTTGCCGGTGCCCGGGCCACCCTCGATGACGAGCAGCTGGTCCAGGGGTGAGCGGATCAGCCGCGACTGGGCGCCCTGGATGGTGGCGACGATGTCGGTCATCGTGCCGGTGCGGCCCCGGTCGAGCTCGGCCAGCAGCGCGTCGTCGGGGCCCGCCTCCGCGAGGGCGGCGACGGCCGTCGCGAGCTGGGCGAAGACGACGTCGTCGAAGTCGCGGATCCGGTTGCCGTCGCAGTGGAACGTGCGCTTGCGCCGCAGGCCGCGCGGGTCCTCGTGGGTCGACTCGTAGTACAGGGCGCCGATCGGGGTCTGCCAGTTGACGACGAGCACCTGCCGCTGGTCGTCGAAGACGGTCTCGCGGCCGATGTAGAACGTGTCGTCGACGCCTGAGCGGCCGGGCGGGTCGGCGGGCAGGCAGTCGATCCGGCCGAACGCGACCTGCTCCTCCGGTGGGGCGATGGCCTCCTTTCGGCTGCGGCGGAAGACCGCGAGCCGGCGGCCGGCGCCCGCGTTGGCGGCCGCGTCGGGGACCTCGCCGAGCTCCGCCCGGGCGCGTTCGCGGTGCTTGCGGGCGAGGTCGAAGTGCTGCTGCTCCAGGGCGATCTCGGTGGCCAGCTCAGCCGGCTTGGACTCCACGGCCCGCCTCTCGCACGATCTTGACCACGCTACGTGATCTCCAGGTTACCCGCCGACAAGGACCTCGGTCGATCCCCCGTTTCGTGCGCAGATCGGCGGGTAGCGCCCGGCCGTGCTGATCAGAGCGGCGTTCCTCGCCCTGCTGCTGTCGTTGCTCGGGGCCGCATACGTCTCGGTGGAGCCCGCCTACGGCGCCAGCGGCATCAAGGCCGAACGCGGGCATCTCGTCGAGGCGAACGGGGAACGGCTCGTGCTGCGCGGGGTGAACCACGGGTACTACTTCGGCAAGGGGCCGAAGTCGGTGTTCGCCGACATCAAGGCGGCCGGGGCCAACTCGGTGCGGGTCGCGCTGTCCAGCGGCACCGGGTTCCCCGCGACCACCCCCGCCGAGGTCGCCGGGATCATCGGGCAGTGCCGGGCGAACCGGCTGATCTGCGTGCTCGACGTGCACGACACGATGGGGTACGGCACGGAGCCCGGCGCGGCGACCATCGCCCAGGCCGTCGACTACTGGCTGACGCTGCGCAAGGTGCTGCTGCGGCAGGAGTCGTACGTCATCATCAACGTCGCCAACGAGCCCTCCGGCCACGCGGTGAACATGGACTGGATCGGCGACACGAAACGGGCGATCGAGCGGCTGCGCGGCGCCGGCCTGCTGCACGCGATCATGGTCGACGCGCCGAACTGGGGCAACGACTCGTTCCACGTCATGTACGACCACGCGGCGGAGGTGTTCGCCGCCGACCCGGAGCACAACACCATCTTCGACGTGCACATGTACGGGCCGTTCAACACCCCGGACAAGGTCTCCGGCTACCTCGACACGTTCGTGCGGCAGCGGCTGCCGATCGTCGTCGGGGAGTTCTCCTCGATGCACCAGTACGGCGACCCGGACGAGGACGCGATCATGGCGTACTGCCAGCAACACGACCTCGGGTACCTCGGCTGGGCGTGGAGCGGCAACAGCGCCGAGTACCACTACCTGGACCTGGTCGACGCGTTCAGCCCGGCCCGCAGGACCGCCTGGGGCAGGCGCCTCATCGACGGCCCGGACGGCCTGCGGCAGACCTCCCGGGAGGCCGGGATCTACGGCGGCTTCTGGTTGGCGGCCAGACGATGAAAAGCTGTGCGGGTGACGAACCAGGAGCCGCCGGCAGGGCGTGACACCCGCCGAAGCCTCGAGGCGAGCGTGCGCTCGATCGAGCGGGCCGCCGGCGCCCTCGCGACCGCGAGCGTGGCGCGGATGGACGAGACGCTGCCCTGGTTCCGGGACCTCCCCGCCGACCAGCGGGCGTGGGTGATGCTGGTCGCGCAGGCCGGCGTCCGGTCCCTGGTCGACTGGCTGCGCAACCGGCAGGAGGGCGCGACGCTGCCGCCCGACAGCTCCGACGAGTTCTTCGACGCCGCCCCGCGCGCCCTGGCCCGCTCGATCAACCTCGGCCAGACCGTCCAGCTGATCCGGGTCACGATCGAGGTCGTCGAGGAGCAGCTGCCGCTCCTGGCCGCCGAGGGCGAGGAGGCCGGGATCCGCGAGGCGGTGCTGCACTACAGCCGGGAGGTCGCGTTCGGCGCCGCCCGGGTGTACGCGCGGGCGGCGGAGACCCGCGGCGCCTGGGACGCGCGGCTGCAGGCGCTGCTCGTCGACGCGCTGCTGCGCGGCGACTCCTCCGACGTCCTCGCCAGCCGGGCGGCGGCACTCGGCTGGGCGGACGCGCCGCCGGTCGCGGTCGCGGTCGGCCGGTCCCCCGGCGGGGAGGCGACCGCGGTGCTGCACACCGTCTACCGCGCGGCCCGCCGCATCGGGGTCGAGATCCTCGGCGGCGTGCACGGCGACCGCCTCGTCGTGGTCCTCGGCGGCGCACCCGACCCGATCGCGGCGACCGAGCGGCTCCTCGTCGGGTTCGGCGAAGGCCCGGTCGTGGTGGGGCCGGCGGTGCCGTCGCTGGACGAGGCGACCGAGTCTGCCAGGGCCGCCCTGGCGGGGTTCCGGGCCGCGCCCGCGTGGCCGGCCGCGCCCCGCCCCGTCGCCGCCGCGGACCTGCTGCCGGAGCGGGCCCTCGCCGGCGACGCGGAGGCGCGGCGGATCCTGCGGCAGGACATCTACGGCGCGCTCGTGCGGGCCGGCGGCGAGCTGCTGGAGACCCTGGACGCGTTCTACGCCGGCGGCGGCGTCCTCGAAAGCGCCGCGCGCGGGCTGTTCGTGCACCCGAACACGGTCCGGTACCGGCTGCGCCGCATCGGCGAGGTCACCGGGTTCGTCCCGCTGGTGCCACGTGACGCGTTCGCCCTGCGGATCGCGCTGACGATCGGCAGACTGGATCCGTTCGCACCCGCACCCTCGAGTCCGCCGTCCCAGTGATGCACCGGCAGCTGTGACGCAGTCGCGTGACGCATGTCGCAGCGCCACGTGACGCACATCGCAGGACAGGTGAACAGAGCGTTGCGGTGGGTGACGGCGTGGATCTGTTGGGGCAACACCACGCAAACTCTTGTAGGGTTCCTACAAACGACCTGGTTCACTTTGGTGCGTCGCGCTACCCGCGCGATTGACGGAAATCCGGAAAAGTCATAGACGTGCTCGCCGTACTCGCCCCAGGGCAAGGCTCCCAGAAACCCGGCTTCCTGACACCGTGGCTCGCGCTGCCCGGCGCCGAGGCCCGCCTGCGCTGGTGGTCCGTCCTCGCGGGCGTCGACCTGGTCCACCTCGGCACGGAGGCCGACGCGGACGAGATCAAGGACACCGCGAAGACCCAGCCCCTGCTCGTCGCCGCGGCACTGCTCGCCGCGGAGCAGCTGCCGATGTACGACACCACGATCGTCGCCGGGCACAGCGTCGGCGAGCTCGCCGCCGCGTCGCTGGCCGGGGTGCTCAGCCCCGAGGCCGCCGTCACCCTCGCCGCCGTCCGCGGCCGGGAGATGGCCGCCGCGTGCGCGCTGGAGCCGACCGGCATGAGCGCGGTCCTCGGCGGCGACCCCGACGAGGTCATCGCCGCCATCGAGGCCGCCGGCCTGTACCCGGCCAACCGCAACGGCGCCGGCCAGGTCGTCGCCGCCGGTTCCCTCGCCGGCCTGGAGAAGCTCGCCGCCGCGCCGCCCGCCCGCACGCGGATCATCACGCTGCAGGTCGCCGGCGCGTTCCACACCCCCTACATGGCACCGGCCGAGGAGGCCCTCGCCGCGATCGCGGCCGGCGTCCCCACCGCCGCCCCGGCGAAGCTGCTGCTGTCCAACCGGGACGGCGCCGTCGTCGAGCACGGCCCGAGCATGCTCCAGCGGCTCGTCAAGCAGGTGACCGCGCCGGTGCGCTGGGACCTGTGCATGACCGCCCTCGCCGACCTCGGCGTCACCGCCGTGATCGAGCTGGCCCCCGCCGGCACCCTCGCCGGGCTCGTCAAACGGACCATCAAGGGCATCGAGATCGTCACCGTCCACACGCCCGACGACCTGACCGCCGCCCGTGACGTGATCACCCGCCACGGCAGCGCGCCGGTCCTCGAGCCGCACCCCCAGGGCAACGTGGTCCTGGCGACGGCGGCAGGCACGTTCACCCCCGCCGAGGACCTGGCCGAGGGCGCCGAGGTCGGCGGCGGGCAGCGCATCGGCACGGTGCAGACCCCGCAGGGCCCGGTCGACGTCACCACCCACGGCGCCGGTGTGCTCGCCGAATGGCTCGTCACCCTCGACGACCCGGTCGCGCCCGGCCAGCCGCTCGCTCGCATTGGAGACCAGCTATGAACCAGCCGACCGGGTCGAAGATCCTCGCGTTCGGGCACTACCAGCCGTCGCAGGTGGTCACCAACGACGACCTGTCCAAGGTGATCGAGACCAACGACGCGTGGATCCGCGACCGGGTCGGCATCGCCGAGCGCCGCGTCGCCGGCACGGAGACCGTCGCCGACATGGCGACCGCCGCCGCCGGGAAGGCCCTCGCCGCGTCCGGGCTCACCGCCGCCGACATCGACCAGGTGATCGTCGCGACCTGCAGCTCGGTCGACCGCTGCCCCAACGTGGCGACCCGGGTCGCGGCGAAGCTCGGCATCCTGGCGCCCGCCGCGTATGACCTGAACACCGCCTGCTCGGGCTTCTGCTACGGCCTCGCGAGCGCCGACCACGCGATCCGCGCCGGGGCCAGCCGCAACACCCTCGTCATCGGCGCGGAGAAGCTCTCCGACGTCGTCGACTGGACCGACCGCACGACCGCCGTGCTCTTCGGCGACGGCGCCGGCGCCGCGGTCGTCACCGCCACCTACGGCGACGAGCCGACGGGTGTCGGACCGGTCGTGTGGGGCTCCGCGCCCGAGAAGGGCGACGTGCTGAAGATCGAGGGCTGGCGCCCCTACATCAAGCAGGAGGGCCAGTCGGTCTTCCGGTGGGCCACCACGGCCATCGCCCCGTATGCGCAGGCCGCCCTCGACCGGGCGGGCGTGCAGGGCAAGGACATCGCCGCGTTCGTCGCGCACCAGGCCAACACCCGGATCATCGACGGCATCGTCAAGCGGCTCGACCTGCCCAACGCGATCATCCTCAAGGACCTCGTCGAGTCCGGCAACACGTCGGCGGCGAGCATCCCCCTCGCGCTGTCGAAAGCCATCGAACGGCGTGAGGTACCCTCCGGCGCGCCGGTGCTGCTGTTCGGCTTCGGCGGCGGCCTGACGTACGCGGGCCAGGTCGTCCGCTGCCCCTGAGGCACGCCAGCTTTTGTTTCGCCAGCGTTCGACTTCAGGTCGGTGCTGCGTCAACCCAAGGAAGGAAAGCTCTATGTCCACCCGTGAAGAGATCGCCGGCGGTCTCGCCGAAATCCTCGAAGAGGTCGCCGGGGTCAACCCCGACGACGTCGCCGAGGACAAGTCGTTCACCGACGACCTGGACGTCGACTCGCTGTCGATGGTCGAGGTCGTGGTGGCGGCGGAGGAGAAGTTCGGCGTGAAGATCCCGGATGACGAGGTGCCGAACCTCAAGACCGTCGGTGACGCCGTGTCGTACATCGTGAAGTCGCAGGCCTGAGAGCCGTTGCCGCGGTCTCGGGTCGTGGACGGTCACCCCGGACCTGCCCGAGACCGCGTCAAGAAGGTCAGCCCTCATGTGGGTCAGCCAGAGAGGTGTAGTGCTGTGAGTGTTGAGGTCGTCGTCACCGGACTCGGGGCCACCACGCCCCTGGGCGGGGATGTCGCATCCACCTGGGACGCCATGCTCGCCGGGAAGTCGGGCGTGTCGGCGCTGACCGAGGAGTGGGCCGCGCAGCTGACCGTGCGGATCGCCGCGCAGCTGGCCGTGGAGCCCAGCACGGTCATCGACCGGGTGCAGGCCCGCCGCCTGGACCGGTCCGAGATGACCGCGATCATCGCCGCCCGCGAGGCGTGGGCCGACGCCGGCGCCCCCGAGGTCGACAAGCTGCGGCTCGCCGTCAGCGTCGGCTCCGGCATCGGCGGCGCGCAGACCCTGCTCGCCCAGGACGACATCCTGGAGGCCAGCGGGCCGCGCAAGGTGTCGCCGCACACCGTCCCGATGCTCATGCCCAACGGCCCGGCCGCCTGGGTCGGCCTGGAGCTCGGCGCGCAGGCCGGCGTGCACTGCGTCGCCAGCGCCTGCGCCACCGGCGCCGAGGCCATCGCGCACGGCCTGGACCTGATCCGCCTCGGCCGCGCCGACGTCGTGGTCGCCGGCGGCACCGAGGCCGTGATCCACCCGCTGCCGATGGCCGGGTTCGCCTCGATGCGCGCCATGTCGATCCGCAACGACGAGCCCGAGCGCGCGTCCCGCCCGTGGGACAAGGGGCGCGACGGGTTCGTGCTCGGCGAGGGCGCCGGCGTCATCGTCCTGGAGCGCGCCGACCACGCCCGCGCCCGCGGCGCCCGCATCTACGCCCGGCTCGCCGGCTCGGGGCTCACCTCCGACGGCTACGACATCGTCCAGCCGCACCCGGAGGGCGACGGCGCCGTCCGCGCCATCGACTTCGCGCTCCGCGACGCCGGGATCGCCAAGTCCGACGTCGTCCACGTCAACGCGCACGCCACCTCGACGCCCGTCGGCGACCTGGCGGAGATCAAGGCGCTGCACCGCGCGCTCGGCGACCACCCTCTGCTCACGTCCACCAAGTCGATGACCGGGCACCTGCTCGGCGCGGCCGGCGCGGTCGAGTCGATCGCGACGATCCTCGCGATCTACCACGGGGTGGTCCCGCCGACCATCAACCTCGACGACCCCGACGAGGGCCTCGACCTGGAGGTGGCCGCGCACAAGGCCCGCCACCTGGACATCCCGGCGGCGCTGAACAACTCGTTCGGCTTCGGCGGCCACAACGCGGCGCTGGTCTTCGCCCGCGCCTGAGGTTTCGCCTGATCGGACCGGGGGCCTGCGGGCCTCCGGTCCTTTCTCGTCTCCCGGCTTCGCGTATTCGGACGCATCGCGCGTACTACGGCTTCCCGGACATGTCTGCTGCGCGAAGTCCTCCGGCTTCGTCCGTACAGGAGCCGCATCACGCACACCAACGGCTCTCCCCGGATATGTCCGCTGCGCGAACATATCCGAAATTTCGGTTATGTCCGGGGAGCGCGAGCGAGCGCGGGTCAACCGGCGCCAGTGGCCGGTTTCGCGTCAGCTGCAGGCGCTCGCCGGTGCAGGCCCTGCACCGGCACCGCGTCAGCTGCAGGCGCTCGCCGGCAGGCCCTGCACCGGCACCGGTGAGCGGCCCGG
This sequence comes from Dactylosporangium maewongense, assembly GCF_039531485.1. Classification (NCBI taxonomy): domain Bacteria; kingdom Bacillati; phylum Actinomycetota; class Actinomycetes; order Micromonosporales; family Micromonosporaceae; genus Dactylosporangium; species Dactylosporangium maewongense. The sequence goes on along the minus strand of NZ_BAAAQD010000014.1, from coordinate 129,728 downwards.
GGCCTTTGCCTTGCCGACCAGGACGTCGGCGAGGGCCAGCATCGACGCCTGCGTCGAGGAGTAGGTCGCGACCAGGGTCCCCTTCGCCGAGCGCAGCACGTACGGGGTGTCCACCGCCACCGTCACCGCCGCCGAGGAGGACAGGTCGGAGGTGCCCTTGCCGTACCCGAGCAGCCGGACCTCCGAGCCGCCCTGCTTCACCACCGTCGCGCCCGCCGCGGTCAGCGCCGCCTCCAGCCAGCCGCGGGCCGTCTCGCTGCCGGCGCTGGTGACCCGGACCGGTCCGGTGACGAGCGCACCCGTACAGGGGCCGCGCAGGACCGTGACGGCCGCGGCGGCGCTCGCCCGGGCCGCCGCCTTGCCGGCGTCGCCGTCGACGACGGACGCCTCGGGTCGTGGCACCGCGGCGAGCCGGAACTTGAGCGTCAGGATGCGGGTCGCGGCCTCGGTGAGGCGCTGCTTCGTGATCCGGCCGGAGCGCACCGCGTCGAGGAGGCCCTTGTACGCCTCGGTCAGCTTCGGCGGCATCAGCAGGATGTCGTTGCCGGCCAGGACGGCCCGTACCGCGGCCTCGCCCGGCCCCCACTGCTCAGCGGGCTCCATGTTCAGCGCATCGGTGACCACGACCCCGGTGTAGCCGAGTTTCGTCCGCAGCAGGTCGATGAGCACCTTGCTGGAGAAGGACGCCGGTACACCCGGATCCACCGACTTGACGTCCAGGTGTCCCGACATGACGAGCCCGACGTCGGCCTGCGCCGCGGCCACGAACGGCGGCAGGTCACCGGACTCCAGCGCCCCGGCGCTCTGGCCGAGGACAGGCAGGCTGCTGTGGCTGTCGACGGTGGTGTGGCCGTGCCCCGGGAAGTGCTTCACCGTCGCGGCGACACCCGCCGCCTGCAGGCCCTTGACCGCAGCGGACACCTGGGCGGCGACGAGCTTCGGGTCGCTGCCGAACGACCTGGACCCGATCACCCCGCCCGGCTGCGTGCCGAGCACGTCGGCGTCGGGGGCGAAGTCGAGGTTGATCCCGATGGCGGCGAGCTCGGTGCCCGCGGCCTTCCACGCGGCCTCCGTCAGCGCCGGGTCGCCGCCCGCGCCGAGGGCGAGGGCGCTGGGCAGCTGCACCATACCCTCACGGATGCGGGTGACCTGGCCGTACTCCTGATCCGTGCCGATGAGCAGCGGGACCTTCGCGGGCAGGCTGAGCGCGGCGGACTGCAGGCCGGCGGTGAGCTTCGCGACCTGCGCCGGCGACTCGACGTTGGTGGTCTTGTTGGTGCCGGCGGTCGGGTCGTCGGCGCTGCTGGACACCAGGATGATCCCGCCGAGGTGGTACTTCTTGACGATCTCCGCCGGGGTCGCGGCGCCCGCGTACGCCTTGTTGGCCGACACCGAGCCGGACGACACCTTGTCGGCGTTGTTGCCGTACGCGTACGGCATCAGCAGCTGCCCGATCAGCTCCTCGTCGGACAGCTTGGCCACCAGGTCCGCGGCCTGCTTCGCCGGGTCGCCGCCGGGCTTGACCGCCGAGTCCTGCGCCGTGGCGGACGGCGCCGGCGAGCCCGGTTTCCCGTCGGAGCACCCGCTCACGAGGACGGCGACGGCCGTCACGGGCACGAGCAGGCGGGACATGGATTCCAGACGCGGCACCGTGCCACTCAACCATGCACGTGCAACTCACGCTGTCTGCATCTTCACCCGACCCGGGTCGTTCTTCAGATCACCCGGGTCCCGTCTCGACTCGCCGGTGCCGTGCTCAGCGTCGCTCAGCTCGCCGCGGTCTGCCCGCCGTGTTCGCTCTGCCCGCCGTGTTCGCTCTGCCCGCCGTGTTCGCTCTGCCCGCCGTGTTCGCTCTGCCCGCCGTGTTCGCTCTGCCCGCCGTGTTCGCTCTGCCCGCCGTGTTCGCTCTGCTCGCCGGGCCTCGCTCAGCCGACGCGGGTGAGCAGGGTCATGGGGACGCCGTCGGCCGCGTGCCGGTAGGGCTCCAGCTCCGCGTCCCACGGGCCGCCGAGGGCCTTCTCCATGGCGTGGGCGAGCGTCTCGTACCCCCGCGACGTCGCGATCAGGCTGCGGAGGCGGTCCTCGGACAGGACGATGTCGCCGTTGGCACTCGTGGAGCCGTGGAACAGCCCGCGCCCCGGCACGTGCATGAACCGCTCGCCGTCGACGCCGTTGCTCGGCTCCTCCGTCACCTCGAAACGAATCATGGGCCACTGCCGCAGGGCAGCCGCCAGCTCGCCCCCGGTGCCGGACATGCCGGACCAAGAGCACTGCGCCCGGCGAGCCGACGGCTCGACAGGCTGCGGCGTCCACTCGAGTCTGACCGGCGCTCCGAGGACGCGTGCGATCGCCCACTCGACGTGTGACGACACGGCGAGCGGTGACGAGTGGACATATATGACGCCACGCGTGGGCACGTACAACCTCCCGGAGACCGAGGTGCGTCTTCCCCTACGACCTCGAACCCGGCACGGTCTGCCCTGTAGCTATGTGCTTGTGGGACCCATGATGACGATGATGCTCTCGGTGCGCCAGAGAATCGGCAACTCGGGTCCTACGAAATGTCCAACGGGTGGAGCCTCCACCAGGTAACTCACTTTTTTGGGCCGGACCCGGCGGGTGTTACAGTTTTGCTGTCTTTCCTGGGCAGCAGTCTGCGATCTTCGCGGTTCGCGGCCCCATGGGTAGTACAGCACGACCTTCCGTAGTTACAGCCTCGACAAGGAGTTCCCGCCGTGGCGACCAACACCTCAAAGACCGCGCGGGCCTCAGTCCGCGCAGGCCAGGCCGCAGCCGGCGCCCTGAGCGTGCTGGGTGAGTTCAAGTACCTCATCCCGCTCAACGGCGGCAAGCACGTCTACGTGCGCAACCTGACCAACGGCAAGACCAACCGCCTGGCGACCTCGTCCGACGCGTTCATCGAGGAGATCCGCGTGCTGGCCGGCGCCGGCCACGCGACCAAGGTGCGCGTCGAGCTGCAGGCCCTCAACACCGCCCACCCCGGCCACGGCTGGGACGCGACCGAGCAGCGCCTCGTCGACGCGGGCGTGTTCGAAGCCGCCTGATCGCCTCCTCCGCACAGCTCTTCTTCACAGCTCTTCCACACGGCCGCCGCCCGGGTCCCGGGCGGCGGCCGTGTCACTCCATCACTCCGGAAATGCTCCCGAAGATCGCCGGGGTAGTTCGACGTACTTCCGGGTAACAATGGTTCATGGGTACCGTCGTCTCATCCCCCAGTGTGAGGCTCCCGGACGGCGCCCGCCTGTACAGCGTGCTGCACATGCCTGACCCCGCTCCGGCGGCGCACGGTGCGGCACGGACCCCGGTCACGGTGGTCCTCCTGCACGGCTGGACGCTCGACAACCGCCTCTGGCGGCAGCAGATCGCCGATCTCCCGGCCCGCCTCGCCACGTTCACGACGAGGCCCGTCCAGCTGCTCGCCTTCGACCTGCGTGGCCACGGCCGCTCCTCCGCGACCTCCGGCACCGACGCGACCCTCGAACAGCTCGGCGACGACCTGGCCGAGGTCGTGACCCAGCTGGTGCCCGAAGGCCCCGTCGTCCTCGTCGGCCACTCCCTCGGCGGCATGGCGATCATGGAGTACGCCCAACGCCACGCCAAGGCCTTCGCCGCCCGCGTCGTCGGCGTGGTCCTCATCTCGACGTCCGCGGAGGGCTCGTCCCGCACCAGCTACGGCCTGAGCCCCCGCCTCGCCCGCGTCATGCGGATCCTCGAGATCCAGGGCGCCGGCCTGCTCGCCCGCTCCGGCGCATGGCGCCCCCACCGCCGCCTGATGCCCCTGCTGTCCCCCGGCGTCCGCTGGCTCGTCTTCGGCGACCGCGTCGACACGTCCTGGGTGGCCCTGACCGCCTCGATGGTCGGCAACGCCCCCCTGTGCGCGATCGGCGGCTTCCGCCCTTCGGTCGACCTCCACCACCGCGTGGAGACCCTGGCCGCGATGCGCGGCCTGCCGGTCGCGGTCCTGGTCGGCACCCTGGACCGGCTGACACCCCCCGCCTGCGCCGAGACGATCACGCGCGAACTCCCCGACGCCGAGCTGATCACCTGCGACGACGCCGGCCACATGCTGCCCATCGAACGCCCCGACGCCGTCACCGACGCCATCGCCGACGTGATCCGCCGCGCCGCGAACACCATCCGCATGGCCCGCCACCGCCCCCGTACCGCAACCCCACCCCCAAAGCCCGTCAAGCTCCCACCCACCGCAAACCCCACGCACACAACTGTCAAGGTCGCGCCCACCGCAACCCCGGCGCGCAGCACCGTCAAGGTCACGCCGACCGCAACTTCTGCCCGCAAGACCGTCAAGGTCACACCCACCCCAACTCCAGCACCCAAGACCGTCAAGGTCACGCCCGCCGCACCGTCTGCCCGCAAGACCGCCGCAGCCACGCCCACCGCACCCACAGCCCGCAAACCCGTCAAGGTCACGCCCACCGCACCCTCGGCCCGCAAACCCGTCAAGGTCACGCCCACCGCACCCTCGGCGCGCAAGACCGTCGAGGTCACGGCTGCCGCAACCTCAACGGTGACGGCCGTCAAGGTCACGAGCGGCACGACCACGGCCGCCGAGTCGGCCAACCCCGCGCCGACCGCGACCACACCCGCCGCGAAGACGGCCGCCGGCCCTCCACCATCCACTCCCGCGGCCACCGAACCCCCGCAGTCCCCTCCCACTGCCATCGAGACCGGCGCCGGCGAACCCGAGATCAGCGCGACGGTGGCCTGACGGCCGACCCCGAGACAGCGCGACGGCGGCCCGACGGCACAAACAAGGCACAACGACGGCGCCGACAAAGCAAATCGACGGCGCGGCAGCGGCGCACAACGACGGCGCGGGCAAAGCACATCGATGGCGCGGCAGCAACTGCCGCGCACGCGTGCACCGCCGCAGCGACGTCGACCCGGACGCCGTCGCAAGCGACGGCGGACCCATGCACCGCCGCAGCCGACCCATCCACCGCCGCAGCCCCCGTGCACCGCGACAGCGATGCGCACGGGTCCGTGCGACGCCCGCGACGCCCGCGGCGCCGCGGGCCCGTGCGCGGGGGGCGAGCGGTGCTGCGGCAAAGGCCACGTCCACGTCGACGTCGACCGGCGTTGACGCGAGGTCTGCTCCGAGGAGTGTCTGGAGTTCGACCCCGGCGGCGCGACCGGCTCATCCGACCGTAGCACAGCCGAACAAATTTCTTGTCGGAGTGGCACCCACAGTACCCCCGCCGTCACAGGGCCGGTCAGTGGGGTGGGGTGACGGTCACGCCGTCCAGGGTTTGTACGAAGGCGGGGCCCAGTGCGGTCGCCGGGGTGTGTGTGCCTGGGGGGATGCCGCCGGCGAGGACTGCCTGGACGGCGCGGAGGGAGGCGTCGGCGGTCAGGGCGTAGGCGTTGGGGCCGGTCAAGGTGGCGGTGAGGGTGGCGCCGGAGGCGTCTGTCACTTCGCCCCAGACCTCGCAGCCGGTTGTCGCGCGGCGGGTCTCGGAGGGGCCGCCGGCGGGGATCAGGGCTCGGGCGACCGCGCGCAGCGGGGCGAGCCGGAGCAGCCGCACGAGCGGCGACGCGGCGTTGCGGGGCAGCCGCATGTACACGGTGATGTCGGGCACGCCGGTCGAGTGGTAGGCGGTCACGAGGTCGCCCCAGCGGGTGGCGCCGACGGGGCGTGGGCCTGACGGGAAGGGGACGGTGCGGGAGGGGGTGCCGAACGGGGTCTCGACGAGGCGGCCGTCCACCCGGCGGCGGGCGCCGGACGCGGCCTCGGCGAGGCTGGTGCGGGCGGTGCCGCGGCTGAGGCCGCCCGGGGCGTCGAAGGCGAGCTCCAGCCGCACGGCGCCGGGCATGGCGGCGGCGAGCATCGCGGCGAGGCAGTCGGTGGGGACCACGTCGAAGCCGGCGCCGGTCAGAAGGACCACGCCGGCGGTCGCGGCGCGGGGTGACTGGGCGAGCATCCAGTCGAAGACGTCGAGCTCGCCGGTGATGTCGAGGTAGTGCACGCCGGCGGCGAGGCAGGCCTCGACGAGGGGGCGGGCGGTGGCGGCGAACGGGCCGGCGCAGTTGACGACCGCGCTGACGCCGGACAGGTCGGGTGCGGTGAGCGGGAACGACCGGTGCGGCAGGCCGAGCGGGTCCGCGATGCCGGCCACGGCGGCGGAGCGGCCGGCGAGCACGGGGCGCTCACCGCGGGCGGCCGCGAGCCGGGCAAGTAGTGACCCACTGTAACCGTTGGCGCCGTACACCATCCATGTCACGGTCGCCACGGTATGAGAAGGTGGAGGCCGCGGCAAAGGTGGAGCCACAGCGAACGCACAGCACGAAGGCACGACAATAGCCAGCGGGGCGACCGCGGGGAGGCGACTGTGCATCACATCGAGACATGGATGGCGACGCTGTCGCCGATCTGGGTCTACCTGCTGGTCGGCGGCGTGATCGGGATCGAGAGCATGGGGATCCCGGTGCCGGGCGAGATCACGCTCGTCACGGCGTCGTTGCTGTCCGTCACAACGAAGATCGACCCGTGGATGGTGGCCGGGTCGGCGTCGGCGGGGGCGATCATCGGTGACTCGATCGGCTACTTCATCGGCCGGCGGGGCGGGCGGCACCTGCTCGAGCGGGTCGGCCGGCGGTTCCCGAAGCATTTCGGGCCCACGCACCTGGCGAAGGCCGAGCGGGCGTTCCAGCGGTGGGGCGTGTGGGCGGTGTTCTTCGGCCGGTTCATCGCGCTGCTGCGCATCCTCGCCGGTCCGCTGGCCGGTGCGCTGCGGGTGCCGTATGGCAAGTTTCTCGTCGCCAATGCGCTGGGCGGTCTGACCTGGGCGTTCGGCACGGTGTTCGCGATCTACTCGGTGGGCCGGGTGGCGGAGAAGTGGCTGAAGGACTTCTCCTGGATCGCGCTCGCGCTCGCGGTCGTCGCCGGTCTCGCCACGACGTGGTACCTGCGCCGCAAGGCGGCCGCGGAGGCCCGGGCACTGCGCGAGGAAGCCGAGAAGACCCCCGCCACCACCCCGTAAAAGCGCGAGAAGCCCGGCAAGGACCCTGTAAAAGCGCGAGAAGCCCAGGCAAGGGCCCCGTAGAAGCGTGAGGAACCTCGCCAAGGATCCCGGAGAAGCGCCGGGAAGACCCCCGCGACCACTTCGCGCGAGCGGCGGCGCAGTAGGCTCGTAGGGTTGTTTTTAACCCGGTGCATAGGGGTGGGGCGTTGAACGACGCGGTTCGCGAGTCGGAGATCGCCGCCGAGCAGGCTTACCTCGACCGGGTCTACACCCGCCTCGACCAGCTGCGGATCAATGCTGCCGAGGTCGAGCGCGAGGGTTACAGCCTCGCCAGGGTCGGCAACTTCGGCGCGCTGGTGGAGCGCGACGCGATGGTGTATCACGCCGCGAAGCGCCGCCGCGCCCTGGAGAGCGAGCACGACGGTCTCGTCTTCGGCCGCCTGGACCTCGGCCCCGACGGCCGGTCCGGCGACGGCAAGGACGCCGCGTCCGCGGACCCGGTCGTGCCCGGCGGTGAGGTGCGTTACATCGGCCGGTTGGGGCTGCGCGACGAGACGTACGAGTCGCTCGTGGTCGACTGGCGGGCGCCCGCGGCGGCGCCGTTCTACCGGGCCACCCCCGCCGACCGGATGGGGGTCGTGCGGCGGCGCAGCATCCGCAGCAGCAACGAGAAGGTCGTCAGCATCGAGGACGACCTGCTGGATCCGGAGGCGGCGCCGAGCGACATGGCGGTGATCGGCGACGGGGCGCTGCTGGCGAACCTGTCGCGCGCGACGGGCACCGGCATGAAGGACATCGTCGCCACGATCCAGCGGGAGCAGGACGACGCGATCCGCTCCCCCAGCCTGGGTGTGACGATCGTCCGTGGCGGGCCCGGCACCGGCAAGACGGCGGTCGCCCTGCACCGCGCCGCATACCTGCTGTATGCGGACCGTAACCGGTACGAGTCGGGCGGGGTGCTCGTCGTCGGCCCGTCGGACGTGTTCGTCGGGTACGTGTCGCGGGTGCTGCCGTCGCTCGGTGAGGACACCGCGTCGCTGCGGTCGCTGGGGCAGCTGCTCGAGGGGGTCCAGGGCACCCGGCACGAGCGGCCGGAGGTGGCCGCGATCAAGGGTTCGCTGCGCATGCAGCGGGTGCTGAGCCGGGCCGCCCGGGGCCCGGTGCCGGACTCGCCTGAGCGGATTCGGCTGTTGTACCGCGGGGAGCTGCTGGTCCTGGAGCGTCCGGCGCTCGACGAGCTGCGTCGCACGGTGCTGAACCTGGGGGTGCGCCGCAACGCCGCGCGGGCGAAGGCGGCCGGGCACGTGCTCGACGCGTTGTGGCGGCAGAGCGTGGAGCTGCTGCCGTCGGGCCGGCAGCAGAAGCGGGAGGAGTTCGCGCCGGACATCGCGGAGCGGCCCGAGTTCGTAACTTTCATGCGGGGCTGGTGGCCGGTGCTGCGGCCGGCGGAGGTGCTCGGCTGGCTCACGGACCGTCACCGGTTGTCGCGGTGGGCGAACGGGGTGCTGAGCAACCGGGAGATCGCGGTCCTCGCCGGGTCGATCCGGCCGGACGACCCGTCGGTGGAGGACGTGGCGCTGCTGGACGAGCTGCAGGAGCTGCTCGGCGACCCGCCGGTGCGCAAGCGGGTGGCGCGGGATCCGTTCCATGTGGCGGAGGGGGTCCGGGAGGTCACCACGTACGCGGACCGGATGGCGGCGGCGCGGGCGCAGGCGGTGGAGCGTCCGGCGGACTACCGCGACTACGCGCACATCATCGTCGACGAGTCGCAGGACGTGTCGCCGATGCAGTGGCGGATGATCGGCCGTCGCGGGCCGAACGCGACGTGGACGATCGTCGGTGACCCGGCGCAGGCGGCGTGGGACGACGCGGCGGAGGCGGAGCGTGCGATGGACGGCGCGATCGGCACCCGGCGCCGGTCGGCGTTCACGCTGACCACGAACTACCGCAACTCGGCGGAGATCTTCGAGGTGGCGGCGCGGGTCATCCGCAAGGCGCAGCCGGACATCGAGCTGCCGACGGCAGTGCGCTCCTCAAACGAGAAGCCCGTACTGACGACCGTGACGGCACCGGAGCTGGAGGCGGCGACCCGGGCGGCCGCTCAGACGCTTCTGGACCAGGTCGAGGGCACGGTCGGGGTGATCACGCCCACGGCCCGCCGCGACGAGGTCGCCAAGTGGGTCGCGGGGCTGGACGAGCGGCTGCAGACGGTGGGTGCGCTGGACTCGAAGGGCATGGAGTACGACGCGGTCCTGGTGGTCGAGCCGGCGCAGATCAGGGACGAGGCGAAGACCGGGTTCAGGACGCTCTACGTGGCGTTGTCCCGGGCCACCCAACGTTTGACCACGGTAGGAACCACACCCTTCTGAACACCGTTCGCACAGTTCTCTGTTCGAGTTTGTTGACTTCTGGTCGGCTAGGTTCGAAGCTGTAGCGCATGCGAGCGCACCTTGCCGCCCTTCAAGGGGGTGTCCACCCGGCCGTCAGTTTCGGCCGGGCCACCGGGGTGCACACCGTCCCTGGCGACGTAACGTCTGCGTTGGAATCTGCGATGGGATTTGCCATCCGCGCAGCCGCGCCAGCCGCTGCGCCTGCGAAGGGAACGGCGTGATGCTCGCACAGCAACGTCAAACGGCCATTCTGGATCTGGTGCGCCGGCACGGTGGCGTTCGGGTGAGCCAGTTGGTGCGCCAGTTCGGCGTATCCGACATGACCATCCGCCGCGACCTCGAGGCACTGGCCGACCGCGGCCTGGTCGACAAGGTGCACGGCGGTGCCACCATCGCCGGCCCCGGATCCACCGAGGAGCCCGGCTTCGACGCCAAGTCGGTGCGTCAGCGCAACGAGAAGGCCGCGATCGTCGAGCGGGCCGCCAAGCTCATCGAACCCCACACGGCGGTGGCGCTGTCCGCCGGCACCACCACGGCGGCGCTCGCCGCGCACCTGGTCGATGTCCCGGGACTGACCATCGTCACGAACTCGATCCCGGTCGCCGACACCCTGTACCACGCCGGCAGGCCCGACCAGACGGTCGTGCTCACCGGCGGTATCCGCACCCCGTCCGACGCCCTCGCCGGCCCGGTCGCCGAGGCGGCGATCGGCTCCCTCAACGTCGACGTGCTGTTCCTCGGTGTGCACGGCATGAGCCCGCGCACCGGTTTCACCACGCCGAACCTCATGGAGGCCGGCACCAACCGCCTGATGGTCTCCGCCGCCCGCAGGCTGGTCGTGCTCGCCGACCACACCAAGTGGGAGATGGTCGGCATCGCCACCATCACCCCGCTCGACGAGGCGGACATCCTCATCACCGACGTCGGGCTTCCCGCCGAGGCACGGGTGCAGCTCGCTGAGCGCGTCGGTGAACTCATCGTGGTCGATCCGAACGGTTAGCCACCCCAACTGGAGAACGAGTGAAGCGCACGGTCACCCACCTCGCCGACGGTCGGGAACTCATCTACTTCGACGAACGCGACGACGCGTCCAGGGACGCCGTCGACCTGCGGGAGCTGCCGCCCCCGCCCGCCGCGTCAGAGATGCGTCACGACCCCATCCTCGATGAGTGGGTGGCCATCGCCGCGCACCGGCAGTCCAGGACGTTCCATCCGCCGTCGGACGAGTGCCCGCTGTGCCCGTCGTCGCCGGCGTGGCAGAGCGAGATCCCCGCGAGCGAGTACGACGTGGTCGTGTTCGAGAACCGGTTCCCGTCGTTCAGCCACCGGGTCGGGCCGGAGCAGGGCGACATCCTGCCTGGGCTGGTGCCGACCCGGCCGGGCGCGGGCCGTTGCGAGGTCGTGTGCTTCACCTCCGACCACAACGCGTCGTTCGCGTCGCTGTCGCAGGCCCGGGTCCGCACCGTGATGGAGGCGTGGGCGGACCGCACCGCCGACCTGTCGACCCGCGACGACGTGGAGCAGGTCTTCTGCTTCGAGAACCGGGGCACCGAGATCGGTGTGACGCTGTCGCACCCGCACGGGCAGATCTACGCGTACCCGTTCGTCACGCCGCGCACCCGCCGGATGCTGGAGTCGGCGCGGGCGCACCCGCAGGGCAACCTGTTCGCCGACGTCCTGGCCGCCGAGCGGGCCGGCGGGGAGCGGGTCGTCGCGCAGAACGTGCACTGGACGGCGTTCGTGCCGGCGGTCGCGCGGTGGCCGTTCGAGGTCCACCTGTACCCGCACCGGCAGGTCCCCGACATCCCGGCGCTGACCCCGTCGGAGCGCGACACGTTCGCCCCGATCTACCTGGAGGTGCTGCGGCGCCTCGACGGCATGTTCGGGCTGCAGATGCCGTACATCGCGGCGTGGCACCAGGCGCCGGTCCGGGTCGACCGGCACCTGGCGTACCTGCACCTGCAGCTGTTCAGCACCCGGCGGGCGCCGGGCAAGCTCAAGTACCTCGCCGGGTCCGAGTCCGGCATGGGTGTGTTCGTCAACGACGTGCGGCCGGAGCAGGCCGCCGCGATGCTGCGGGAGGTCCAGCTGTGACGACGGCCGCGGAGCGCCTCACGAAGGCCGCCAGCATGTGGGCGAGCCCCGGCAGGGTCAACCTCATCGGCGAGCACACCGACTACAACGACGGCTTCGTGCTGCCGTTCGCCCTCCCCCACGCGACCGCCGTGAGCGGCAGCCGGCTCGCTCAAAAAAGCTGGCAGGTCACGTCCGAGCAAACGGGCGAAACAGTGATCTTCGATCTGGAAGACAAGGTCGAAGGCTGGGCGTCCTACGTGGCGGCCGTCGTGTGGGCGCTGCGCGAGGCCGGCGTCGACGTGCCGGGCGCGACCCTGACCATCGCCTCCGACGTGCCGTTCGGCGCGGGGCTGTCGTCCTCGGCCGCCCTGGAGTGCGCCGTCATGGCCGTGCTGGTGGACCTGGCCGGCGTGGACGTGCCGATGCGGGACCGGCCGCGGCTCGCGCAGCGCGCCGAGAACGAGTACGTGGGCGCCCCGACCGGCATCATGGACCAGGCCGCGTCGACGCTGTGCCGGGAGGGTCACGCCCTGTTCCTGGACTGCCGGTCCCTGGCGACGGAGCAGGTGCCGTTCGACCTCGCCGGCGCCGGTCTGAAGATCCTGGTGGTGGACAGCAAGGCGCCGCACGCGCACGTCGACGGCGAGTACGCGGCCCGCCGCCGGGCGTGTGAGGAGGCGGCGGCGATTCTGGGGGTAACGGCGCTGCGCGACGTCGACGTCGACGGGCTGCCCGACGCCCTCGCCAAGCTCGACGACGAGACCATGCGCCGCCGGGTCCGGCACGTGGTGACGGAGAACCAGCGGGTCCTGGACACGGTCGACGTGCTGCGCGCCGGTGACCTGCGCGCGGCGGGGCCGCTGATGACGGCGTCGCACGAGTCGATGCGCGACGACTACGAGATCACGGTGCCGCAGGTCGACACCGCGGTGCGGGTGGCGCTCGAGCACGGCGCGCACGGCGCCCGGATGACCGGCGGCGGTTTCGGCGGCTGCGTCTTGGCGCTGGTCGACGAGGAGAGCTGCGACGCGGTGGAGACGGCGGTGCGGAAGGCGTTCGCCGCGAACGGCTTCACGCCTCCCGACACCTTCGTGGTGACACCCGGTCAGGGCACCTACAGCCTCAGCAAATGAGGCAGGTGAGGCAGGTGAGTCAGCACGTCAGCCGGGCGTCGGCCCAGTCGGCGTGGTCGTAGTCGATCGAACCGGCCCCCGCGGTCACGAGCCGCAGGTTGGTGCGCCCGCTGACGGCCACGTCGACGGCGACGGGTGCCGCCGCGGTCACGGTCGGGCTGGTCCACAGCGTGACGCCGTCGGCGACGACGCTGAACACCACCCCGGTCGAGGACGTGCCGACCTCCGCGTCGATGCCGGCGACGGCGGTGAACCGGCTGCACGTGCCGCCGAGGGGCACGGTGACGTCGCCGGCGGCGTGGACGCCGACGCCCTTCGGGTAGCTGACCCCGCCGACGGTGATGACGCTGCCGTCGCCGGCGGCCTGCTCGCCGTTGGAGGTGTCGCGCTCCGCCGGCCCCCAGCCGTTGGTGGCGGTGCCCCAGGTGCGGTCGCTGACGGCCGTACCGGCGCCGCTGCCGCCGCACACGAGCGTGGGTGCGCCCCAGTCGGCGTGGTCGTAGCTGATGCCGTTGCGGGCGTCGGTGGCGCGCAGCTCCAGCGTCAGGTAGCCGCCGGTGGACACGGTCAGCCTGGTGGGCGCCTGGCCGCCGGTCTTCACGCCCGTGTACCCGAGGAGCCGGCCGTCGCCGTACACCGCGAACCGCACGGAACCGTTGGCGCCGGCCTCGGCGTCGACGCCGACCTGGGCGGTGAACGTGCGGCAGGCGCGGCCGAGCCAGACGTGGACGGCGGCGTCGGCGTGGGCGCCGATGCCCTTGGTGAACGCGGTCCCGCCGATGTTCAGGGCGGCGCCGTCGCCGGCGGCCTGTTCACCGTTGGCGCGGTCGCGTTCGACGGGACCCCAGCCGCCGCTGGAGGCGAGCCACGGCAGGTCGCTCACCTGGAGGGTGCCGGCGGCGGGCGCGGCCGCGAGGGTCCCGGCGCGGGTCACCCGGAACATCGCGACGCCGTGCGACGGGACGGTCGCCGAGAGCGTGCCCGACGTGGTGCCGGTCGCTCCCGTCCAGAGGTTCTTCGTGGTGTACGAGCTGGAGCCGCCGATGCCGAGGGCGGCGGTCGTGGTGCTGATCGAGGCGGCGGCGCCGCCGCGGTTGAACAGCACGGCCGCGACCGACCCGTCGCTCATCGGTTTCGCCCACACCTCGGTGTCGCCGAAGTCGGCCATGCGGCGGCCCTGTGAGCCGCCCCAGTCCTGGTTGACGGCGATGACGTCGGCGTTGCGCAGCACGTTGAGCGTGGCCGCGGGGACGCTGCGCAGGTCGTTGCCGAGCAGCAGCGGCGAGGACAGCAGCGACCAGAGCGAGAAGTGCGCGACGTTCTCGTCGGCGGTGAGCGGGCCGTTGCCGACCTCGAGCATGTCGGGGTCGTTGTAGTACCCCTTGCGCGCGAACGTCTCCAGGCCCGCCTGCTGGTCCAGCAGCGACGTGACGCTGCCCCAGCTGGCGTTGATGTCGCCGGTGGTGCGCCACAGGCTGCCGCCGGTGTTCGGCGCGAACTCCCACGGCGCGTCGTCGCCCCAGTTGCAGATGCTGTAGACGATGTGCCGGCCGGTGGCCTTCAGCGCGTCGCCCATCGCCTTGTACCGCTGCGCGGCGGGGCGGCCCTGGTTGTTGCAGTTGTCGTACTTGAGCAGGTCGATCCCCCAGGACGCCCATGTCTGCGCGTCGACGGTCTCGTGGTCGAGGCTGGCCGGCAGGCCCTGGCAGGTGGCGGTGCCCGCCGAGGAATAGATGCCGAGCTTCAGCCCGCGGGCGTGCACGTAGTCGGCGATGGCGGCGATCCCGCCGGGGAAGCGGACGGGGTCGGGGCGCAGGCGGCCCTGGGCGTCGCGGGTCGAGGCCATCCAGCAGTCGTCGATGTTGACGTACGTGTACCCGGACGCCTTCAGCCCGGTGCTCACCATGGCGTCGGCGGTCGCCTTGATGAGGTTCTCGTCGATGTTGCAGCCGAACCGGTTCCAGCTGTTCCACCCCATCACGGGGGCGGTGACGGGACCGGGCTGCGGGGTGGCGGTGGCGGACGCCGGTTTTGTCGCGATCGAAGTGATGACTGTTGATGCGAGCAGGGCCGTGGCGGCGGCCGTCAGGGCGCGCGTCAGCGCCCGGGGACTTCGGGTCATCCCAGCTCCCAGGTTGAGTAAGATCGAAAGTGTTGAATATTGTGGCATACGCGGGCGCGAATGGACACGATCGATCGCCTCGGTGTCGGGACAACTTCGGCAACGTCTCGAACATGTGACAGTTGGTGTTTGGTTTTGGTCGGGTGGGTGGAAAGTCTTGACAGAAAAAGTTGGAGGATGAGTGAATGCGGTACACCCCGAACGCGGCGTGCCTCGCGCCGCGGTCCCCCTCGCTCAAGGGAGTGACCCGACATGATCGATCTGCGTGGCCGCTGGCGGCCCGCCCTGGCCGTGCTCAGCGCCTCCGCCCTGCTGCTGACCGGCTGCGCGAAGTCCGAGGACGACCCGGCCGCGAAGACCACCGCCGACAGCTCGGCCGCGGTGCAGACGACGAAGTCCGCCGCCGCCGGAGGCTCCACCTGCACGCTGACGAAGTTCGGCGGCCAGAAGGTCGACCTGAAGACGGCCACCATCGGCTTCTCCCAGTCGGAGAAGGAGGCCAACCCGTTCCGCATCGCCGAGACCCAGTCCATCAAGGACGAGGCGGCGAAGCTGGGCATCCCGGCCGCGAACCTGAAGGTGACCAACGCCGACTCGAAGTTCGACAAGCAGATCACCGACGTCAGCACCCTCATCGACCAGGGCGTGCAGCTGCTCGTCATCGCGCCGCTCAACTCCGACGGCTGGGACTCGGTCTTCCAGAAGGCCGCCGCGAAGAAGATCCCGATCGTCACCATCGACCGGAAGATCAACGCGAAGCACTGCACGGACTTCCTGACGTTCATCGGCTCGGACTTCTACGAGCAGGGCAAGCGCGCCGCCGACAAGATGGCCAAGGCCCTCAACAACACCGGCACCGTCGCGATCCTGCTCGGCGCCCCCGGTAACAACGTGACCACGCTGCGGACCAACGGGTTCAAGGAGCAGATCGCCAAGGTCGCCCCGAACATCAAGATCGAGTTCGAGCAGACCGGCCAGTTCTCCCGCGAGGAGGGCCAGAAGGTCTCCGAGCAGCTGCTGCAGTCCAAGCCCAACATCAACGGCATCTACGCCGAGAACGACGAGATGGCGCTCGGCGCGATCACGGCGCTGAAGGGCGCCAGCAAGAAGGCCGGCGACGTCAAGATCGTCACCATCGACGGCACCAAGGGCGCCGTCCAGGGCATCGTCGACGGCTGGATCTACTCGGTCATCGAGTCCAACCCGCGCTTCGGCCCGCTCGCGTTCGGCACCGCCACGAAGTTCTTCAACGGCGAGGAGATCGCGGAGAACATCATCATCTCCGACCGCGAGTACGACTCCGCCAACGCCGCGGCCGACCTGGGCCTCGCGTACTGACCCACTGACCGTTCGCAGCTGGCTGTCGCAGCATGGCCCAGGTCGGGGATGATCCCGGCCTGGGCCTTCTTCTAGATGGGACCTCTCGCATGTCCGCTCCGGACGCGCCGCTGCTCGAAGTGGCCGGCGTCAGCAAACAGTTCCCGGGGGTGCGCGCCCTCGACGACGTCTCGTTCACCCTGCGCGCCGGCGAGGTGCACGCCCTCGTCGGTGAGAACGGGGCCGGCAAGTCGACCCTGATCAAGGTCCTCACCGGCGTCTACCAGCCCGACGGCGGCGACCTGCGGCACCTGGGGCAGCCCGCCACGTTCAACGGCCCGCTCGACGCGCAGGCGGCCGGCATCTCCACGATCTACCAGGAGGTCAACCTCGTCCCGCTGATGAGCGTGGCGCGGAACCTCTTCCTCGGCCGGGAACCCCGCAACCGGCTCGGCCTCGTCGACGTCGCCCGCATGAACCGGGAGGCCGCCGAGATCCTCGCCGGCTACGGCATCACCTCCGACGTGCGCCGCCCGCTGGGCCTCATGGCGCTCGGCGCGCAGCAGATGGTCGCCCTCGCCCGGGCCGTCATGGTCGACGCCCGCGTCGTCGTCATGGACGAGCCGACCTCCTCGCTCGAACCCCGCGAGGTCGAGACCCTCTTCGGCGTCATCGCGCGCCTCCACGAGCGCGGCGTCGGCATCATCTACGTCAGCCACCGCCTCGACGAGCTGTACCGCATCTGCGACCGCGTCACCGTCCTGCGCGACGGCAAGCTCGTGCACACCGGCCTCATCAAGGACCTCGACCGGCTGCAGCTCGTCTCGCACATGCTCGGCCGGCCCATGTCCGAGGTCCGCAAGGAAGGCTTCACCAGCTTCGGCGGCGAGCACGCGGCCGCCGACAGCAAGCCCGTGCTGCGGGTCGCCGACCTCAACAGCCGGCACAAGCTCACCGGCGTCAGCTTCGAGGTGCTCCCCGGCGAGGTCGTCGGCCTCGGCGGGCTCCTCGGCGCCGGCCGCAGCGAGACCATCAAGGCCGTCGCCGGCGCGCTGCCGCTGGACCGCGGCACCGTCGAGATCGACGGCACCGTCGTGCGCCGGCCCAACCCGGTCGCCGCCCTGAAGGCCGGCATCGCCGTGCAGCCCGAGGACCGCAAGGCCGAGGGCCTCGCCCTCGGGCTGTCGATCCGGGAGAACATCGCCCTCGCGGTCCTGCCCCGCCTGTCGACCGCCGGCATCGTCTCCGAGCGCAAGATCGACAAGATCGTCGAGACCTTCATGACCCGGCTGCGGGTCAAGGCGTCCGGCCCGCACCAGCGCGTCGGCGACCTGTCCGGCGGCAACCAGCAGAAGGTCCTCCTCGCCCGCCTCCTCGCGACCGGCCCGAAGGTCCTGCTGCTGGACGAGCCCACCCGCGGCATCGACGTCGGCGCGAAGGCGGAGGTCCAGGCGCTCATCGACGAGCTGGCCGCCGAAGGCCTCGGCGTCGTGCTGGTCTCCTCCGACGCCGAGGAGCTCATCGAGGGTTCCGACCGTGTGGTCGTGCTGCGCGACGGCGCCGTCGCCGGCATGCTGCGCGGCGAAGAAGTGACAACGGAGCATCTGATGAACGTGATCGCGACGGCGGCGTCATGACCACCGCCGTGTCCTCCTCCTCGTCGTTCAACAGCGCCACGGTCCGCCGGCTGCTGCCCCTGTACGGGGTGTACGTCGCCCTCGCCGCCCTGGTGCTGTTCAACATCGTCTACACCGACAACTTCCTCGCCTGGAACAACCTGCGCATCCAGCTGGTCCAGGTGACGCCGGTCGTCATCGTCGCGCTCGGCATGGCGCTCGTCATCGGCACCGAGGGCATCGACCTGTCGGTCGGGTCCGTGATGGCGCTCGGCGCCGCCCTCATCCCGCTGTACCTCGGGTACGGGATGGTCCCGGCGATCGTGCTCGCCCTCGTCGGCGGCGTGGTCGTGGGGCTCATCAACGGCGGCCTCGTCGCGTTCGTCGGCCTCCAGCCGATCGTGGCGACCCTCGCCATGCTCGTCGCCGGCCGCGGCGTCGCCCTGGTCGTGTCCAACGGCAAGTACAAGGACATCCGCGACAAGGACTTCCTCGCCATCGGCACCGACGCGTTCCTCGGCGTGCCCTACACGGTGTGGATCGCCGCCGTCCTCGCCGTCGTCGTCGGGTTCGTCGTCCGGCGGACCGTGTTCGGCCGGCGGCTGCTCGCCATCGGCGACAACCGGGCCGCCGCGCAGCTCGCCGGCGTCCCCGTCAAGCGGGTCCTGGTCGGCGTGTACATGATCGCCGCGGTCCTCGCCGCCGTCGCCGGCGTGATCCAGGTGTCCCGGATCGGCTCCGCCGACGCGTCCCGCATCGGCCTGCTCATCGAGCTGTCCGCGATCACCGCCGTCGTCGTCGGCGGCACGCCGCTGACCGGCGGGAAGGTCCGCGTCCTCGGCACCGTCGCCGGCGCGTTCCTCATGCAGCTGCTGACCGCGACGATGATCGCCAACAACCTGAAGGACTCGACCGCCCAGATGGTCCAGGCGGTCATCATCCTGGTCGCGGTCTACACGGCCCGCGAACGGAGGACCCGATGACCCTCGTCGCCGAACCCCAGCTCGAGAAGGCCGAGGCGGCCTCGCTGCGCACCGAGCGGATCGTCGAGCTCGTCCAGCGCCAGGGCGCCCTCGCCGTCCTCGGCATCGTGCTCGTCGTCGGTCTCGTCGCGTACGACAACTTCCGCAGCTTCGACAACGCCGCCACCATCCTCGTCTCGGCGGCGCCGGCGGCCCTCATCGCGCTCGGCATGACCTTCGTGATCATCACCGGCGGGATCGACCTGTCCGTCGGCTCCCTCTACGTGCTCGGCGGGGTCCTCGCCGCGTGGGCGTCGCAGTACGGCGTCGCCGCCGCGTTCGCCGTGCCGCTCGCCGTGTGCGGGGTGTTCGGGCTCGTGCAAGGGCTCGTCATCGCGTACGCGAGGCTGGCGCCGTTCATCGTCACCCTCGCCGGGCTGCTCGGCGCACGCGGGCTCATGCTCGCCCTGTCCAACGAGGGCGGCACCACGTACCTCGTGGACCCCGGCGCCTTCAAGGACTTCGGCAAGGGCGAGCTGCTCGGCGTCAAATACTCCGTCTACCTGGTCGTGGTGCTCTTCGTGATCGGCATGATCACGCTGTACCGCACCCGCTTCGGCCAGTCCGTCTACGCCCTCGGCGGCAGCGAGGACGCGGCCCGGCTGATGGGCGTGCGGATCCGCGGCACCCAGATCAAGGTCTACGTCCTGTCGGGGCTGCTCGCCGGCCTCGCCGGGGCGATCAACGCCGCGCGGCTCGGCTCCGGCGTCACCGTGCTGGGCACCGGCATGGAGCTCGACGCGATCGCCGCCGTCGTCGTCGGCGGGACCCTGCTGACCGGCGGCGCCGGCACCCTCGGCGGCACGATCGCCGGCGTCCTGCTGCTCCAGGTGATCCAGAACCTGATCAACCAGGACGGCAAGATCACGTCGGCGTGGCAGACGGTGATCAGCGGGGCGTTCATCGCGCTCGTCGTCGTCGCGCAGACCTACCTGGCCCGGCTGCGGCGGGTCGCGTCAGGCTAGCGTCCCGGCGCTGCACGGCGTCTCCGCATGGCACTCCGGTCGTCCTTTCGGCCGGGGTGCCATGCCGTTTTGCACCTTGCATTGCTGACTGCCCGACATGTTGCGCACACGGTGTGCGACTCTCACGATGGCCCGGCACACAACATGAACTCCTTGCCGCGTCGGGACCCCCGTCGGCGTTGGGAGGCCAGTATGAGTGTGCCTGGATACCGTGACATGCCAGGTCAGCAGTGGGATCCGCGGCAGCCCGTGGATACCCGCGAGGCCGAGGACTTCCTCGACCTGTTCCACCGGGAGAACCCGCAGCGCGGCGACGTCCGGGAGCGCCTCGCCCGCGTCGTCGACGAGATCGCCGAGACGGGCACGTACACCCACACGTACGCCGAGCTGGTCTTCGGCTGCCGGGTGGCGTGGCGCAACGCGAGCCGCTGCATCGGCCGGCTCTACTGGCGCAGCCTCGTCGTGCGCGACCTGCGCAAGGTCGGCGCCCCCGACGAGATCTTCGAGGAGCTCGTCCGCCACCTCCGCCTCGCCGGCCAGCGCGAACGCAACGTGATCCGCCCCGTGATCTCCGTCTTCGCGCAGCACGTCCCCGGCCGCGCCTCCGCCCGGCTGTGGAACGAGCAGCTCATCCGGTACGCCGGCCATCGCGAGCCCGACGGCCTGATCACCGGCGACCCGCGCAACACCCAGTTCACCGAGACCCTGCAGCAGTACGGCTGGCGGGGCAAACCGGACAACCCCTTCGACGTGCTCCCCCTCGCCATCGAGGGCCCCGGCGGCGACGTCAACCTGTACGACCTGCCCGAGCACGCGGTCTGGGAGGTGCCGATCGAGCACCCGACGCTGCGCTGGTTCGCCGAGCTGGGCCTGCGCTGGCACGCCGTCCCGGCGATCGCCAACATGCGCCTCACCATCGGCGGCGTCGACTACCCCCTGGCCCCCTTCAACGGCTGGTACATGGGCACCGAGATCGGCGCCCGCAACCTCGCCGACCCCGACCGCTACAACCTGCTGCCGGTCATCGCCGAACGGATGGGCCTGGACACCAGCACCGAACGCTCCCTCTGGCGCGACGGCGCCCTCCTCGAACTCAACCGCGCCGTCCTGTGGTCCTTCGACCAGGCGGGCGCCCGCATCAGCGACCACCACTCCGAGTCGGAGCGCTTCCTCGCCCACATCGCCAGCGAGGAACGCGCCGGCCGCGAGGTCCCCGCCGACTGGTCCTGGATCGTCCCCCCGATGAGCGGCTCCACCACCGGCGTCTTCCACCGCTACTACCACGAGGCCGACCAGCGACCCGCCTTCTACCTGGACTCCGAGGCCCGCGACCTCGGCCGCCGCGGCCGCTCCCCGAACACCGCCGAGCCTTCTGAAGCCCCACCCTCATGCCCGTTCCACGAACCCACCCCACCCGCCACACCCCCCGAACCCCGCGGCTGGTTCGGCCGCCTCTTCCACCGCCCCTGATTCCCTATCGGGGATCGGCTGTCAAGGCCCGGCGTGACCGGGCTGGTTTCCGGTCGGAGGATCGTTGGTGGGGAAGGTTGCCTCGTTTGTCCGCGCCTTGTGCGCGTGACCTGTCATGCCCTGTGTGGGCTTGCTGAGGGGCCTTCCCCGCCTTGGTCTTGCTGCTGCGGCGTCGGCGTCGGACGTCCTCGGTCACGGTCCACTGCTCGGCGATGATGCTCTTGGCCTGCCTGGTCGGGGGTGACCGGTCGGCCGTCGGTGTCGCAGATGACATAGGGCATGCCGCGGTGCATGACGGTCCAGAGCCGTTCAACGAGCCGCCCGGCGACGACGCAGAGGGCTTTGAGGCATGACGTGAGCGGCAGCGCGGCGTGGGCGGCAGGATCAGGCGGCGTGACGCGCGTAAGACAGCCGCTGATGACGGCGCAGCCCGGCCGGCCGGAGGCGTCGCCCACCACTCCCCGTTGCACGGGCCCGACACGCCGGCCACCCCCACGCCAACACCGCGGCTGATTCGGTTGCCTCTTCCACCGCTCCTGACACCTGCAGCAGCGCCTCGCGCGGACGAGCAGCGCGACGCGGCCGAGCGACGCGGCCGAGCGACGCGGCCGAGCGACGCGGCCGAGCGACGCGGCATGACATGGGCGGCATGACATGGGCAAGACGCCTGACGACGGCTCGGCCCTGGCCAGGCTGGCGACGTCGTCCACCGCCCGCCCGCACCACGAGCCCGAACCGCCGGCCGCTGTGTCGCTGTGGCCGAACGGCGCCCTCGTCGGTGGTGCGGGACCCACTGCCAGTCCTGCACTGCGGCGGCAGGCACTCCGCATCGCGGCTGGGCCGGGCGTCGCTTCCGCCGCACCCGACCGCCTGCACCTTCCGCCGCACCTTCCGCCGCACCCGATCGCCCGCAGCGGTGCGTTGCGCCGTGGCGAGCAGCGCGCCGGGCTATCGCGCGACACGCGCGCGATACGCGTGAGGCGGCCGACGAGTGCTGCGGCGAGCCGCGGGGCGTCGTCCACTGCAGGCGGCGAAGTCGACGTGACGGCTCGACGGTCCCGGTGACTGCTTCCTAGACCGTACCAACAGCCACCTAATCGATCTCCAATCCGGTAAGCAGAACAGTACCCTCCGCAACAAGAAGGCCGCCCCAGGTCAGATGCGGACCGGGGGCGGCCTTGAAACAGCGCAGGAAAGCGCAGGGAAGCGCGGGTGTCAGGACTTCAGGACGGCGTGGAGGGCGTCGACGGCGACGTCCACGTCCTCCGCGGTCACGTGCAGCGGCGGGGCCAGGCGCAGGGTCGAGCCGTGGGTGTCCTTGGCCAGGACGCCGCGGGCCATGAGGGCCTCGCAGGCCTGGCGGCCGGTCATCAGGGCGGGGTCGATGTCGATGCCGGCCCACAGGCCGCGGCCGCGGACGGCGGTCAGGCCGTGGCCGACCAGGGCGTTGAGCCGCTCGTGCAGGTGGGCGCCGACGGTCCGCGCGTTCGCCTGGAACTCGCCGGTGTTCAGCAGCGCGATGACGGCACGGGCGACGGCGCACGCGAGGGGGTTGCCGCCGAACGTGGAGCCGTGCTCGCCGGGGCGCAGCACGCCCAGGATGTCGTGCGAGGCGGCGACCGCCGACACGGGCACGATGCCGCCGCCGAGGGCCTTGCCCAGCACGTACATGTCGGGGACGACCGGCGACGAGGCGAAGGTCGAACCGGTCCGGCCCAGGCCCGACTGGACCTCGTCCGCGATGAACAGCACGTTCTTCACGGTGCACACGTCGCGCACGCCGGGCAGGTAGTCCGGTGGCGGGACGAGGACGCCGGCCTCGCCCTGGATGGGTTCGATGAGCACGGCGACGGTGGTGTCGTCGATCGCCGACGTGAGGGCGTCCAGGTCGCCGTACGGCACGATCCGGAACCCGGGCGTGTAGGGGCCGTAGTCGGCGCGCGCGTCGGGGTCGGTGGAGAAGCTGATGATCGTGGTGGTGCGGCCGTGGAAGTTGTCGGCGGCCACGACGATGGTGGCCTGGCCGTCGGGGACGCCCTTGACCTTGTAGCCCCACTTGCGGGCCACCTTGATCGCGGTCTCGACGGCCTCGGCGCCGGTGTTCATCGGCAGGACGAGGTCCTTGCCGCACAGCGCGGCCAGCTCCTCGCAGAAGGGGCCGAACTGGTCGTGCACGAACGCGCGGCTGGTCAGCGTGATCCGGTCCAGCTGGGCGTGTGCGGCGGCGATGAGCGCCGGGTGGCGGTGGCCGAAGTTGAGCGCGGAGTAGCCGGCGAGGCAGTCCAGGTAGCGGCGGCCGTCGACGTCGGTGACCCAGGCGCCCTCACCGGAGGCGATGACGACGGGCAGCGGGTGGTAGTTGTGCGCGGTCCAGCGCTCGGCCTGGTCCAGGAAGGGGCCGGTCGACGAGGAAACAGCGGTGGTCATGCGCGCACCTCCAACGTGCAGCACTTCGGGCCGCCGCCGGCCTTGTGCAGTTCGGACACGTCGACTGGCACCGGCTGGAACCCTTTCGACGCTAGCTCCCGCGCGAGGCGGGTGGCGGCGGATGGCAGGACGACCCGGTGGCCGTCGCTGACGGCGTTCAGGCCGAGGACGGCGGCGTCGTCGGCGGTCGCGATGACGGCTTCGGGGTACAGGCGGCGCAGCACCGCCTGGCTGCCCGGCGAGAACGCGCCCGGGTAGTAGGCGACATTGGTCGGCGACAGGACGGTCAGCGCCGTGTCGAGGTGGTAGTAGCGCGGGTCGACGAGCTGCAGGGTGATCACCGGCCGCCCGAAGAGTTCCTGCGCCTCGGCATGCGCGGCGAGCTCGGTGCGCAGGCCGGTGCCGGCGAGGAGGTGCTCGCCGGCGAGGAGGATGTCGCCTTCGCCCTCGTTGATGCTCTTCGCCGGGTGGACCTGGAACCCGTTGCGCTCGAACCAGGCGAGGTAGGCGGGGCCTTCGTCGGCGCGCTCCGGGTGGCGGAACTGCGCGCCGTAGACGACCCCGTCGACGACGGTGGCGCCGTTGGCGGCGAAGACCATGTCGGGCAGGCCGGGCACCGGGTCGATGAGGTCGACGGTGTGGCCGAGCGACAGGTAGAGCTCGTGCAGCCGGGTCCATTGCGCGACGGCGAGGTCGGCGTCGACGGGCGCGGTCGGGTCCATCCAGGGATTGATCGCGTAGTCAACGGCGAAGTGCGTAGGTCGACACATCAGGTAGCGACGGCTCATGCGATCCAACGTAGGCGCCGCCCGCCCGGCGTTCCATTGCGGAAAGCTGCTTCTTGCCGGCGTTTTCCTGTCTTGTACCGCGATCAGACGGCGATTCGTTGCGCCCAGAACCAAGCGGGACCCGAACGGGACCCGTGCCGGGTGGCCGGGACGGGCAGCCGGCACGCAACCGCGCAGCCGCGCAGCCGCCGCCCCGCACCCGGCGCGCAACCGCGCAGCCACCGCCCCACACCCGGCACGCAACCGGCTCAGCGCAGCTCGCGCCAGTCGCCGGGCTGGGCGAGCAGGCCGGAGACGCAGTCCATCGCCGGCTCTTCGGCGTCGAACTCGTAGGTGCGGGAGCGTCCGTCGGCGCCGCCTTCCCGCGACTCGACCCACCAGTGGCCGGCGTCCTCGAAGAGATAGACGTCGCGGCGGGCGAGCCGCCCCCAGGTGCCGTTCCACCAGTGCTTCCTGCGCTCCATGAGGAGACATTCGAACACACGTACCAAGGCAGATGGAAGCCCGCCCCGCTGAAATCGATCAGGTCTGCTTCGTGACGGTTAGCCGGGTGGCGGGCAGGGTACGCCAACGCATGCCTGTGCCACGGAATCTGGGGAGCTGACCATGGAGCAGGACCTCATCGGCCTGCTGGTCGGCGAACACCGCCGGCTCGAGTCGCTGTTCGCCGAGATCGAGACCGCGCGGTCGCCGGCCGCCCGCCGGAGCGCGCTGGACGCCGCCGTCACGATGCTGGCCTCCCACACGGCGACCGAGGAGCGGCTGCTGCACGCGCACCTGCCGGCGGAGCTCGCCGACTACGAGGCGGCCGAGCACCGGCGCATCGGCGAGCTCGTGGCGCGACTGACGGAGCTCAACGACGTGGATCCCGCGTTCGGGATGCTGCTGGCGGCGCTCCTGGAGGCGGTGCGGGAGCACGTACAGGAGGAGGAGACCGAACTCTTCCCGCGGCTGCCGCAATCGGTGCGTGTGACGGAATGACCAGACGGGTAAGCCGTTCTGCATGGCAGTTCCGGAGGACAGGCAGCCGCTGATCGCGACGCTGAAACGTGCGGCGTTCCACTTGAAGGACGCCGGCATCCCGTTCTGCCTGGCCGGCAGTTTCGCCGTGTACGCGCGGGGAGGCGAGTCCGTCGACCACGACATCGACTTCCTCATCAAGGCCGAGGACGCGGAGCGGGTCCTGACGGCGCTGGCGGAGGTCGGGTTCCGCGGCGAGGTGCCGCCCGAGGGCTGGCTGGTGAAGGCCTGGGACTCGGTGGAGAACGAGGACAACCTCATCGACTTCATCTTCTGCCCGGTGCAGCGGCCGGTCACCGACGCGACGCTCGCCGACACCGACGTGATCGCCGTCAACGCGTGCCACATGCCGGTGCTGTCCGCGACCGAGCTGATGATCCACAAGGTTCTGACGTGGTCGGCGCACTACTGCGACTACGCGCGCGGGCTGCCGGTCGCGCGGTCGCTGCGGGAGCAGATCGACTGGCCGCGGGTGTACCGGGAAACGGCCCACTCGCCGTACGCGCATGCTTTCCTGTTCTTGATCGACCGCCTCGGCGTCATGTCGCTGGACGAGACCAGCGCCCTCGCCGCTTCCCTGTGAGGAGGCACTCGTGATCATCGACCAGCACGTCGAGAGCGAGCTGCACCAGCTGCTCATCGAGGACGCCCGCATCGCCGAGCAGGGCATCCGGGTGGTCCGCACCGAGGACGGGGTCAGCCTCGTCGGTGAGGTGGAGAGCGCCGAACGCCGCGACCTGATCTGCCAGGTCGTCCACGAGACGTTCCCGGACCTGCCGGTGCACTGCAACATCGGGCTCACCAGGGTCAACGAGCCGCAGGACGTGGAGGAGCTATGACGTTCGACGAAGGCAGTGTCAATGGCAGTGTCAGAGTCGCCGCGGTCGGCGACGTCCACCTCGACGCGGACGTCCTCGGCCGGTACCGGCCAGCGCTGGAGCACATCGGCGACAAGGCCGACATGCTGCTGCTCGCCGGTGACCTGACCCGGCATGGCACCGCCGACGAGGCGCACTGCGTCGCGGAGGAGTTCGGCGGCCTGGCCGTGCCGGTGATCGCGATCCTCGGCAACCACGACCACCACTGCGACCAGCCGGCCGAGGTGACGAAGGTCCTGGAGGACGGCGGGATCACCGTCCTGGAGTGCTCCGGCACGGTCCTGGACGTGGACGGCGTGCGGGTCGGGGTCGCCGGCACGAAGGGCTTCGGCGGCGGGTTCGCGGGCGCGTGCGCCAGCGAGTTCGGCGAGCCCGAGATGAAGGCGTTCACCCGGCACAGCCGCGAGCTGGCCGAGCGGTTCGGAGCCGCACTGTCGGCGTTGGACGCTGATGTACGGATAGCGCTCACCCACTATTCGCCGGTCCCCGAGACACTGCTGGGTGAGCCGCTGGAGATCTACCCGTTCCTCGGGTCGTACCTGCTCGCGCAGGCGATCGACGCGACACCTGGGGTCGGGCTGGCCGTGCACGGGCACGCGCACGCGGGGTCGGAGCGGGGGACGACGCCAGGCGGGGTGCCCGTCCGCAACGTCGCCCACCCGGTCATCAAGCAGGCCTACAACGTGTACCAGCTGTCGTCGGTACTGACGCCCGCCTAGCTCCCGGGAGGGGCGTCACAGCGGCGTGACCAGTGCGCCCCTCAGGTGGGCCAGGGCGTGGGCGAGCAGGCGCGACACGTGCATCTGCGAGATGCCGAGCCGGTCGGCGATCTGCGTCTGTGTCATGTTGCCGAAGAACCGCATCGCGATGATCTTCTGCTCGCGCTCCGGCAGCTCCGCGATCAGCGGCCGCAGCGACTCGCGGTCGTCGACGGCCTCCAGGTCGCGGTCCATGCCGCCGAGCAGGTCGGCGAGCTCGGGGCCGGCCTCCTCGTTGCCGGTCGGCGCGTTGATGGACAGCGCTCGGTACGCGTGCCCGGACTCGATGCCCTCGATGACGTCCTCCTCGCTGACGCCGAGCTTCTCCGCGAGGTCCGCGACGGTCGGCGAGCGGCCGAGCCGTTGCGCGAGGTCACCGGACACCTTGGAGATCTCCAGCCGCAGCTCCTGCAGCCGGCGGGGCACCCGGACGTCCCAGCCCTTGTCGCGGAAGTGCCGCTTGAGCTCACCGACGATCATCGGGATGGCGTAGCTGGTGAACACGACGCCACGCGTCGGGTCGTAGCCGTCGACGGACTTGATGAGCCCGACGTTGGCGACCTGGGTCAGGTCGTCGAGGGGTTCGCCGCGGTTGCGGAACCGGCGGGCGAGGTACTCGGCGAGCGGCAGGTGCAGCTCGATGACCCTGGCCCGGATCCGGTCGTGGTCGGCGCCGCCGGCGGGCAGCTCGCTCAGCAGCGCGAGCAGTGCGCGCGCTTCGGTCTCGAGGTCCTTGTGGTTGGCGCGGTGGCGGGCGCGGGGCCGCGGGGCGGGGCGGTGGACGGTGGCGGTCATGGGGGAACCCCCTGCCTGCTGCCGCGATCCGTCCGCCCTTGGGTGCGGGCAGCGGTCACGGGAGAGATTTCGCCGGCAGACGCCCTGGTCTCGAACGTCCGGCGCGCAACCCGGCACGGCGACCGCGACTGGTTTGACGGTCGAGCCAATCAGCCGTTCAGCTGATGTTGCGGGTCATACAAACGTACGCCTGTCGCCCTGTGATGACAAGGCTACGAAGAGACGTCGGTGAGGGCCTCGTCGTCGGCGTCCGCGTCGCTGTCGGCGTCGCCGGTGCCGCTCTGCCCGGTCACCGCCCGGTAGATCCGCTCGACGTCGGTCGCGGTGCGTTCCCAGGTGTACCGGGAGCGAACCCGGTCGATCGCGGCGCTGGCGTAGCTCATCCGGCGCACCTCGTCGCCGAGGAGCCCGCGCAGCGCGGACGCCATCGCCGGCACGTCCCGCGCCGGCACCAGCAGCCCGGTGACGTTGTCGATGACGCTCTCGCCGATGCCGCCGACCTCGTACGCGACGACCGGCACACCGCAGGACATCGCCTCCAGGGGCGTGAGGCCGAACGGCTCGTACCACGGCGCGCAGGCGAGCACGTCGGCGGAGCGGTACCAGCTGGGCAGGTCCTGTTGAGCGACGGCACCGATGAGCCTGACCCGGTCGCCGACCCCGAACCGGTCGGCGAGCTCCATCAGGCGGCGGGCCTCGGGGTCGCGGTGGATCCGGTCCGGTGCGGGCCCGCCGACGACGACGAGCTCCGCGCCGGGGACCCGGCGCAGCGCCTCGACCAGGTCCGCGAAGCCCTTGCGCGGCACGAGCGGCCCGACGCTGAGGATGCGGCGCATGCCGGGGCGCAGGTGGTCGGCGCGGGGACCGCTCGGCGCGAACACCTCCCCGTCGACGCCGGACGGCACGACCACGGTGTCGGACCGGCGGATGCCCATCCGGCCGAGCTCGACGACCTCGTCCTCGCACTGCGCGACGACCCGGTCGACCATCGTGCCGAGGGTCCGCTCCAGGCCGATCCGCGCCTCGGGGCTGGCGTCGCGGTCCTTCAGCATGCGCCGCTTGACCGTGCCGAGCCCGTGGTACGTCTGCACGACCGGGATCCGGTGCTCCGCCGTCGCGGTCAGGGCGGCCAGGCCGCTGAGCCAGAAGTGGGCGTGGATCACGTCGGGGCGGGTCGCGTCGCCGCGCCAGTGGGCGGCGAGCCATCGCCCGAAGTCGCCGACGTGCGGCAGCAGCGCGTCCGCCGGCAGCTCCTCGACGGGGCCGGCCGGCACGTGCTCCACGGTGAACCCGGCGCCCGTCATGACGACGTCGTCGGGGGCGGCGGCGTCCCGGCGGGTGTAGACCCGCACGTCGTGCCCGCGGCGCCCGAGGGCCTCGGCGAGGGCGGTGACGTGGGTGTGCTGGCCGCCCGTGCCCGAGGTACCGAGCGCCAGGGGGCTCGCGTGTACGGACACGATCGCGATCCTCAAGCCGCACCCGCCCGCGGCGAAGACGCCTGTTGCACTGCGCGCACCTCCACGTGGCCGACCGTGCTGACCTGCCAACGCCCCTACCCTGGCCGGTTGGTGGTAAACATCAACGGTCGAGTCGCAACCGGCTCGGGTGACTTCTAGGTCGGCTGCACGTTCAACTGCACAGGACCGGGATGTGGAGGGCATGGTGGCCAAGCCGTCGGGCACAGGTCGGCCGGGTGCGTCGACGCCGTCTGACGGCGTGGGCACCTCGACGCCTGAGGACACCGCGCCGTCTCGGGCGGCCTCGGCGCCGGCCGGTGGTGCTGATGGTGGCAGTGCCGAGCCGGCGGAGGCCCTCGCCGCGCTCGTCGCCAAGCTGCGGGCCGAGCTCACCGGCGTCCGCACCGCCATGCGGAACCGGGCCGTCATCGAGCAGGCCAAGGGGGTGCTCGTAGAGCGGCTCGGCGTCAGCCCCGACCAGGGGTTCGACCAGCTGGTCCGGCTGTCGCAGCGCACCAACATCAAGCTGATCGAGGTCGCCGCCGCGATCGTCGGCACCACCTCGCCCGACCCGGACGCCCCCGATGTGGTGAATCTCATCGACGACGAGCTGCGTCAGCACGTCGCGCGCAGCCGTACCCGTACCGCGGCACCCTCCGGCGTCCCCGCACCGGCCGCGGAGAAGCCCCGCCGGCGGGCCAGCCGCTCCCCCGAGGTCGAGGCGCTGCAGTCCCAGCACCAGCTGCTCAGCGCCCGGATCGCGGCCGCCCGCGGCTACGACGAGATCGCCGAGGTCCTCGGCACCGCGCCGACCGCGTGGCCCGCCCCCACCTCGATCATGATCACGCTGCTCGACCCGGACGGCGCGCAACGCGGCGTCGGTGCGTTCGGCATCCCCGGCGAGGTCCGCAGCCGCTGGTCCCGGATCCCCCCGGACCCGGCGCTGCCGCTCGTCGTCGCCGTCCAGGACGTCGAGACGATCTGGCTCGTCGGCGGCGAGGAGGTCACCCGCCGGTTCCCGGTGATGGACCAGCTGCCGTTCAACGGCGACACCGTCCTCGCCTCGCCGCTCATCTCCGGCGAGCGGGTGCTCGGCGCCATCATCATGAGCTGGGCCGAGGGCCTCCCCGACGGCGACGAGCTGCGGCGGTACGTGGCGGCCCTGCTCGAACCCGTCGCGCGGCAGGTCGACGCGCTCATCGGCGACGAGATCGCCAGCGCCTGGTTCCACGTCGAGGGCGAGGAGAGCGCGCAGGCCGCCCCGGCGCAGGTGTGGCTGCCGACCGTCGTCGACGTCCTGCACAACCCCGCCGCACTGCTGTCCCCGGTGACCGTCGACGGCCAGCTGGTGGACTTCCGCGTCGAGTACGCCAACGTCATGGCCAGGCAGGTCCTCGCCACCGCCCGGGTCGACCCCGACGAGGCGACGCTGCTCGCCGCCTACCCGACGCTCGGCAGCGCCACCCTGCTGCCGGAGTTCGCCCGCATGCTCCAGGACGGCCAGCCCCGCCGGCTGGAAGGCCTGCGGGCCGACCCGCGGGCGGACGGCGTGCCGACCACACAGTCGATCTCCATGCACGCCGTGCGCCTGTGGGACCGGGTGTTCGCGGTGTGGCGGATCGCGACCGAGGCCGACCTCCTGTACGACCAGCTCCTGCAGGCCGAGCGGATCGCCGGCGTCGGCTCGTTCTGCTGGGAGCTGCGCGACCCCGAGCCGCGCTGCTCACCGGAGCTGATCCGGCTCTTCCACGGCGGCCGTGACGCCGCCCGCGTCCCCGTCGACGAGCTCACCGCCAGCGTGCACGCCGACGACCTCCTGGCCGTCCAGGACGCCGTCCGCCGCACCGTCGTGGAGGGCAAGCACCTGCTCGCCGAGGTCCGCGGCGCCGGCCGGGTCAACGGCCGCCGCCTGCGCCTCACCGCCGAGCCGCTCTTCGACGACACCGGCAACGTCACCGCCGTGCGCGGCACCGTCCAGGACGTCACCGAGGAGCGCGCCATCGAGGCCCGCCTCCGCCGCGCCGAGGAGGCCCTGGCCGCGCAGCGGCACCGGGTCGCCGACGAGCGCCGCGCCGCCCAGGCCCTGCAGAAGGCGCTCCTGCCCACCGACCCCGAGCTCGGCCACATGGAAGGCGTCGAGATCTGCGGCCACTGCCGCTCCCCCGAACGCGTCGGCACCGTCGACGGCGACTGGTTCGACGCCACCTCCCTCCCCGACGGCGGCACGATCCTCGTCCTCGGCGACGTCGACGACCGCGGCCTGTCCTCCATGACGACGGCGGCGAGGCTCCGGTACGCGGTACGCGCCTACGCGGCCCTGGACATGACCCCCGGCGACATCCTCAGCGCCGTCAACGGGATGCTCTGCGCGATGGAGGTCGAGCACACCGCCTGCCTCGTCGTGGCCCGCTACTCCCCCACGACCCGCGAGCTCCGCTGGGCCGCCGCGGGCCAGGTCGCCCCCATCCGCTACACCGCCACCGGCCAGGGCACCGTGCTGTCAGGCCCCCTCGGCCTCCCCCTGGGCGAGGTCACCGAGATGCGCTACTCCGACACGACCGTGACGCTCGAGCCGGGCGACCGCGTCCTGCTCTACACCGGCGGCCAGGCCCGCGTCGACCGCCGCCGCGGCGGCGGCCTCGACCTCGTCCGCCGAGCCGGCGAACACATCGACCTGTCCAACTTCGACGCCGTCGTCACCCACCTCGTCACCAGCCTCAACATCCCCGACGACGAAGACGTCTGCGCCATGCTCGTGCACGTCCCCTGACCCACCTGGGACGCTTGTGCTCACATGGTGATACTGCGCTGGACGGGGGTTTGGGCGGGCGGGAGAATGTGGGAGGCGGCTATCGGGGGGAGGCAGCCTGTGCCACGACCATGTTTTTCGCTGGAAGCACCGGGCGCGGGGTCGTTGTGCCCGACCACCCGCGTCCCCACGCAGGCCGCACTGCTCGCCGCCCAGGCCGCCCGCCTCGCCACGCGGGCCTGTGAGTCCGCCCGCCGCCGCACGGACCGCCACCGCGCCAAGGCGGAGTTCGCGGCGGCTCGCGCACACGGCCTGGCCGCCCGCCACACCACGAAGCTGACCCGCCTGCGCAACGCCCGCGAGCCGGCCGCCGCAACCCCCTCCCCGACCATCCCGCCGCCGACAAGCCGCCCAACCGCGCCGCCCCCAGCACCTCCCACCACCCCGGACCCGCCAGCCACCACGCCGACAAGCAGCCCCCAGCCCCAATCCCCGCCGCCGCAACTGCCGCAGCCCATCCAGCACGCCCGAAGCCACCACCCACCGGACCGACACCACCGCCAACGAGTCGCCCGACCACGCCGCCCCTCAGCGCCAATCCGCCGGCCACCACGTCAACCCCAACAACAAGCAGCCGCGCCGTGCGCTACCGCACCACCCCAGCGCCTCCCGCCGCCCCGAACCCGCCGACCGCCGCGCTCACACCATGGACAAGCAGCCGCCCAGCTCCAAACCCCGCCGCCGCGACAGCCGCAGTCCTTCCCGCGCCTCCGAAGCCACCACCCACCGGGCCGACGCCACCGCCGACAAGTCGCCCGACCGCACCTCCCACCACCCCGAATCCGCCGGCCGCCACGCCCACGCCGCCGACGAGCGGGCGCCCGGCTCCGATCTCCACCAACTTCCCGGCTGTCCCGGGACTCCCAAAGCCGCCACTACCCAGCGCCGGGTCTCGGTCGTCCGGGAGTCGCGGCACCCATCCACACCTCGAGCCGCTGACGTCCGCCGGCGGCCGCGTGCTCCGCCATGCGTGGCGGGGGCCGCTGCTTGCCTCCGTCTCAGGTCGCGGGGGTGGCTCGTCCGCGTCGTGGTCTGGGGCGGGGTCAGGGGGTTCGGGAGTCCCAGGTCCAGGGGAGGTTGAGGTTGTCGAAGCGGCCCAGGGCGTCTCGGTGGCGGGCGGAGATGACGATGCGGTCGGGGCCGAGGTGGGCGAGGAGGTCGTCGTCGCCGTAGTAGCGGGTGTCCGGGGACGGCCAGTGCCACAGCGGGTCGTCCAGTTCGCGGAGGCGGAGCTGGACCTGGCGGAGGCCGTCGGGGTCCGGGGACAGGCAGACGAAGCCGTGCAGCGGGGTGTACGTGGCCTCGTAGACAGCGGCGTACACGAGAAATCTCGACAACGGCAGGCCGGTCTCGATCGTGTCGCTCTCCACGACGAGCGGGTCGGTGGGGCCGGGGGCGTACGAGTACCAGTCGTCGGTGCCGGACCAGAAGCGGACCAGGCCGGCGGACTCCGTGAGGTCGGCGGGGGCGAGCATCACGTGGTCGCGGCTCAACGGCAGGGAGTAGCGGGACGCGACGCGGTGCCAGTCGGCGAGCGCGGCGGGCAGGCCGGGCGGCAGGTCGAGGTCGCGGCGGGGGCGGTCGGGCAGGCCGTACCAGCGGGAGACGAAGCGGCCGAGGCTGTCGTCGGCGATCACGTCGAGCTCGTACACGCCCCAAATCATGCCCTGTGACCCACCGTTGCCCGTTCGCGACCAAAGCCCGGACGGCGGCTCGGCGGGGCGGTCGAGGCCGGGGCCGGGGCCGGGGCCGGGGCCGGCAGGACGCGAACACGAAGGCGACCGACACGGCGGCGGCGACCTGGGCAAGACCACCGAGGCGATGAAGACCGGCGCGATCGACGCCTTCTTCTTCTCCGGCGGCCTGCCCACCGGCGGCGTCACCGACCTGTCCACCACCAGCGCCGACAAGGTCCAGCTGCGCGGCCTTCCTCCGGAGCGGGATGCACGATGCCGGCGCGGACGCCCGCGGTGCGCGGCCGAGTGGGTGGGAACGCCCTCGACGGGCGCTGGTCCATGCGAGAGCGGCGCAGCGGACGGCGCGGTCAGGGAATGAGGGTTGTGGCGGGGCGTCAACGGGCAGCAGCGTCAACGGGCAGCAGCGTCAACGGGCAGCAGCTCGCCGACCTGCCGGCGGCGGGCCGCCGCGTCAACAGCGGCGGCGTCAACAGCGGCGGCGTCAACAGCGGCGGCGTCAACAGCGGCGGCGTCAACAGCGTCAACGGGCAGCGGCGTCAACGGGCGGCGGCGGGCGGGGGCGTCAACGGGCGGCGGCGCGGTGGTGGGCGATGATCGTGGACAGGGCGGTCTGGATCTCGCGGGCGGCCAGCTCGGCGCGGCGGAGGGACGCCAGGTCCTCGGCGTCCGCGGGGTAGAACGTCAGGCGGCCGTCCTCGTGCAGGGTCATCGGCACGTCGAGCCGGTCCAGGATCGCGGTGAGCAGCTCCTGGCCGTGGCGCAGCGTCGCGGCGGACCGGCGCAGGGCATCGGCGGTCGCGGCGGCAGCGGTCGGTGCGGCGCCGGTCGCGTCGGCGGTCGCGCGGCGGGAGTCATGCAGCCGCAGCGCCGCCTCGCGCATCGCCCGCCAGTCGCCGCGGACCCGCCACACGTCGTCGACCGTGACCGCAGCGGCCGTCGCGCCGCCGGCCGGAAGAGCCGTGACCGTCACCGCCGCACCTCCAACCGGAAGAGCCACCACAACCGCCGCCGACCGGAAGCCACCAGCTGGAGACCGCCGGACGCCGGGCAGCGCCGTCATGGCACCAACCGTAAGAGCCGCCCGGCACCCACCGGAAGCAAGATCTTCTTCCTGTGGATAAACCCCGGCTACTCGGCCCGGTCCTGCATCTCCCACAGGTGGTCCAGCACGTGCCAGGCGTAGCGGCGGGTGGCGTAGCGGCTGGTCCAGCCGTTGTCGGTGAGCGCCGAGCCGTCACTGGGGCGGCCCAGGACGGTGAGGATGTCCTCACGGAGCGCGGCGATCGCCTCCGTGTCGGTGATCGCCGGCTGCGGATGCTTGATGCCGATCTTGCGACCGTACCCGGCCTCGGCGCCGACGACGTGGTCGATCATCTTGTCGCGGTCCCGGCCGCCGCCGCGCGGGCCCTTGCGCAGCGAGGCGGGGGCGGTCGCGGAGAACGCCCCGAACGCCGCCCACGCGGCGGTGAGCAGCTTCTTCTGCCGGGTCGCGACGGCCCGGGAGACCGCGCGGCCGTCGGCGTCGGGGTGGGCGTCGGGGACGCCGAACTGGGTGGCGGAGGTCCCCGGGCACCGTTCGACGACCTTGAACGTCGGCGAGGCGGGGAACGAGTAGCCGGCCGCCGTCGCGATCGGCTCGTACCGCGCGCCGTACGCCGCGAGGGCCTCCAGCGCGTCGTCCTCGGTCTTCGCGAAGCGGCCCCAGCCCGGCCAGTCCAGGCAAGCCGCGAACACCTTCTTGTCGGTCACCTCGAGATACACGTCGGCCATGACTGTGACCTTAAGCCGCATTCCTCGGCGCCGCAGGGGTGCTTGCATACCATGGGTCACATGCCTGAGCTCGTGAGTTATCTTCGTGACGCACTTCTTGCCGGCGATGTCGAGACCACCCGGGCATCCAACCACGGCAACGCCGCGGCGTTCGCCGACGGACACGAGGGCTACCTGTTCGGCCTGCCGCCGCTGAAGACCTGGACGCTCGCCGAGGTGCTCGGCGTGATGGCCGAGCGGGTCGGCATCGACCCGGACCCGGAGCGGTCGACGGGCACGGACGTGATCGACCCGTACAAGACGGTGGCCGCGCTGGACAGGATGCGTGACCGGTTGCGGGAGGCGGCGCACCGCAAGGAACGCGTCCTGGTGGCGTCCGGCCACCCGGCCGGGATCGTCGAGGTGCACCTGGCGGTCGTGGTGGCGCTGCGCGCCGCGGGGTGCGAGATCCTGACCCCGGCGGCGGGCGCCCCGTTCGCGAGGCCGGGCCGGTATGACGGCCGCGAGTTCCCCCTCGCCGTGCGGTACATCGGCGGCGTGGCCATGGGCGCGGAGCGGGGCATCGCGATGTGGCACACGCACTCCCCGGACGGGATGCGGGAGATGCTGGGCGAGCTGGAGCGCACCGGACAACCCATGCCGGACCTGGTGTTCGCCGACCACGGGTTCGCCGGCGCGGCCGCCGCGGCGGGGCTCGACGTGGTGTCGTTCGCCGACAGCAACGACCCGGCGCTGTTCGTGGGCGAGGCCGAGGGGCGGGTCTCGGTGACGGTGCCCATCGACGACAACGTCCAGCCGCACCTATATGGGCCAATCAGCGCATACCTGCTAGAAGGGATAGCCGCTTAGTGATATGACACGGGTGCTATGGGGCAATTTGGACGAGATTCTTGTGCGCCTCCCCTGCCGATGACAGCATCGGTCGCGGCCGATATTCATCGGTACCGATACAGGGGAGGCTCACGTGAGACTCACAAGGTCCAGACTCCGTAGCGCCGCGGTCATCGCCGCGGGCACCGCCCTCGTCGCAGGCTCGGTCCTCATGCCGTCGCCGGCCCAGGCCGCGCCGCTCGGCAGCACCGACGCGCTCGTCTCGCAGCTCGGGCTCGCCACCGCCGGCTCGTACTGGGACGCCCAGCTCGGCAAGATGGTCGTCACCGTCACCGACGCCAACACCGCCAAGAGCGTCGAGGCGACCGGCGCCGTCGCCCGCAAGGTGAAGCACAGCGGCGTCGAACTGGCCCGCATCACCTCGACGCTCGACGCGAAGGTCTCCATCCCGGGCACCGCCTGGGCCGTCGACCCGGTCGCCAACCAGGTGGTCGTCTCCATCGACCCGACGGTGTCGCCCGAGCACGTCAAGACGATCGAGGCGACCGTCGCGTCGCTCGGCAGCGGCGCGAAGATCGAGCGGCTCCCCGGTGAGCTGCGGCCGACCATCTCCGGCGGCCAGGCGATCTACGCCGGCGGCTCCCGGTGCTCGCTCGGCTTCAACGTGGTCAGCGGCAGCACGTACTACTTCCTGACCGCGGGCCACTGCACCAACATCGGCGCGACCTGGACGACCAGCAGCGGCTCCGTCCTGGGCACCCGGACCGGCACCAGCTTCCCCGGCAACGACTACGGCATCGTCCGGTACGCCGCGGGTGTCGCCCACCCCGGCAACGTGTCGCTGTACAACGGCTCGTTCCAGGACATCACGGCCGCGGGCAACGCGACCGTCGGCCAGTCGGTGCGCCGCAGCGGCTCCACCACCGGCGTGCGCAGCGGGTCCGTGACGCAGCTCAACGCGACCGTCACGTACTCGCAGGGCCAGGTCAGCGGCCTGATCCGCACCACGGTCTGCGCCGAGCCCGGTGACAGCGGCGGCTCGCTGTTCGCGGGATCGATCGCGCTGGGTCTCACGTCCGGCGGCAGCGGCAACTGCAGCAGCGGCGGCGTCACGTACTTCCAGCCGGTCACCGAGCCGCTGAGCGTGTACGGCGTCAGCGTGTACTAAAGCACCCCGGGAAAAGCCCTGTGCCGCCCTCCACCCGGAGGGTGGCACAGTGGTGCGCATGCGGGTGGGCATGCGGGTCGGCATTCTGGGGCCGTTGACGGTCGACGTCGGCGGGCAGCCGGTCGACGTCGGCGGCGCCAGGCTCCGGACGCTGCTGATCCGGCTCGCCTGCGAGCCCGGCCGGCTCGTGTCCGTGGAGCAGATCGCGGTCGCGCTGTGGCCCGACGCCACCCCCACCGACCCCGCGAACGCCGTGCAGTCCCTCGTGTCGCGGCTGCGCAAGACCCTCGGCGGCGACCCGGCGCTGGTGTCCGGCACCGGCGGGTACAAGCTGGACCTCGCCCTCGACGACGTCGACGCCTACCGGTTCGAGCGGCTCGCCGCGGCCGGCAAGGCGCAGCTGCGTGACGGCGACCCGGCCGGCGCCGCGACGCTGCTCGCCGAGGCCCTCGACCTGTGGCGGGGCCCGCCGGCCGTCGACGACGCGCTCGCCGCCCGCTGGGAGGAGCTTCGGCTCGCCGCGACCGAGGACCACGTCGAGGCCGCCGGCCCGCGCGCACCCGGGCTGGTGGCGCGGCTGCGGGAGCTCACCGCCGCCCACCCGCTGCGGGAACGGCTCGCCGCCCACCTGGTCGAGGCGCTGCACGCCGAGGGCCGCCGCGCGGAGGCCCTCGCCGCGTTCGAGGAGTGCCGGCACCACCTCGCCGAGGAGCTCGGCGTCGACCCGTCGCCGCGGCTGCGCCGGGCGCACCTGCGGGCCCTCACCGACCGCCCCGCCGGCAACCTCCGCACCCCGTTGACCAGCTTCGTCGGCCGCGACGACGACGTCGACCGGCTGGGCACGCAGGTCCTCGACCGCCGGCTCGTCACGCTGGTCGGGCCCGGCGGCGCCGGCAAGACCCGGCTGGCGACGACGGTCGCCGCCCAGGACCCGCACGCCGCGTGGCTGGTCGAGCTCGCGCCCGTCGCCGAGGCCGCCGACGTGCCGGCCGCGGTCCTGCGCGCCCTGGACACCGGCGGGCAGCTCGAGCCGCCGCAGGTCGCCCGCCGCCTCGACGTCCCCGGCCGGATCGCGGAGCTGCTCGCGCCGACCGACGCGCTGCTCGTGCTCGACAACTGCGAGCACGTCGTGGCGGCCGCCGCCGCGCTCACCGAGGACCTGCTCGGCCGCTGCCCGAAGCTGCGCGTCCTGGCGACCAGCCGCGAGCCGCTCGGCATCCTCGGCGAGTCGCTGTTCCCCGTCGG
Organism: Dactylosporangium maewongense; assembly: GCF_039531485.1. Classification (NCBI taxonomy): domain Bacteria; kingdom Bacillati; phylum Actinomycetota; class Actinomycetes; order Micromonosporales; family Micromonosporaceae; genus Dactylosporangium; species Dactylosporangium maewongense. The sequence continues at coordinate 90,970 of NZ_BAAAQD010000014.1, read as the reverse complement.
GCCCCTCGCGGCGGACGCGGCGGTGCGGCTGCTGCGGGACCGTGCCGAGGCGGTGCGGCCCGGGTTCGAGGTGACACCGGCCGCGGCGGAGATCTGCCGCCGGCTCGACGGGCTGCCCCTCGCGATCGAGCTCGCCGCCGCCAGGCTGCGGTCGTTCACCGCGGAGCAGCTCGCCGCCCGCCTCGACGACCGGTTCCGGCTGCTGACCGGCGGTAGCCGCACCGCGCTGCCGCGGCACCGGACCCTGCACGCGGTCGTGGCCTGGAGCTGGGACCTCCTGGAGGAGCCGGAGCGCGAGTTCAGCGCCGCCATCGCGGTGTTCCCCGGCACGTTCGACGCCGAGGCCGCAGCGGCGGCGGCAGGTGTACCGGATGCCGAGCCGCTCCTGGACGCCCTGGTCGACCGTTCGCTGCTCCAGGTCCTCAACGACGGCACGGCGGGCGACACCGTCCGGTACCGGATGCTGGAGACGATCCGGGAGTTCGCGCTCGACGAGCTGGCCCGGGCCGGCCGGGCCGGACAGGTCAGGTCGGCGCACGCCGCGCACTTCCTCGCGCTCGCCGAGCGGGCCGAGCCGCACCTGAGGACAGCGGCGCAGGTCGACTGGCTGGCCCGGCTCCGCCCGGAGCGGGCGAACCTGCACGCGGCCGTCACCCACGTCTGCGACAGCGGCGACGCCGTCACCGCGTTCCGGCTCGGGGCGGCGTGCGCCTGGTTCTGGACGTTCGAGGACAACCACGCGGAGGCCGCGGCCCTGCTCGGCCGGATCCTCGCCGTCCCGGGCCAGGACCCGGCCGAGGTGCCGCTGGACGCGCGCACCGTCGTCTTCGCCGTGTACGTCATCAACAGCGGCTTCGCCGGGGACTTCCAGTACGCCGAAGGGCTCCTCGACGACCTCATCGCCCTGGCCGCGCGGGTGCCGCCGGGCACCGGCCACCCGTTCGTGTCCCTCGTCGAGCCGGTCGTGATGATGTTCCGCGACGACAGCGGCAACGGCGAGGCCGCGATCCAGCGCCGCCTCGCCGCGCCGGTCGAGCCGTGGTCGCGGGGCATGCTGCTGTCGATCCTCGGCCACCTGCGGGAGAACGACGGCGACATCGCCGGCATGCTCACCGCGCAGGAGGCGGCGGCGGTCGCGTTCCGGGAGGTCGGCGAGCGGTGGGGGCTGTCGATGACGCTCGCGTCGATCGCCGACGCGCGGGCCCGCCGCGGCGACCACCCGACCGCCGCGGCGCTGTTCGCCGAGTCGATCGAGCTGCATCACCAGCTCGGCGTGCACACCAGCGAGGCGTACCAGCGGATCCGGCTCGCCGCGCTGCGCCGCCACATCGACGGCCCCGCCGCGGCCCGCGCCGAGCTGCTCCGCTTCACCGAGGACCCGACGGTGCTGCCCCGGGACGCGTCCCACGCGCTGCTGGAGCTCGGCCACCTGGCCCGCCACGACGGGGACCTCGACGAGGCGGAGCGCTGCTACACGACCGCGTGGCGCAAGCAGGAGCACTCGCCGCTGGTCGCACCGCAGTACCAGGCGATCCTGCTGATCGGCCGGGCGCGGCTCGACCTGGCGCGCGGGGACCTGCCGGCGGCCCGGGAACGGCTGTCGGAGGCCCTTTCGCTGGCCGTACCGGCGAGAGACATGCCTGTCGTGGCACAGGTCGCGATCGGGTGCTCGGCGCTCGCCGCCGCCGCGGGGCTGCCGGTGACCGCCGCCGAGCTGCTCGGGGTGGCCCGCGCGATCGGCGGCGGCGACGACCTGTCCAACGCGGACCTGCCGCTGCAGGCGGCGGCGCTGCGCGAGGCCCTCGGCGACGCCGCGTTCGACGACGCCGTGCGCCGCGGCGCGGAGATGGACCGCGCCGCGGCGATGTCGCTGATCTCGGACCCCGCGCCGGCGGTTCAGGCCTTGCGGCGGTAGGCGCGGACGGCGAGCGGCGCGAAGACCGCCAGGATGCCCACCGACCACAGCAGGGTCTTGACCACGGCGTCGAGCACCGGCCCGCCGACCATCAGCCCGCGGGCCGCCTGCATCGCGTCGGCGACCGGGTTGACCTTCACCCACGCCTGCAGCCAGCCGGGGAGCGTGTTCGTCGGCACGAGCACGTTGGTGCCGAAGGTCAGCGGGAACATGATCACGAAGCCGAGGCCCTGTACCGCGCCGGGCTCCCTGACCAGCATGCCGAGCAGCACGAACATCCAGCTGAAGCTGAACGCCATGAACATCACCAGCAGGCACCCGGCCAGGACGGCCAGGGCGTTGGTCCCGAAGCGGAAGCCCAGGGCGTACCCGAAGCCGAGCATCACCACGATCGACACCACGAACCGGATCATGTCGCCGAGCACGCCGCCGATGAGGGGCGCGGACCGCCCGATCGGCAGGCTGCGGAACCGGTCGAACACGCCGGTCTTGATGTCGGTGTTGAGGCTGACGCCGGTCGGCGCCGACGCGAAGAGCACGTTCTGCACCAGCAGCGCCGGCAGCAGGAACTGCAGGTAGTCGTGCCGGGAGCCGGCGATGGCGCCGCCCAGCAGGTACACGAACAGGACGATGAAGATGATCGGCTGGAGCGTCACGTCGAGCAGCTGCTCAGGGGTGCGCATCGTCTTGATGAGGCTGCGCCGCGCCATCACCAGGCTGTGCCTGACCAGGCCGAACGGCCGTCCCGGCACCGCGGCCGTGAGCGTCGTCATGCCGCCACCTCCTGCTTCCTGTCCGTGCCCCGGGTGAGCGTGAAGAAGACCTCGTCGAGGCTCGGCAGGTGCAGGGACAGCTCGATGACGTCGATGCCGGCCTCCTCCAGCCGGCGGACCACGGTGCCGAGCGCTTTGGCGTCGTCGACCGGCACCGACAGCACGCCGCGCCCCCGCGACTCGACCCGGCCCTTCGAGATCGCCCCGAGGACCGCCTCGACCGTGTCGAGGTGCGCCGGGTCGGCCGGGCGGACGCTGATCGTCTGGCCGCCGACGATGTGCTTGAGCTGCGCCGGCGTGCCGTGCGCGATGACCTTGCCGTGGTCGATCACGGAGATCTCGTCGGCGAGCGCGTCGGCCTCCTCCAGGTACTGCGTGGTCAGCAGCACCGTGGTGCCCTCCCGCACCTGCGCCCGGACCATGTTCCACACGTCCTCGCGCTTCGCCGGGTCGAGGCCGGTGGTCGGCTCGTCCAGGTAGACGATCGCCGGCCGGCCCACCAGGCTCGCGGCCAGGTCGAGCCGGCGCCGCATGCCACCGGAGTACGTCTTGACCGGCCGGTCGGCGGCCTCGCTGAGGTCGAACTCGGCGAGCAGGTGGGCCGCGCGGCTCTTCGCGTCGCGTCGGCGCAGGTCCAGCAGCTGGCCGATGAGGACCAGGTTCTCGGTCCCGGTCAGGTCCTCGTCGACGGAGGCGAACTGCCCGGTCAGCCCGCTGATGCGGCGGACCTCGGCGGGGCGCTTGACGACGTCGTGCCCGCCGACGACCGCGGTGCCCGCGTCGGGGCGCAGCAGGGTGGCGAGGATGCGCACGGCGGTGGTCTTGCCGGCGCCGTTGGGTCCGAGGACCCCGAGCACGGTGCCCGGCTCGGCGGCGAGGTCCACGCCCGCGAGGGCGGTGGTGCTGCCGAAGCGCTTGACCAGGCCGGTGGCCTGGAAAGCGAAGGTCATGGTGGTGTTCCCCCTTTGGTGTGTCCTCCGCCAGGGTGCCTGACGCCGCTGTCATTTCGCGCACATCCGCCTGTCCCGTCGCGCACGGCGATCAGGTGTGGTACTAATTCCTACTAAGTAGATGCGAATACTGGAGAATCTGCGATGACTGTCGCTACCCGGACGGACCTGCTCTCCGTCGCACGCTGGCACGCTTCGGATCCTGCGGACTGGCCGATCGAGCCTCGTTACGATCCGCGCACGCGCTGGTACGGCAAGCTGTACGCCGCCGACGACCACGAGGTGTGGCTGCTCACCTGGCTGCCCGGCCAGGCCACCGACCTGCACGACCACGGCGGGTCGTCCGGCGCGTTCACCGTCGTGTCCGGCGAGGTCGTCGAGCAGACGGTGCAGGACGGGTCCCTGCTCAACACCACGATGTCCGCCGGGTCCGGGCGGCGCTTCGGCGCGCACCACGTGCACCGGGTCGTCAACGCCGGGGCACGGCCCGCGATCACCGTCCACGCGTACAGCCCGGCGCTCACGGTGATGACCCGCTACCGGTTGCACGAGGGGCGGCTTAGTGTGGAGGCCATCCAACAGGCGGGGGCGGACTGGTGAGCGGGCGTTCCATCGACGAGATCCTGGCGTCCGCCCGGTCGCGGCTGACCCGGGTGACGCCGGCCGAGGTGCCCGGGGACGCGGTCCTCGTCGACATCCGCCCAGCCGCGCAGCGGGCGCTCGAAGGGGAGATCCCCGGCGCGCTGATCGTCGAGCGCAACGTCCTGGAGTGGCGCTTCGACCCCCGCAGCGACGCGCGGCTGCCCATCGCCGACCGGTTCGACCTGCCCGTCGTCGTCTTCTGCTCCGAGGGCTACACGTCCTCGCTGGCCGCGGCCTCACTGCAGGACCTGGGCCTGCACCGGGCGACCGACCTCGCCGGCGGCTTCCAGGCGTGGAAGCGTGCTGGGCTGCCGGTGTCCGGCGGGCCGGTGTCAGACTAGGGGCGTGAAGCTCAAGCTGGACCTCCACGACATCTTCAACCGCCGCGGCGACATCGACCGCGCGTTGAAGGGGATCATCGACGAGGCGGTGGCCAAGCGGGCCACCCTCGTCGAGATCATCCCCGGGAAGGGGTCGGGGGCGCTGAAGAAGCGGGTCCTGCGCTTCCTCGACCAGCGCGAGATCAAGGCGCTGTACCACCGGGTGGAGAAGGACTCCGACAACTTCGGCCGGCTCTTCGTCCACTTCCGGTGGAACGAGTCCTCGGGTCGCGGCCGCCGCTAGACCCGTATGTCCAGTGCGACCACGTTCGTCCCGTCCGGGCGGGTGCTCTCCCCGTACCGGACCTGCGCGGTGCCCTCGACGCCGAGGCCGTAGCTGACGTAGCCCTCGTAGTCGCCGACCTGCTCGTAGCCCCGCAGGCGGCGGTAGCCGACGTCGCGCGGGCCGGTGCCGGCCTCGCTGCGCGCCGGGGTGAAGACGATGCTCAGCTTCGTGGTGCCGGGCAGGGTGACGGGGTCTCCGGAGCCGTCCCGCACCACCTGGCGCACGATCTGGAAGCTGTACGAGGGAAGCGGGCCCCTGAACGCGAACGTGATCCGCTCGTAGCCGTCGCCGGTGTGGTCACCGGCGCGCACCTCGACCAGGACCGGCACCAGGGGGACGGCCGGGTTGTGCGGGACGGTGACCTTCTGCGTCGGCTCCGTCCAGCTTCCGTCGGCCTTCTTGGTCGTGGAGGCGTTCGGCGTGGGGTTCGAGCGCTCCGTTGCGCTGGCGGTCGCGGCATTTGTGGGGCTTTTGTTCGCTCCTGTACCGGTGGCCTCCGGGGTACAGGCGGCGAGCAGGACGATCAGTGCGAGGGACGGCAGGCGTGTCATGGCACATCGACGCGCGTGCGGGTGGTTCGGTTGTCCGCTGCTGGTGGTTCGGTTGTCCGCTGCTGGTGGTTCGGTTGTCCGCTGCTGGTGGTTCGGTTGTCCGCTGCTGGTGGTTCGGTTGTCCGCTCAGAAAGCGTCCACCGCGTCCGCGAGGGAGCAGACCGCCACCAGGCGCAGGACGGTCCAGTCGGCGTCCTGCCAGTCGATGGTCTCCGGGGTCGGCAGCGGGCGGCCGTGCCGCTGGTGGACGGCGATGACGCTCCGGGCGTACCCGGCGAGGGAGATCGAGTCGACGGCCTTCCCGGCGGCGGTGATGCTCTGCCGGACCGCGGCGGCGTGCTGGTCGACCTTCGCCAGCAGGAACGGCTGCGCCAGGGCCGCCACCAGGCCGTCGACGCCGACCATCGCCATGACCTGGTCGAGGTGGAAGCGGGCGTCGAGCTCGGCGGTGGCGAGGTAGCTCGCGTCGAAGGCGGTCGGGGCGGCGGGGGTGAGTTCGTTGTTCATGGACGATGACGCTAGGCAGTCCGGAGGGCTTCCGGGCCCCCAACAACCATCCGGCACCCGTTCATGACCCACTGCACTCCGTTCGGGTCGTCGGACGCGGGTTTTTGTCGGTGGGGGCGTGCAGAATGTGCTCACCCCACAGGAGGCACACCTTGTCCGACCGAAGCTTCGCCGCACCGTCGCGGCGACCCCTTACGGCCGCGGCGGCCCTCGCGGTCCTGGCCCTGCTCGCCGTCCTCGGCATCGCCGACGTCCAGCCGCCGGCGCCCCGGTCCGCCTCCGCACCCGCCGGTGAGTTCTCCGCCGCCCGCGCGTTCACCCACGTCGAGCGGATCGGCCAGGAGGTGCACGTCACCGGCAGCCCCGCCGCCGACCGGGTCCGCGAGCACATCGTCGCGACCCTCACCGGCTATGGTCTGCGCCCCGAGGTCCAGGACACCGTGGGGGTCAATGCCGGCAAGTTCGGCGACGGCGGCATGGCCCGCGTGCGCAACGTCGTCGCGGTCCTGCCCGGCTCCGCCTCCACCGGCCAGGTCGTCCTCATGGCGCACTACGACTCCGTCCAGGTCAGCTTCGGCGCCAACGACGACGGCGCGGGCAGCAGCACCCTGCTCGAGGTCGCCCGGGCCCTGACGACCGGCGCCCCGCCGCGCAACGACGTCGTGTTCCTGTTCACCGACGCCGAGGAGGCCTGCCTGTGCGGCGCCGAGGCGTTCGTCAGCCGGCACCCCCTCGGCCAGAAGCCGTCCGTCGTGCTCAACTTCGAGGCCCGCGGCAGCAGCGGTCCCGCCGTCATGTTCCAGACCTCCGTGGGCAACGCCGACCTCATCGACGTCTATGCCCGCACCCCGCACCCGGTCGGCACCAGCCTCGCCGTCGAGGTCTACCGGCTGCTGTCCAACGACACCGACTTCACCCCGTTCCTGGCGCAGTCGCGGTTCACCGGCCTCAACACGGCCTACATCGACGGCTCCAGCGTCTACCACAGCCCGTTCGACCGGCCCTCGACGATGAACCGGGCCAGCCTCCAGCACCACGGCGACAACGCGCTCGCCCTCGCCCTCGCCCTCGGCGCCGCGGACCTCCCGCCGCTGCTGCGCCCCGCCGCCGGCGACGCGGTGTATTTCCCGTTCGCGGGCCTGCTGGTGCGCTACCCGGCCGCGCTCACCTGGCCGATCGCCGTCCTCGCCCTGCTCGCCGTCGCCGCCCTGGTGTTCCTGGCCCGCCGCCGCGGCCTCACTTCGGTCCCCCGCAGCCTCGCCGGCCTCGGCCTCGCCCTCGTGCCGCTCATCGCGGTCGCGGTCGCCGCCCAGTTGCTGTGGACGCTGCTGGTCGCGCTGCGCCCCGGCTATGGCGAGCTGCTCGACCCGGCCCGGCCCACCTGGTTCCGCTTCGGCGTCGTCGCGCTCACCGCCGCCGTCCTGCTCGGCTGGTATGCGCTGAGCCGCCGCCGGCTGGGCCCCGTCCCGCTGTTCACCGGCGCCCTCGGTCTGCTCGCCGTGCTCGGCCTGGTCTTCGCCGCGGCGATCCCCGGCGGCTCCTACCTGGTGGCGCTGCCCGCCCTGTTCGGCGCCCTCGCGGGGATCGCCGCGCTGTACGTGCCGCGCCCGTGGCTCGCCACTGCCGTCCTCACCGCCGGCGCGGGCGTCGCCGTGCTGATCCTCGCCCCGACCGTCGCCCTCTTCTTCCCCGCCCTGGGCCTCGCGACCGGCGCCGCCCCCGGGCTCTTCGCCGCCCTGCTCGGCCTCGCCGCCCTGCCCGCCCTGGAGCCCCTCTTCCGCCCCGCCGGCGCCGACCGGCACCGCCTGCTCGGCGCCACCCCCGCGCTCGCGGCGCTCGTGGTCGCGCTCGTCTGCACCACGACCGGGATGGTCACCGACCGTTTCGACGCGACGCATCCCGAGCCGACCCACCTCATGTACGCCCTGGACCGCGACACCGGCACCGCCCAGTGGGTCAGCCTGGAGCAGTCCCCGGGCGCCTGGACCTCGCGGTATGTCCGCGACCACCGCTCCCTCGACGAGCTCTTCCCCGTCCTGCCCGCCGGCGAGCTGTCCACCGGCCCGGCGGAGGCCGCCCCGCTGCCCGCCCCCACCGCCACCGTCCTGTCCGACACGACCACCGGCGACCGCCGCACCGTCACTTTCCGCCTCGCCTCCCAGCGCCCCGTCCGCTTCGTCTCCTTCTACGCCGAGCCGGGCTCCCACCGCGTCCAGCAGGCCACGGTCGCCGGCCGCGACGCCGTCCCGTTCCTCCCCGACCAGAACCGCTTCGGCGTCGTCTTCCACGGCCCACCCACCGACGGCATCGAGGTCACCCTCGTCCTGCAGGGCTCAGGCCCTCTGAAGCTCCGCCTGGTCGACGGCAGCGACGGCCTCGACACCCTGCCCGGCTTCACCCCCCGCCCACCGACCGTCGGCATCTTCGGCAGCCACTCCAGCGAACTCACCGCCGTCGCCGCCACCACCACCATCTGACCCACCCCCGTGGCCGCCCTTCTTTTTCCGGGGGGCGGCCCACCTCCCACCAACCTCGCCAACCGCCACTCCATCGCCCACGCCCGTCGCCGCCCCGACGGTCTGCCCTCCACCGCCGGCCGGGGCCGTCCTGTCCGACACGAACCCCCGCCCGGTCCCACAGGGGCCCGCTCCACTGAACCCGCCCTGCTCGATGGCAGGCCTCGACCCCGCCCGCCTTCACCCAGCCCGCCCACGCCCGGCACCACTCCGGCAAGGGCGGTAACGCCACCGCCATGGAGGCCACCCGCTCTCCTCGGAGACCTGACGCACCACGCGATCGACACCAGCTACGCCCTCAACACCCTGCCCGGCGCCACCGCCACGTCCCCCAGCATCGTTCGGCGGCCACTCCACCACTCGCTCCGTCGCCACCACGACCTGACCTCCACCGCCACGAACCCCGCCCGCCCCTCACTACCTGGCAAACCCCGGCTCCCCTGACACCCCGCCGGCTCGATGGCAGCGACGAGGCCTCGACACCCTGCCGGCTTCACCCATGCCGCCCACCGTCGGCAGCCTTCTGCAACCGCTTCAACGAACAGACAGCCACCGCCATCACGGTCCCGCTTCCTGGTCGCCCGTGTTCCCTCAGGTGCTGCCAGCTACCGCCCGCATCGTCGGCAGCCACCCAGCAAGCCCGCAGCGGCCATCACCACGTCCGACCCTCCGGCCGCTCTCGCTCTCTTGTCCCCGGCAGCCCGCCCGCGCCCTCGGGAGGGCTATCTCCTCGGCCGGCGTCGTCGGCAGCCAGTCCGGGACGGAAGGTGACACCGCCACCACCGCGATCTGGCCCCGTCCGCCACGCAGCCACTCCCCCGGTGCCACCTCGCGCATCGAGCCGCAGCCCGCCCCAAGGTCAGTGCTGCATCTCTCGACCGGATCACCAACTTCGCTCGACCGCCGTCCTCCGGGAGGAGCCGTCCGCGCTCGCCCGCCATCTGTGCGGCAGAGGCGTACACCTGCCATGCAGCACCAACTCCGCAGTTGAGGCCGCATCTGGTCCGTGTTCCGCCCCGAGCTCCGCCATCGCCACGCTTCGGTTGTCAAGCCGCCGGGCGGACGGGGCGTCGCGCTCCGGATGCCGGTCTTCGCGGACCCAGCTTGATCAAAGGACGGTTCTGGCCGTCGGCGTCGCCGGATCCGTCCTTTGATCATGAGCCCGGGCCCGGGCGCCGTCCGTGGGTGCTGGTTTCCGTGAACGGCCCGCACCCGCAAGGCCGGCCACCGGCTGCGGTGCGCACGCGCGATTCCCGCCGGGACCCGCCGCGTCAGTGGTGGGGCGGCAGGACGGTCAGCTGGAGATCAGGGCGGTGTGCTGGGACATGAAGTCCTGGACGGTGTTGGTGCGGATCGCGTCGAGCAGGGCGAGGGTGGTGGGGTCCAGGGCTTCGGCGGCCGGGTTCTGCGGGGACGAGAAGAAGGTGCCGTTGTTCGTCTTGATGGTCAGCAGGTTGTCGCCGGTGATGCCCTTCATGGCGAAGATCCAGTCGTCGAGGCCGATGCCGCCGGAGTCGATGGTCATGGACTGGCCGATGACGTCCAGGATCTTCTTGAGTTTCACGGGGTCGGTGAGGACGTCCTTGCTGAGGATCTGCTTGAACAGGGCCTTGATGAACTGCTGCTGGTGCCGCTGGCGGTCGTAGTCGCTGTTCGGGAGGGTCTCGCGCTGGCGGACGTAGTCGAGCGCCTGCCAGGGCTCCAGGTGCTGGAAGCCGACGTGGTACGTCTGCGGGGTGACACCGGAGATCGGGATGAGGGTGGTGCCGCCGGTGCCGTTGTCGCGCTGGAGGTAGGGGACCTTGGTCTCGCCCTTGGCGTCGTGACCGATGTGGACCGACTTGACCTCCTGATCGACGTACATGTCGACGCCGCCAAGGACTTTGACGACGTTCTGGAAGCCGGTGAAGTCGATGATGGCGGCGGCGTCGAAGGTGACGCCCCAGTTCTCCTTGATCGTGTTGGCGAGGAGAGTGACGCCGAACTTGCGCTGCTCCTTGCCCGTGGTGTCGAGGCCACCGATGGCGAAGGCGCCATTGATCTTGTCGTGGCCGCCGGCGTACGAATGCTTGCCGTTGTCGAACTTGGGGATCTTCACCCAGGTGTCGCGCGGGATCGAGACCAGGTAGGCGGAGTCGTGCGAGGCCGGGATGTGCAGGATGATGATCGAGTCGGAGCGGATCGCCTCGGACTCGTCCTGGCCGGGGCGGGGGTCGATGCCCATGAGCAGGATGTTCTTCTCACCGCTGATCGTGACGTGGCGGCCCTGCTGCTCGGCGGCCGAGACGATCAGGTCCTCCTGCTTGACGTTGCTCGTGGCGTAGCCGATCACGGCGTCCTTCGCCACGAACGCGCCGCCCGCGACGATCATCATGAGCGCGCCCGCCACCACCAGCGAGCGCGCCCACCACGGATCCTTGCGGGAACGCCGCAGCAAGAAGGCCGGGTCGTCGGCGAGATGCTCGTGGCGTTGGAACACGTCCCGCAGCTCCTGTTCGAGCGAGGCGTCGGAGGTCATACCCCCATGACGGAATGAAGGGCCCCGCTGATTGCGGTTTCTACGAAAAGACAGGAACCCGGTCAGCCGCCGACGACGAACACGCCGATCACGCTGAGCAGCACGAGCGCGGCGAGGAACACGAGCATGCCCTGCTCGCTGTCGAGGTTGGTGAGCTTGCGGGTCGTGGTCGGCGTCGGGGTGGTCATCGGGGGCCTCCTGTTGCGGTGTGGTGACTCAAACGGTAGGTACACCGTGAACAGGTTTGCTCCCGTCATCGTGCCAGCCCTCTGACCTGCGTTTACAAGCTTGCAAGGGTCTAACCGATGCGGGGTACCCCCTGGTGACGGGTATCCGCGAACAGCTCTGGAAACACCTTGCCCACCTTTGCTACCAGATACTCGCCGTACGTCCCGGTGAATGCCCGCAAATCCTGCCCGTCCCAGCGCGGGCCACCCTCGGAGCCGCCGGAGCTCGGCAGCGGCGGCACCTGCTGGGTGAAGTCGGGATCGAAGAAGAAGGGGAACGACAGCCGTTCGTTGCCACTGACGTTGCGGACCCGGTGGGGTGTCGAGCGGTACCACCCGCCGGTCATCCGGTCGAGCATGTCGCCGATGTTGCACACGAACGTGCCGGGGATCGGCGGGGCGTCGAGCCAGCCGTCGGGCGTGCGCACCTGGAGGCCGCCGTTGCCGTCCTGCAGCAGCAGCGTCAGCAGCCCGTAGTCGGTGTGCTCGCCGACTCCCCACTCGTCGCTGTCCGGCGGGGACGGCGGGTAGTGGAAGATCCGGAACAGGACGGTGGGGTCGGCGGTGTACGACTCCGCGAAGTACCCGGCCGGCAGCCCGAGGCTCAGCGCGACGCCTCGCAGCACGGTCTGCGCGACCGTGGTCATTCGCGTGACGTACGACAGCACCGCCGGACGCAGGTCGGGCACCTGCTCCGGGAAGAGGTTCGCGCCGTGCAGCGGCAGCCCGGCGCGGACCTGCGGGGCGTCGGGGCCGAGCTCGGTGCCGAAGTAGAGCCCTTCCTTGCGGTCCGGGACGCCGGAGGTCAGCTCGGCGCCGACGGGGAAGAACCCGCGCCACGCCCGGCCGCCGTGGGCCATCGCGATCTCCATCTTGGCGGGCAGCGGCAGGTCGAAGAACGTCCGCGCCGCCGCGTCGAGCCGGTCGGTCAGCGACGACGGCACGCCGTGCCCGGTGACGTAGAAGAAGCCGTTGTCGCGGCAGGCCGTCTCGATGCCGCGGGCGGCGGAGTCCAGGTCGGAGATGTCGATGACCGGCAGCGCGTCCATGCCAGGAGCGTAGTTGTCAACCGTGGTTGACACGCACCGAAGCTGTCAACTACGGTTGACACATGACGGAAGCAGGCGATCTCGCCGACGCCGCGGCCAGCCCCGATCCCAGAGTCGGGCTGCGGGCGGCGGTGGCGCTGCGCCGCCTCGCCGACGCGCTCGAGGTGCTCCAGGTCGACAACGCCCGCCGGCAAGGCTGGTCGTGGCAGGAGATCGCGGACGCCCTCGACGTGACGCGCCAGGCGGTCCACAAGAAGCACGCGAGCCGGGCAGTGACACCGGTACAAGAGACAGGAGCACAGTGATGTTCGAACGGTTCACCCAGCGCGCCCGCACCGCGGTCCAGAACGCGCACGAGGAGGCCAACGCGCTCGGCCACCGGACGGTCGGCACGGAGCACCTGGTCCTCGCCATGTTCACCACCGGCGGGATCGCCGCCGACGTGCTGCAGGCGTGCGCCGTGGAACGCGAAGGGTTCGTCGCCACCCTCACCGGCACCGACGACGCGGCCGCGCTGCGCTCGATCGGCATCGACCTCGATGCGGTCCGCAGCAGCGTCGAGCAGACGTTCGGCCCCGGCGCCCTCGAGCAGGCCGAGCTGCCCCGGCGCGGCGGCTTCCTGTTCCGGCGCAGCAAGCTGCCCAACCGCTTCGGCAACGACGCGAAGAAGGCGCTGGAGCTGTCGCTGCGGGTCGCGCTGTCCATGAAGCACAACTACATCGGCACCGAGCACCTCCTGCTCGGCATCCTGCGCGAGGAGCGCGGCACCGGCGGCCGGCTCCTGCGCGAGCAGGGCATGAGCTACGACCGCACCATGGAGCTCGTCAAGGCCGCCCTGCGCAACGTCGCCTGATTCTTGTCATACCCCTGTGCTTGAGTGTCTGCATGGAACGGACACTGACGTGGCGACACCTCAACCGCGCTTTGCTGGCCCGGCAGTCGTTGGCGTCTCGTGTACGAGCTGACGCCCCCACCGTCCTGGAGACGATGGCTGGGCTCCAGGCGCAGTATGCCCCGTCCATGTACATCGGGCTGTGGACCCGGATCGAAGGCTTCGAGCGCGAGTCGCTGACCCGGCTCCTGGAGGCCCGCGAGGTCGTCCAGGCGACCATCCTGCGCGCCACCATCCACCTCGTCTCACGGGCCGACTTCTGGCCGTTCCTGATCGCGATCCGGGATGCCCGGCGCGACTGGTATCACCGCGTCACCCGCAACAGCGTCGGCCCCGCGGAGCTCACCGAGGCCGCGCAGAGCCTGCGCGAGCTCCTGCGGGAGCGGCCGGTCAAGCGGGCCGAGATCGACCAGCTCTACGGCCCGGAGGTCCGCGGCGGCGTCGGCATGCATCTCGACATGGTCCGCGTGCCCCCGACCGGCACCTGGGCCCGCCGCCGCGCGGACCTGTTCGGCTTAGCGGAGGGCTGGGTCAGCCCGCCCGAGATCACCGTCGAAGCAGCCCGGGAGCTGCTGGTGCGCCGGTATCTCGGCGGGTTCGGCCCGGCGCACCGCTCCGAGATCGCCGACTGGGCCGGCCTGAGCGTCACCGACGTCGCCAAGGTCCTGGCGACGATGGAGCTGCGCCGGTTCCGTGACGAGCGCGGACGGGAGCTCGTCGACCTGCCCGACCAGCCGCTGCCGGACCCGGAGACACCGGCGCCGGTGCGGTTCCTGCCCACCTACGACGCGACGCTGCTCGCGCACGCCCGGCGGACTCTGATCCTGCCGGAGGAGCACCGCACCAAGGTGTTCCACGTGCGGATGCCCCAGTCGATCGGCACGTTCCTCGTCGACGGCCAGGTCGCCGGCACCTGGACGGTGAGCAAGACCGGCGTCGTGTCGTGGGAGCCGTTCGACAAGCTACCGGCATCGGTCCGCCGCCAGGTCGACACCGAAGCCGAGGCCCTGACCGCCTTCCACACAACACCGCCCCCACCCCGCACCACGCCGCCACCAAAGCCAAGGCCCTGACCACGTCCCACTCAACACCGCCGCCACACACACCCACGCGTTGCCCATCACCGCAACGGCCGAGACGGGTGCCGCGCGGGAAGCCGCCAGCACCGGTCCCCCGCCACGTCAACACTGAAGCCGAGCCCCTGACCGCGCTCCACTCAACACCGTCGTCACACGTCCCACGGCCCCCATCCCCGCAAACCACCGAAGCGGAAGCCGCCAGCGCCGATCCACCGACACGTCAACGCCGAAGCCACGACGCTGCCGGCATTCCACCCAACACCGCCCCATCCTGGCGCCACACCGACACCGAACCCACGGCACGGACCGAACACTGCACCCATGCATCAACGCACCGCCCATCACCGCAAACCACCAGAACAGAAGCCGCCAGCACCGCTCCACCGACACGTCAACACCGACGCCGCGACGCTGAAGGCATTCCACCCAGCACCGCACCCGCCCGCCGTCACGTCGCCACCGAACCACAGCGCTGACCGTGTCCCACTCGACGACGCCGTCACCCATCCACGCGCCGCCCATCACGCAAACCACCGGGACAGAAGCCGCCAGCGCCGATCCGCCGTCTTGTCAACGCCGAAACCAAACGCTGACCACGTCTCAGTCGACACCGCCCCTACCCCGCGTCACGCCGACACCGCACCCACGGCACGGACCGAACACCGCACCCGTGCACCAACACGCAGCCATCGCCGCGAACCACCAGAATGGAAGCCCGCCGAGAAGCCACCGGCGCCGATCCACCGTCATGTCGCCACCAAAGCCGCGACGCTGACGGCATTCCACTCAACACCGCACCCGACCGCTGTCACGTCGACGCCGACGCCGGAGCGCTGACCGCAGTCCACTCGACACCGCAACCGTCATCCACGCGCCGCCCACCACCGCAAACCGCCAGAACGGAAGCCGGCCGAGAAGCCGCCGGCGCCGGTCCACCAACACGTCAAACACCGGAGTGGCGACGCTGACGGCCCTCCTGCCAACGCCGCACCCGCCCCGCATCAACACCGACACCGCGGCACTGACCGCGTCCGACTCGACACCGCACCGTGCGCCAACGCGCCGCTCATCTCCGCAACCGCCGGAACAGGAGCCGTCGAGAAGCCACCGGCATCGGTCCGCCGCCACGTCAACGCCGAAGCCGAGGTGTTGGCCGCTTCCACTCAACGCCGCACCCGCCCCGCGTCACGCCGGATCCGAAACCGAAACTGCGGCACTGACCGCGGTCCGCTCGATGGCGCAACCGTGCATCCACGCGTCGGACTTCTGTGGGAGCGGGCGGCTGGCGTCAGGTTGACGACGGGGGCAGGGTGCTGGCCTTGTTCCATTCGACGTCGTAGTCGTGCATCCAGGCGCTGGACTTCGCTGCGAATCGGCGAAAGAAGAAGGGCATTGTCAGGTCGCGGATGCGGGCGGTGACGGGGCCGGAGATCTTTGCGTCGCGGTTGGCGCCGGCGAACTTCAGCATCTGGGTGGTCCGGGGGCGGCGCAGGGTTTCGTAGTGGGTGAGGGCCGTGTCCATGTCGGGGGTGTCGCGTAGGCAGCGGGCGAGGACGACCGCGTCCTCGACGGCAAGGTTGGCGCCCTGGCCGGCGCCCATCGGGTGGGCCGCGTCGCCGAGGACGACCATGCCGTCGCGGTGCCAGCGTGGTACGCCGGCCGGCAACGCCTGCATCACGGTGCGGGGGTGCCAGTGGTCGGTGGTGCGGACCAGGGTGGCCGCCGGGCCGTGGTCGGCGTCGAACAGAGCCGCCAGCGCGGCGTGGTCCAGCGGGCCGGTGGGTGGTGCGGGCGAGGGGACCTGCGCCGCCCACAGGGTGCCGGCGGGGGTCGGGGCACACACCATCGTCGCCCTCGCGCCGAACGTGATCGTGAACGCGTCGGGGTCGACCGGGTGTGGTGAGCGGCCGCCGGCCGTCCACAGGCCCGCGTAGTGCGCGGCGGGTGCGGCCGGGTCGATGACGGTCCGCAGCCGTGAGTGGATGCCGTCGGCGCCGACGATGAGGTCGGCGGTCGCGGTGGTGCCGTCGGCGAACACGGCCGTGCGCCCGTGGCCGACGCCGGTCAGCCGGCGGCCGGTGACGATCCGCGCGCCCGACTCCAGGGCCAGGGCGCGCAGCGTCTCGACCAGGTGCCCGCGCATGAGCGTCACCCGTCCGCGGGCGGCCTCGCCGAGCAGCTTGCCGCGGCCACTGCGCAGCCGTAGCAGCGGCAGCCGCGTGCCGCGGGCGGCTACCGCGTCCCGGCAACCGATCGCGTCGAGGGCCCGCAGCCCGTTGTCGCCGAGGCTGACGAACGACCCGACGTCGCCCGCCGGGTCCGCGTATGCCTCGTGCACCGTCACGTCCCACCCGATCCGTCGCAGCGCGATCGCCGCGACCGGCCCCGCGACCCCGCCCCCGATGACCATGGCCTCCATGCCCGCCTCCAAAACTGAATCTTCATTCGGTGAACTACGATTCAGTTTTACCGACTGCTACGGTCGACCGTCAAGAGGGGAGGTCGCGATGGCTACGCGCAGGGAGAAGGCGGCCCAGACCTCCGCCGCCCTCAAGGAGGCGGCCCGGCAGCTCTTCGCCACCCGTGGCTACCTGAACACGAAGATCAGCGACATCACGGCCGAGGCCGGGCGGGCGGTCGGCTCGTTCTACGACCACTTCGCGAGCAAGGAGGAGCTGCTGCGGGCGCTCCTGGCCGACATGCAGGCCACCGCCGGCGAGGCACTCCCCGACCACGACCCGGACCACGACCTGTCCGACGAGGCGCAGCTGCGCTTCCACGTCGCCGCGGCCTGGCACACGTTCAAGACCCACCTGCCGGTGATGGTCGCCCTCTTCCAGTCCTCGATGCTGGAGGCGCCGTTCAGCGGGCAGGCCCGCACCCGCCTCGCCGAGGACACGGAGATCCTCCGGCAGCACCTGGAGCTCCTCGCGTCACGCGGCCACCAGCTGCCGGGCCGCCCCGCCGTGGTCGCCGAGGCGATGGGGGCGATGCTGGCGATGTTCGCCTACGCGCACCTCACCGCGCCCGAGCCGCGCCTGCCGGACGACGAGGCGATCGACACCCTCACCGCACTGCTGCATCGAGGCCTGCGGTAGAAACGTAGGCATGGCACGGATCGTCGTCACCGGAGCACACGGCAAGACCGGACGGGCGGTCGTCGCCGACCTGCTCGCCCACGGCCACCACGTCGTCGCCACCGACGCCGTCGGCAAGGCCGGCCACCTCAGCGAGCTCGGCACCCCCATGATGGTCGCCGACCTGACCGACTACGGCCAGGCGGTCGAGGTCGTGCAGGACGCCGACGCCGTCGTGCACCTCGCCAACATCCCGGCGCCGGGCATGTATCCGCCGGCGGTGACGTTCAACCGCAACTCGGCGATGAACTTCAACGTGTTCCACGCCGCGCAGAACGCCGGCGTCGGCCGGGTCGTGTGGTCCTCCAGCGAGACGACGCTGGGCCTGCCGTTCGACACTCCCCCGCGCTACGCGCCGGTCGACGAGGAGCACTACCCGTTCCCGACGACGACCTACGCGCTGTCGAAGGTCGTCGGCGAGACCCTGGCCCGGGAGATCTCCGGGTGGAGCGGCATCCCGTTCGTCGGCCTGCGGCTGTCCAACGTCCACGCGCCCGAGGACTATGCCGCCGTCCCCGGCTACTGGAGCGACCCGCACTCGCGGAAGTGGAACCTGTGGGGGTACGTCGACGTGCGCGACGTGGCCGCCGCCTGCCGGCTCGCGCTCGACGCGCCGGTCGAGGGCGCGAGCTCGTACGTGATCGCCGCCGCCGACACGATCATGGACCGGTCGTCGGCGGAGCTGATGCGCGAGGTGTTCCCGGAGGTGCCGCTGACCCGCGAGCTCGGCGAGTTCGAGACGCTGCTCTGCATCGACCGGGCCCGCGAGGTCCTCGGCTACGACCCGCGACACACCTGGCGCACCGAACTGCGCCACTGAACGCGAACTGCAACGCGAAGCTCGCCACAGCAAACCCGAAGCACGCCAGTGAAACCCGAAGCGCGCCAGTGAAGCCAGGAAAGCCAGGAAAACGCTAGCTGGACAGCAGCGCCAGGAGCTCTGGCAGGGCGGTCGGCGAGACCGCCAGCTCGTGCAGATTGCACTCCATGCCCGACTCCGAGGCCAGGACGCCGGGCGTGGCGGGGTGGACGCGGCGCCAGCCGCGGGAGGTGAGCGCCGCCTCCATCACCACGACCACGGACGGGGTCGCGTCGAGGTCCTCGGGCTCGGTCGGGGGTTCGGGCTGCGCCGGCCAGTTCGCGGCGACCAGCTCGTCGAGGCGGGTCAGCAGCACCTCGACGACCTCAGCGTCGCCGTTCGCCGGACGGCCCAGCAGGGTGGCGACCTGGTCGTGCACGGCGCGCGCCTGCCGGACGACCCAGCCGGGCCAGGCGGTGGCCGGCACCGCGGCGAACGTGGTCCACTCCGCCGGCGAGCGGCGCAGGACGTGCCGGGCCAGGGCGCGCTCGTCGGCGGCCGGGAGCGGGTCGAGGGGCACGAGGTCCGCGGCCCGCAGCGCCAGGTGTGCGGCGGTCAGCGGCGCGATGGCGCCGGCGAGGTTCGGGTGCCGGTTCATCAGGGTCGTCCGGGTGTCGTCGTCGACGGACGCGAGGATCGCGCCGACGCGGATCGCGGCACGCCAGCCGTCATGGACGTCCTGGATCGCCGCCGACGCGTGCTGCCACACCTGCTCCTCCAGGTCGAAGGCGAGGTCGGCGAACTCGAACTCGGCCAGGTCGGCCTTCACGACCGCACGGGCCGCGGTGTGCAGCCCGGAGGCACTGCTGGCGGCCTGGTCGGCCTTGCGCTCCAGGGCGGTGGCGAACTCGCGGGTGGCGCGCAGCACCGCCGCCGCCCGCGGGGGCAGCTCGACACGCGACGGGTCGGCGGCCTCCTCGTACAGGTCCCGCAGGCGCGCGACGAGGTGGGCGCGGCGGTGGTCGACGACGGCGAGCTCGTGCGCGACCAGCGCGCGGATCTCGTCGATGGTCAGGCAGTACAGCAGCGGCAGCCCGACCAGCAGGACCCGCCGGCGGCGGCTGGCCCAGGCGCGGACGACGCCGTGGCCGGTGAGCAGGACCGCGTCGGGGGCGGCCACCCCGACCCGGGCGGCGACCTCGGTGACCAGGGCCAACAGCGTTCCGGTCGCGGCGACTCCCTCCGGTGGGGCCCCTGGGGGGCGTCCGTAGCGCATCAGGACCCATCTCGCGCGCCACACACTGATTTTGCCGGGCAACGGATCTTCGACGACGGCAACCGACACAGCGAAGCATCCTCATGACGGGGACGCGGCGCGTCAACGCGCACCGACCATCCGGCGGGGGTGAATCCCGAAAGTCACCCGGATCGGTGCCGATGATGCCGTTGAGGACCCGGGGGTGAGATGTACCAGACGTTCAGTCCGTTGCTGGACGCGCTGAAGGAACGTGGAGCGGATCCGCAGGCGGTCGACCGGGCGGCGGAGGAGGCGGAGCGCACGGGGCGGTCGATCCGCGCCGTGCTCATCAACGACCACATCGTCACCGAGGATCAGCTCACCGAGGCGTCCGCCGATGCGTACGGGATCCAGACGCTGGACCTGGTCGGTTACCCGATCGATCCGGCGGCGATCACGAAGATCCCGATGGCGCTCGTCCTGAAGCACCGGGTTCTCGGCATCGCCCTCAACGATCTCGAAATCACCGTCGGCATCACCGACCCGGGTGACGTCCTGGCGCTGGATGACGTCCGCGCCGCGACGGGCCTCACGGTCCGCCCGGTCGTGGTGGCCCGCTCCGAGCTGCGCAAGATCATCGACCGGTTGAAGCGGGAGGAGAACGACCTCGGCGACGTCGCGGAGAGCCTGCGGGCGGAGTCGACGCCGGCCGTCTCGGCCCTGACGACGCTCAACGAGGACGCGCCGATCGTCCGGTACGTCAACTCGCTGCTCGAACAGGCGATCGTGAACCGCGCGTCCGACCTGCACCTGGAGCCCGGCGAGCACAACATGCGGGTGCGGTACCGCATCGACGGCGTCCTGCACGAGGTCGACACCGTGCCCAAGCACGTCCAGTCGGCGCTGATCTCCCGGTTGAAGATCATGTCGAACGTCGACATCACCGAGCGGCGCGTACCGCAGAACGGCCGGATCACCGTCGAGATCAACCAGCGGGCGGTCGACCTGCGGACCGCGACGCTGCCGACGGTGTGGGGCGAGAAGATCGTGCTGCGCGTCCTGGACACCAGCGGCATGGACCTGAAGCTGGCGAAGCTCGGCTTCAGCAAGGCCAACGCGGAGCGCTTCGCGGCGTCCTACCACAAGCCGCACGGCATGCTGCTGGTCACCGGCCCGACCGGCTCGGGCAAGTCGACGACGCTCTACGCGACCCTCGCCGAGATCAGCAAGCCGACGGTCAACATCATCACCGTGGAGGACCCGGTCGAGTACCGGCTGCCCGGCGTCAACCAGGTGCAGGTGGACCACAAGGCGGGCCTGACGTTCGCGGCGGTGCTGCCCGCGATCCTGCGCTCCGACCCCGACGTGGTGCTCATCGGCGAGATCCGGGACCGCACCACCGCGCAGCTGGCGGTCGAGGCGGCGCTCACCGGCCACCTGGTGCTGTCGACCCTGCACACCAACGACGCGCCGAGCGCGGTCACCCGGCTCGTCGAGATGGGCATCGAGCCGTTCCTGGTCGGCTCGTCGGTCGACTGCGTGCTCGCGCAGCGGCTCGCGCGCCGGCTGTGCGACTGGTGCCGCACCGAGTACGAGCCGAACGAGGCGGAACTGGTCAGCGCGCGGTGGCCGTACGAGATCCTCGGCGCCCCCAGCACGCTGTGGCGACCTGTCGGGTGCCGCTCGTGCGCCAACACCGGCTACCGGGGCCGGATCGCGCTGCACGAGGTCATGCCGGTCTCCGCGGAGATCGAGAAGCTGGCGATCGACCGGGCCTCGGCGCACGAGATCCAGGCCGTCGCCCGCCAGGAGGGGCTCATCGACCTGCGCCTCGACGGCCTGGCGAAGGCCGCGGAGGGGCAGACCTCGATCCCGGAGGTGGTCCGGGTCGCCGTGTAACCCTCAACACAGCCGGGGCACTGCCGATGGGCCGCGTGTGGAGACCATGGTGACCAGCGACGAGCGCGCCTCGCTCGACGCGATGCTGGTGTCGCTCGTCCGCGTCGGCGGCTCCGACCTGCACCTGACCGTCGGGGCGCCGCCGACGGTGCGGATCAACGGCGGGCTGCGGTACCTGCCGGGCTACGACGACCTCACGCCCGCCGACACGGAGATGCTGGTCCGCGCCGCCGTGCTCAACGAGAGCCAGTGGAAGCACTTCGAGCAGATCCAGGAGCTGGACTTCGCCTACGCGATCGAGGGCGTGTCGCGCTTCCGGGTCAACCTGTACGCGCAGCGCGGCTCGTTCGGTGCGGCGTTCCGGGCGATCCCGCACAACATCAAGCCCCTCGACCAGCTCGGCGTGCCGGAGCAGGTGGCCCGGTTCGCGCACCTGCACCGCGGGCTGGTGCTGGTGACCGGACCGACCGGCTCGGGCAAGACGACGACCCTGGCCGCGATCCTGGACCTGGCGAACCGCACCCGCTCCTCGCACATCGTGACGATCGAGGACCCGATCGAGTTCCTGCACGAACACAAGCGCTGCCTGGTGAACCAGCGGGAGGTGGGCGCGGACACGACGTCGTTCTCGATGGCGCTGAAGCACGCGCTGCGCCAGGACCCCGACATCATCCTCGTCGGCGAGCTGCGCGACCTGGAGACGACGTCGACGGCGCTGACCGCGGCCGAGACCGGCCACCTGGTCCTGGCGACGCTGCACACGCAGAGCGCGGCGCAGACCGTCGACCGGGTCATCGACATCTTCCCGCCGCACCAGCAGCAGCAGGTGCGGGCGCAGATGTCCAACGCGCTGCAGGGCGTCGTCACGCAAGCCCTCGCGCCGCGCGCCGACGGGCAGGGCCGCACGATCGTCGCGGAGATCATGTTCGCCACGCCGGCGATCCGGAACCTGATCCGCGAGGGCAAGAACCACCAGATCCCGTCGTTCATGCAGTCCAGCGGCAACGACGGGATGCTCTCGTTCGACCAGCACCTGGCCGAGCGGGTCCGCCAGCAGCTCGTCACGTACGAGACGGCGCTGGAGATGTGCCACTCGGCGGAGGAGTTCCGCCGTCTCGCCGGCCGGATGTGATGTGAGTCGTCATGACAGCGACGAAGACGTACGACTACCAGTCGATCGACCACGACGGGAAACGCGCCAAGGGCAAGATCGAGGCGTCCAACGAGCTCGCCGCCGCGCAGCTGCTGCGCCAGCAGGGCCTGACGCCGCTCGCCATCACCAGCGCCGACACGCTGATGAAGCGCGACATCACCATCCCCGGGCTCGGCGACCGGACGACGCTCAAGGACCTGTCGGTGTTCTCCCGGCAGTTCGCGACGATGACGCAGTCCGGCATGTCGCTGCTGCGCTCCCTGTCGGTGCTGGAGGAGCAGGCGCAGAAGCCGTCGCTGAAGAAGGCCGTCGGCGAGGTCCGGCTCGACATCGAGGGCGGCATGTCGCTGTCCGGCGCGCTCGGCAAGCACCCGAAGGTCTTCCCGACGCTGATGGTGGCGATGATCCGGGCCGGCGAGACCGGCGGCTTCCTCGACAGCGCCCTGGACCGCATCGCCACGAACTTCGAGAAGGACGCCCAGCTGCGCGGGAAGATCAAGAGCGCGCTCACGTACCCCGTGATCGTGCTCCTCTTCACCGTCGTGATGATCAGCGCGGTGCTCATCTTCATCGTGCCGATCTTCGAGAAGATGTTCAAACAGCTCGGCGGCGAGCTCCCGCTCCCCACGAAGATCATCGTGAACGCCAGTCACACGCTCTTCTGGCTGGGCCCGCTCATCATCGCCGTGTTCATCGTGGTCACGGTGACGCTACGGAAGATGATGGCGGTGAACCCGGCGGTACGGCTGCGGGTGGACAAGATCAAGCTGAAGCTGCCGGTCTTCGGGCCGCTGTTCACGAAGATCGCGCTGAGCCGTTTCTCGCGCAATCTCGGCACCCTGCTCGGCGTCGGCGTGCCGGTGCTGCAGGCCCTGGATGTGGTCGGCGCCACCACCGGAAACGCTGTGATCAGCAACGCCATGGCCGATCTCCAGAACGCGGTGCGCGAGGGCCAGCCGATGTCCTCGCAGCTCGGCAACCACAAGATTTTTCCATCGATGGTCGTGCAAATGGTGGAAGTCGGCGAAGAAAGCGGCCAAATCAGTCAGATGTTGGAGAAGGTTGCCGATTTCTACGACCGAGAGGTGGACAGCGCGGCAGACGCACTCACCGCGTCCATCGAACCGATCATGGTGCTCGTCATGGGTGGCGTGGTCGGCGGGATGATCATCTGCCTCTACCTGCCGATGTTCTCGATCTACCAGAACATCCAGAGCAACTGAGAACAGCACCCGAGAACCACCGAAAACGAACGGCGCGCCAGGCAGCGGAGCCTCGCCGCAACCACCACCACACCCCATGCAGGAGCAGGAGGCTCACCCATGAAGGAAACGCTGCGCAGGATGCAGAAGAAGCGTGCCGCCGGAGACGGCGGATTCACGCTCGTCGAACTCCTCGTCGTTGTCGTGATCATCGGCGTCCTTGTCGCGATCGCCGTCCCCATGTACCTCAACTACCGCAAGGGCGCGGCGAACAAGTCCGCCGAGTCCGACGTGCGCGCCGCGGTCAGCGCCGCCGAGCAGTTCTACACCGAGAACGGCAACGAGTACCCGGCCGACGTGCAGAGCGCGGCCGAGGGCGCCGGGATCGACATGTACCTCGACGCCGCCGCCAAGACCGGCGTGAAGCAGACCGCCAACGCGTCGCCCGGCAACAAGCTGTATTTCCACAACTTCAAGGACGGCACGTACCGTATCTGCGGCCAGAACGCGGACGGCAAGACGTTCTACACGTACTTCAGCGGCACCGGCGGCTCGGTGAAGAAGTCGTCCAAGACGGACCTCAAGACCTGCGCCGAGGAAGGCGCCCCGGCCACGCCCTGACCGGTTCCCTGCGTCCGAGGCTTCGGTGGCGGCTCGCGGTGACGCGGGCCGCCACGCCGGTCTCTTCACGCATCTCTTCACGGATCTTCACGGGAAGGAGCACGCTGATGCTGCTCGCGCTCGTCGGCGTGCTCGGCCTCGCGATCGGGTCGTTCCTCAACGTCGTCATCCACCGCGTCCCCCGCGGCGAGTCGCTGCTCCGGCCGGCCTCGCACTGTCCACAGTGCACGGCGCCGGTCCGGCCCTGGCACAACGTCCCCCTGCTCGGCTGGCTGCTGCTGCGCGGTCGCTGCGCCGACTGCGAGGCCCCGATCAGCGCCCGCTACCCCCTGGTGGAGCTCGGCACGGCCGCGCTGTTCGTCGCCGTCACCGCCCGCCTGGGCTGGTCGGCGGCGCTGCCCGCCTGGCTGTACCTCGCGGCGATCGCGGTCGCCCTGGCCCTCATCGACCTCGATGTGCTGCGCCTGCCCAACGCGATCGTCCTGCCGTCCTACCTGGTGGTGCCGGCGCTGTTCCTGCCCGCCGTGGTGCTGGAGGGGGACTGGTCCGCGGGGCTGCGTGGCCTGGTGGGCATGGCGGTGCTCTTCGCCTTCTATCTGCTGCTGTCCCTGGTGTACCCGGGCGGCATGGGCTTCGGCGACGTCAAGCTCGCCGGCGTGCTGGGCCTGTACCTCGGCTGGCTGGGCTGGGCGCCGCTCGCCGTAGGAACCCTGGCGGCGTTCCTCCTCGGCGGGATCGCCGGGATCGCGCTGATGGCCGGCGGCCGCGCCGGGCGCAAGACCGCGGTGCCCTTCGGCCCGTCGATGCTCGCCGGGGCGCTGGTCGCGCTCTTCGCGGCCGCGCCGATCGCCGACTGGTACACCTCCATCCTCCTGCCCGCCTGACGGTTTTTCTAAGGAGCACGATGGCTGCCGTCAACCTCATCGGACTGGACATCGGCACGACGTCCATCCGTGCGGCGGAGACCAGCAACAGCAAGGACGGGCCGGTCATCAGCAACTTCGGCCACATCCTGCTGGGCCCCGGCGTGGTGCAGAGCGGTGCCGTCCAGGACGAGCACGCCGTCACCACGGCGCTGAAGCAGCTGTGGTCGACGTTCAAATTCCGCAGCCGCAAGGTCGCGCTCGGCGTCACCCACCAGCAGGTCGTGGTCCGCGAGACCTCCGTCGCCAACCTGCCGGCGAAGCAGATGCGCAAGGCGCTGCCCTTCCAGGTCCGCGACGCGCTGCCGCTGCCGCCGGAGAAGTCGCTCATCGACTTCTACCCCCTGGAGGATCCCGGCTCCGCCGACACCGTCCGCGGGCTGCTCATCGCCGCGCCCAAGGAGCCGGTCCTCGCCGCGATCCGCGCCGTCGAGGCCGCCAAGCTGCACGTCGCGCGCGTCGACCTGGCGTCCTTCGCCCTGCTGCGGGCCGCCTCCCGGCTCGACGAGCAGGTCGAGGCGCTCGTCGACATCGGCGCGCACGCGACCAGCGTCGTCGTGCACCACGACGGCGAGCCGCTCATCGTGCGGACCATCCCCCGCGGCGGCAACGAGATCACCCGGACCGTCGCCGACCGGCTCGACCTGCCCCTCGAGCAGGCCGAGGAGGTCAAGTGCCGGGTCGGGCTGCGCACCGACACCGACGGGCAGACCGCCTCGGCGCTCAAGGACGCGGTCCGGCCGCTCATCAACGAGATCGGCAGCTCGTTCGCGTACCTCACGGCCGCCGGCCGGCAGGCCCGGGTCAGCCGGCTCGCGCTCACCGGCGGCGGCTCGATGCTGCCCGGCCTCCTCGAGGCCCTGCACGCCCAGCTGCACGTGGAGGTGATCGCCGTCGACCCGGTCATGCGGGTCCGCGGGCTGCGCCGGGTCCGTCACGGCAGCCTCGAGCACGTCCGCGCCTCGGCGGCCGTGTCCGTCGGCCTGACCCTGGGAGCGTCGTCGTGACCGAGCCGTGGTGGAAGGACGAGCCGGAGCGCAAGCTCACCGGCATCGTCCTGCCGTCCTGGGACGACGACCAGCCCGGCGACCAGCCCGACGACCAGCCCGACGACGAGCCCGGCCCGCGGGCCCGCCCCGCCGACCGGCCGCGCACCCGCCCCGCCGACCCGCTGTCCGCCGCCCCCTCCCCCACCGGCCCGCCGCGCACCCGTGACGCCGGCCCGCCGCCCGGCTGGCCGGCCGACCCGCCACGCACCCATGACGCCGGCCCGTTGACCGCTGACCAACGGTCCGCCGACCCGCGACCCACCCGCGCCGCCGACCCGCTGACCGATCCGCTGACGGGCCCGCTCGACGCGTTGACCGGTCCGCTCGACGCGTTGACCGGTCCGCTCGACGCGTTGACCGGTCCGCGCGGCGCCTGGCAGGACGAGGCGCCGGCCGCGGACGGGCAGCGCCTGGTGCCGCTGGTGCCGCTCGTGCCGTCCGGACCGCCGCCGGTGTGGCCGCCCGCGGACTTCGCGTCACCGGCCGGCGACGCACCGGACGCGCCGCGGGCAGCGGTGCGGCTGCCGTCCCTGGGCGAGCCGCTCGACGCCCCCCACGGCAGCGGCCCGCTCGAACCGCACCGCGACGACACCCTGGTCGGTTCGCGGTCGCCGCAGGCCACCCGGGCGGCGGCCACGGAGACGGCCGCCCCGCGGCGGGAGTTCCCCCGGTACATCGCCGGCGAGCTCGTCCTCCCCGGCACCGCCCCGCAGCCGCAGGCAGCACCGCAGCCCACGCAGTTCACCGACGCGCCCACGGCACCGCTCCCCGCGACCCTGCCCACGACCCTGCCCACGACCCTGCCCACGACCCTGCCCACGACCCTGCCCACGACCCTGCCCACGACTCAGTCCACGACGCTGCCGACGGCCACCATGCCCACGGCGACGCCGCCGCCCTCGACCTGGGCGCCGCAGCCGACGTCGTCCCCGCCGCCCGCCGAGCGGACCCCCACGCTGTCCCCGCAGGCCTCCGCCCCCACCACCCAGGAACCCGGACAGGACGCGGGGAAGGCCGCGCCGGTGCTGCCGGGCGTCCAGTTCACCGCGCCCGCCAGGTCCCCGCTGGCCCGCCCCCTGCAGGAAGCACGGCCGGAGGAGCGGCCGGACGGACGGCCGTCGGGTCAGGCCGGCGCGGCCCAGGATCCGGCGCTCAAGGCGCCCCCGCACCACCCGCCGGCGCCGGCCCCCACCCCCACCGGGCTGCCGCAGGCCGACGTGCCCCCGCCACCCCGCCCGACACCGCCGTCGGTCCCGCCGGCGCCGGCGGGATCACCGGCGGCGGGGCCGCAGCCGGGACCGCAGCGCGCGCCCGTGGCCGGACCCGGTGACGCGGCGACCGTGACCCAGCCCGCCGTGCCGGCCGCCGTCCACGCGGCGCAGCAGGGCGCCCCGGTCGCGCAGCAGGACGGGGAGGCGCCGGCGCGGAAGGCCCGGGAAGGGGCACCGCACCCCGCGTTTCCGGAGGCGACGGCCCGCTCCATGCGGATCCTGCCGATCGCGGCGGACCTGCTGCCCATGGAGATCACCGACCGGCGCCGGCTCAGCACGGTCCGGCGGCTCGTCGTCACGGGGCTGGCCGTGTTCGCGCTGCTGCTCGCCGGCTGGTTCGTGGTCGCCTACCAGCACACCCAGCAGGCGTACGACGAGGTCGACCGGATCAACGACTCGAAGGTCGACCTGCTGCGCGAGAAGGCGAAGTACACCGAGGTCGACAGCATCCAGAAGCAGCGCAAGGCGATCGCCGACCAGCTGCGGCTCGTGATGGCGCGGGACCTGTCGTGGTCGGCGCTGCTGACGTCGCTGCAGCAGGCGGCGCCGAAGGGCGTCGCGGTGCAGAGCGTCACCGGCTCGCTCGCCCAGACGGACAGCACCGCCGACCCCGACGTGGTCGGCCTGATCACGCTGACCGGCACGGCGCCGTCGAAGGCGGCGATCGCCGCGTACGTCGACACCCTCGGCAAGGTCACCGGGATCGGCAACCCGTTCCCGACGGACGCGACCGAGAGCGACGAGGGTCTCACGTTCACGATCCGCGTCGACATCACCCCGGCGGCGCTCGGCGGCCGGTTCACGTCGCCGAGCGCGGCACCGAGCGCCTCAGGAGGCAAGTGATGCGACCGGAGCGCCTGTGGCTGCTCGGCGGCGCGTTCGGCGCGCTGCTCCTGCTGGTCTTCACCTACTTCTTCGTCATCCAGCCGAAGTACCAGAAGGCCGACGACCTGCGGGGCATCGCCGACGACA
Organism: Dactylosporangium maewongense; assembly: GCF_039531485.1. Lineage (NCBI taxonomy): Bacteria > Bacillati > Actinomycetota > Actinomycetes > Micromonosporales > Micromonosporaceae > Dactylosporangium > Dactylosporangium maewongense. The sequence goes on along the minus strand of NZ_BAAAQD010000014.1, from coordinate 62,422 downwards.
CCACGACCGAGGTGACCAGGCTGCGCAGCGTGATCGCCGGCCTCGACGAGCAGAACCAGCACATCGCCGAGTACCGCAAGGAGCAGGCCGCCAACCTCGCCGCGCTGCCGCAGACCGACTCGGTCGCGGCCCTGCTGCGGGAGCTGCAGACGGCCGGCGAGCTGACCGGCGTCACGGTGAGCGGGGTCAGCGTCGGCGGCGCGGCGGAGGTCACCGTCGGCGGGCAGAAGGTGCAGGCGCTGCCGATCAGCCTGACCGCCGCCGGACCGGCCGCGAAGGTCAACCCGTTCCTGGACCAGCTGCAGAAGGTGCAGCCGCGGGCGCTGCTCATCGGCAGCCTGAACGTCGCCACGACGTCCGCCGGCAAGGCGACGCTGACCCTGACGGTCCAGGCGTTCTACGCCGGTGGGAAGTAGCGCCGGGATGCGACGGACTCCCCCCTCCGACGCCGGGTTCACCCTGGTCGAGACCCTCACGTCGATCGCGATCATCGGCGTGGTGATGACGGCGCTGACGACGTTCTTCGTCTCCACGACGGCGACGCTCAACAAGCAGCGCGGCCTGCAGATGGCGATCCGGCTCGCCCACGACGGTGTCGAGCTGGTCAAGTCGATGCCCGGCCCGTCGCTCGTCACCGGGCGCAGCGCGAAGGACGTGACCGCGCAGTTCGGCAAGCTCAAGAACGGCCAGATCCCCGGGCTGGCCGGCTTGGACGTGGCCGGCCTGCTCAAGGCGATGACACCGGCCTTCGACACCAACCTCGGCCCGCTCGCGGACAGCGTCACGCCGGTCCTGCCGATCGTGCCGGAGGTCATGAAGGTCAACAACACGGCGTTCGACCGGCAGTGGTTCGTCGGCTCGTGCCAGATGCCGCTCGGCAGCGACGTGTGCGGCCTGCTGTCGCTGCCGGGCACGCTGCTGCCGTTCTACCGCGTCGTCGTCGCCGTCACCTGGCCCAACGACCGGGCCTGCAAGAGCACCGGCGGGGTCTGCTCCTACGTGACGCAGACCCTCGTCAGCGCCTCCGTCGCGGACCCGATCTTCAACCCGCTCGTCACCGTCACCGCGCCGCTGCCGGACAACCCCGGCAACCAGACCGACGAGGTGTCGGTGCCGATGGCGAAGGCGATGACGCTCACCGCGACGACGGCCTACCCGCCGCTGAGCTGGACGGTGGAGAACCTGCCGCCGGGCCTGGCCTACACGCCGGCCGGGGTGATCACCGGCACGCCGACGGTCGCCGGCACCTACGTGGTCAGGGTCGTGGTCACCGACAAGGCGTCCAGCAACGACGCGTCGTTCAACTGGACGGTGGTGCCGACGCCGACCGCCGCGCCGGTCGACCAGACCTGGGACGCCGGCTCCGCGGCGACCTACACGCTGCCGGTCACCGGCGGCATCGCCCCCTACACGTGGGCGGCGACGGGCCTGCCGGCCGGCTTGACGCTCAACGCGGCGACCGGGGTCGTGTCCGGCACCAGCACGGTGAGCGGCGCGGCGGCCGCGGCCACCGTGAGCGTGACGGTGACCGACAAGAACGCCAAGAAGCACACCGCGTCGTTCAAGTGGAACACGAAGGTCGCGGTGCAGTTCCCGACCGCCAACACGCCGATCGCCCTGACGAAAGGCTCCGGATACACCGGCAACGTCGGCGCGGCCGGCGGGTCCGGCGGCTACACGTGGACGGCGACCAACATGCCGCCCGGGCTGACGCTGTCCGCGTCGGGCGCGCTCACCGGCACGGTGACCGGCTCGACCCGCTACCTGGTGACGCTGACGGTGAAGGACAGCAACGGCGTGACGAACTCGGCCGTCGTCCCGGTCAACGTGACCACGCCCGTCGCCACCGACCTCCGGATCACCACGCCGACGACCGCGGCGCCGGACAAGACCGGGACGAAGGGCACCGCGATCGCCTCGCAGGCGTCGGCGGCGGCCGGCGGCACGACGCCCTACACGTGGACGGCGACCGGCCTGCCGGCGGGGCTGTCCATCAACGCCAGCACCGGCGCGATCACCGGCACGCCCACCACCGCCGGGACCTCGACGGTGACGCTGACGGTCACCGACAAGGTCGGCGCCACGTCCGTCTTCATGTTCGCCTGGAAGATCACGTGAACGCCTTCCTGTCGCGGCTGCGCCGCGAGGACGCCGGGGTCACCCTCGCCGAGATGGCGGTGACGACCAGCATCATGTCCGCGGTCATGGCCATCTTCACCACCGGGGTCATCCAGCTGTTCCAGGCCGGCAACAACAACGAGCTGGTGGCGCTGACCGAGTCGCAGCTCAACACCGCGTTCCTGCGGCTGGACCGCAACCTGCGCTACGCGGCCGGGATCGGGCCGGTGCACGCCGACGCGGCCGGCAACCAGTTCGTCGAGTACCTCAACACCGAGGTCAGCGGCAAGCCCGAGTGCGCGCAGCTGGAGATGAACGTGGCGGCCAAGGTGCTGCGCCGCCGGGTGTGGCCGCAGACGACGACGCCGACGGCGAAGTGGGTCGTGCTGGCCAACGAGGTCGACGTCGCGAAGAGCTCGTTCACGCTGGTGCCGTCCGGCAAGTACACCGGGTTCCAGCGGCTGCGGATCGTCCTGTCGGTGACGACGAACCCGGGCCGCGGCCACACGGAGGCGCTCACCGACCTGACGTTCACCGCGCTCAACAGCAGCTTGAAGGACGACCCGAACAAGTTCTGCCCGGAGGCCCGAAAATGAGCCTGTTCCGACGGTTCAGAGTGCGCGACGACCGGGGGTCGCTGCCGCTCGCCATGATGCTGACGCTGGTGGGCACGTCCCTGTCGACGCTCATGGTGCCGGTGGTGATCGGGCAGGTGCGCGACACCGCGTCCACGATCGAGCGGGCCAAGGCGCTGCACGCCGCCGAGGCCGGCATCGACGTCGTCATGGGCGGCATCCGCGCCTCCCTGGGCAGCATCGCCAACCTCGTCTGCCTGCCGGTCGTCTCGCCGCTGCTGGGCGTCGTCGGCTCGGGCCTGCCGGGCCGCTACCAGGTGTCGGTGGAGTACCAGGACGCGGTCGGCACCCCGCTGTCGTGCGCGTCGAAGACCTCGCACCTGCTGACGGTGCCGGCGTTCGCGGTGATCACGTCGACGGGCACGGCGAAGGGCGACCCCGGCGACCCGTTCCCGGCCGGTGACTCGCGGACGCTGACCGCCACGTACGTCTTCCGCACCACCAACGCCAACGTCGAGGGCGGCCTGGTGCGCTTCTACGGCGGCGCGTTCTGCCTGGACGCCGGGTCCGGCTCGCCGGCCGTCGGCACGAGCGTCACCACCCAGCCGTGCAACCCGGGCAGCTCGCGGCAGACCTTCACGTACACGACGGACCTGACGCTGCAGCTGGTCTCGTCGAAGACCGCGGCCAACCCGTCCGGCATGTGCGTCGACTCGGGGCCCAGCCCGGTGTCGGGCGCGCTGCTGCAGTTCCAGGTGTGCGGGAAGGTGACCGTCCCGTACTACCAGCGGTGGAGCCTCAACGACAGCTCCAACTTCCAGAGCACCTCGTCGACCGGCGGGCTCGGCTCGTTCTGCATGCACGCGAAGGCCGGCAGCACCGCCGGCGCGTTCATGGAGCTGATCGGGTGCGGCGGGGCGTCGGACAACACCCGCACGTTCGCGCCGGAGGCGAGCGTCGGCGCCGGCAACGCGGGCGCCCCCAACAACCTGGTGAACTTCAAGCAGTTCGGGCGGTGCGTCGACGTCACCAACTTCGACACCACCCTCGGCTTCCTCATCGTGTGGCCGTGCAAGCAGGCGCCGAACCCGCTCAGCGTGGCGTGGAACCAGCGCTTCACGGTGCCGCTGTCGGCCAACGGGAAGGACACGGTCAGCGGGCGGATCACCACGTACGACAACACCAAGACGAACACGCTCTACTGCCTCACGACCTTCAAGCCCGGTGGCAGCACCCACTTCGTGACGATGCAGAAGTGCCCGGCCGCGGGCAAGGACCCGAACGTCGAGTGGGACGTGTCGTACCAGATCGACAACTCCTACCCGACGAGCTACGTCATCAAGGACGCCTACGGCCAGTGCCTGTCCCCGGCGAACCTGGACGACCCGAAGCTGCCCCCCGGCGACATCTTCAAGGGCAGCACCGTCGTCAGCAAGCTCACCACCGCCGTGTGCGACGGCAGCAAGCTGCAGAAATGGAACGCGCCGGCGAACATCGAAGATCCGACACCCCTGAAGAACATCGGGGAGAAGTGACGATCCCGTAAGGGACCTCCTGACGCCCGGCCGCGCCGGAGATCAGGGTGCGGTCCGTGCATCGCCTGGATGGCTTCCGGCCTCGCGGTGACGAGGCTGGACGCCATGACCATCACCTGGGAGAAACCGGCGCTGCGGCCGGTCGGCCTCGGCCGGCAGGTCGGCATCGTGACGGCGGCGGTGGCCGCGTACTTCGGGGTCCGCGGCGCCACGGAGGCCGCCACGGACCAGGCCCTCGCCAACGCGGCGAAGGTCGTCGACTTCGAGAAGTCGGTGGGGCTGTTCCACGAGTCGTGGCTGCAGTCGACGCTCGCCGGCAGCCCCGCCGTGGCGACGTTCTTCAACTGGATCTACATCTACGGGCACTGGCCGGTCATCGTCGCGACGCTGATCTGGCTCGCGCGGACCAACCCGGCGATCTACTACCGCACCCGCAACGCGATGCTGCTGTCCGGCGGGATCGGCCTGGTCGTCTTCATGCTCTTCCCGCTCGCCCCGCCGCGCCTGGCGGAGCTCGGCCTGGTCGACACGGTGACGCAGTCGGACGGCGCGTACCGGGTGCTGCAGCCGACGATGTTCACCAACCAGTACGCCGCGATGCCGAGCCTGCACGTCGGCTGGGACCTGCTCATCGGCCTGGCGATCCTGGCCGCGGCGCGCGGGCCGCTGCTGCGGGCGTTCGGCGCGGCGATGCCCGTGCTGATGGTGGCCGCCGTCGTGCTGACCGCGAACCACTACATCGTCGACGCGATCGCCGGCGCCGCGCTCACCACCACCTGCTGGCTCGTCCTGCGGGCCCGGGAGCGGCGCAGTCCCCGCGGCTATGCCGGATGGGACGGTCTGGCCCTGCGTTAGGGCCTACGCTTTGCACATGGAACACCTGGAGCTGGAGCACCTCGGGTTCCCGGCGGACGTGATCCCGTTGCAGTACCAGGCGCTGCTGCTGTCCGACGACCGCCGGATGGAAGCCTTCGCCGGCGCGATCGCCCACACCGTCCAGCCCGGGTCCAGGGTCCTCGACCTCGGCTGCGGGACCGGCGTCCTGTCCTTCTTCGCCGCCCGGCAGGGCGCCACCGTGACCGCGATCGAGCGCGAGCCGCGGGTCTTCGCGACCGCCCGGGCGGCGCTGCGGGCGGCGGTCGGCGACGCCGTCACCGTCGTGCACGCCGACGCCCGCGACTACCTGCCCGAGGAGCCGGTCGACGTGGTGCTGTGCGAGATGCTGCACGTGGGCCTGCTCCGCGAGCGGCAGATCGAGGTCATCAACAGCTTCAAGCGCCGCTACCTGCGGCACATCGGCGGGCCGCTGCCGCGCTTCGTGCCCGAGGCGTGCGTGCAGGCGGCGCAGCCGGTCGAGCAGGACTTCACGTACTTCGGCTACACGGTGCCGGCCCCGGTGTTCCAGCTGCCGGAGAACCTCCAGCCGCGCACCGTCGAGGCCGCCCCGCCGCAGGTGTTCCAGCAGTTCTTCTACACCGACCCGCTGCCGCACGACTGCGTCGGCGACCTGACCTTCGTCGCGGAGCGGCCGGCCGTGGTCAACGCGGTGCGGGTCATCACCAAGAACCTGTTGTCGCTGCTGTACGAGCCGCCCGGCTCCGTCGACTGGACCATGAACTACCTGGTCGTGCCGATGCGCGAGCCGGTCGAGGTGCTCCCCGGCGACGAGGTGCGGATCCGGTTCGACTACTGCCCCGGCGACGAGATCACCGTCCTCGCCGACAGCCTGACGGCCAGCGTCCCCGCCCACGCGCACTGATGCTCCGCTGGCTCACGGTCCTCGCGGTCTTCCTGGTCCTCGGCGGGCTGTGGTGGCTCGTCGCCCGGCGCCGCTCCCCCGACCGGCGGCGGACGTTCGGCCTGGTCGCGTCGGTGTCGGGGACGCTGCCGTGGATCTGGATGATCCTCACGCCGTCGTCGCACGCGCGTCGGGTGCACCTGGACCCGGTCAGCGGCCTCGGCGGGATCCTCGCGTCCGGGTTCGCCGAGGCCGCCGTGCAGATCGTCGGCAACCTGCTCGTCTTCGCGGCGTTCGGCGCGTTCGCCCCGCTGCGCTGGCCGCGGCTCACCCTGGGCCCGGTGCTCCTGCTGGCGGCCGCCGGCTCGGCGACCGTCGAGCTGCTCCAGTACGTCCTGGACCTGGGCCGGGTCACCGCCACCGACGACGTGCTGGTCAACACCCTCGGCGCGGGTCTCGCGTACGGGGCCGGGCGGCTGCTGCCACCCGGCCCTGTGTCACGAGGCCTTGATGTGGAACCGCTCGTCGGCCACGAGGGCGGCGAGCCGGTCCTCGGGCAGCGGTAGCGCGGCGAGGCTCTTGTCGCCGCCGCCGGGCCGGTCGTCCGACTTCGCCTGGGCCAGGAAGACCACCGTGCCGTCGGGGTACCGGTAGGCCGCCCACTGGTCGAAGTCGCGGCCAGGGGCGCCGGTCGCGACGCCGACGGTCACCCCGGCCGTCGTCGTCACCAGCTTGCAGCTCGCCGGGGCGGTCCAGAACCCGCCCGCGACCGCGCAGGCGTCCCCGGTCGCGGCGACCAGGCCCGGCTCGTACACGGTGACCAGCAGCTGACCGACGCCGCCGTCCTTGCCGAGCTGGGTGCTGGCCAGGTAGGACCAGGCGTCCTTGCCGCCGATCTTCCCCTCGTACTGGGCCTGCGACATGCGTGACGAGACCAGCTGGTCGGTGCCCGGGTTGTCCAGCGCCGTGTACGCCGCGGGCACGATCGCGAGGAGGTCCCGCATGAGCTGCTCGCCCTGGTCGAACTTGTGGCCGGCGCCGGCGGTGCGGTCCTGCTGCGGCTGCCCGTCGGGGCCGGTCGGCCAGACCTCCTTGGTCTCGGTGCCCGCCCCGGGCGCGGTGACGGTCCCGGACGCGTTGGCGGGCGGCGGCGTCTGCCCCGGCGCCCCCATCTGCAGCGGCGCGCCCGCACCGGGCCCGCCGCCGGCGACCGCGACCGCCACGGCGGCGACGACCGCGGTCACCCCGAGGCCGGCACCGCCGGCAACCAGGTTGCGACGGCGGACCGCCCGGCGGCCGGTGGTGACGGCCACCGCCGGCGACATCGGCGGCGGCGGGGTGGAGCTGTCGAGGGCGTCGCGTAGCGACACCCGGAAGTCGTCCTCGTTCATGTCTGCGTCCTCGTCGCTTGCGAGTGGCTGCTGGTCTGCAAGTGCGTGCGAAGGGTCTGCAGCCCCCGCGCGGCCTGGCTCTTCACGGTGCCGGTGGTGCAGCTGAGCAGGGCCGCCGTCTCCTCGACGGACAGGTCCTCCCAGTACCGCAGGATCAGGACCGCCCGCTGCCTGGCCGGCACGGTGGCGAGGGCGGCGAGCAGCGCGATCCGGTCGTCGGGCTCCCGGTCGTGGCTGACGGCGTCCAGCGGCCGGTCGGTGACCCGCACCCGGTGCCACCAGCCGAGCCGGCGATCGTCCAGGAACACCCGGAAGAGCGTCTGCCGCAGGTACCCGTCGAGGGCCTCGTGCCGGCTGACCCGGTCCCACACCACGTACAACTTGGTGAACGCCACCTGCGTCAGGTCCTCGGCCCGGTGCCAGTCGCCGCACAGCAGGTACGCCGTGCCGCGCATCGCGTCCGACCGCGCGGCGAAGTACTCGGCGAACGCCGTGTCCCGATCCGTCATGCGTAACTCACGGGTCCGGCTGTCCGATCGGTTGCACGGACCGCCGGAAAACATCCGTCCCGATACAGTCGGTACGTGACCACGGACAACCCGTTCTTCGCCGCGAGTGACCTGCCATACCAGCTGCCGCCCTTCGACCGCATCGAGACCGGGCACTACCTGCCCGCGTTCGAGCGGGGCATGGCCGAGCAGCGGGCCGAGGTCGAAGCCATCGCCAGCCTGCCGGAGCCGCCGACGTTCGACAACACCCTCGTCGCGCTGGAGCGCTCCGGGCGCGTCCTGCAGCGCGTGTCGGCCGCGTTCTTCAACGTCACCAGCTCAGACACCAGCCCCGAGCTGCAGGAGATCGAGTCGCGGGTGGTGCCGCTGCTGTCCGCGCACGGCGACGCGATCATGCTGGACCGCCGGCTCTTCGAGCGCATCGAGCAGCTGTACGCCCAGCGCGACGCCCTCGCCCTCGACGCCGAGCCGGCCTGGCTGCTGGAGCGGTACCACACCGAGTTCGTCCGGGCCGGGGCGCGGCTGTCCGAGCAGGAGCACGTGCGGCTCCGGGAGCTCAACGCGGAGCTGGCGGCCCTCGCGACCGAGTTCGGCAACAAGGTCCGCGACGGCATGAAGGCCGCCGCCGTCGTCGTCGAGGACGCCGCCGACCTGGCCGGGCTGTCCGCCGACGCGATCGCCGCCGCCGAGGTCGCCGCCCGCGACCGGGGCCTGACCGGCGGGTATGCGCTGAACCTGATCCTGCCGACGGCCCAGCCGGCGCTCGCGTCGCTGCACAACCGCGAGGTCCGGGAGCGGCTGCACACCGCCTCCGTCGGCCGCGGCTCCGCGGGTGGGGACCACGACACCACCGGCCTGGTGCTGCGCATCGTGCGGCTGCGGGCGGAGCGGGCGCGGCTGCTCGGCTTCGAGCACCACGCGGCCTACAACATCGCCGACAACACCGCCCGCAGCGTCGACGCGGTCCAGGAGATGCTGGCGAAGCTCGCCCCGGCCGCGGTCGCCAACGCCCGGATCGAGGCCGAGGATCTGCAGGAGGCGATCGGCGACGAGTTCACCCTGCAGCCGTGGGACTGGGCGTACTACACCGAGCAGATCCGCCGGGACCGCTACGCGATCGACGAGGCGGAGCTGCGGCCGTACTTCGAGCTGGAGCGGGTGCTGCGCGACGGCGTCTTCCACGCCGCCGGCCGGCTGTACGGCATCCGGTTCCAGGAGCGGCCGGACCTTCCCGCGTACCACGGCGACGCCCGCGTCTTCGAGGTCTTCGACCGCGACGGCGGGCCGCTCGGGCTGTTCATCGGCGACTTCTTCACCCGGCCGTCGAAGCGCGGCGGGGCGTGGGCCAACGCGCTCGTGCCGCAGTCGCGGCTGTTCGGCACCGCGCCGGTCGTCGTCAACAACCTCAACATCAACCGGGCGCCGGAGGGCGAGCCGACGCTGCTGACGCTCGACGAGGTCCGCACCCTGTTCCACGAGTTCGGCCACGCGCTGCACACGCTCTTCTCGCAGGTGCACTTCCCGAAGTTCGCCGGCACGCGGGTGCCGCGCGACTTCGTCGAGTACCCGTCGCAGGTCAACGAGGTGTGGATGCTGTGGCCGGAGGTCCTGGCCAACTACGCCACGCACCACCGGACCGGCGAGCCGCTGCCGCAGCCGGTGGTGGAGCGGCTGCAGGCCGCGGAGCAGTTCAACAAGGGCTTCGCGACCACCGAGTACCTGGCCGCCACGCTGCTCGACCTGGCCTGGCACACGCTGACCGTCGAGAAGGCCGAGGCGGTCACCGACGTGCTCGCCTTCGAGGCGGCGGCGCTGGAGCGGGCCGGCGTCGCGGTGCCGTTCGTGCCGCCGCGCTACCGGACCGCGTACTTCGCGCACATCTTCAGCGGCGCCGCGTACAGCGCCGGCTACTACTCCTACATCTGGAGCGAGGTCCTCGACGCCGACACCGTCGACTGGCTCACCGAGCAGGGCGGCCTGCGCCGCGAGCTCGGGGACGCGTTCCGTGACGGGCTGCTCGCCAAGGGTGGCAGCGCGGACTCGATGGAGGTCTACCGGGCGTTCCGCGGTCGCGATCCGTTGATCGAGCCGCTACTCAAGCGTCGCGGACTGATCAGCGTTCCTTAGGTTTTGTTAAGACGACTACCGGATGGGGCGCCGCGTTCCCTAAGCTTGCGCGGTGCGTGGCGCCACCCCCCGGCGTAGGCCCGCCGCCGCACGCCGCCTGCATTTCAGCAGGATGGCGCTGCTTGCTGCGGTCGCTCTCGTCGCCTCACTGGTCAGCGTCGGTGTCTCCTGGGCGATCTTCCCGGAGGAGCCGGCGGCGGTCACCGACGACACCTCCTTCGATGCCGCCAAGTTCTACGAGACGAACGCCCGGGCCAACGCGGCCCGCGGGGTCGAGCTGGCCTCCGCCCCGGGCGCGTCCCTGGTGCCGAAGCCGGTCGCCGGGCTGACCCAGGCGGCGACCAACAACGCGTTCATCGTCATCGAGGTCGGCCGGCAGATGGGGCTGCCCGAGCGCGCGTACGTCGTGGCGATCGCGACCGCGCTGCAGGAGACGTACCTGAAGAACATGGCCAACCCGAAGGTCCCCGCGTCGCTGAAGCTCCCGCACGAGGGCAGCGGCACCAACTACGACTCGATCGGCATCTTCCAGCAGCGGGTCAGCATCTGGGGCACCGTCGAGCAGCTGATGGACCCGGCGATCGCGTCGGCGAAGTTCTACACGAGGCTGATGAAGGTCTCCGGCTGGCAGTCGATGAGTGTCACCGGCGCCGCCCAGGCCGTGCAGCGCAGCGCCTTCGCCAGCGCGTACGCCAAGCACGCCACCACCGCGCAGAAGATCGTCGACCAGCTCACGCAGTAGCGGCTCCCGGCTTTCTGCTGTTGTGGCACCACTGGTCCAACCAGTTGATGTGTGAGACAGTCACCGCGTGACATTGACGCCGGCCCCGCGCAGCTCCGTGTCCGACCACGTGTTCGCGCAGCTGCGCGACGCGATCCTCAGCGGCGCCTACGCACCCGAGTCCGCGCTCCCCAGCGAGCGGGACCTGGCGGCGACGTTCGAGGTGAACCGGCACGCCGTCCGGGAGGCGCTGCGGCGGTTGCAGCAGCTCGGCCTGGTGAAGGTCAGCCAGGGCGGCGCGACCCGGGTCCTCGACTGGCGGGCGCACGCCGGCCTCGACCTCGCCATGTCCAGCGGCGACATCCTGCCGGTCGGCACCCTCGTGCGCGACATGATGGAGATGCGCGCCTGCCTGGGCGCCGACGCCGCCAGGTTGTGCGCGCTGCGCGGTACACCAGCCGCGAAGGAACACGTGACCGCCTGCGTCGACGCGGTCGCCGCCGCCGCGCCCGACCTGGACCGCATGGGCGAGGCGAACATCGCGCTGTGGCGGGCGATCGTGGCCGGCAGCGGCAACGTCGCGTACCTCCTCGCGTTCAACAGCCTCGTCAGCGGCGCGCTCGCCGTCGGGCACGTCCCGCCCACGCTGCGCACCGCCGAGCTGCTCGACGTCGCCGGGCACCGCCGGCTCGGCGCGCACATCACCGCCGGCGCCGCCGGCTCGGCCTTCGCCGAGGCCCAGGCCCTGCTCACCGCCCCGCTCTCGGATCGCAAGGAGACCCGAGCATGATCCCCGCCGTGCTCTACGCCGTGCCCGCGTTCCTGCTGCTGATCGTCATGGAGGCGGTCTCGTACCGCTTCCTGCCCGACGACGAGGAGCGCGGCTACGAGGTCCGCGACACCACCACCAGCCTGTCCATGGGCCTCGGCAGCCAGATCATCGGCGTGCCGTGGAAGATCCTGGTCGCGCTCGCGTTCGCCGGCCTCTACGTCCTCACCCCGCTCAAGCTCGACCCGACCAGCCCGTGGACGTGGGTGCTGCTGTTCTTCGCCGACGACTTCGCGTACTACTGGTTCCACCGGCTGCACCACGAGGTCCGCGTCTTCTGGGCCGGCCACGTCGTGCACCACTCGAGCGTCTTCTTCAACCTGTCCACGGCGCTGCGGCAGAGCTGGACGCCGATGACCGCCACCCCGTTCTGGCTGTTCCTGCCGCTGCTGGGCATCCCGCCGTGGATGGTGTTCCTGCAGCAGTCGATCAGCCTCGCCTACCAGTTCTTCCTGCACAGCGAGCGGGTCGGCCGCCTGCCGGCGTTCATCGAGTGGTTCTGGAACACCCCCTCGCACCACCGGGTCCACCATGGCGCCAACCCCGAGTACCTGGACCGCAACTACGGCGGCATCCTCATCATCTGGGACCGGCTCTTCGGCACGTTCGAGCCGGAAGAGGCCCGCGTCGTCTACGGCCTGACGAAGAACATCGGCACCTACAACCCGCTGCGTGTCGCCACCCACGAGTACCGCGACATCTGGCGCGACGTGCGGACGGCGGCCACGTGGCGGCAGCGGCTGCGGTTCGTGTTCGGCCGTCCCGGCTGGCAGCCGGCCGCATGAAGCTCTGGCTCTTCTTCGCCGCCGCGGCGGTGGAGCTCACGGGCGTCGCGCTGTCGTGGGAGCCGCTGCAGTGGGTCGCCAAGCCGCTCCTCGCGCCGCTGCTGCTCTGGCACCTCGGACGCTTCTGCCTCGTCGGGTGGGGGCTGGTCTTCGCGACCGCGGGCGACGTGGCGCTCCTCGTGCCGGGCACCGTGCCCTTCCTGCTGGGCATGGCGTGCTTCCTCGGCACGCAGATCTGCTTCCTGGTCGCCTTCCTGCGGCACGGCCGTCCCCGCCGGCTCGTCGCGCTCGGCTACGGGATCCTGTGGGCCGTGCTGAACGCCGTGCTCTGGCCGTCGCTGGGCGATCTACGGGTGCCGATCCTGGTGTACAGCCTGGCGTTGAGCGCGATGGCGGCCGCGGCGTGGTCGGTCTCCCCCGTCGTCGCCGCCGGCGGCTTCCTGTTCCTGCTCTCCGACCTGCTGATCGGCCTGGGCGCCGCCGGTCTGGGCTTCCCGGGTCGCAACCTGGTCGTCATGGTGACCTACATCGCCGCGCTGTTCCTCATCGTCACGGGCGTCCTGTCACGCGACGGGACCGGCGACAGGGCCGGCGGACGGGCGGCGCGGGCGTAGCGCCGGCCTCAGAGCATGCCGTGTTCGATGATCCAGGAGAGGTTGGCGGTCTCCTCGTAGGAGAAGTCCAGGCTCACGATGACGGCGAAGCGGCGGTCGATCTGGTACGGGGTGTAGCGGTGGACGGCGCACTCCATCCAGATCGGGATGCGCGACGCCGGGTTGGCCAGGACGGCATGCTTGCCACAGCGGTGCTCCATGGCCCGAAACGCTAACCAGAGACGGCGGGCATGCGTCAGCCTGCTGCCTGATACTCCAAATGGTGTACGGGACGGTGCCTCCACGCGGACGACGACCTGGCGACGCCGCGCTCATAGCGTTCGGCACCATGACGAAGAGGAAGATGGTCGCCGCGTTCGCCGCGGTCACGTTCATCGCCGTGCTCAGCGGGTCCGGCGAGCACCTCGCGGAGGGGTCGCTGCCGCTCGCCACGGCCCTGGCCGCGCTGCTCTGGGCGCAGCTGCGGTGGCCGATCACCGGGCTGGTGACGGGCATCTGCAGCGTCGTGGCGATGCGCGTGGCGGAGCTGACGACGGGCGGCTGGCTGTGGCCGGTGACGCTGCTGTACGTGTCGGCGACGCTGGCCCCCAAGCCGCGCCTGCGGGTCGTCGTCGCGATCGGGGCCGTCCACGCGGTCACGGCGTTCAATCTGGAGTGGACGGTGCTGCAGCACGGCGCGGCGCGGACGCTGCAGCACGTCGGGCCGGACGCGCTGTGGCTGACGGCGGCGCTCGCCGTGACCGTCGCGGCCGGCAGCTGGCAGCGCTGGACGCGGACGGCGATCGAGCAGCAGCGGGCCGAGGAGCGGCTGCGGGTCGCGCGGGAGGTGCACGACACGGTGGCGCACACGCTGACCGTCGTCGGGGTGCACCTGAACGTGGCCGCGGACGCCCTGGACAGCGCGCCGGACGAGGCCCGGGAGGCGCTGCGGCTGGCCCAGGACGTGCGCCGCAAGGCGATGGGCGACCTGTCCTCGCTGGTCGGGGTGCTCCGCGACGACCGCCGGCCGCCCGCCGAGCCGCTGGACCTCGCGGCGCTGGTGTCGCAGGTACGCGAGGCGGGGCTCGACGCGCGGCTCACCGTCGCCGGCGGGGACGCGCCGCTGCCGGTCCGCACGGCGGTCGGCCTGGTGGTGCGGGAGGCACTGACGAACACGGTCCGGCACGCCGGCGCGCGGACCGTCACCGTCGACGTCCGCTACGGGCCGGTGACGGAGGTGACGGTCACCGACGACGGCGCGGGCTCCCGGCGGGCCGAAGGGCACGGGCTGACCGGCATGCGCGAGCGCGTCGAGGCGCTCGGCGGGTCGCTCACCACGCGGGGCGACGGGGGTTTCACCGTACACGCGACAATTCCCGCATGACGGTCAACGTGCTGCTCGCCGACGACCAGGCCCTCGTGCGCGCCGGGTTCAGCAGCCTGCTGCGGCGCACGAGGGACATCACGGTCGTCGGCGAGGCGTCCACCGGCGACGAGGCGGTCCGGGAGGCCCGGCGGCTGCGGCCCGACGTGGTGCTGATGGACATCCGGATGCCCGGCCTCGACGGGATCGCCGCGACCGGGCGGATCGTCGCGGACCGGGAGCTCGCCGGGACGAGAGTCGTGATCCTGACGACGTTCGAGACGGACGAGAACGTGTTCGCGGCGCTGCGGGCCGGCGCGAGCGGCTTCCTCACCAAGGAGGTCGAGCCCGACGAGCTGCGCCGCGCGGTCCGGGTCGTGGCGGCCGGCGAGGCGCTGCTGTCGCCGAGCGTCACGGCCCGGGTGATCGGGCAGTTCGCGCACCGTCCGGCCGGGCCGTCGGGGGTGCCCGACGACCGGCTCGCCGGGCTGACCCCGCGGGAGGTCGAGGTGGTCCGGCTGGTCGCCGCCGGGCTGTCCAACGAGGAGATCGCGCGGGAGCTGTTCATCAGCCCGCTGACCGCGAAGACCCACGTGACCCGGGCGATCGCGAAGGCCGGCGTCCGCGACCGGGTGCAGCTGGTGATCCTCGCCTACGCCACCGGGCTCGCCCCGTCCTGAGCGGCCGCCGGGCCCGTCGCGCCGATTACGGTTTGTGCTGGTCGATGCCGTAGCCGTTGCACTGGCGGCCGCCGTTGATGCAGTGGGCGACGAGCGCGGCCTGGCGGGCGGCGTCCCAGCCGTTCATGAAGTCGTAGTGGAACGAGGAGCCGTTGCCGGAGGAGTACTGCAGGCCCGAGGTGTCGCCGCCGGGCAGCTTGTAGGGCACCTTCATCTCGAACATGGGCAGCGGCACCGGGTTGCCCGCGGGGCACACGCCCTGCACCGGCCAGACGACGTGCGACTTGTGGTCGGCGCTGTCGAGGCTGCGCCCGTCCCAGCAGCTCGGCGCCTGCATCCGGACGATCAGCGACGACCCCGGCGGGCACGACGGCGGGATGGCCTTGCCGAGGTAGCTCCCGCAGTTCCAGGTGCCGGTGAACTGCCCGGCGTCCTGCAGCCGCATGTCGCCGACGATGAGCCGGAACCCGGCGGGGAACGGCTGCACGGTCCGGTAGTCCTTG
Organism: Dactylosporangium maewongense; assembly: GCF_039531485.1. Classification (NCBI taxonomy): domain Bacteria; kingdom Bacillati; phylum Actinomycetota; class Actinomycetes; order Micromonosporales; family Micromonosporaceae; genus Dactylosporangium; species Dactylosporangium maewongense. The sequence goes on along the minus strand of NZ_BAAAQD010000014.1, from coordinate 46,955 downwards.
ACGCCGGACTTGTAGTAGATCGTGACCTTCTCGGGCTGCACGACGGCGCCGTTGCGGGTCAGCGTCGGGAACCAGTAGGACGACGCGTCGAGCGTGTCCTCGCAGGACGTCCTGCCCTTCAGCAGGGTCTGCGGGGTGGAGGTCGCGTTCGCGGCGGGGTTGCCGACGAACGTGTGGTTGTGCGCGGCGCCGGCGAGCCCGGGGAAGACGATCGGGTCGTCGCTGAGCCGGTGGGTCTCGGTGCAGTTGGCGTGGAACTCGCGGTACTGCGCCTGCGGTGGCTTGTCGGTGAACGTCTTGACCGGCGAGGCGGTGGCCGTCGGCACCGGCGCCGCGGACCCGGTCCCGGACGCTGACGGACTTACCGGATTTGTCGGATTCGCCGGTACGGACGACGAAGGCGACGAAGGCGCCGGCTGACCGGTCACGATCGGGCCCTGGTCGGGGTCGCAGGCGGCGAGCAGCAGGCCCGCCGCCAGGAGAAGCCCGAGTTGTCTGCGCACGGTTGTGGTGCCTTTCGGTTCGACGGTGCCACCCGCCGCCGAACCTATGACCGGCCCGCCCCGGCGGTCATGAGTCGAAAGTCCCAGTGCTCCAGCGGACCACCGCCTCGGTGCGGCTGCCGACCTGGAGCTTGGCGAAGATGTTGTACAGGTGGTTCTTCACCGTCTTCTCGGTCAGCCGCAGCCGGTCGGCGATCGCCGCGTTGGACAGCCCGTCGCAGAGCAGGTCGAGGACGTCGCGCTCGCGGTCGGTGAGGCCGAACCGGTCCCGGGCCGCCCGCCGGCTGCCCTGCTCGCGCAGCGCGGACGTGGCGACGGACGCGGCGACCGGCGACAGCCAGCCCTGCCCGGCGGCGACGGCGTGGACGGCGCGGAGCAGGTCGGGCGGGTCGAAGTGGCCGTGGACCAGGTAGCCGCGGGCGCCGCCGCGCAGCATCGAGGCGATCACCCCGGGCGTGGCGTCGCTGGTGAGGGCGAGCACCGCGGTGTGCCGGGCCAGCTCGTCCACGATGGACAGTCCGTCGGCGATCGGCATGCGGTGGTCCAGGAGCGTCACGTCGGGCCGGTGCCGCAGCGCGAGGGCGAGCGCGTCGCGGCCGTTGCCGGCCTCCCCCACGACCCGGACGTCGTCGCTGAGGTCGAGCACGCCCCGCAGCGCCTCCCGCACGACCGGGTTGTCGTCCACCACGAGCACGCGGATCGTCACGGCAGGGCCTCCAGCGGGACGGCGGCGATGATCTCGGTGCCCCGGCCGGGTACGGAGGACACGCGCAGCGACCCGCCGACGGTGCGCGCCCGCTCCGCCATGCCGACGATGCCGAGGTGGCCGTCGGCCTGCAGCACGGCGAGGTCCCGCGGGACGAAGCCACGGCCGTCGTCCCTGACCCTGAGCTCGAGGCGGTCGCCGCCCAGGCGGACCGCGACGTCGACCCGCCACGCGCCGGCGTGCCGGGCGACGTTCTGCAGCGCCTCGGCCAGGATGCGCACCAGCTCGTAGCGCACCTCGACGCCGGGCTCCGCCGGCTCCGCGTCGACGCGGACCGGGACCCCGGACCGGTCCGACCAGTCGCCGGCGGTCGCCCTGACCGTGTCGGCGAAGCTGAGGTCGAGGTGGTCGATCCGCAGCCCCTCGAGGAGCTCGCGGGCCTCGCGGGCGGCGGCCTCCGCGCCGCGCGAGACGGTGCCGGCGAGCCGCTCGGCCAGGTCCGGGTGGCGGCGCAGCGACTGCGGCAGGGCGAGCGCGGCGAACGACACCCCGCGCAGCGTCTTGGCGACCGAGTCGTGCAGCTCCCGGGCCAGCCTGGCCCGCTCGGAGGCGGCCGCGGAGCGCTGCGCGGCGGCGACCACATCGACGGCCAGGTCCAGGTGGCGCTGCAGGGCTCCGGCCGCGGCGGCCGCCCCGATCCCGGCGAGCACGCTGATCATCGGGAACGCGACGACGAACGCGGCCACGTCCGGCGGCGGGTCGTTGGCGCGCAGGACCGCCCCGGCGGCGGCGAACCCGAGAGCGGCCTGCACCACCCACAGCAGCAGCGCCCGCATCCCGAGCAGCGCCCCGCCGAGCGCGGCCGACCCGGCGACGTAGCAGAAGAACGCCATCCCGCCCCGGCTGAGCGCCAGCACCGCCACGGCGACCGCCAGGTCAACGGCGAGCACCGGCCACGGGTGCCGGGTCACCGCGGGCCACCGCGTCAGGGCGCTCACCTCCGCGACGGTGCCGGCCGCGACCGTCGCGATCACCGCCACGATCCGCCACCAGTCGTCGACGAGCAGCAGCCCGGCCGCCGCCGCGGTCGCCGCGATCGCCGCCCGCCCGAGCAGCACCGCCCGCGCGATCGCCGCGGGCGCCGCTGGTTGGACCGGATGTGGAGTCATCAGCGCAGCTGGAGGTCGTCGACGAAGAACCGGTAGGCGTTGGGCAGCATGTCGGTCGCGACGACCAGGTCGATGCGGCGGACCGGGCGGCCGGGCGCGAGTTCGCGCAGGTCGACGTCGAACGGGGTCCACACGTCGACAGGGGCGGTGAGCACGAGCGGTGGCGTGCCGGCCGGGTCGGGTGTCGCGGACACCGTGACGCGCAGGACCGTGCCGTGGACGCGGCCGCCGTAGACGCGGAACGTGAGGCGGGTCGCGGCCACCGGGGTGGCGGCGACGAGGGCGACGGCGGCGGTCTTCTCCTTCGGCTCGACCCGCAGCGCCACCTGGTCGGTGCCGGGCACGACGCCGTCGGTGACGACCTTCACCCCGACGCTGCGGACGCTCCATCCGGTGCCGACGGCGGCGCCGTAGACGGTGCAGGCTGGCCTGGCGCTGCCGGCGGTGCCGCACGGGGACGCCGCTGGAGCAACCGGGGACGCGGGCTGCGACTGCGCCGCAGACCCACCCGAGTTGCCGACCGCGGACGGCGAGGCGCCGGCCGCCGGTACAGGCGGAGCAACCGCTGCGGGAGCGGCTGAGGACGGAGAGTTGCGGTCGCGCGGCAGCAGCAGCGGTGGCACACCGACCGTGACCAGGCCGATGGCGACCGCCAGCATGCCGAGCCTGACCCGTCGCGAGAATATGCGGCGACCCTACTGGAATCCGCGGCTATGGTGGACGCACCATGACGACGACGAGCGCGGCCACGCGACGACGACGGTAACCACACCGCCGTCCGTCCCTGCCGCCCGCCTTTCGCCGTTCTCGTTTGGAGCCTCACGATGGTCGTGCCGTCGTTCGCCGCGCTGCTCGCCGCCCGGATCACCGCCGCCCTCCCGTCCGTCCCGGCCGGCTTCGACCCTCAGGTCCGCCTGTCGGAGCACGCCGACCTGCAGGCCGACGGCGTCCTGGCGCTCGCCCGGACGCTGCGGCGGCCACCGCGGCAGCTCGCCGCTGAGGTCGCCGCTGAGGTCGCCACTGGGGTCGCCACTGGGGTCGCCGCCGCGCTGCCCGGCGGCATCGTCGCGGACGTGCGGGTCGCCGGGCCCGGCTTCCTCAACGTCACGCTGACCGGGGAGGCGCTGCTCGGCCGGGTCGCGGAGCGGCTCGCCGACCCGCGGCTCGGGGTCGGGCTGCCGGAGACCGGCGTCCGGACGGTGCTGGACTATTCGCATCCGAACGTGGCCAGGGAGATGCACGTCGGGCACCTCCGGTCGACGATCATCGGCGACGCCCTCGCCCGGGTCCTGACCCACCTCGGCGGCACTGTCGTGCGGCAGAACCACATCGGCGACTGGGGCACCCAGTACGGGATGCTCATCCAGTACCTGGCGGAGCACCCGGCCGACACGGCGGCGCTCACGCAGCGGTACAAGACGGCGTACGCGCTGTTCCAGGCCGACCCCGCGTTCGCGGCGCGGTCGCGGGCGCGGGTCGTGGCGCTGCAGGGCGGCGACCCGGACAGCCTCGCCGTCTGGCACGCGATGGTCGAGGAGTCGACGCGCTACTTCTCCGACGTGTACGAGCGGCTCGGCGTCCTGCTCACCGCCGCCGACATCGCCGGGGAGAGCAGCTACAACCCGATGCTGGCCGGCGTCGCCGGGGACCTTGCCGCCGCGGGCGTGGCCCGGGTCAGCGACGGGGCGCTGTGCGTGTTCGCCGACGGCGCCGACGCGCCGCTCATCGTGCGCAAGAGCGACGGCGGGTTCGGGTACCCCGCCACCGACCTGGCCGCCGTCCGGCACCGGGTCACGACCCTGCGGGCCGACCGGATCGTCTACGTCGTCGACGCCCGGCAGGCGCCGCACTTCCGGATGGTGTTCGACACGGCACGGCGGGCCGGCTGGCTGCCGCCGGAGGTCGAGGCGGTGCACGCCGCGTTCGGGGTGGTGCTGGGCGCGGACGGGCGGCCGTTCAAGACCCGGTCCGGCGACACGGCCCCGCTCGTCGGGCTGCTCGGCGAGGCGGTCGAGCGGGCCACGGCGGTCGTCGCGGCGAAGAACCCTTCGCTGCCCGCCCCGGAGCTCGCCGAGCGGGGCCGGGAGGTCGGGATCGGCGCGGTGAAGTACGCCGACCTGTCCACCAGCCGGACCCGCGACTACCTGTACGACCCGGACCGGATGATGGCGCTGACCGGCAACACGAGCGTGTACCTGCAGTACGCGCACGCACGGCTGCGGTCGGTGCTGGCGAAGGCCGGCTCCGCCGTGCCACCGGTGCGGGCCGACGCGCCGCTGGAGGACGTGGAGCGGGCGCTGATCCTGCGGCTGGACGGCTTCGGCGACGTCGTCGCGGGCGTCGCGGCCGGCTGCGAGCCGCACCGGCTCTGCACGTACCTGTTCGAGCTCGCACAGGCGGTGACCGCCTTCTACGAACGGTGCCCCGTGCTCAGGTCACCCGAACCCTTGCGGGGCAACCGGATCGCGCTGTGCGCACTGACCGCCTCGACGCTGGCGACCGGGCTCGGACTGCTCGGGATCGCGGCTCCTCCGCAACTCTGAGCCCGCCCTCCGTCACCTTCCGCCACTCTTGCCGCCCTTTCCGCAACGGTACGGCGGCCCGTCACGGCGCTGGACGGACAACACCCCGGTTCACAGCTCTCCGCCTACACATACGCTGATCAATGCCCGGGTTTGTGGCTTCTGCTCCCTGAACGCCGCAGCCCGTGGTGCGGACATTGATCGCTCCTGGCGTCAGTCGTGCCCGGTGTCAGCAGGGCATGATGCCAGCCGCACGGGATTAGTCGCGCTCGGCGTCGGCGAGGTCGCTCTCGCGCGGAACGCCCGGGTCGGCGCCGCCCGATTCGGCAGACACGGCACCGGCGGCCATCACATCGGAGGCCGGGTCAGACCCATCGGCCGAGTCGTGTGTCGCGCCGGCCGCGGGTGCCGGTCCGTCGGCAGGGACGGCTCGGGCGGCAGCGGCATCAGCCCCCTGCGCCGGGACGGCTGCCCGGCAGACGTCGACATCGCCCACCACCCGGACGGCGGCATCACCGACCGCCGGGACGTCGGCGCCGCCCACCACCCGGACGGCGGCATCACCGCCCGCCCGAACCGCGACATCGCCCACCGGCCGGACGTCGGCGTCGACGGCCACGCCGGCGCCGGCATCACCCACGACCCGGACGTCGGTGTCGCCCACCGCTTCGGCAGAGGCGGCGTTCTGGTCGGCGATGTCGTCGGGCGCCGGCTTCGAGACGGCGGCACACGGCGAGACCTGGTCGGCGGGGCCGGGCTGCGACGGGACGGTTGGCGTAGCGCTGACGGCGGCGGACGTGGTGCCGGCCGCGGCGAGCGTGACGCCGGCGGCGGACTGCAGGGCGGCTGCCTCGCCGCGCCACGGGCGGCCGAGGCGGGCGTGGCGGTGGCGGTCGGCGGCGCGGGCGGCACGGTAGAGCCGGACGTACAGCGCGGGGGCCGCCCTGATGAGCAGCACCGCCGCGGCGAGGACCACCTGCCGGTGCCGGAGCGCGGCCCAGGCGTCGCGGGGGCGCAGGCCACGGCGGGCGGCGCCGACCGCGTCCCAGGCGGCGGCGGACAGCTCCCCCGCCGACGAGCGGGCCGCGGCGCCCGCGACCGCCAGGGCGCCGGCCCGGAGGCGGAAGTGCTGCCGGGCGGCGGGCGAGCCGGAGCCGTCGAGGACGAACAGGGCCTCGTCGACGGCGGCGGCGCGCTCGGCGGTGCGCGGGTTGAAGCGGGACACGGGGCGGCTCAGGTGGAAGTACGCGGGGCCGGCGACGAACGCGACCGTCCGCGCCCGCAGCAGCAGCCAGGCCATGACGGCGACGTCCTCGTGGCGCGGCCCGTGCGGGAAGGTGAGCCCGTCGAGCAGGTCCCGGCGGACGAGCTTGTTCGTCACGCCGGAGCGGATGCGGCGGAAGAGGAACTCCTCGACGGCCTGCTGGCCGGTCCACACGGTGGCGGTGTCGCGGGACGGCAGCGGCGGGCCGGTGACGCCGTCCTCGGTGACGGGCACCGTGCCGGCCACGACGATGTCAGCACGGTCCTCGTCGCCGAGCACGGCGAGCACGGCCGACGTGAGCGAGGCGAGCAGCTCCGGGTCGACCCAGTCGTCGCCGCCGACGAACCAGACGTACTCGCCGGTCGCGGCGGCCAGTCCCGTGTTGCGGGCCGCGGCCAGCCCGCGCGGGGTGTCGTGCCGCAGGACCCGCACCGGGAACGGCGCGTCGGCAGGCACCGGCCCCAGCTCGTCGGTGTCGTCGACGACGACCAGGTCGACGGTGACGCCGTCGGGCACCCGGGTCGCGAGCAGTGAAGGCAGGGCGCGAGCGGTCCTGCAGACGGGCATGATGACGCTGACCGTGACACTCATCGCCTGGTCACCTCCACTTCGGTCAACGATCCAGCCGCGGGGTGCGACGCGCGCGGGACCGGGGCGGGGATCGCGCCCAGGGCGGTGGCGTAGGCGTCCGCGAGCGCGGCGGCCTGCGCCTGGGGCGTGTGCCGGGCGGCGAACGCCTCCTGCAGCCGCGGCCGCGACGGTCGCCCGGTGGCGAGGACGGTGGCGAGCTCGGCGGCGACGGCCTCGGCGGTGCCGAGGTCCGGGTCGAGGCCGAGGGAGTCCAGGGCGGGGATGCTGCGGGCGACGAGCGGCAGCCCGGCCGCGGCCGCCTCCAGCAGCGGCAGCGGGCAGCTGTCCCAGGCGGCCGTGTGCAGGTACGCGTCGGCGGCGGCGAGATGGTTGCGCACCTCCGCCGGCGACCGCCAGCCGGTGACCCGGACGCCGGCGGCGCGCAGGGCGGCCTCGCCGCGTGGGTCGCCGCCGCCGACCCACGTCCAGGTGACCCCCGGCGGGTCGGGCAGCAGGGCCTTGACCCGCAGGAGGAACTCGAAGTCCTTCTGCGCGCCGACCCGGCCGACGGTGACGACCGACCCCACGTGCCGGGTGCGGTCCGGGCGGGCGGTGCGGGCGCGGGTCGTGTTGGGCACGACGACGGCGGGGATGCCGAGCTCGGTGGCGAGGCCGGCCTCGCGCGGGCTGACGCAGACGGCGAGGTCGGTCGAGGCGGCGACGGCCCGCTCCGCGCCGCGCAGCAGGCGCAGCGCGACGGCCAGCAGGTCGGTGCGTTCGAAGCCGAAGCAGTGCGGCGTGTAGAGGATCGCGGGCCCGGTCGCGGACCGGGCGACCGCCGGGATCACGGTGCGCCCGACGAGGCCGGCCCGGCTGCCGTGCAGGTGCACGATGCGGGGCGCGACGGCGGGCAGGATCTCGCGCAGCGCCCGGCCGAGCGAGAGCAGACCACCACCCAGGCCGCCGCCGGCGTCGCGGCTGCCGGCGAACAGGTCCTCGAACCGGACCGGCAGGTCGGGGGCCACCGTGCGGGCGCGGCCTCCGCCGGCCCTGCCGCGGAAGAGCAGGTGGTGCTCGAACTGGGGCGTGGAGCGGACGAACTCGACGATCGCGGCGGCCGTGCCGCCGTTCATCGACTCGGTGACGTGCAGGATCCGCGGGGTCTCTCGCCGCATGGCAACCTCCCGTTCAGCCGTGCACGGAGAGTATCAGTCAAACCACGCTATGTAGGCGCAAATCGGGCACGCCACACGATCGACCGGAGAGCGCTCTCCATTCGCGCCTTAAGTTCCGCTGAGCTGTGCCCGGAATGTGCGCTTTCGCACCCGCCGAGCGTCGCCACGTATTGACGGACCGGCCACACGGGCGCAACATTTGGGAGAGCGCTCTCCAACGGGCGCTTCCCCGCCACCGGTACCACCGCCGGCACCGGCGACGCGCGCGACCGCCTCACGCGCGTCAGGCACCACCGGACCGGCGACGGCGCCCGCCCACACCCTGGGAGCTCGATGAGTACACGACCGAGTACGAGACGGCTCAGAAGAATCCTGGCCCCCATCGGGGTCACCACCGCGGTGGTCGCATCGATGGTCGTCGGCGCGTTCCAGCTGACCGCCGCCGACGCCGCCGACGCCACCCTGCTCTCGCTCAACAAGCCCTCGCTCGCCTCCTCGCAGGAGCTCGGTGAGTCGCCGCCGGCCGGCGCGTTCGACAACAACCCGAGCACCCGCTGGGGCAGCCAGTGGAGCGACCCGCAGTGGCTGCGCGTCGACCTCGGCGCCACCGCCACCATCACGCAGGTCGTCCTGCAGTGGGAGAACGCCTACGGCAAGGCGTTCCAGATCCAGACCTCGCCCGACGGCAACGCCTGGACGAGCATCTACAGCACCACCACCGGCACGGGCGGCACGCAGACGCTCAACGTCAACGGCTCCGGCCGCTACGTGCGGATGTACGGCACGCAGCGCGGCACCGGCTACGGCTACTCGCTGTGGGAGTTCAAGGTCTACGGCACGTCCACCGGCACCCCGCCGCCGACCAGCGGCCCCGGCTGGGTCGACGCGCCCAACCCGGTCACCGGCGTGACCCCGTCGACGGCGACCCCGCCGGCGACGAACCCGCCGACGACGCACCACGAGTTCCAGGCCAACTGCGAGGTGAGCCGCAGCAACCTCAACGACGACCCGATCGTGTTCTTCGGCCTGCCGGGCGCGTCGCACTCGCACACGTTCATGGGCAACAGGACCACCAACGCCAACACGACCCTGTCGTCGCTGCAGGCCGGCACCACCGCCTGCATCACGCCGGGCGACAAGACCGCGTACTGGATGCCGACCCTGCTCAACAACGGCGTCGCCGTGCAGCCCGTCGGCCGCCAGGTCATCTACTACAAGAGCGGCGTCCTCGACTGGCGCAGCGTCCGGCCGATGCCGGCCGGTCTGCGGTACGTCGTGGGCAGCCCGTCCTCCACGCTCGACCAGTTCAAGAACCACCCGGGCGCGGTCGAGGGCTTCGAGTGCGGTGACCTGACCCGTCAGTGGGACATTCCCGCCAACTGTGTCGCGGGCAGCCAGCTCAACGTCCGGTTCCAGGCCCCCAGCTGCTGGGACGGCCTGCACCTGGACTCGCCCGACCACAAGGCGCACATGGCCTACCCGGTCGTGGGTGTCTGCCCGTCGTCGCACCCGGTCGCCGTCAACATGATCGAGTTCAAGATGGCGTGGCCGGTCAGCGGCAACATGGCGAACGTGGCGTTCTCCAGCGGCCGTGGCTACTCGTTCCACTACGACGTGTACAACGCCTGGGACCCGCCGACCCTGGCCGCACTGACCACCCACTGCATCAACGGTGGTCTGCAGTGCAACCCGCGCGGCTTCGACCAGTACAAGCCGGAGCGCGGCGCGGCGCTCAACGAGAACTACATGCTGCCGTAACGCACGAACACCGGTCGGCGCCCCGTTCCGTCATGGCGGGGCGCCGATCGCTGTCTATGTGACCAGCGCCGGAACGCGTAGAGTCCCGGCCGTGGGGCAGCATGTCGACAGGGTCGTGGCACCGGCCGCCCTGGGACGTGCGGTGCTGCTCGCCCGGGCCGCCGCCACGCTCACCGCCGGCGCCGTCGGGGTCCGCCTCGTCGCCGACCCCCGCCCGCTCCTCGCGGCCCTGGCCGTCGTCGCCGGCACCACCGCCGCCGGGCTCGCCGTGCTCTCCCGCCACCCGCACGTCGCGGGCCACCCGGTCCCCGTCCTCGCCGCCGACGCGCTCGCTGTCGCCGGTGTGCTCGCCCTCGACGGCGGCGGGGTCGCCTTCCACTGCGGCGCCGTCGGCGCGTCCGCCCTCGCCGGGGTCCTCGCCGGCATGCGCGCGCTGCCGCTCGCCGCCGGCTACACCGCGCTCGGCTACACCGTCGCCGCCACGGTCCTGCCCGCCGGCGCCGACCCGGAGCTCGCCGGCTTCATGCTCACGTTCCCGATCGGCTGCGTCCTCGCCACCGCCGGCGCCGCCGTCGCGACCGCCGCCCTGCGCCGCCACATGGAGCTGTCGGTGCGGGTCGTCGCCTCGGCACAACGTACCGCCGCCGCGTCGGAACGCGCCCGCCTCGCCCGGGAACTGCACGACTCCGTCACCAAGACGCTGCGCGGGGTGAGCTTCGCCGCGCTCGCGCTGCCCCAGTCCCTGCGCCGCCACCCAGACCTCGCCGAGCAACTCGCCGGCACCGTCTCCCGCGGCGCGGAGGTGGCCGCCCAGGAGGCCCGCGAGCTCGTCGACGGCCTGCGCCTGGACACCCTCGACGGCGACTTCGCCGGCACCGTCCAGGCGATCTGCCGGCGTTGGTCGCAGGTGTACGGCATCCCGGTGCGACTCGTCACCGCCCCGGTCGACCCGCCGGTCGCGGTCCGCTACGAGCTGTGCCGCATCCTCCAGGAGGCCCTGCAGAACGTCGCCCAGCACGCGTCGGCGGCCGGGACCACCGTCAGCCTGCACCAGGGCCGCCGGCACCTGCTCCTGCGCATCCACGACGACGGCCGCGGGTTCGGGCTGCCCGCCGACCTCTCCGAGCTGCGCACCGCACAGCACTTCGGGCTGATCGGCATGTACGAGCGGGCGAGCACCATCCAGGGGAGCCTGCACGTCGCGTCCGCCCCCGGCCGCGGCACGACCGTCGAGGTGACGGTGCCGGCATGATCGAGCTCCTGATCGTCGACGACAACCCGATCGTCCGGGCGGCGCTGCGGGGTTACCTGAACGGCCTCGACGGCGTCCGGGTCGTCGCCGAGGCCGCGGACGGGCGCGAGGCCGTCACGCAGGCACAGGCGCACCGCCCGGCCGTGACGCTCCTCGACCACCGGATGCCGGTCGCCGACGGGCTGTCCGCCCTCGCCGAGCTGAGCCGGCTCAGCGGCGTCCTCGTCATCACCAGCGACGCCGACCCCGACCTCATCGGGCGGATGCTGCGCGGCGGCGCCCGCGGGTACCTGGTGCACGGCGCGTTCGACCCCGACGAGCTGCGCCGGGCCGTGCTCGCCGTGGCCGCCGGGCACGGGTGGCTGTCCCCGGTCGCGGCGGCCGTCGCGACGGCGACCGTCCGGGCGCAGGCGTCGCGGGAGGAGCTGGCGGAGCGGCAGGAGGAGACGCTCGGCCGGTACCGGCTGACCCGCCGCGAACGGGACGTCCTGGACCTGCTCGCGGAAGGGCTGTCCAACGCGGCGATCGCGCACCGGCTGCTGCTGACCGAGAAGACGGTGAAGAACCACCTCCACCACATCTTCGCGAAGCTGCACGTCCGCGGCCGCATGGAGGCGGTCCTGCTGTGGACCGGCCGCCGATGACCGCCCCGTCCCCCGCGCCCGACCCGTCCTCTGCATCCGTTGCGCCCGCCGCTTCTGGTGCGCCCGCTGCTTCTGGGGCTGGCTTTGGAGCGGCCGCTGCATCCGGCGGGTCGTCTGCGCCCGGTGTGCGCTCCACGTCTGCGGCGGCCGCCGGGTCCCTTGTGGATGGTCCGCGGCGGGAGTGGGCACGGCGGGCCGGCTGGGTGGCCCTCGCCGCCGCGGTCGTCGCCACGGCGACGGTCGTGCCGCCGCTGGTGCTGCCGGACGGTCGCGGCCACCCGCCGGCCGCGACCGCCTCGACACCCCCGCCGGGCGGGCCTTCGCCGACGCCGGTCCCGACGACGCCGACCCTCACCACACCCGCCCCGACGACGCCGCTCTCGGCGCTGCCACGCACCTCGGCGCCTGCCCCGGGAGCCTCGCCACCCCGTACACCTGCCGCGTCCTCGACCTTCGCGGCGATCAGCCTGCACGCGGCCGACGCGGCCAACCTGCGCAACGGCGCCCGCGTCATCGAGTGCCCGACCTGCATGGGCGGCAGCCGGGTCGGCTACATCGGCGGACCGAACACCCTCGCCATCCGGGTCACCGGCGTCACCGCGGCGGGCGAACGGACGATGACCGTCACGTACGAGACCGCCGAAACCCGCACGCTCCGCGTCGCCGTCAACGACGGCCCCACGCAGTCACTCACGCTGAGCGGCGCCGGCGACTGGCGCATCCCCGCCACCGTGACGCTCCGCGTGCACCTACCGGCCGGCACCAGCTGGATCCGGTTCTTCAACGACGAGGGCCCAGCCCCCGACGTCAACCAGATCCAGCTGCACTGACGACCCGCCGATGCCGCGCCCGCACCCACCCGGCGGGGTTGTGGACGTGCGCCCCCGCCGACCCCACCCCACCGAACCAGCACCGGACCAAGCCAGCACCAGCGTCCACCGGACCAGGCTCCCACTGACATCCACCGGACCAAGCTGCCGCCAGCGCCTCACCCCACCAGACCAAGCCGCCACCAGCGTCCAGCAGACCAAGCCAGCACCAGCGTCCACCGGACCAAGCTGCCGCCGGCACCCACCCCACAGGACCAAGCCGCCACCGCGTCCACCGGACCAAGCCACCACCGAACTCGCCGCCGCCTAACATCAACCACAACGGATCAGCGCTGACCGCCTCCTACACCACCAGCGCGGACATGACCTCCGCCGGACCAAGCCACCCCCAGCGTCCACCGGACCAAGCTGCCGCCGGCACCCACCCCACAGGACCGAGCCGCCACCGTGTCCACCAGACCAGGCCGCCACCAGCGTCCACCGGGAGGCCCGCCACTGGTGACCAACTCCACCGGACCGAGCCGCCACCGCGTCCAGCAGACCAAGCCACCACCAGCGTCCACCGGGACCAAGCCGCCACCGGCGACCACCCCGCCAGAACAGGCCGCCGCGCTGGCATCCACCCCACCGGACCAGGCGGCCGCTGGCGTCCAGCGGCTGCGACGAGCAGGTCGGACCCGTCGTCGGGCGGCACGGCCCGTCGTCGCGAGCCGGGCCGAGTCGTCGAGCCACCGGCGTGTGCCGGCCGGACGGCGCGGACGGCAGCGGGATCGGCCCGGCCGGCTGAGGCCCGCCCACCGGTGGGGAGTCGCCCGGCCGCACACCGCGGCGAACGAACCACACCGGTGAGCGCTCACGGTCACGGCATCAGAACGTCCCGGCCGTGTTGCACTTGGCCTTCTGGACGACGCAGTTCTTCACCCGGTGGCCCTGTGCGGCGTTGTCCCAGGCGAGGAACGCGTCACCGTGGAACGACGACGCCATCCCCGACGACAGCGTGAACCCGTCGATCGACCCGGGCGTCGGGTAGGCGATGACGAACGACACCGACGGGATCGCCACCGGGAACGCGCCACCGCACTTGCCGTCGTACGTGTAGGCGACGTGCCCCTTGTGCGTCGGGCTGTCCAGGTGGACGCCGTCCCAGCAGTCCTGGAACACGAGCTGGAACAGCAGCGAGGCGCCCGGCGCGCACCGCGGCCAGTTGCCGTCGGCGCTGCGGCCGATCTCGCCGCCGGGGCCCGCGCAGTAGAACTGGTTGACGGTGCCGGCCGGGGTCGGCGCCTGCAGCTTCGCGTCGCCGGCGATCATCCGGAAGCCCTGCGGGAACGGCACCGTCTTGCTGGAGTCCGTGAGCCTGGAGCCGTAGTACACGACGACGGCCTTCGGCTCGACCGGCTGGCCGTGCTCGTACAGCGTGGGCACCCAGTACGCGGAGAGGTCCGGCGCCGGCGCGCAACTGGTGCCGGCGTTGGCGAGCAGCGTGTCGGCGGTGCTGTTCGCGTCGGTGCTCCGGTTGCCGATGAAGCTGTGCATGTGCGACGCGCCCGGCAGGCCGGGGAAGACGATCGGGTCGTCCTTGCGGGAGTGGCTGTACGTGCAGGACGCGTTGAACTCCGGGACCCGGACGGCGCCGGCGGGCGCGGGGTCCATGGGCATCGCGTTGAACGCGGCGAGCTGCGCGCCCCACTTCGCCTGGTCGACGTCGACCCAGCCGGTCGCCGCCGGGCTGCTGCTGCTCGATGTGGCCGCGGTGAACGAGAACCAGTTGATGTTCACGAAGTCGCCGCCCGCGCCGCTGCGCAGGACCGCGAACACCGGCTGCGGGCCGGCGGTGGCGTGGGTGCCGGTCGCGGACAGCGTCGTCCACGCCTGCCAGCCGCCGGTCGCCGCGATCGGGAACTGCGCCAGCAGCGGCCCGGTCAGCGAACCCGTCCGCAGCTCGACGGTGCCGTTGCCGACGGCGGAGGCGACCCGGGCCGCGGCGGTGACGGTGCCGGCGGGGCCGAGATCGACGCCGTCGAACCGCATCCAGTCGCCGTTGGCGAGATACGCGACGTTCTGACCGCCGCCGGTGTCGACGGTGGTCTCCACCTGTACGCCGGACTGCGCGGCGAACGACTCGGCCTGCACGACGAGCGGGGTGGCGGCGTCGGCCATGTTGACGGCGGTGACGGTGACGGCGGCGAGCACGACGGCGATGACGCCGGCCGCGCGCCTGAGTCTTGACATGAGGCTCCTCCTGGCGGGGAAGGGGGATTGACCGCTTTCCACGCTAGGACCGGCACGACCGCGGCACCTGAGCCCGAAGACCCATTTTCGGGGTCCCAAATTTCGTTCTTTCGGTCAGGTGCGCAGGTACTTGAGAACGGCAAGGACGCGGCGGTGGCCGTCGTCGGGGCCGGGCAGGTCGAGCTTGGCGAAGATGTTGCCGATGTGCTTGGCGACGGCGGCGTCGCCGATGTGCAGGCGCGGGCGATCCACGCGTTGGACCGGCCCTCCGCCATCAGCCCCAGCACCTCGCGCTCCCGCGGGGTGAGCCGTGCCAGGGGGTCGGCGGCGCGCTGCCGCGTCAGCAGCTGCCGCACCACATCCGGGTCGATGACGGTCTCGCCCGCCGCGACCCGCGCGACCGCGTCGGCGAACTCGGTGATGTCCCCGACACGGTCCTTCAGCAGGTACCCGACGCCGGCCCGTCCGGCGGGCGCGAGCAGCTCTGCGGCGTAGGCGGTCGCGGTGTACTGCGACAGCACCAGCACCGCCGGCTGCGGGTCGTCCTCCCGCAGTGTGAGCGCCGCGCGGAGACCCTCGTCTGTGTGCGTCGGCGGCATCCGTACATCGGTGATGACGAGATCCGGTCGGTGTTCCCGTGCGGCGTCGAGCAGCGCCTCGGCGTCACCGACGGCGGCCGCGACCGTGTGGCCGAACCGTTCGAGCAGGCTGGCGAGCCCCTCCCGCAGCAGCACCGCGTCGTCGGCGAGCACGATCTTCATGCCGGCCGACCTTAGGTCAGGCCGCACGGCAGGTCCACCCGCAGCGTCGTCGGACCTCCCGCCGGGCTGGTGACGGTGAACGTGCCGTCCATGACCGCGGTCCGGTCGGCGAGGCCGCGCAGCCCGGTGCCGGTGGCGGGGTCGGCGCCACCGCGGCCGTCATCGGTGACCGTCAACGTGAGGACGTACCGCGTGATCCGGCCGCTGACCGTGATCCTGGACGCGCCGGCGTGGCGGACCGCGTTGGTCAGCGCCTCGCACACGACGAAGTACGCCGTCGTCTCCACCGCCGCCGGCAGCCGCCGGTCCAGGGGCAGGTCGATGACGACGGGCACCTGGCAGCGTTCGGCGAGCTCCCCGACTGCGGCCGGCAGGCCCAGGTCCGTGAGCACCTGCGGGTGGATGCCGTGGATCAGCTCCCGGATCGACGCCAGGGCCTGCCGCGCCTGCCGTTGCGCGTCCTCGAGCAGGTGGGCCGCCTTGCCGTCGCCGACCTCCAGCCTCGCCAGCCCGAGCGTCATCGCGAGCAGCACCAGGTGCTGCTGGGCGCCGTCGTGCAGGTCCCGCTCGATCCTGCGGCGCTCCGCCTCGAACGCGTCGACCAGCCTTTTCTGCGACTGGGACAGCTCCTCGACCCTGCGGTTGAGCTCGGCGTCGCGCGGCGCGAGCAGCCACCGGGCGAACGCGGCCTGCGTCGCGGCGACGGCGCTCAACGCGTACAGCCCGACCGCCGTCGCCGGCACCGCGAACGCCGTCGCCGCCAGTGCCTCCCCACGGGTGTCGACGACCAGGTCGCCGAACTGGAACGGCACCCCCGCCTGCACGAACACCGGCGCCGCGGCCACGATCAGGCAGTCGACGAGCAGGCCGAGGCTGACCAGGTCGACGAGCAGCAGTACCGACGCCAGCGCCAGGACATAGATGAGCTCCCGCCACGTCGCACCCTCACCCAGCCGCGACCGGAACCACCCACCGAGCCCCGGCTTCGGCACCGGATGCGGGCTGGGCATCGGCACCCGGTCCAGGATCCGCAGCCGCCGCCGCTCCAGCGCCCCGACCGGCAACCCCAGGAACACCACGGCCGGCGGGAACAGGATGCCGGCGATGAGCGCCATCAGCAGACCCACCGCGACGACGACGCTGCCCAGCAGGTACAGCAGACACCGCAGCGGCCAGCCCGACAGCAGGAACCGGTGCGGTGCCCTCGCCATCGCCTGCCACACACCGCTCACGGCACCGACCATACGGACGCCACCGGCACCGTTCGGTAGACCTGGCTCCACCATTTTTGTCGTACCTGGTGGATAGTCTGGCGGCGTGAATCGGACGGATCGGTTGTATGCGCTGGTCGAGGAGCTGCGCGCGGTGGCGCCCCGCCCCCGCAGCGCCCGCTGGCTCGCCACCCGGTTCGAGGTCTCCACCCGCACCATCGAGCGCGACATCAGCGCCCTGCAGCAGTCCGGCGTCCCGATCTGGGTCTCCCTCGGCCGCACCGGCGGCTATGCCCTCGACCGCACCCACACCCTGCCCCCGCTCAACATGACCCCCGCCGAAGCGGTCGCGATCGCCGTGGCCCTGCACCGCCTCCACGGCACCCCCTTCCACGCCCCGGCCCGCACCGCCCTGCACAAGCTCCTCGCCGTCATGTCCCCCGCCGACGTCCACCGCGCCACCGAGCTCGCCGCCCGCATCCACCTCGTCGACGGCGCCGACCCCGGCCCGGCCCCCGTCTCCCCCGCGGTCGTCGAAGCCTTCACCACCGGCCGCGTCCTCGACATCGCCTATGCCGACCGCTTCGGCACCACCACCCGCCGCCACATCGAACCCGTCGGCTATCTCGGCGGCCCCACCGGCTGGTATCTGCTGGCCTGGTGCCGCCTCCGCGACGCGGTCCGCTCGTTCCGCGTCGACCGCATCCACGACGTCACCCCCA
This sequence comes from Dactylosporangium maewongense, assembly GCF_039531485.1. NCBI lineage: Bacteria > Bacillati > Actinomycetota > Actinomycetes > Micromonosporales > Micromonosporaceae > Dactylosporangium > Dactylosporangium maewongense. The sequence goes on along the minus strand of NZ_BAAAQD010000014.1, from coordinate 29,636 downwards.
CCCCCGAGCTCACCACCCCACGCCCGCTGCCACCCAACGCCCTCGACATCCCCGGCAAGCTCATCACCCGGATCGCCATCGCCGCCTGACCCACCTCCCGCCACACCCCCGACCGACCTTCCCGGTCGCCACGCCTCTTCGGCGCCGGCCGATTCCAGGTCGTGGCGTGGGCCGCGGTGGTGTTCGCCGTCCTCACACCGTGAAGCGCGTCGCCTGGTGCTTCTTCCACAACCAGCGCAACGCACTCCGCCCTGGTGGTTGCTGTCCGCGTACGGGTTCGCCGACCCGTCTGGTCGCAGGTCAGGCCAGCGCGGAGGTGGGGTTCTTCCCGCCAGGCCGGAGGCCGGGCGCCAGGTGGCGTGGTAACCCTCCGTGCCGTGGTCGCGGTGATGTTCCCCGGCCGCCGTCCTCGCATGGTCCAGCGCCGTCGAGGGCGTCGTTCGGTGCTTCCACACCGTCGTTGGCTTTCACAACCCACCCACATCCCACCGACCGGCGGAATCGCACCCTCTGCCGTGGTTCACAATCAGCGAAGCGCACCCGGCTGCGGACTTGACCTCCGCCGTCGCGGCTGTCTCTGCGGGTCGGTCGTGGCCGTGGTCGGCATGATCGAAGTCGCTCGGTGGCTGCCCGGACGGCCAGGGGTGTCCTTCGATCACGGTGGGGGTCTGCCCTCGTGGTCACCGTCCGCGCCGTGGTCGCAGCGATGTGCCCCGGTCGCCGTCCTCGCATTCCCCATGGGGCGGTCGGGGCCGTGGTTGGCGTGATCGAAGTCGCCGGGCGGCTGCCCGGGCGGCCAGGGCTGTCCTTCGATCACGGTGACGGTCAGCTCTCGTCGTCACCGACCGTGCCGCGGGCGCGGTGATGTGGCCCGGCCACCGTCCTCACAGTCCCTGCGGATTGGCCGTGGCCGTGGTTGGCGTGATCGAAGTCGCTCGGTGGCTGCCTGGGCGGCCAGGGGTGTCCTTCGATCACGGTGGCGGTCTGCCCTCGTGGTCGCCGTCCGCGCCGCGGTCGCAGTGATGTGGCCCGGCCGCCGTTCTCACATTCCCTGTGGGGCGGCCGGGGGCGTGATCGGCGTGATCGAAGTCGCGGGGTGGCTGTCTGGGCGGCCAGGGGTGTCCTTTGATCACGGTGGGGGTTCGGCTGGCGCCTCGCTGGTTGTGAGGTGAAGGGAAATGCCGACAGGACGGTGTCGTGGGAGGGGGTGAAGGTGGTGGCAAGTGGCCGGGCGGGAGGACGTGCGGCTCCAGGACGACGGGGTTGAGGAGTGGGAATGAACGGCATCGGGTGGTTTCAGGTCGGGGTCAGTGACGCGGCGGTGGCGCGGCGGTTCTACGGGGAGTTGTTCGGGTGGACGTTCGGCGGGGACGGGGCGTACCAGATGATCACCACGCCGGACGAGAGGTCGGTCATGGGTGGGTTGGCGGTGGGGCAGCCGGGGCACGCGATCTTCTACGTCGTCGTCGAGGACGTGCCGGGGGTGTGTGAGCGGGTCGAGGCGGCCGGGGGCAAGGTGCTCGTGCCGCCGACGCAGACCGAGGACGGACCGGTGTTCGCCAGCATCACCGATCCGGAGGGCAACCACTTCGGGATCTTCAAGCCGCGGGGGTAGCGCGGCCGCGACGCCGGCGGGGGGCACGCAGCGGCCCCCGCCGGCACGGTCCGGAAGCGGACTGAGCGGCCGAATTGTCCAATATGTGGAATCAGTCGCAGATGACGGCTGTGTATCATCGCCCGGGTGAAGGTATGCGTCGTGGGCACCGGTTACGTCGGCCTCACCACCGGCATCTGCCTGGCCTATCTCGGGCACGAGGTCACCTGCGTCGACCTCAGCCAGGAGAAGGTCGACCTGCTGCGGGCGGGGCGTTCGCCGATCTACGAGCCGTTCCTCGACGAGCTCATGCATGAGGCCGCGCACAACCTGACGTTCACCACCGACTACGCCGAGGGTGTCCCGGGCGCCGAGGTCGTGTTCGTCGCGGTGCAGACGCCGTCGCTGCCGGACGGGCAGCCCGACCTGCGGTTCCTGCGGATGGCCGCGGAGAGCATCGGCAAGACCATCGACGGCGAGTTCACCGTCGTGGTCAACAAGTCGACGGTGCCGATCGGCAGCGGAAACTGGGTCGAGTCGATCCTGCGGGAGTCGTTCGAGGGGTTCCACTCGCGGCGGGCCGCGGGCGAGTTCGCGGTGGCGTCCAACCCGGAGTTCCTGCGCGAGGGGTCGGCGATCCACGACACGCTGTTCCCGGACCGGATCGTCATCGGGTCGGACAACCCGCGCAGCCTCGACGTGCTCAACCGGCTCTACCGGGCGGTGCTCAACCAGTCGTTCACGGCGCCGACGTTCCTGCCGCGCCCCGAGGAGGTCGGCGCGGTCCCGCTCGTCTCGACGGACCTCGCTTCGGCGGAGCTCATCAAGTACGCGGCGAACGCGTTCCTCGCCCTGAAGATCAGCTACATCAACGAGATCGGCAAGCTGGCGAACAAGGTCGGCGCCGACATCAACCAGGTCGCGCGGGGCACCGGGCTCGACGCGCGGATCGGTTCGCGGTTCCTGCAGCCGGGCGTCGGCTGGGGCGGGTCGTGCTTCGGCAAGGACACCGCGGCGCTGATCGCGACCGCCGCCGAGTACAGCTACGACATGCCGATCGTGTCCGCCGCCCGCGAGGTCAACCAGCGCCAGCGCGAGGAGGCGGTCAACAAGCTCCTCGACGAGCTGCGCATCCTCAAGGGCCGCAAGATCGGCCTGCTCGGCCTGGCGTTCAAGCCCAACACCGACGACCTGCGCGACTCTCCCGCGATCGACATCGCCAAGCTGATGATCGCCCGGGGCGCCCGGGTCAAGCTGCACGACCCGGTCGCCGCCGAGCGGTTCCGGGCCGAGCAGCCGGAGCTCGCCGCGAGCCTCTGCGAGAGCGTCGACGAGGTCTTCGACGACAGCGACGCCGTCGTGCTCGTCACCGAGTGGCCGCAGTACCTGGAGCTCGACTGGGGCAAGTACGTCGGCCTCATGCGCACCCCCGTCGTCCTCGACGGCCGCAACGTGCTCGACCCGCAGCGGCTGAGCAGGCTCGGCTACACGTACCTCACCATCGCCGGACGACCCGTCGGCCTCTGAGGAGACGGGCGGCGGAAGAAGCCGCCGCCCGCCCGTACCACTCGGAAACTAGGCGAACCCGACGACCCAGCGCTGCGCGAGGGTGCCGTTGCAGCGGTAGATCTGCATCGCGAGGCCGGCGGCCGCCGACCCGCCGGGCACGTCGACGCAGTAGCCCGTGTCACGGAACCCGACCCGCGACTGGATCTGCACCACGTTCGGCAGCGTCGAGCCGGTGTTGAACTCCTCGTTGCTGATCGCCACGCACGTCCCCTGCAGCAGCCGCGCGTTGTTGAGCGCCCCGTCGAAGGCGTCGAAGCAGTACCCGCTGAGCTGGTTGAGGAAGCGGTACTTGGTGCCGCCGAGGCTGACCGTCTGCCAGCCCTGCGCGATGCTGCCCGCGACGCACGGCTGCTGCACGATCGCCGCGAACTCCGCGGTCGACGCCGGCTGGAGGCACATCCCGTTGCCGACGTTCTTGATCGGCCGGAACACGCCCGCCGCCAGCGGCGCCGCCTTCTCCGCCGGGGCGGCCGCCGCCGGTGCCCCGCTCAGCACCAGCGTCATCCCCATCAGCGCCACGGTGGCCGCGAGACCACCGAGCACCTTCCGCAAACTGAGCCGCATGTCCGCTCTGCTCCCTTCGACAGTCCTTCCCGGCGGAACCCCGCCGGCCTGCCGAAAGCGTCGTCCCCGGCCCTGATCCGCCGTTGACGCGCCGCTGACGCGGCCCTGCAAAGCTGACGCGTCCTGCAAAAAGGAAGGTCAGCGGGGTGGCGGCTGGTACTTGACGCCGAGGTGGGGACGGGCGATGGCCGCCACCGCGGTGTCGGCGCCGGGGTGCCAGCCGAGCCAGGCCTCGCGGCGGCCCTGGAGGCCGAGGCGTGGCGGGCGGGGCATCGGGACGGTGGTGCGCAGGTGGTACAGGTGGCCGCCGGCGGACGGGACGGCACGCAGCTCGTCGATGTCGAACCAGCCGATCGTCGCCTCGTGCCGGCCCGACCGCAGGACGACGCCCCGGTCGGTCAGGGTGGTCGTGCCCGTCAGCCAGCCGAGCTCGGCGGCGACCAGCAGCAGCGCCATCGCGGCCCAGAGCACGGCGAGGACCGTCCAGCCCCAGCGCAGGCCGAACGTGAGCGCCGACAGGAACGCGGGCAGGTCGTGGTCGCGGCTGTCGATCACCGCAACGGCGACGCTGAACGCGGTCATGAGGACGAGGAACGCCAGCACGAGCAGGCTGACCCGGTGGCTGCGGTGCAGCGCCCGGGCCCGCCGCAGCACGACCGGGGACATGATCAGAATCCGCCCTGGCGGCGGAGCCGTTCGAGGGTCTCCATCGCCTCGTCGGCGGAGGCCTGGAAGCGCTGCTCGGCCTCGGCGACCAGCTTGCTGGGGTCGCCGGTACCGTCGACGACGCCCATCACGTCGTCGCCCAGGATCTCGCGCATGGCCTCCATCGTCTGGCGCCGCAGGTCCTCCAGGGCGCCCTGGGCGGCCCGGAGGGTCGCGTCGCCGAGGTCCTGCGCGGGGCTGCGCATCGCCCGCGGGTCGATGGTGATCCGGGAGAGCCCGGCGTCGCCGCGCGCCTCCGCGGTGACGAGGCCGTCGAGGGCCTCGCCACGGCCGACCATCGCCGCCGACCGGCGCTGGAAGTCCTCGACCTGCCGCATCTGCCGCAGCGACTCCTCGACCAGCCGGTCGGGGTCCATGTTCGGGTCCACGTGCTGTTCCTATCTCATTTCGCCGGGCCGGGCAGCTCGCGCCGGGGCGCGACGTACCCGTTGCCGCCGGTCAGCGGGGAGTAGTCGATCGTGATCACCTTGAAGTCGGCGCCCTTGACGCCGCCGGGCTGCGACTGGAAGGCCTTCGACAGCGCCACGCCCGCGAGCAGGATGGCGGTGGCGCCGCCGGCGATCGCCGTGATGGTCTTCGCGGCCGCGCCCGCGGTCATCGCGACCGCCGACACCGCCGTCTCGGCCGCCGCGCGCACCGCGGGGAACGCCGGCGTGGCCATCGCGAGGCCGACGGCGACGGCGCAGGCGAACGCGAACGTCCCCGCCACGATCGCCATCACCGCGAACGCGTAGTAGGCCGCGGCGACCGTCTGCAGGCCGGTCCCGACGTTCTCCAGGTACTTCTTCAGGTCTTCGACCTCCTGGTTGTACACCGTGACGGCGTTGAGGTAGGCGTCCTTGTCCTCCGCGATCCACTGCGGGCCGACCTTGGCGTTCGCGTTGACCATCCGGGACTTGACCACCTCGAGCGCGGTGGCCGCCTGTTTCCACTCGTCGCCGGCCTGCCAGATCGAGCCGGGGTTGGAGATGCCCAGGCCGACGGCGAGGCCCAGCCGGATGGCGCTGGACACGAACGGTGCCGCCCCGAACGACGAACCCAGCGCGAACCGCAGCATGATGACACCAGAGGTGAACGGGTTCATGACGCCTCCTAGCGGTACATGACCTGGTTGGTCGACTCGGCCTGCTCCCACGTGGTCGCGATGCCGTCGAGCTTGCCGCGGAACGTGCCCAGCTGGTCACGGCCCGCCTTGACGTAGTCGGCGAGGTAGGCCTGGGCCTGCTCGTACGCGTGCTGCAACGGGAACCCGACCAGCCCGAACCCGGGCGACTCGATCACCGCCTCCGCCACCTGCCGGGCCACCGGGTCGAACGCGGGTGCGACGTCCTCCACCAGGTCCTTGCCGAGCTGCCGGATCGCGTTGGACGTGACGTGGATGTCCTGTGCCATCGACCCTCCCCGAATCGTCGTCGAAGATGCGACTGTAGCGGAACCAGGTGGCCGCCGGACGCGTCGGACCTGGCATGGAAGCACCCGGCGACATCCCGCCGCACTGGGATCCGAACAGCCGCAGCCGCGTCGGGCCGGCGGTCGTGACCCTCGCCGCGCTCGCGGGTGCGGGATGGCTGACGCTCGGGTTGGTCTGGCTCGCGTACCGCGACGCCCTCAACGATCCGGAAGGGATGGCGGCGATGGGCGCCGGCTTCGCCGGCCTGGCCCTCTCGCTGGTCGTCATGCCGCTGACCGCGCTCGCCACGGGGTTCGCCGCCTACCACCGCGCCGTCACCGAGGAGCGCTGGCCCCTGGTGGTCGCCCTGGCCGGGACGGTGCTGACGCTCGGGCTGTGCGGCTGGTGGAGCGTGGTGTTCGCGACCTGAGAGGGCTACACCACGGCGAGCATCAGGTCGTGAGTACGGCAGAACTCGAGCTGGTCGAGCAGCTCCGCGGCGTCGTCGGCGGCGTAGTCGTAATCGCCGCGGTCGATCTCCGCCAGCACCTCGCGCATCCGCGAGACGACCGGCTCGATCGGCGTGTAGTACCAGCCGTCGACCGGTGACCCCGGCGCCTCGACGTTGCCGGCCTCGGGCGCGGTGCAGTTGGGCACGAACAGGTCGTGATCCATCGCCGCCGGCCAGTCACGGTCGGCGTCTCCGAAGCACGTGCCGGCCGCCAGGATCGGCGCCGCCTCGTCGCCGGGCAGCCACCGCCACCCGACCCGCCCGTCGTCGTAGGTGAACTCGGCGACCCGCTCGTGGACGGCGACCCGGAACCGCCGGCTCAGCCCGATCGCGGCGAGCTCCAGCAGCCACGCGACCCCGTCCCCGCCGGTCGGGTCGCCCTCCAGGACGTCAGCGTCGGGGATCAGATCGAGCAGGCCCGGCCCGTACGAGGTCACCCGCACACCCTAGAACCGGCCGTCAATCCGTCGCCTCACCCCGAGCGGCATGGCGGCCCGCACCGCGGATAGCGGGGCTCCGGGTGGGTAGGAGGCCTCGCCTGCGCGCACCGCTGCCAGTCACGCGGGTCCCGACCACAGAACGGAAACCCATGAGCAATCCCCCGGTCGCCGTCGTCACCGGCGCCTCCCAGGGCATCGGCGCGGCCGTCGCCGCCGCGTACCGCAAGCTCGGCTACGCCGTCGTCGCCACCTCCCGCTCGATCGGACCGTCCGGCGACCCGCTGCTGCTGACCGTCGCCGGCGACATCGCCGACCCTGCCGTCGGCGCCCGCGTCGTCGAGGAGGCACTGCGCGCGTACGGCCGCGTCGACACCCTCGTCAACAACGCCGGCGTGTTCGTCGCCAAGCCGTTCACCGGCTACACGTCCGCCGACTTCGACCTCATGACCGGCGTCAACCTGCGCGGGTTCTTCGACGTGACGCAGCGGGCGATCGCGGCGATGCTCACCCAGGGCGGCGGCCACGTCGTCAACATCACGGCCAGCATCGTCGACCACCCCACCTCCGGGGCGCCGGCGGCGCTCGCCTCACTCACCAAGGGCGGCCTCAACGCCGTCACGAAGTCCCTGGCCATCGAGTACGCGGCGCGCGGCATCCGGGTCAACGCCGTCTCGCCCGGCGTCATCCGCACCCCGATGCACCCGCCGGAGACCCACGACGCCCTGGCGGGCCAGTCCCCCGTCGGCCGCATCGGCGACCCCTCCGACATCGTCGACGCCATCCTGTACCTGGAGACCGCCGGCTTCGTCACGGGCGAGATCCTGCACGTCGACGGCGGCCAGAGCGCCGGCCACTGAAGAGAGGTGACGCTCATGTCCGACGAAAGCGTGCTCCGCGACGTCCTGGACGGCTGGAAGTCCGCCGTGGACGCCCACGACCCCGACCGCGTCGCGACGCTCTTCACCGACGACGCGATCTTCCAGGGCGTGCACCCGTACGGCGTCGGCCCGGCCGCCGTCGTCGCGTACTACGCGCCGCAGCCGATCGGCCTCACCGCCGCCTACGACCTCCGGGAGACCCGCCACCTGTCCGACGACCTCATCCTCGGCTACGCGGCGGTCGAGTTCACGTTCACCGAACGCCCACCGGTACGCGGCTTCCTGGGCGTGCTCGTCCGCCGCTCCGGCGACACGTGGCGGATCGCGCACTACCAGTTCTCGCGTCCCGCCTGATACGTCAAAAAACTGACGTCCGGACCGCCGCCGACCGCCGTCCTCGTTACGACCTTCCGTTCAGGACCCCTCAGGGCCCTGCGGGATACCGGTTCAACGAGGAGAAGTAATGCGTACTGCGGGAACATCGGCAACGCGGTGGCTCGGCGCGGGCCTGCTGGCGATCTCGGCCGCGGTGGCGGTGAGCGGCTCCCCCGCCGCCGCGGCCGGGACCTGCACCGGCACCAACCCCGCCGACGTGACGATCGTCGACCTGGCGACGGTGGAGAGCACGATCACCCTCGCCGGCTGCACGGGTAACGCGTCGGCCACGAGCACCGTCGAGGTCCACATCGTCCACACGTACCGCGGCGACCTGGTCGTGTCGCTCGTCGCGCCCGACGGCAGCGTGTACATCCTGAGCAACCGCCAAGGGGGCAGCGCCGACAACATCGACCAGACCTACAACCTGAACCTCTCCTCCGAGCCCCTCAACGGCACCTGGCGGCTGCGCGTGCAGGACGCCGCGAACGGCGACAACGGCTACATCAACACCTGGACCCTCAACCCCGTAGCGACGAACGGCACCGCCTGCACCGCCACCAACCCCACCGACGTGTCCACCGTCGACCTGTCCACGGTCGAGAGCAGGGTGACCATCGCCGGCTGCGCGGGTAACGCGTCGGCCACGAGCACCGTCGAGGTCCACATCGTCCACACGTACCGCGGCGACCTGGTCGTGTCGCTCGTCGCGCCCGACGGCAGCGTGTACATCCTGAGCAACCGCCAAGGGGCCAGCGCCGACAACATCGACCAGACCTACACCCTGAACCTGTCCTCCGAGGCCCGCAACGGCACCTGGCGGCTGCGCGTGCAGGACGCCGCCGCGTCCGACAGCGGGTTCATCAACGTCTGGACCCTTTCCGTCTGACGCACCGCCGGACGGGGCACTCCCGGTGCCCCGTCCGTTCGCAGCATTGACAGCAATGATTCAGGAAGCTTTCCTTACAGAATCGCGGCCGACGGGCCGGTCCGGTTCCGGGAAAGGGGCCACGCTGTGCGCCGGCTGACCACTGTCGCTCTCGCGACCTGCCTTTGTATCGGCCCGTTCGCTCCCTCCGCGGCCGCGGCCGGCGAGGTGAACCTGCTGGCGAACCCGGGGTTCGAGTCGGCGGCCGCCCGATGGACCTGCGGGGCCGGCACCGCCACCACCTGGGGCGGGCACTCGGGCCAGTACGCGCTGACCGGCACCCCGACGCTCGCGTCGACCGCCGAGTGCGCGCAGGTCGTGCCGGTGCGGCCGGGTTCGTCGTACACCGTCTCCGGGTGGGTCCGCGGCGGGTACGCCTTCCTCGGCACCGAGCTCGGCGGGACCTGGTCGCCGCCGAGCGGCCAGTGGACCCGGCTGTCGGTCCCCTTCACCACCGGCCCGACGACCACGACCGTCCGGGTGTACGTGCACGGCTGGTACGCCCAGGCCGCGTTCGAGGCCGACGACCTCGTGCTCTCCGGCCCGGACAGCCCCAGCACCGTCCCGGCGCCCCCGACCGACCTGAGCCCGTCCGAGACCACCAGCCACTCGGTGCGGCTGACCTGGACCGGCTCGCCGGGCGCCGGCCAGTACCGCGTCTACGAGGACGGCACGCTGCGGGCCACCACCGGCTCCGAACCGTCCGTCACGCTGACCGGGCTCGCCCCCGGCACCTCGCACACGTACGCGGTGTCGGCGGTCACCACGGCCGGCGAATCGGCCCTGTCGCAGCCCGTCACCACGAACATCATGCCCGCCCAGGCCACCCCGCCGTACGCTCCCCGCTCAGTCGCCACCTCCATCCCCGCCCCGGGCCAGGTGTGGCTCGCCTGGGAAGCGGTCCAGACCGCCACCGACGGCTACAACGTGTACCGCGACGGGGTGCGGATCGCCTGGAGCTACGGCCCGGCGTACCTGGTGACGAGCGTCCCGCCGGGCGCGCACACGTACGAGGTGACCGCCCTGAACTCCGCCGGCGAGTCCCCCCGCTCCCACCCGGTCACCGTCACCACCTGACCACCCCGCGCGGCAGCGCCGCCCCGGCCGGTTCGGCCCGGGGCGGCGTCCGGGGCGCTACTGCGTGTCGCCGGGGCGGTCGACGATGGCCATCTTCGAGTAGATGACCTGGCGGTACACATCGCCGCGATGGCTGACGTGGTCGCCGTCGTCGCCGTGGCTCACGTGGTCCTTGACGGCGACCAGCCGCTCGCCGATGAACTGGTACGTCTGCTGGTCGAACAGCAGCTCCTGCGACAGGTAGCCCTCGACGATCCGGCCGAGCCCGACCGCCGGGCGGCCGTCGATGTTGACCGCGTCGGGGTTGATCGTCATCCCGGGCGCCTGCGCCAGGTGCCGGAAGATCGCCGCCTGTACGTTCGGCGGCACGACGTACTGGCCGATGAACGCGTCCAGCTCGATGCCCATCGAACCGGGTCCGGGCACGGCGTCCGGAACCTTGTCCGGGCGGGTCATCGACGTGATCGTCGACCACGCGATCCGGTCCCAGTACTCGCCGCCCTGCCCACGCCTGGTCACCACGAGCCGGCCGTCCTTGTAGCCCGCCCTGGTCTGCCCGTCGATGCTGTTCCACTCCTGGATCTTGCGGTTCTCGCCCATGCCGGTCCTGATCGGATCGTTCGGGTGCTCGTTCTCGTAGGCCGGCTTGTTGCGCAGCTCCAGCGTCTCGATGTACATGAACTGGTCGGGCCGCGGGTCCTTCCACGGCTTGCGCTCGGCCGTCCAGGCGGCGTTCTCCAGGTACTCGGCGGCGCTGGCCGGGCGGGCGAACGGCAGCACCCCCTTGGCGGCCGGTGCGTTCAGCGTCGGCGCGGCGTCCGGCACCGGCGCGTGGCCGCCGCCTCCCCGCACCACCATGACCGCGGTGACGGCGACCGCGGCGGCGGCCGCCACGACGACCCCGGCCGTGATGGCGACACGCTTCCGGCTCATGCTGGTCACTCGCTGCTCCTTCGACGACATCCGCTGGTGGAGGGCCGCGCGGGCCCGGTTCTCGGCTGCCTGGCCGGGGACCTCGTCGCCCCCGAACGCCTCGCGCAGCGCGCCGATCTCGTCCATCACTCGCTCACCTCGATCTCGGCGCCGAGCGCCTGCCGCATCTCCTGACGCGCCCGGTGCAACCGGGACCTGGCCGTGCCGGCGGGAATGTCGAGCGCCGCCGCGACCTCCTGCTGGCTGAGCCCCGCCCACGCCACGAGCAGCAGCACCGCCCGGGCCGGCTCGGGCAGCCGTCGTAACGCCTCCGCGAGGCGGCCACGCACGGCCGTCGCGTCGAGCCGCCCGGCGACGGCGTCGGCGTGGTCGCCCGTTTCCTGCGCGTCGACAGCCTTGGCGAGGGCCTTGTACCGCCGCGTCTCGGCCCGCGCGTGACGGGCGATGAGATTGGAGGCGATGCCGTACAGCCATGGCCGCACCCCGGCCCGCGCACTGTCGTAACTGTGCCGGCGGTCGAACGCGACCAGGAACGTCTCCGACGCCACGTCCTCGGCCAGGTCGGGACCGAGCCGCCGGGCCGCGTACGCGTAGATCTGCCGGTAGTGCTGGTCGAACACGGCGGTAAACCGCTCAGGCACGCGTTTCGCCTGTTCAACGAGGTCGGCGCCAGCGTCCTGTCCCTGCGCTGCGCCGGGCTGCGTCATCACGACCAAGTCCGCCTCCCCCACGTCGTCCACAGTTGCATCACACCTGTAGTTCGCCGGAGGCACGGAAAGTGTTCAGCCTCACCGGGCGCCCGTGACACTGATAGCGGTCAAGGAGCGCGGTGATAGCGGTCAATGAAATCCTCGCCTTCGTCAGTTGCACTGCGTCACCTGCCCGAAGGAGCAAGATGAAGAACCCGAAAACGCGGATGCGAGTCGTTCGCGGCGTCGTGGCGCTCACGGCTGCGGCCGGTGCGGCGTTCGTCGCTCCCGCCGCGGCAATGGCCGAGCCCACTGACTGCACGTACAGCTGGAGCGACGCCCAGCGGGCCGGCGATGCCGCGGTCCGCTGCGAACAGGGAACGGGCCGGTACAGGATCGCCATCTCCTGCTCGTACGGGCTCAACGACAATCTCCGATACCTCTACTACGGTGGGTGGCTGTATGCGGGTGGCGGCTGGTCGGCCAGGGGCTGCCCGAACGACATGTACCGCAGGTCATTCGGCAAGCAGGTGGGATAGCGACTCCGGGGTCTGAGTGACCGGCGACGGCCGTGCGTCGGGGCCGCACGGATAGCGCGAGGGCTCTTCAGCGGTGACCACTCACAGCGGTGGTGCCCTCACCGGTGCCAGGTTCTTGTGATGGCGGCGGGGAGGGTGTCACCGCACCGCAAGTTCCGCTCAGACCTGCGGCTGGTGACGCATGGCACGAGAACGGCTTGGTGATGACGACCAGGTTCGGCACCCTGATCGAGCCGCGAAACTTCCTCCGCTTGAACCGCGTCGTTCAGGCGCAGTAGTTGTGGAACGTGACGCGGTTCGACTCCTTGCTCGTCGGCTTCGTCACCCGGAGCCAGAACGTCACCGTCTCGGGTCGGCCGGGCCCGACCTTCACGACTGTCGACTCGGAGCCCGTGGCAACACCATCCTGCGTGGGGGTGCCGTAGTACGTGCCACTGCGGACCAGGCCGGCGCTGGACTCCACGTCGAACTTCACCTCGCTGCGCGCGGTGGAACTGACCTGGATGGTGAAGTCGAGCCGGACCGTCTGATCCCACTGGATGCACGGCAGGACGCCATACGACTCAGGGCTCATCTTCAGGGTCGCGCTGGTGACCGTCATCGCGGGCGGCGCAGCACTGGACGGCTTCGGCGCAGGCTTCGTCGTCGTCGTGGTGGTCCGCGTGCCGGAGGGACGCACGCTGACGCTCACCTGTGGTGACCCGCCGGTCGGCGCGCTGACGGGCATGGAACTGCCCGGCGCCGCACTCCCCCGCGACAGTGGTGCCGCAGCACCGCTCGCAACCGGCGCGCCGCCGCAACCGGCGGCGCCGATGACGATCAGCAGACACGTCGCGGCAAGGCGAAACCGGATGCGCATCGCTGGATCGTAGAGGGATTCATCAGCGCCCACCGCCCCGCCACGAAGGGGCACCGTCAAACGCCTCCGGCAACTTCGCCAACCGGAGCGCACCGCCCATCCGGCGAGCAGCGAGTCACAGTGATGCTCGCGCAGCGCGAGCAGGGATCGACCCAAACCGAACCGGACGACCGACATCGAACGCCAGTACCCACCACGCACCCGGCTGGCCGAACGCACGAAGTCGGCGCAGCGACGGTCCTGAGGGGGCGCGGGTGGAGCGCAGCTCCCCCGATGGGGAGCAGCCTGAGGCTGCGCGGGAAATCCCGCCGACCGCCGGCGAGCGGTCCCGGAGGGAGCACGAGCAGGTCTACCCAGGTCGGTGGAGCGCACGACGCATTATGCGAACCGGACAATGACAGCTCTTGGCACCGCAATGAGCACTCGCATCGCCATTCGGGGCCGAAGCCATGCGTGAGGCAGCGCCGAGTCTGCCAGAGTGTCACTATGTAGTTATCTAAGCAACATCTACGATAGAATGTTGCTATGTTAACAACATTGAGCTTCCATGATCTACGTTAGCCCTCCGCTAAGTAGCGAGGATCAGGCAGTCCTGGCGGAGATCCACGAGATGCGACGACAGCTTGCCAGCGTCCTTCGTGCACCACGCCGCTGGCAAGGCGGCCTGCGGCGCACCATGCTCGCGCGCGCGATCCGTGGCTCCAACAGCATCGAGGGATACGTGGTGGCCGAGGATGACGCCGCAGCAGCACTGGACGACGAAGAACCGTTGAGCGCCGACGATCGGACCTGGGCGGAGATCCGGGGCTACCGCCAAGCGCTCGGCTACGTCCTGCAGATGGCGAACGACCCTCATTTCAAAATCGACATCTCGGCGATGCGTGGCATGCACTACATGATGCTCGCGCACGACCTGAGCAAGAGCCCAGGCCAATACCGGACCGGCCCGATCTACGTCCATGACGAAAAACAGGATCTCGTGGTCTACGAGGGCCCCGACCCCGGCAGAGTCCCAGCACTCATGGAGGAGCTCGCTGCCAGCCTCCAAGCAGACCTCGACATCGACCCGCTGGTGCGCGGTGCGATGGCACACCTCAACCTGGTCATGATCCATCCGTACCGCGACGGGAGCGGCCGAATGGCCCGCGCTCTGCAGACCTTGACGATCTCGCGACAGACGATCGTCGAACCGGCCTTCTCAAGCATCGAGGAATGGCTGGGACACAACACGGACGACTATTACCAGGTACTCGCGGTCACCGGCCAAGGCTCCTGGCGTCCGCGGCCCGACGCACACCTCTGGGCAACCTTCAACATCCGCGCCCACCACATGCAAGCGCAGACGGTGGCTCAGCGGGTCAACGACGCATCCGAAATCTGGGGAGAGCTCGATTCGCTGGTCAGTACCAGTCAACTGCCTGAACGGGTGACCGGGATCCTGTACGAAGCGGTCCTCGGCTACCGGGTTCGCCGCTCCGGCTACATGAAGATGACCGAGGTCGAGAAGCACACAGCAACACGGGATCTCGGCCGGCTCACCGATCTGGGACTGCTGCTTCCTCAGGGAGAAACCCGCGGGCGGCACTATCTGGCCGGAGACCGGCTACGCGAGCTGCGAGAGGAGTGCCGACGACGGCGCCGACCCCTCATGGATCCGTATCCCTGGATGCGCGCAAGACTCACTGAGAATCGCTGAGTCTGCCCCTCGGCCAACCAAGCATCTCGTCCAGCCCACCGTGGCAGGTCTCGGTGCGCTACAGGACTGTGAGCGGCACCGGGTGTGAAGGAGAGCAATGCTTGAAACCTGTGGATGGGCCTTGGGAGGCGTGCCTTCCCAATGAATCCGAATCAAGGGATCAAGCAAGGCCCGCGCGCCAACGCGGGTCGGGAAGGTACGCCTGTGCTCACCGTAGTCACCTCCAACGAGCCGACGCCAGCCGCCACGACGACCGGCGGGTCATTGATCGACGAGATCGTGCGTGACGGTGCCCGACGGATGCTCGCCGCACCGTTGGAGGCCGAGGTCGCTGCGTACATCGCGGCGCATACCGACCAGGTCGACGCCGACGGCCGCCGTCTGGTCGTGCGGAACGGCCACGCCGTGCCGCGGCAGGTGCTGACCTCGTCCGGGGCGGTCGAGGTGGTCGCGCCGCGGGTCAACGACAAACGCGTCGACGAAGCCGGTGCCCGGCGGCGGTTCTCCTCGGTGATCCTGCCGGCGTGGTGCCGCAAGTCGCCGAAGATCACCAAGGTATTACCGCTGCTGTACCTGCACGGCCTGTCATCCCAGGACTTCGTGCCCGCTCTGGAAGGGTTCCTGGGCAGCGGATCCGGGCTGTCCGCGCCGACCATCACCCGGCTGACCACCCAATGGCAGGACGACGCGAGGATGTTCGGCAAACGCGACCTGTCCACGGTGGACTACGTGTACGTGTGGGCGGACGGTATCCACGTCAACATCCGCCTCGACGAGGAGAAGCTGTGCCTGCTCGTGATGGTCGGCGTGCGGGTCGATGGCACGAAGGAACTCATCGCACTGGCCGACGGGTATCGGGAGTCGACCGGGTCGTGGGCGGACCTGCTGCGCGACTGCGCCCGGCGCGGGATGCGCGCCCCGGTCCTCCCGGCCGGTGACGGCGCGCTGGGGTTCTGGGCGGCGCTGCGGAAGGTGTTCCCGACGACCCGGGAGCAGCGCCGCTGGTTCCACAAGATCGGTAACGTGCTCTCGGCGCTGCCCAAGTCCGCCCACCCCGGCGCGAAGAAGGCCCTCGCCGAAATCTGGAACGCCGAGGACCGCGAGCACGCCCGCCGCGCCGTGGCGGCGTTCAAGCTGGCCTACGGCGCCAAGTTCGGCAAGGCCGTCGCGAAGGTCACCGATGACCTCGACGAGCTGCTCGCGTTCTACGACTTCCCCGCCGAGCACTGGGTCCATCTGCGTACCACCAACCCGATCGAATCGACCTTCGCGACGGTTCGGCACCGGACCAAGGTCACCAAAGGCCCAGGCTCGAAGGCCGCCGGTCTGGCCATGGCGTTCAAACTCATCGAGGCCGCCCAGGCCCGGTGGCGCGCGGTCAACGCACCGCAGCTCGTCGCCCTCGTGCGTGCCGGCGCCCGCTTCGAACGCGGCCGGCTCGTCGAACGCCCCGTCAAAGCTGCCGCCGCGTGACTACCCAGCCACCGTCAGCCGGCGCCAGACAACTGGACACCACGAACGCGGGCCTCGTCCTCAAGGAACTGACCGTCGCGGACGCCCGGACCTACTACCACATCCTCGACCGCAACCGGGCCCACCTCAGCCGCTACGGCGACTACCAGGACGAGGCCGACGCCACCCCAGCATGGGCCACCGACCACCTCAGCCGCCCCGCCCCGGACCGGTTCGGCATCTGGCTCGACCATCACCTCATCGGCCGAGTCGACCTCGTCCACGCCGCCCCGCCCCGCTACGGCCTCGGCTACTGGCTCAGCCACGACGCGGTCGGGCGCGGCTACGCCACAACCGCTTGCTCGACCCTCATCGACTACGCCCGGACCCAACACGGCGCCACCGACATCTACGCCGGCGTCACCCACGGCAACCATCGCAGCGTGGCCCTGCTCCAACGTCTCGGCTTCCAACCCGTCGCCGACTTCGACACCTACACCCGGTTCCACCTCGGGCTCGACCCGAAAGCATCACCTATCCACAAGTCTTGACAATTCTCTGCGAAGGAGCGTCGCCGTCGATGACCCGAGTTTTCGCAGGCTACGCAGTTCCCCCGGTGGAGCGCACAATGCGCCACACGAGCCACACGAGCCACACGAGCCACACGACCAAGTCGAAGGTCAACCGCTCGCCGCGCACGCGCCGAGCAACTGCTGCGACACGTCCAGCCCGCGACGGTGTTGAGGGGGTGTGGGTGGAGCGCAGCTCCCCCACTGGGGAGCACGGCGCAGCCGTGCGCGGAGCACTGTGGGGCGGGCGGGACTCGAACCCGCGACCGAGGGATTATGAGTCCCCTGCTCTAACCCGCTGAGCTACCGCCCCGAGCGATGGCAAGCTTACCGACCTGCGCAAGCGGGACGCCGCCCGGAAAGGGTCCGGGCAGTAAAATGGCCCCGGTAAGGGGCCGTTTGGAGCTCCCGCGATAGGACTCGAACCTATAACCTGCCGGTTAACAGCCGGCTGCTCTGCCAATTGAGCTACGCGGGATTGCAGCGCTCAGACCCCCAGGAAACCCGGTGAATCAGGGCGACCGGCAAAGAGTACAGCACGCACCCCGGGGTCGCGCCAGCGGGTTGTGCGCGGCGCGGCGGAGACCATCCCATCGTGTGCCAGATCTCGGCAAACGGGTACATGATCGATGTGTCGGAACGAGGATGGACGGGTAACTCAGGACCAGGACGGCGCTGAAGACGTAACGATGACCGGGCGCCGCTCAGAAGGAGGTTCGTCGCTATGCGCGGCAAGCTACTGTTCCTCGGCGGACTGGCCGCGGGCTTCGTGCTCGGCGCCCGGGCCGGTCGGGAGAAGTACGAAGAGCTCAAGGCGACTGCCCTGAAGATCAAGGAGAGCCCGACGGTGCAGGAAGCCGCCGGGGTCGTTCAGGAGCAGGCGACGCGGCTCTACAGCGAGGGCAAGACCATGGTGACCGACAAGCTGGCCAACAGCCGGTTCGCCGAGAGCGATCTCGGGCAGCGGCTGATGGGCTCCTCGGAGACGACCACCACGCCGGCCATCGAGCGGGACGTGCTGGCGACCACGGGTCCGTCCAAGACGACCCCCAGCGGCGGCACCAGCTACTAAGCGGAAGAAGCGAAAGAAGCGACAAAGACACGAAAGGCCGGCCGCGAGGCCGGCCTTTCGTCTGTGCAGGATCAGGACGAGGACGAGAACGCCGCGTCGAAGGCGGCCGCCGGGGCGTCGAACGCCAGCCGGCGCACGAACGAGAGGGCCTCGGGCGCGCCGATGAGGCGGTCCATGCCCGCGTCCTCCCATTCGATGGAGATCGGGCCGTTGTAGCCGATCGCGTTGAGCGCCCGGAAGCAGTCCTCCCACGGTACGTCGCCGTGGCCGGTCGAGACGAAGTCCCAGCCGCGGCGCATGTCGGCCCACGGCAGGTGCGAGGCGAGCCGCCCGCGGCGCCCGTCGCCGGTGCGGACCTTCGCGTCCTTGCAGTCGACGTGGTAGATCCGGTCGGCGAAGTCGAAGATGAAGTTCACCGGGTCGAGCTCCTGCCACACGAAGTGCGACGGGTCCCAGTTGAGGCCGAACGCGGGCCGGTTGCCGATCGCCTCGAGGGTGCGCTTGGTGGTCCAGTAGTCGTAGGCGATCTCGCTGGGGTGCACCTCGTGCGCGAAGCGGACGCCGACCTCGTCGAAGACGTCGAGGATCGGGTTCCACCGGTCGGCGAAGTCCTGGTAGCCGTCCTCGATCATCTGCGGCGGCACGGGCGGGAACATGGCCAGGGTGTGCCAGATGGACGAGCCGGTGAAGCCGACCACCACGTCGACGCCGAGCTTGCGGGCGGCGCGGGCGGTGTCGGCGATCTCGGCGGCGGCCCGCTGGCGGACGCCTTCCGGCGACCCGTCGCCCCAGATGCGGGCGGGCAGGATGCCCTGGTGCCGCTGGTCGATCGGGTGGTCACAGACGGCCTGGCCGACCAGGTGGTTGGAGATCGCGTAGACCTTCAGGTTGTGCTTGGCCAGGGTCTCCAGCTTGCGGTCCACGTAGGACTCGTCGGAGAGCGCCTTGTCGACCTCGAAGTGATCACCCCAGCAGGCGATCTCGAGGCCGTCGTAGCCCCATTCCGAGGCCAGCCGGCAGACCTCCTCGAAGGGCAGGTCGGCCCACTGGCCGGTAAACAGCGTGATCGGACGCGCCATGAGAGTTCCTCCGGTGTAACGGCGGTGATGAGGGCGCGAGGGAGAGACCTGAAAAGAGGCCGATGAACGCAAACAGCGGCGCGGGTGGGTTGCGCCTCCCACCCGCACCTGTCCAAGGGCCGACCAGGTGCAACACCCAGTTTAGGAACCAGGCGATGCCAGTACAACAGCCAAAAAAAGGCGACCCGTCCGCCCGGATCGCACCTGCCCGGCCACGGGGGGAGTCGGCGTCACCACCCGGGACGTTGTGCAGGTGCTGTGGTGCATCCGAGCGGACGGGGCCCGGACAGCGGGGCCGGTCGGCGTCGCGACCCCGCCACCCGTCTGTCCGGTCGCGGGAGAACCCGCGACCGAAGTTCAGGCGCTGAACACCGTGAATTCGTCGACGTCGAAGAGCGATCCGCTGCCGCCGCGGAACACCAGGCACAGCGTGGTCGACGCGTTCGGGACCAGAGCGACCGAGGCCGTGCGGAACGTGTCCCAGCTGCCCGTGTTGGCGACCGCGAGCGTGCCGAGCAGCGCGCCGGTCGCCGAGCCGGCCCGGAGCTCGATCGTGCCGCCGGGGCCGGCCGAGGACCACTTGACGCGGACGCCGGCGGCGGTGCCCAGCGACAGTCCGGTGTACGCGGCCCAGTCGTTGTTGTCGATGAACCCGGCGGTCTGCCCACCGGTGGCGGGGGCGTGCCCGGCGACCTGCAGGCCGCTCATCGACGACCACGCCTCGCCCTGGCGGGTCGTGGCGGAGCGCGTCAGGGTGAGCTGGTCGAGGTCGAACAGGGAGCTGCCGGTGCCCCGGAAGACCAGGAACAACGAGGTGCTGGCGTTGGTCGACAGCGGCGTGAACACGTCGCGGAAGGTCTCCCAGCTGCCGGTGTTGGCGATCGCGGCGCTGCCGAGCAGGGTGCCGGTGGTGCTTCCGGCGCGCAGTTCGACGGTACCGCCCGCGCCGGCCGACGACGAGCGCAGGCTGACGCCGGTGACGTTGGACAGGTTCACGCCGGTGAACGAGATCCAGTCGTTGTTGTCGATGTAGCCGGCGGTCTTGCCGCCGACGGCGGCCGCGTGGTTCGCGACCTGGACGCCGCCGGTCGCCGACCACGCCTCGGCCTGGTAGACGCTGCCGGACGGCTGGACCGGCGCCGCGCAGTCGCCGTCGACGCGCTTCGCCGTGTACCGGATGGCACCGAGCAGCAGGTTGCGGAAGTTGGTGTCGGCGTAGCTCTCCTCGGTGTGCCCGAAGCCGGTGTAGAACGACCGGCCGCTGTCAATGGTCTTGCACCAGGTGATCGGGTGGTCGCCGCTCATCGATCCACCCGAGTACGACGACTCGTTGAGCGAGGCCAGGACGTGCGCCGTGGCCCGCGGGTTGGTCTGGTAGTTGTACCACTCGTCGGTGCGGGTCCAGGTGGCGCCGAGGTGGGCCGTGGCCGGGTGGCTGCGGTCCTCGACGTTCACGCTCGCCTGCTGGATCGCCGGGTGCGACGCGAACCAGGCACCGGCGAGCGTGCCGTAGAACGGCCAGCTGTACTCGGTGTCGGCCGCGGCGTGCACGCCGACGTACCCGCCGCCACCACGGATGTAGGCCTCGAACGCGGTCTGCTGGGCGTCGTTGAGCACGTCCCCGGTCGTCGACATGAAGACGACCGTCTGGTACTGGGCCAGGTTGGCGGCGGTGAACGCGGCGGCGTCCTCGGTGGCGGTGACGGTGAAGTTGTTGGTGGAGCCGAGCGACTGGACGGCGGCGATGCCGTTGGGGATCGACGAGTGGCGGAAGCCCGCGGTCTTCGAGAAGACCAGGACCTTGTACGGGGCGTCGGCGGCGCTGGCGGGCACCGGGTTCAGTGTGGCCGCGGCGAGCAGGCCCGCCGTAGCGGCGGCGAACCAGTTCCGGGCTGTGCTTCTGGGCATGACAGATCCTTCACGATGGGCGTGAGCGCGCGCCGTCGCGCCGTCATGATGTCGTCTTCAGTTGTTGCCCGTCCGCCGGCGCGGCACACGTGCCGCGCCGGCCCGACGGACCCTTCCCCGCCGGCTACCCTGCCGCGGGGCGCAACCGCGGCAAGGCCCTCGCTGCCGGCGAGGAAAAGCTTCGTTTATGCGGTGCTCATCCCCTGATCCCCAGGAGGTGTTCCATGGCGAGCTGGTCGAGGCGTTCGAAGGCCATCCCGCGGGCGGCCACCGCTTCGACGTCGATCTCCTCGGCCCGCAGCGCCGAGAGCGACTCCCCCGGCATCAGCGTCGGTACCGAAAGCTCGTCGACGCGGGCCGTCGCGAGCGCCGCCGACACCTCGGGGTCGTCACGGAACGTACGGACCTTGTCCTTGAGGATCAGGTAGTTGCGCATGCACGCCGCGGCGGTGACCCACACCCCCGCGGCGTCCTCGGTACGTGGTGGCTTGTAGTCGAAGTGGCGGGGTCCCGCGTAGGCCGTCGGGTAGCCGGAGCTGTTCTCCAGCACGTCGACGGTCCAGAAGGCGCCGCGGAGGTTGCCGGCGCCGAACCGCAGGTCCTGGTCGAACCGCGGGCCGTGCTGGCCGTTGAGGTCGACGTGGAAGAGCTTGCCGTGCCACAGCGCCTGGGCGATGCCGTGGGCGAAGTTGAGCCCGGCCATCTCCTCGTGCCCCACCTCGGGGTTGAGCCCCACCCGCGACGGCTCATCCAGGGTCGAGATCAGTGCGAGGGCGTGGCCGATCGTCGGCAGCAGGATGTCGCCGCGGGGCTCGTTGGGCTTCGGTTCGATGGCGAGGCGGATGTCGTAGCCACGCTCGCGGATGTACGCGCACAGGGCGTTGATGGCCTCGCGGTACCGGTCGAGCGCCGCCCGCATCTGCTTGCCGGCACCGGACTCGGCGCCCTCGCGACCGCCCCACAGCACGTAGGTCGGCGCGCCGAGCTCGGCGGCGAGGTCGATGTTGCGCAGCACCTTCTGCAGCGCGAACCGGCGGACGGCACGGTCGTTGGCGGTGAACGCGCCGTCCTTGAAGATCGGGTGGCCGAACAGGTTGGTGGTGGCCATCGACACCACCATGCCGCTGGTGTCGAGGGCCTCGCGGAAGCGGCCGATCAGCTTGTCCCGGACGGTCTCGTCGCTGCCGAACGGGATCAGGTCGTCGTCGTGGAAGCTCACCCCGTACGCCCCCAGCTCCGCGAGCCGGTGCACGGACTCGACCGGGTCGAGCGCCGCGCGGGACGCCGAGCCGAAGACGTCCTGGGCCTGCCAGCCCACCGTCCAGAGCCCGAACGAGAACCGGTCCGCCGGAGTGGGAGCGTAGGGATCGTTCATGCCAGCACGCTGACCCAGGAGGCGTCGGACTTCTCCACGGCGTCGAGCACGAGTTGTACCTGCAGCGCGTCCTCGAACGACGGCGTCGGGTCCTGCCCGGTGGCCACCGCCTCGATGAAGTCCCGCATCTCGTGGGTGAACGAGTGCTCGTAGCCGATGATGTGGCCCGGCGGCCACCAGGCGGAGAGATACGGGTGCTCGCCCTCGGTCACCAGGATGCGGCTGAAGCCCTGCTCGGCGGCCGGCTTCGTGGCGTCGTAGTACTCGAGCTCGTTGAGCCGCTCCAGGTCGAAGACGAGCGAGCCGAGCTCGCCGTTGATCTCGACCTTGAGCCCGTTCTTGCGGCCGGTCGCGAAGCGGGTCGCCTCGTAGGTGGCCAGGCCGCCGCCGGAGAGCCGGGCGACGAAGACCGCGGCGTCGTCGACGGTGACCTCACCCGTCGTGGCGCCCGCGCTCGCGGAGAGCCCGCTGGACGCCTCCGGCAGCGGGCGCTCCTTGATGAACGTCTCGGTGATGCCGGTGACGCCGGTGATCTGCTGGCCCGTGACGAACTGGGTCAGGTCGATGATGTGCGCGCCGATGTCGCCGAGCGCGCCCGAGCCGGCCTTGTCCTTCTGGAGCCGCCAGACGAGCGGGAAGTTGGGATCGGTGATCCAGTCCTGCAGGTAGACGGCTCTGACGTGCCGGATGGCGCCGAGCCGGCCGTCGGCGATGAGGTTGCGCATCAACGAGACGGCGGGGACCCGGCGGTAGTTGAACCCGCAGGCGGACCGGACGCCGAGCGCCCGGGCCTTCGCCGCCGCCGCGACCATCGCGCGCGCCTCCTCGACCGTGTTGGCGAGCGGCTTCTCGCACAGCACGTGCTTGCCCGCTTCGAGCGCGGCGATGGCGATCTCGGCGTGGCTGTCGCCCGGGGTACAGACGTCGATGACGTCGATGTCGTCCCGGGCGATCAGCTCGCGCCAGTCGGTCACCGCTTCGGCCCACCCGAGCCGGCTGGCGGCGTCCGCCACCTTCGCCCCATCGCGGCCGCAGACGGCGACCATGGTCGCCCGCACCGGCAGGTCGAAGACCCGGTTCACGGTGCGCCACGCCTGTGAGTGCGCGGCGCCCATGAATGCGTATCCGACCATGCCGACGCGCAGCTCCCCGCTGCTGCCCTGAGTGGACACTGGCGGTTTCCTTTCTGGTGGTTGGCTCTACCTGACGACCTGCTAGGACTTGAAGCCGAGCGGCAGGTACTTGTCGACGTTGTCCTTCGTGATCGTCTCGGACTGCAGGACGATCAGCTTCGGCACCTGCAGCTCGACCAGGTCGCCCATGCCCTTGCCCTGGGCGGCGAGGCGGGCCAGGATGATCGCCGAGGACGCCATCGACGGCGGGTAGGTGACCGTCGCGGTCAGCACCGAGTCGCCGGCCTTGATGTGGTCCATCGCGTCGCGGGAGCCGGCGCCGCCGACCATGAAGAACTCCTTGCGGCCCGCCTGCTGGATCGCGGCGAGGACGCCGACGCCCTGGTCGTCGTCGTGGTTCCACACGGCGTCGAGCTTCGGCGCGGCCTGCAGCAGGTTCGCCGCGGCCTTCTGCCCGGACTCGACGGTGAAGCCCGCCGCGACCCGGTGCTTGACGGTCAGGCCGTAGGTCTTGAGCGCGTCGGCGAAGCCCTTCGACCGGTCCTTGGTCAGCTGGAGCTCGTCGATGCCCGGGATCTCGCCGATGACGGCGTCGGTCTTGCCCTTGAGCTTCTCGCCGATGTACTTGCCGGCGGCGATGCCCATGCCGTAGTTGTCGCCCTTGATCAGCGAGAACGAGGCGGCCGAGTCGGAGAACTCCCGGTCGAGGTTGATGACGATGATGCCGGCCGCGGTGGCCTTCTTGCCGATCTCGGTGAGCTGCGCGCCGTCCTGCGGCAGCAGCACGATCGCGTCGGGCTTCGAGCCGATCAGGGTGTCCAGCGCCGCGATCTGCGCGGGGGCGTCCTTACCGGCGTCGACGACCTTCAGGGTCACGTCGGAGAACTTGGCGGCCTGCGCCTTGGCGTTCGCGGTGATGGCGCCGATCCAGCCGTGGTCGGCGGCCGGGGCCGAGAAGCCGATGGTGACGGCCTTGCCGGGCGCCTCCGAGGCGGCGGCGTTCACCTTCGTGTTGGTGCCGGCGTCGTCGTCCTTCTTGTCGTTGGACGTGCAACCGGCGAGCAGTGCACCGGCGCCGAGGGCGGCCCCGCCGAGGAGAAGCTTGCGGCGGGACATGTCACCCGAGGATGCGCTCATCACGACCTCCTGGTCGTCTGTGGGATGGGGGGCGGGTAGGTTTTGCTGCATTTTGGGCGTGTTGATCCACACTGCCGTCGCGACGGCGGTGCTGGGTGTTCGGTGGCGATGCGCCCTATCGAGGTGGGACCGAGGTGCCTATCTGTTGAGGCGGGTCCGGAAGAAGGAGCCGACCCGGAACTGCTGGATCAGGACCGCGGCGACGATGATGCCGCCGTTGATGATCCGCTGGACGTCCAGCTGCAGGTTGTTGACGATGAACAGGTTCGTGATCTGGGTGAAGATCAGCACGCCGAGGAGCGAGCCGACGATGGTGCCGCGGCCGCCGGTGAGGGCGGTGCCGCCGATGATCGCGGCGGCGATCGCGTTGAGCTCGTACAGGTCGCCGTGGGTGTTGCTGCCGGAGGTCGTCTGCGACACGATCATCAGCGCGGCGATGCCGCAGCAGAGGCCCGACAGCACGTACAGCAGCATCGTCTGCAACCGGACGTTGATGCCGGCCAGGCGGGCGGCCTCGGCGTTGCCGCCGATCGCGATGGTGCGGCGGCCGAAGGTGGTGCGGTTGAGCAGGACCCAGCCGAGCGCGGTGACCGCCACGAAGATGATGACCATGTACGGGACGCCGAGCAGCCGGTCGCCGGCGAGGCTCTTGATGAACGGGTCCGACGTGATCTGGGTGTGCGACCCGGAGATGTTCTGGGCGAGACCGCGGGCGGACAGCATCATGGCGAGCGTCGCGATGAAGGGCACCAGCTTGCCGTAGGCGATCAGGCCGCCGTTGACGAGGCCGGCGGCCGCACCGACGGCGAGCGCGGTGAAGACCATCGCGGCCGGCCCCATGTCCTGGGTCGCCACGGTGGTGCACCAGACGCTGGCGAGGGCCAGCAGCGCGCCGACCGACAGGTCGATGCCGCCGCTGATCATCACGAACGTCATGCCGACCACGATCACGCCGATGCTGGACGCCTGGGTCAGCACGGTCAGCTCGTTGGACCAGAGCCGGTCGAGGTCGAGGAAGATGTCGGGACGGGTGACGGCACCGATGATCAGCAGCAGCACCAGGACCCCGATGAGGGCGAGGTTGCGCTTGACGGAGTCGGCACCGTCCCGCTGCAACCAGCCCTGCCCGGCGGCGCTCGCCGCGCCCTTGCTCAGCTCCACGGAGTCGGCGGACGGTGTGGTCGCGGTGCTCATGCTGCGGTCCCTTCAGGGGCGGTGCTCGCCATATCGGCCCCGTCCAGCAGTGAGCCGGCCATCACGAGGTCGAGCACGGTGTCTTCGTCGAGTTCGTCCGCCGGAGCCTCCCGTACGAGCCGTCCCTCACGCATGACGAGCACGCGGTCGGACAGGCCCAGCACCTCGGGCACCTCGCTGGACACGAGCAGCACACCGACACCCTCGTCGGCGAGTCTGCGGATCACCTGGTAGAGCTCGGCGCGGGCGCCGACGTCGACGCCTCGGGTGGGCTCGTCGAGCAGGAGCAGCCGGGTGCCGCCCAGCAGCCACCGGCCGACGACGACCTTCTGCTGGTTGCCGCCGGAGAGGGTACGCACGGGGCGCCGGACGTCGTTCGGGCGCAGGTCGAGGCCCTGGGTGATCTTCTGGGCCTCGGAGCGCTCGCGCCCGGCGTCGGTGAAGCCGGCGCGGGCGAAGCGGGTGAACCCGGCGAGGGTGACGTTGCGGTAGATCGGCTCGCCGAGCAGCAGTGCCTGGCTCTTGCGCTCCTCGGGGGCCATGCCGATGCCGGCCTTCACGGCGGCGTTGACGCTGCCCTTGCGCAGCACCTTGCCCTCGATCGCGACCGTGCCGGCGGTGGCGCGGCGGGCGCCGAAGATGGTCTCCAGCACCTCAGACCGCCCGGAGCCGACCAGGCCGGTGATCCCGACGATCTCCCCCGCGTGGACGTTCAGCGAGATGTCGCTGAACCGCCCTTCCAGGCTCAAGCCATCGACGCTGAGCAGCAGCTCTTCCGCCGGCTTGTCCGACTTATTCGACTTATCCGATTTATCCGGGAAGACATACTCGATGGTGCGGCCGGTCATCTTGCTGACCAGCTCGCGGGTCGGCGTGGCCTTCGCGTCGAGGTTGGCCGCCGTGGTGCGGCCGTCCTTGAGCACCGTCACGCGGTCGCCGATCTCGCGGATCTCCTCCATACGGTGGGAGATGTAGATGACCGCGATGCCCTGCGCCGTCAGCGCGCGGACCATGCGGAACAGGTTCTGCACCTCGTCGTGGGCGAGCACGGCGCTCGGCTCGTCCATGATGAGCAGCCGCGCCTCGCGGGACAGCGCCCGGCCCATGCTCACGATCTGCTTCGCGGCGGCCGGCAGCTTGCCGACCTCCCGGCCCACGGGGATCTCCGCGTGGCCGAGCCGCGCGAGGATCTCCGCCGCGCCGTGGCGCATGGTGCGCCGGGCGACGAACCCGGCGCTGTGCGGCTCGTGACCGAGGTACATGTTCTCGGCGACGCTGAGGCCGTCGACGAGGTCGAGCTCCTGGTAGATGGTGGCGATGCCGGCCTTCATGGCCGTCTGCGGGCTGTTGAACGTGGCCGGCTGACCCAGCCACATGATCTCGCCGGAGTCCGGGGTGTGCGCGCCCGAGAGCACCTTGATCAGCGTGGACTTGCCGGCGCCGTTCTGCCCGAGGAGGCAGTGCACCTCCCCGGCCCGCACCTCCAGCTGGACCCCGTCGAGCGCACGGACGCCGGGGAAGGTCTTCACCACATCGGTAAGTTTCAGGACGATGTCGTCCGTAGTTGTCATGATGGCCGTCCATATGCGAGTTCGCTGGCCAGGACCGCGGCGCCAACAACGCCGGCGCGGGGGCCGAGCTCGGACAGGACGACCGGCAGATTGCCGGTCGCGAGGGGAAGCGAACGCCGGTAGACGACGCTACGAATCTCCGCCAGCAGGATGTGACCGAGGCCGGCGAGACCGCCGCCGATCACGATCATCGACGGGTTGATGAAGCTGACCAGGCCGGCCAGCACCCCACCCACCCGGCGCCCACCGTCACGGATCAGGCGGATGCACGTGACGTCACCCTCGGCGGCGCCGTCGGCGACGTCCTTGGCGGTCACGATGCCGTTGGCGTTCAGCCGGTCCGCGAGCGCCGGTGAGGCACCGCTGCGGGCCGCCGCCGTCGCGTCACGCGCCAGCGCGCCGCCACCGAACAAGGCCTCCAGGCAGCCGACGTTGCCGCACGAGCACACCGGCCCGTGACTGTCGACCTGGATGTGCCCGATGTCGCCGGCGCACCCGTCGGTGCCCCGGTACACCTCACCGTTGAGGTAGATGCCGCACCCGATGCCGGTCCCCACCTTGAGGAAGAGCAGGTTGTCCACCGAGTGCGCGACGCCGCCGTAGCGCTCGCCGATGCTCATGATGTTCACGTCGTTGTCGACGACGACCGGGCAGTTGAACTCGCGCCCGAGCACCTCCCGCACCGGGAACCTGTCCCAGCCGGGCATGATCGGTGGCGAGACCGGAACGCCGTCCCGGAAACTGACCGGCCCTGGCACGCCGATGCCGATCGCGTGCAACCGCTCGAACGAGCCATCCACACGGAACTTGTGCAGAATCTCGTTGACCCGTTGCAGTATTACTTTCGGTCCCGACCTGATGTCGGCGGGTTCCCCGTACGCCGCGACCGGCTCCAGCCGCCCATCGGTGATCTCGACGTCGATCGAGCTCGCCCCCAGGTCCACCGCGGCGAACCGCAGATCGGGGTTCAGCTCCACCAGCGTCGACCTGCGACCACCCCGGCTCGCCGCCGGGCCCGCCTCGCGGATGAGCCCGGTCGCGACGAGCGCGTCCAGGTCCGCAAGCAGCCGCGGCCGCGGCACCTCCAGGCGATCCGCCAGCTCCGCACGCGACAACGCACCGGTGTCCCGCAACAAGCGGAGCAGGCGCGACTGAACGGGGCCGTCTACCGCACTGACCGTGTTCACAATGGCACCTCCTCATCTGGTCGCAGGCAGGCGTCCGCGACACGCGGCTACACCACCACACCTCCGCTGAGGTGCCGGTTGCCGGGTCGTGTGCCATGCGTTACACCCGTGTTGCGTCGAGACTTTAGGCCCTCCGAAGCGCCGCGTCTAGGTCTTCTATCTCCCGTTACCAAACTTTTGCTGAATCCAACGGAAGTTGACCCTTTTCTGAACGTTACCGCGTTTCCCCAGCTCAAGCTGTAATTCCCCCCACCGCTGCCGCGGCGGACCCCTGCGGGGATCCCCACCCGCACCCCAATGCGCCGCTCCGCGACGCACTGCCCGCACCGAGGCGCGAGCCAGGCCAAGCGGCGCATGCGCGCCGCATCCGGTGGCCGTCCTCCGCAGTGACCAGGGCTCCCCATGCTCCGGAAGACCTTGCGCCACCTGGGCTGCACAAACCCTCCCGGATCACGGACCCCGTCAGCCCCGACCCGCACCCAGCGAACAGACGTTGACCAATACCCCGCATGCCCCCGCCTCGCGATGGACGTTGCGCGATCCACCCACAGCTCGATCACTCAACCCGCCCCGGATCCCACACCGCCTGTGGACAAAAGCCGCAAAGCCGGGCATTGATCAACGTCTGTGGCGGCTGGGCGAACAGCGTCTGCCCGCACCGCCAGATCCACCCCTGGACCAGGCAACAGCCCCGTCACCGAACGCACCACCGCACCCGGACCAGGGCAACGGCCCCGTTGAGCTTCCCCCGCCGGACTCGACCACATGATCCAAGGACAACCCTGGCCGCGCGCACGACCAGACCCGTCCTTGGATCAAGCCAGCACCCGCGACGGCCAGCCACCCGACACCGTGCACACACCGATCCCGAGCACCCGATCGAAGGACAACCCTGGCCACCCCCACCGCCACATCCGTCCTTGGATCAACCGGGCCGGCGCACACCGCAACAGCGCGGTCGCCGATCCCGAGCACTCGATCAAGTGCGGTCATGGCCACCCGCACCGCCAGATCCATCCCTTGGATCAACTGGTCCGGCGCACACCGCAGCTGCGCCGTCACTGTGAGCCACCCCCGCTTTCATGGAGCTTCTTGATCATGGTCTGATGGCCATGGGAAGGAAGATTCGTGCCAGCACCGAAGAAGTACTCACCTGATCTGCGGCAGCGTGCCGTGCGGTTGTATCGGGAG